>NC_008576.1:277500-896000 GCF_000014865.1 Magnetococcus marinus MC-1
GCCTGACGGCGTACCTTTTGTATAATGGGTCAGCGAGTTAATCTGCGTAGCAAGCTTAAGCGAAAGTGTAGGCGAAGCGAAAGCGAGTCTGAATAGGGCGTTAAGTTTCGTAGATTAGACCCGAAACCGAGTGATCTACCCATGGTCAGGTTGAAGGTGCGGTAACACGCACTGGAGGACCGAACCCACCTATGTTGAAAAATGGGGGGATGAACTGTGGGTAGGAGTGAAAGGCTAAACAAACTCGGAAATAGCTGGTTCTCTCCGAAAACTATTTAGGTAGTGCCTCGAATTGGCATGCCGGGGGTAGAGCACTGGATGGGCTAGGGGGGCCCAAAGCCTTACCAAACCTAACCAAACTCCGAATACCGGTCATGTTATAGTTCGGGAGACAGACTGCGGGTGCTAAGGTCCGTAGTCGAGAGGGAAAAAGCCCAGACCATCATCTAAGGTCCCCAAGTCATACTTAAGTGGGAAAGGATGTGGGAATGCCCTGACAGCCAGGAGGTTGGCTTAGAAGCAGCCACCCTTTAAAGAAAGCGTAATAGCTCACTGGTCGAGTGGTCCTGCGCCGAAAATATAACGGGGCTCAAAGTATGCACCGAAGATATGGATGCCGCGAGGCATGGTAGGAGAGCGTTCCGTAAGCCGTTGAAGCCGTACCGAGAGGAGCGGTGGAGGTATCGGAAGTGAGAATGCTGACATGAGTAACGATAATCAAGGTGAGAATCCTTGACGCCGAAAACCCAAGGTTTCCTACGCAAGGCTATTCCGCGTAGGGTTAGTCGGCCCCTAAGGTGAGGCATACGATGCGTAACCGATGGGAAACAGGTTAATATTCCTGTACCTCTTATAACTGCGATGGGGGGACGGAGAAGGATAGATCTACCGGGCGTTGGTAGTCCCGGGACAAGCGTGTAGGTTGACAGACTAGGTAAATCCGGACTGTTAAGACTGAGGCGTGATGTGGAGCCACTAGGCGAACTGATTGATTCCAAGCTTCCAAGAAAAGCCTCTAAGCTTCAGGTTATGAGAGACCGTACCCCAAACCGACACAGGTGGGTGGGATGAGAATTCTAAGGCGTGTGAGAGAACTCTGGTAAAGGAACTCGGCAAAATTGCCCCGTAACTTCGGGAGAAGGGGTGCCTCTTGTATGTGAAGGCCTTTACGGCTGGAGCAGAAGGGGGCCGCAGTGACTAGGGGGGAGCGACTGTTTACCAAAAACATAGGACTCTGCTAAATCGCAAGATGAAGTATAGGGTCTGACGCCTGCCCGGTGCTGGAAGGTTAAGAGGAGGGGTGCAAGCTCTGAATCGAAGCCCCAGTAAACGGCGGCCGTAACTATAACGGTCCTAAGGTAGCGAAATTCCTTGTCGGGTAAGTTCCGACCTGCACGAATGGCGTAACGACTTCCCCGCTGTCTCTATCAGAGGCTCAGTGAAATTGAATTTGCTGTGAAGATGCAGCATACCCGCGGCAAGACGGAAAGACCCCGTGAACCTTTACTATAGCTTTGCATTGGTACTAGAGACAGTTTGTGTAGGATAGGTGGGAGGCTTTGAAGCGTGAGCGCCAGCTCATGTGGAGCCACCCTTGAAATACCACCCTGGCTCTCTTTGGTATCTAACTGCGCGCCGTTATCCGGCGTCAGGACAGTGCATGGTGGGTAGTTTGACTGGGGCGGTCGCCTCCCAAACAGTAACGGAGGCGCACGATGGTTCGCTCAGGTTGGTCGGAAATCAACCGTAGAGTGTAATGGCATAAGCGAGCCTGACTGTGAGACTGACAAGTCGAGCAGGTACGAAAGTAGGTCATAGTGATCCGGCGATTCCGAGAGGAAGGGTCGTCGCTCAACGGATAAAAGGTACTCCGGGGATAACAGGCTGATCTCCCCCAAGAGTTCACATCGACGGGGAGGTTTGGCACCTCGATGTCGGCTCATCGCATCCTGGGGCTGTAGTTGGTCCCAAGGGTTTGGCTGTTCGCCAATTAAAGCGGTACGCGAGCTGGGTTCAGAACGTCGTGAGACAGTTCGGTCCCTATCTGCCGTGGGCGTTTGGAAAATTGAGAGGATCTGCTCCTAGTACGAGAGGACCGGAGTGGACAAGCCTCTGGTGTTCGGGTTGTCGTGCCAACGGCATCGCCCGGTAGCTACGCTTGGAAGGGATAACCGCTGAAAGCATCTAAGCGGGAAACCCACCTCAAGATGAATTTTCCCTATGAGATCCGTGGAAGACCACCACGTTGATAGGCAGGATGTGGAAGTGGGGTAACCCATGCAGCTAACCTGTACTAATCGATCCACTGACTTCTATATATACCACAGCCGCAGCCCATTCCCCTCAGTTGTCCAACTCACCCGGTTAAACCCGGTTCGGACCAAACATATCGGCCCCCTCTATGGTGATGGCCCTCAAGATAAGGATTTCCGGTAGAGATAGCGAGGGAGTCACACCCGATCCCATCCCGAACTCGGAAGTTAAGCCCCTTAGCGCCGATGATACTGCGTCTTAAGACGTGGGAAAGTAGGACACCGCCGGAAATCCTTATAACTTTATAATCAAAAAGGCCAATCTGGCCTTTTTTGAGTTTCTGGGCGGGAGGATGACCGTCCAGTATCTGGATCTTTTTTCTGGTTTAAAAGATCCTGGTGGTGTATAAGCACCACCAAGAGTTCAACGCAAGAGTGAACTCAATGATAACAATAACCGGGCCGGGGCCATCCATTGCTCCGGCTTTCGTGTATTAGAAAATGGAGGAACCGCCGTGAAAAGTTTCGTGGCAAAACCAAGCACAATTGAACGTAAATGGTATGTCATCGACGCCACCGATATGGTGGTGGGTCGTTTGGCATCGGAAGTGGCCAAGCGTCTGCGCGGTAAGCATAAGCCTACCTATACGCCGTTCATGGATTGTGGTGATAACATCATCATCGTCAATGCGGAGAAGGTGCGTTTTACCGGCAACAAGCGCAACGATAAGGTCTACTACTGGCATTCTCGGTTTCCTGGTGGCCTAAAATCCATTACCGCCGATAAAGAGCTTTCTGGCAACCACCCCGAGCGGGTGCTGGAGAAAGCGATTAAAGGCATGCTGCCCAAAAATGTCTTGGGCCGTCAAATGTTTCGTAAGCTGAATGTGTATAAAGGGTCTGAGCATCCGCATACGGCACAACAGCCTGAAGAACTGAAATTGGGTTAAGGGAGAGAGATCATGGCTCAAGAAACCTTCAATGCCACTGGTAAGCGTAAAGAGTCTGTGGCCCGTGTACGCATCGTGCCTGGCAGCGGTAAAGTGACCATCAACCAAAAGCCGATGGATGTCTATTTTGGCCGTCCTGTGCTGCGTATGGTGGTAAACCAGCCCTTCTCCGTCACCGAGATGGAAAATAAGTTTGACGTATTGGTCAATGTGCATGGCGGTGGGGTATCGGGTCAAGCCGGGGCCATCAAGCACGGTATTTCCAAAGCGCTGGTGGATTATGATGAAGCGCTGCGTCCGGCCCTGAAAAAAGCGGGTTTTCTAACCCGTGATGCGCGTACCGTTGAGCGTAAAAAGTACGGTCGCCACAAGGCACGTAAGAGCACCCAGTTCTCCAAGCGTTAAGCCTGTTGAGATGGGGTTTTATAAAGAGGGGGGCTCCTTATGGGGCCCTCCTCTTTTTTTTGGGTTTACATCCTAGGGTAAAGGGGTAGAGAATGTGCCTTTTTTTACCCTCTGATGGTTGAGGATTGGAAACATGGGTCGCACCCTGCGGGTTGCCATCTTGGGCGCAACTGGTTACACCGGTGGTGAACTTATCCGGTTATTGCATCGACACCCTGGCGCTGAGTTGAGCTTTGTGAGCTCCGAACGGTTTGCGGGTCAATCCATTGCCAAGGTCTATACCCATCTTCAAGCGGTGGGACATTTGATCTGCCAACCCATGGATGCTAAAAAGGCTTGCGAGGCGGCGGACTTTATCTTCTGTGCCTTGCCCCATGTCACCTCCATGGAGGTGGTGCCAGAGCTGTTACAGCGGGGGGCTAAGGTGGTGGATCTATCCGCCGACTTCCGGCTTAAAAGCGCCGAGACCTATGCCCATTGGTATGGTACACAACATTTGGCCCCGGAACTGCTGCCACAGGCGGCTTATGGGTTGCCCGAACTGTTTCGTGAATCCATCAAAGGGGCCAACTTGGTGGCGAACCCTGGCTGTTATCCAACCTCGGTGCAGCTGCCGCTCTTTCCGCTCTTACAAGAGGGCATGATTGATCCAGCACTGGTCATTGCGGATAGTAAGTCGGGTGTGAGTGGGGCGGGGCGTTCTCCTGCGCAGGGCACGCTGTTTGCTGAGTTGTCAGAAGGATTTAAAGCCTATAAAGTAGAGGCACACCGGCATATCCCAGAGATGGAGCAAAATTTGGCTTTGGCAGCGGGGAAAGAGATTAAAATACGTTTTACCCCCCACCTTTTGCCTCAAAGCCGTGGTATACTTTCGACCTGCTATCTACGCCCAACAAGTGGGGTGAATGCACAACGGGTGCGGGATACTTTAATGACACGCTACCGGGATGAGCCTTTTGTGACGGTGTTACCCCATGGGGATATGCCGGCCACCTCCGATGTGCGCGGCAGTAATGCTTGCCATATGGGCGTGACAGAAGATCTACGTAGTGGATGGTTGATCATCGTTTCAGTTATCGATAATCTGGTTAAGGGTGCTTCTGGGGCTGCGGTACAGAACTTTAACCTGATGACCGGATGGGATGAAACAACGGCGCTTGACAGTTTGCCGATGTTTCCGTAAGTGGGAGGCGTTCTCACCTAAACGCGGTTATACCGCTAAACAGGTGTGCGTGTACGGTTTTTCTTGCCAAGGCGTGCCAAGTCTGTTAACTAGCATGCGAAGGGCGACCTGTGAGGATAGAATCCTTTTTTCTGAGAGGAACAACGTAATGGCTCTGATTATCAATGAAGATTGCACCAACTGTGATGTTTGTCTGCCTGAGTGTCCCAATGAGGCCATCACCGATGGTTCTGATGTAGACTCCGACATCTATTATATTCATCCTGACCTCTGCTCTGAGTGTAAAGGTTCTTTTGATGAGCCTCAGTGCGTCTCGGTCTGCCCGGTAGAGTGCATCGAGCAGGACCCCGACCATGTTGAGAGCGAAGAAGAGTTGCTGGCTAAGCACGAAGCGATTCACGGCTAACTGCACCGCCTCTTTTGTCGGACTGGAGGGGCGCCTGCTCAAGGCGCCCCTTTTGCCATTTGTGCAACCATGTTTGTCGGTTCGGTTAGACCCCACACTGGTCCATACGTGCGATCTGAGTAAACCGGTTCCAGGGCGCAAGCAGGGGTGGCGGATAGGTCTCCCATGAAGATCAGTAGGAGTGGTTATGCCCAACAGTATGACCGGCATTGGTCGGAGCGAAGCGAGCGTGCAGGGCATGCGTCTTGCTTGGCGTTTGCGCAGTGTCAACCAACGCTTTTTAGAGATGAATCTGCGTCTACCCGATCTCTTTTTGGATGCGGAGCCACGGTTTCGCCAACGTCTACGGGGGCACTTTGCGCGTGGTTCGGTGGAGGCGACACTGACCATGCAGCAGGATGGCCCCAGTCAGGTTAAAATGCAGCTTGATCGGGAACGGCTTGGTCAGATCCTGGCGGCTGAGAAGAACATGCGCGAACTGGATGGCTCTCACCGTGGTGAGCTCAGTATGGATCGGCTGCTCTCCTGGCCTGGGGTGCTCAAGGAGTTGCCCGTTGCGTGGGATAGCCAGCAGTTGGAAGAGATTTGGCACCAAGCGGACAGCTTGCTTGAGTCTGCTTGTGAGGAGATGACCCAGTTTCGTGGTCGCGAAGGGGCCGCGCTGGCGCAGGGTATTTTGGAGCGCCTACACGAGCTGGAGCAGTTGGCCCAGCAGATCGAGGCGGATCTACCCAGAGTGCGGGAGATTTTGGAGAAGCGTCTGCACGAAAAGTTGGCGCAGATTGCAGAAAATCCTGCCGATCCCGCGCGCATGGCGCAAGAGGTGGGCTATTTGCTGACCAAGGTGGATGTATCAGAGGAGTTGGAGCGTCTTTCGATCCATATTCGTGAGATGCGTGACACGTTAGAGCTCAGTGAGCCAGTGGGGCGGCGTTTAGATTTTCTTTGCCAGGAGCTTAATCGGGAGTCCAACACCCTCTGCTCCAAACCCCAAGATCCGACCATTTCCCGTATTGGTGTGGATATGAAAGTAGCCATCGAGAAGATCCGGGAGCAGGTACAAAATCTGGAGTAGGGGGGGATTCGCGCATGTTACAGACCAGGGGCTTTGCCCTGATTGTTTCGGCACCATCCGGCACGGGCAAGACCACCTTGACCCGCCATTTGATGGCAACCCAGCCTAATATAGCCCTTTCGGTCTCGACCACCACACGGGGTGCGCGGCCAGGTGAAGAAGAGGGTACCCACTATTTTTTTGTGGATAAAAACAGATTTGAAACACGGATCGAGCAGGGCTGCTTTCTGGAGTGGGCCGAGGTATTCGGTAACTATTATGGCACGGATCGTGGGTTTGTTAAGGAGCATATTGAAGCAGGCCATGTGGTGCTGCTAGATATTGATTGGCAGGGTGCACGGCAAATACGTGACAATATGGACGCCCATGATGTGGTGAGTATCTTTATTGCACCGCCCGCGCAGGATAAATTAGAGATCCGTTTACGGGGCCGTAAGACCGACAGCGAAGAGGTGATTCAAAAACGCATGCAGCAAGCCGCCGCCGAGTTTTCCCACTGGGATGAGTTTGACTATGTGGTGGTAAACGATGATCTGGCCCAAGCGAAGGTAGAACTTTCTGCGGTGCTTGTGGCAGAAAGATTGCGGCGGGGGCGCATGCAGGCTACAATTCAACCTATCTTGAAAACCTTTGCATAGGGTGGTTAGGCTACATAGGCCGCTAACCACATTATGCTTTTCAAGCAATGCTACAGCAGCAAGCTTAAAGAGAGAAGCCGATGGCACGCGTTACCGTTGATGATTGTGTACAACATGTTTCCAACCGCTTTGAGTTGGTGATTTTGGCCGCCAAGCGGGCCCGCCAGCTGGCCAAGGGTGCTGAGCCCGAGGTTTCAGTGGATCGTGATAAAAATACCGTGGTTGCTCTGCGTGAGATTGCCGAGTCCAAGTTAAATATGGATGATCTGCGTCGTATGGAAGAGACGGTAGTCGAAGAAGAGGTGGTGGATGAGGTGATTCGCTTTGAAATAGCCGATCTTGCTGTTTCTGACGATCTTGCCGATGGCGATGCTGCCAATGATCTACAGGGTGAAGAAGATGACCTGGGCTTGGGTTTGGATGAAGCCGAGGATCTGGGTTTCTGAAGCACTGTTCGTTGCTGAGTAATGGGGCTTGGAAAACCAAGCCCCATTTGTGTGACTTGAGTGGTGCGCCAGCGTAATTGCAACACCATACCAACCATAAGGGGGGTTGCGGCTTGCAAGGGTGGGATACCATCTATGAGGGTGTTATCAGCTATCATGCTGAGGCCGACCTGTCACCGCTGAAAAGGGTTGTGGATCTGTTTGAGGAGATTCAATGGCCCGCCGAGACAATAGATAGAGACTCCCCGATTCATCCCCTGGTTATTGCCAAAACCCTCTTAAAAATGCGCATGGATGTTGCCTCTCTAGCCTGTGCGCTGTTGGTCCACCCATACAGCCAGCGACGCTTTGAGCTGGATACCGTCAAACAACGTTTTGGCGATGATATTGCCTTTTTGCTAGAGGGTATCTCCCGTATTTCCCTGCTCTCCTTACGTACCCCTGAAAAAAAACAAAAAGAGACGACCATCGAGGAACCCGAAGAGGGAGCATCGCTGGAGGATGGGCCACCGACCCCCCGCAGTGTGGGGGAGATGATTGGTGAGATTCATCACGGCACGATTTTGGTGCGGGATGAAAATCAGGCGGAAGGTTTTCGTAAGCTGGTTTTGGCCATGGCCAAGGATATTCGGGTAATATTGATTCGCTTGGTGCTTTGTTTGCACCAATTGCGTTTGGCCATGCGCATGGGTCCGGTGGCATCGGTGGCGAATCTCTCCCACGAGGTAATGGAGATCTATGCGCCCATAGCCCACCGGTTGGGGGTCTATTGGCTGAAAAATGAGTTGGAGGATCTGGCCTTCCGCATGCAGTGGCCGGGGCAGTATGACGCCATTCGCGCCAAGGTGTTAGAGCGTCGCAAGGGTGGTGAGGATGTGGTGCAGAAGGTGATCGCCATTTTGGGAGATAAGCTGGTCAGCCACCATATTCAGGGTCAAGTGTTTGGTCGCGAAAAGCATCTTTATTCGGTGTGGAGCAAGATTAACCGCAAACAGATCACCCTAGACGATATGTTTGATCTGATTGCGTACCGCATTATTGTTCCGAATAAAGAGGATTGTTATCGAACGCTGGGTATGATCCACAGCGAATTTAAGCCGATCCCCGGGCGTTTTAAAGATTATGTGGCCATCCCCAAACGCAACGGTTATCAGTCGCTGCACACGGTGGTATTTGGTCCCTTTGGCAACCGAATTGAGATACAGATACGTACCGAAAAAATGCACCAGATTGCCGAAAGCGGGGTGGCGGCGCACTGGAGCTACAAGGGTAAAGGGGGGGGTGGCAACAGCACCACCGGTTATGCGTGGTTAAAAGATCTACTGGCCCTACAAGAGAGCGTGGATGATCCAGGTCAGTTTGTGGAGAACGTGCGCTTTGATCTCTTTCCAGAAGAGATTTATGTCTTTACGCCAAATGGAGAAATTATCACCCTACCCAGTAAAGCAACACCGGTTGATTTTGCCTATGCGGTACACTCGCAAGTGGGTAATAGCTGTCAGGGGGCTAAAATCAATGGCCGTATTGTACCGCTAAAAACCCCTTTGGTGACGGGGGATACCATCTCCATTATCACGGGTAAAAATCGCGAGCCCAACCCCAACTGGTTGCAGTTTGTGGTGACCTCCAAGGCCAAATATTGGATAGGCCGCTTTGTCAAAGAGAAGCAGCGCCAGCAATCCATTGGTCTGGGTCGGGAGATACTGGAACGTGAGGGGCGCAAGGTAGGTAGTTCCATCACAGAAAAACAGCTACGTGTTGTGCTGGAAACCTTCCGCTGTGAAAATATTGATGATCTTTACTATAACATCGGTATCTCGCGGGTTTCGGCCTTACAGGTGGTGCACAAGCTCTTTCCGGGCAGTGCGCCAGCGTTTACCGAGCGTAAGAACCAAGTAGCACGGGCCGGGGTAGAGAGACGCGGAGATAAACTGGCGCTCACTGGGGCGTTGGAGGGTATCGCCGTGCAAGCGGCCCGCTGTTGCAGTCCCCTACCGGGGGATGTGGTGGTGGGTATTATCAATACAGGGCGGGGCATTACGCTACACCGCATCAGTTGCAACAACCTCAAGAGTATGGAAGATCAACCGGAGCGCTGGGTAGAGGATATTAATTGGGGTGGGGATAAGCTACTGGCTCACACGGCGCGCATTCGTGCTATGGTGAGTAATCGGCGTGGTCTGCTTACCCCCATCAGTCAGGTGATTACCGAGGCCAAGGCGAATCTGTTGGATGTGCATGTGCAGGATCGCGACCGCGATCCCTGCATGGTGGTTTTGGAAGTAGAAGTCATCAATCATGACCACCTAGAGCGTGTTTTGGCGAACCTGCGTTCTGTACCCGAGGTGCGGAGTGTGGATCGTATGAATGCCTAGGTCACTTCTATAAATGGGTTAAAATAGGCGTACGTTGGGGGTTCTATGGCCCGAGCTTGCTGCCCCAAATTGGACCAACGGTTTTGTTAAGAGGAATCCCATGCACCAAAAAATTGCCATTGCTACCCCCCACGCTCCCCAAGCGATTGGGCCATACAGTCAGGCCATTCAACAGAATGGTTGGCTCTATATTTCGGGTCAGATTGCCTTAGATCCCACTACGGGTGTGGTGGTGGGGCAGGGCGATGTGGGGGCAGAGACCCATCGCGTTATGCAGAATTTGGCGGCAATTTTAGAGGCGGCTGGGGGAGGGTTTAAAGATGTGGTGAAGTGTCAAATTTTTTTGGCCGATATGGATGACTTTGCCACGGTCAACGAAATTTATGCTTCCTACTTGTCAGAACCCTTTCCTGCGCGGGCTACGGTGCAGGTGGCGAAGTTGCCAAAAGGGGTTAAGGTGGAGATTGATGCCACCGCATTTGTTGGGGGTTGAGGGCGGTTGCGGGTAAGGCCGTTTTACCAACGCTAAAGGAGTAGAGAGATGCGTCCATTAACCCTGGTGGGGTTGGTTATGGCCCTGTTGGTGGGGATCGTTCCCCAGGCACGGGCCGGGCAGGGGTTGTACTGTCTACATGGGGATGCGGGCATACATTGTGTGTATGCTTCGTTTACTGCCTGTATGGCGGCGGCGGCGGGCAGCCATGGAGAGTGCAAGTTAAATCAAAACGGTATGCTTAAACCCGTCGGCGGGGCTCCCTACTGTATTGCTGAAAAGTGGCGGGTGCACTGTATCTATCCCAGTATGGAGAGTTGCATGGTACAAGCCATGGCGCGTCGTGCCCAGTGTGTGCCTAATCCAAACCAGCACTAAGTTATGGTTACTGAGACACCGCCCATTTCGCACCGCCTGGATCGTCTTTTGACGCGATTTGTAGTAGGCGTAGCTCTGCTGCTGCTGTTTGGGTTGGGCGTGCGTATGATGCCCCTGTTTAAAGTGAAGGTGGGTGAGGTAACCAGCCTATTGAGCGACACGGGGCTAGAGGTCTCTTTTGAGGTTTGCATGCCCTTGTACGGTCCTGCACCGGATAGAGATGATTTGCGCGTACGAGAGGCCGTTCGGGGCCGGATTATGCAGACCATGCGCAGAGAGGCATCGGTCAAAGATCCTGCCTATTGGCGGGTCAGTACGTTGGATTTACATGGGGCTAAGGGTAACAACCGCTGTCAGGTGGTACTGGCGGTTTTGACCCCCCGTCCGGCGGGTTTAGCGCCTGTGGGGGGGCGTGGGGTTGATGAGCTTTTTGAAGTTGGGCGGGTACTACGTATGGCGCTGCATGAGGGGTCGGGTAATGTCGCCCATCTGGATCGCACAACCGGGCGTTGGGAAGGCATTATCCCCGAGTTGGGGCGCGGGATAGCACGGCAAGATCGGGCTGAGGGTGAGGTGCTGTTTGTTGAGATGAAGTCGGTGGATGCGTTATTGGATGCTGTGCGATTTGGTATTGCCGATGTGGCGGAGGGTCACATAGCCTACACAGAAGAGCGCGATGAGCAGTTCTATTTGAGCAATGCTTATTTGGATACCGGGCTAATGTTGGGCAGTTTTGAGAGTGAGGATGCGCAAAAGCTGGTTGAAAAACGTAATATTAACAATGGGCGCATCAAACTGGTGGTGGTCAAACAGAGCCTTGCAGCGGAGCTGGCACGGGGACGTTTTCCCCGAGCGGTGATCCACTATGTGGAGAGCGTGGAGGGGATCCCGCAAAAGGTCCATTGGTTGCGGGAGCGGTTTCAGAATCCCCTTAATCGCATTCTGTTTTTGACGGATGAGATCATTGCGTTAGGTTGGCACGAAACGGTGCCACTGGCGTTGAACAACACCCCTTTATTGACCGAAGATCATTATATTTTAGCCACCTGGAACGCCGCCCTACAGGCGCAGGCCAACCACTATTTACAGAATCATCCCATCCAAGAGAGCTACCGTATTGCCGTGCGTGGTAAATAGGGCTGCTGTTGGTTTGTTCAGGAAATAGCCGAGATAACGGCTTGTAGATACTTGGTTTAGCGAACCCGTTGTTTGGGCATCATGCCTGCGCTGGCAAAACTAAAAACCTTCTCTCCTGCAATAATCAGATGATCCAGCACCTGCACATCAATGGGATTGAGCGCCTGCATTAAATGGCTGGTTAGCAAGATGTCATCCTGCGAGGCTTTGGGATTACCCGAGGGGTGGTTGTGGGCCAAAATAACATGGGCGGCTTTGTGACGTATGACCAACTCGACCACTTGTCTGGGGTGCACGTGGGCTTGGCGTATGGTGCCTTCGGTGACGAGGGCCGGAAAGAGCAGCCGACACTGGGCATCGAGGCAGAGCACATAAAAGACCTCTTCGGTACGTCCGGCCATTAAGGGCACAAGGTAGTCACGCACGTTATCGGCACGGTTTAGGGGGGTTTTATTGCGTGTGGCGGCATCATGTTGGTAGCGTCGGGTGAGGGCGGGCAGCATGGTAATAAAGAGTGCGGCGGTTTCGCCCATACCTTCGACCGTGGCTAAATCCACGGGGTCGGCCTCCATCACGGCGGAGAGAGAGCCAAAGCGTTGCATGAGGCGGTGGGCGATGGGGTTGGTATCGCGGCGGGGCAGGGCGTAGAACAGGGCCAATTCCAAAATTTGATGATCTTCAAAGCCGTCTAAGCCCTCTTGGGCAAAGCGATTGCGCAGCCGGTCACGGTGACCGCCGTGCAGCTTGGTTTTTGTCGTTTTTTTAGGATTTTCTTGGGCCATTTGCTTATGCAGTCGCTTGGCTTACAATGGAAAGGGCGATGATTGAGCGGCCCATTGTAAAACGGATAGCCAACCTATTGCATGGTTTTTTGCGTAGGGGGGTTACCGTCATTGAGAGAGAAGGTAGAGCATGGAAGAGAGCCCCCCGTTTAGGGACGAAGCGCCCCCCCCTATGGATGAGCCATTCTATGCTGAGGAGGGGCTGCATGAGGCTGGTTTGCATGGGCAAGCGATGGCGATGGAGCCGTTAAACAGTGGTTCGCCGCTGGGGCAGGATCCGGATGCGCCGAAGAAGCGGGCCACATGGTCGCGTGAGGCGGAGCAGTCGGTTTTGGGGGCGATTTTACTGGATAACCATGTCATGGATTCGGTGGCGGATGCCCTGGATGTCGATGATTTTTACATGGGTGCGCATCGTAAGATTTATCAAGCGATGTTGGATCTGTTGGAGCGGGGCGAGCCGCTGGATCCGGTGGTTATTCGTCAATATTTAGAGCGTTCGGATGAGTTGGATTCGGTGGGGGGTCCGGTTTATCTGGCGGAGTTGTTGAATACGGTACCCACAGCGGCCAACGCCAAGGCGTATGCGCGCATGGTGCGGGACAAGGCGTTATTACGGGGTTTGGCGCAGACGGCGACGGAGGTGGTGGAGCGGTGTCACACCAGTGAAGCGCCGGTGGATCAGATTTTGGAGGAGGCGGAGCAGAAGATTTTTCAGTTGGGGGAGTCCAAGGATAGCCGTCGTTCGACTTATCATGATATGCGTTCGATTATGGTCCCGGTTTTTGAGAAAATTGAGCTGCTTATGGAGCAGCAGAAGGCTGTGACGGGGGTAGCCACGGGATTTATTGATTTGGATCAGCAGTTGGCGGGGTGTCAGCCGTCGGATTTGATTATTTTGGCGGGGCGTCCATCCATGGGCAAGACGGCGTTGGCGATGAACATAGCGGCCAATGCGGCGTTGCATCATCGGGAGGCGGTGGGGGTTTTTTCGTTGGAGATGTCTAAGGAGCAGTTAGCGATGCGTATGTTAGCCTCTGAGGCGAGGATGGATGCGCAGGCGATGCGGATTGGCAAGATTGCGACGAGTGATTATCAAAAATTAACCAACACGGCGACGTTATTGTCGGAGGCTCCCATCTATATTGATGATACGCCGGCGATTTCCATTACGGCGTTGCGGGCGAAGGCGCGACGGTTAAAGCGGGACAAGGGGTTAAAGTTAATAGTGGTGGACTATTTACAGTTGATGCGGGGGAGCAGCAACACGGATAATCGGGTTCAGGAGATTTCGCAGATTAGTCAGGGGTTAAAG
Source organism: Magnetococcus marinus MC-1 (assembly GCF_000014865.1). NCBI lineage: Bacteria > Pseudomonadati > Pseudomonadota > Magnetococcia > Magnetococcales > Magnetococcaceae > Magnetococcus > Magnetococcus marinus. Next base: position 291,336 of record NC_008576.1, read on the forward strand.
GCGATTGCCAAGGAGATGTCGGTACCGGTGATTGCATTGTCGCAGTTATCGCGTTCGGTGGAGCAGAGGCCGGACAAGCGGCCTATTTTATCGGATTTGCGGGAGTCGGGTAGTATTGAGCAGGATGCGGATGTGGTGATGTTTGTTTTTCGTGAGGAGTATTACAAGCGGGAGGATATTGATTTAAAGGGCAAGGCTGAGGTTATTATTGCCAAGCAGCGGAATGGTCCGGTTGGTGTGGTTAAGTTAGCGTTTCAGAATCAGTTTACCCGTTTTGAGAATTTTGCCAATCGGCAGGAGTATTAGGTTGGTGGAGGTATAGAGGGTGATTTGAGCGTGGCAATGGAGGGGTCTTGAGTGCCTTTATGCCCAGGGAGTTTCATTATTAAAAGGGATTGGGGGGTCTGGGGGGAAGCTCTGCTTGCCCGCCCAGCGGGTGCAGGGCGGCGCCCTGCCGGGTCTGGGCAGCGCCCAGTGGGGTTCGGGGCGGAGCCCTGAGATCTTTTGACTTTTAAATCTTTTGATCTTTTGTAAAGCGGCGTACCGATGGAGCAATATTCGAGGGGTCTTGAGTGCCTTTATGTCCAGGGAGTTTCATTATTAAAAGGGATTGGGGGGTCTGGGGGGAAGCTCTGCTTGCCCACCCAGCGGGTGCAGGGCGGCGCCCTGCCGGGTCTGGGCAGCGCCCAGTGGGGTTCGGGGCGAAGCCCTGAGATCTTTTGACTTTTAAATCTTTTGATCTTTTTATTTTTTAAGCCCCGTACCGACGGAGCAAGGGTGCAGGGATTTTTTTAAGAGAGCAGGGGTTTTGTAGGGGCGCGGTACGGGGCGTAGGGTAGCGATGTCACGCGCCAGCGTGGCGGGCGGTTGGGCACATGGTGGCTGGAGTAAAAACCTGGGCACCCAGCCGCTGCTGGGGGAGTAAAACCGATACATTCCCCAACCACAGCCTAGACCTAACCCCCGCTGGGGCATTGGGCATCCCCTCTGGGCGATCCCTTGAAAAAAGCCTCAAGGGACCCCCCAGAGGGGATTAAAAGGCTGGCTCGCTGGTCGCTTACAGGCCAAAAAAACGGCCTGTAAGCTCCCCTAGCGAAGGGCGAGCCTAAAAGCAAAAAAGTCAAAAGATCAAAAGCAAAACCCTGGGGGAAGACAGAGAACTTCTCCCCCCAGACCCCCCTCAAACCTTTTTTTAATCATTAAAAGCCATACCATTGGGTGCGTAAGCAGGGGGAAAACGCAAAAAAGTCAAAAGATCAAAAGCAAAACCCTGGGGGAAGACAGAGAACTTCTCCCCCCAGACCCCCCTCAAACCTTTTTTTAATCATTTAAAAGCCATACCATTGGGTGCGTAAGCAGGGGGAAAACGCAAAAAAGTCAAAAGATCAAAAGCAAAACCCTGGGGGAAGACAGAGAACTTCTCCCCCCAGACCCCCCTCAAACCTTTTTTTAATCATTAAAAGCCATACCATTGGGTGCGTAAGCAGGGGGAAAACGCAAAAAAGTCAAAAGATCAAAAGCAAAACCCTGGGGGAAGACAGAGAACTTCTCCCCCCAGACCCCCCTCAAACCTTTTTTTAATCATTTAAAAGCCATACCATTGGGTGCGTAAGCAGGGGGAAAACGCAAAAAAGTCAAAAGATCAAAAACAAAACCCAGGGAGGAGACAGAAAACAACTCCCCACAACCTGCCAAAACACCCAAAGCCCATAGGGAAAAAAAGAATGCTACCTCCAACCCTGGCATACACCACCGCAAACCCTATGCAATGGACCCATCGCCCCACATGGTTGGAAATCGACCTCGCCGCCCTACGCCATAACCTCCGCCAAGCCCGCACCGCTACCGGACCCCAAGTCGCCCACTTTCCCGTCATCAAAGCCGACGGCTACGGCATCGGCGCCATCGCCGTCGCCCACACCCTCGAAGAAGAGGCCGACGGCTTCTGCGTGGCCCTGGTCGAAGAGGCCGAACAACTGCGCACCGCCGGAATTAATAAACGCATCATGCTCTTCTCAGGACTCTACCCCGGTCTAGAAGAACGCGCCATCCGCGCCCGTGTTGAACCCTTCCTCAGTGACGAAATCAACCTAAACGCTCTGTGGCAAGCCGCCAAATGCTACGGCCCAATCTCCGTGCATATCAAAATAGATAGCGGCATGGCCCGCCTCGGTTACCACCCCGAACACGTGCCGAGCCTATTAGATCAACTCGCCCATATGCCCGAACTTAAATTGGCCGGCCTGGTTTCTCATATGGCCTGTGCCGATGACCGTCACTCCCCCATCACCAATGCCCAGTTGGCGACCTTAAGCCCCATACTTGAACACCCCCTGGTTAAACAAACACAAGCCCAACTCTCCCTAGCCAACTCCGCAACCATCCTCGGCCACCCCAACGCCCACTACCAATGGGTACGCCCCGGTATTATGATCTACGGAGCCTCCCCCTTCTTTCCCCATACCAATGCCGCCAACGAAGGATTGCAACCCGTGGTGCGCTGGGTCACCCATATCCAACGCATTCACACCCTGGAAAAAGGTAAATCCCTTGGCTACGGCCACACCTTTACCGCCACACGCCCTACCCGTATCGCACAACTGCCCGTCGGCTACGCCGATGGCTATAACCGCCTGTGGAGTAATAAAGGTTCCGTGTTGATCGCAGGCCAACACTGCCCCGTGGTGGGGATCGTCTGCATGGATCAAATCGCCGTGGATATTAGCGATCTTCAAGGTGAGGTCAAACAGTGGGATGAAGCGGTACTACTGGGAAAACAACACAATGCTGAAATCACCCTGGAAAACTGGGCAACCGAACTTAAAACCATTCCATACGAAATCCTGACCCGCATTGGGCCAAGAGTGCCCCGACGCTACCGCGATGGTAGCATCCTGTCAGGCAGCTTTGGCTAAGCAATAATCGCCATCATCTCTTTCAACATATGGCGCTTTTTCAGAAGCCTAGCCAAACCATTTTCATGGTCCACCACCAGCTGCTCAAGTCCATCTTGGTGCTCGGCCATAAATTGATCAAGATCCAGTAAGCTCTGCTTTAAAGCCTCTACGGCATGCCTTTTACGCGCACCATCGGTATCCATGAGTAGACCCCTCATCAAAGCAAACTAGGTATCAAAACATAGTCCTGAAGCACTTCAACATATTCCGTTTATTGTATGTAAGATTCGTCAGATGGTCAAGAGCATGCTAAGAGTTAAAAGCATAATGATAGATAGGCTGTAAACGGTGCATCACGCAAAAGTGTGTCGGTAGCGGCTTTTTGTGTATCGCCCCCTTTGGTGTTGCCAGACAAAAAACCCAAATTTGCTTTGGCCTAAAGAGGGTCTTGGTGGATGGCCTTTGCCAAACAAGGCAGGCCGTAGCTATGGGCACAGGCCGTTAAATGACGCAATGCAATCCACTGGAAAGGGTTGTGCTGTAGAACGAAAACCAATAAAAGGGATATAAAAATGAATATAGATACAAAAATCATTGAAATGTAAAATTTTGTGACTTAGTGGCATAAAGATAATAAGAACAGGGATCAACTGGTTTTCTAAGGGTTTAAGTTGCGAACACAGGCTCAAAAAATGGATATTTCATACTGGTTGAGCTATATTACACTACCCATGTAAGCACAGTAAGGCCGTGCTGTGCCACAAATATTGGAGTAATGATAATGCGTCAGTTGAGTCAATAGCAGCCGTGCAAGGAGACGACCATGGAGAGACGTTTGCTGCGTGTTGCGTTGGTGCTGGTTGCGGTTGTGACCGGCAGCGTTTATTACACCTACCATAAAACGCCAGGTGCGCTGGATCCTGTGGGGACATTAAGCATTGCGGCTTCGAAGACGCTCTCCCCCACCTTGGTATGGCTGGCACATGACAAGGGGTTCTTTCAAAAAGCGGGTCTAGAGGTCACGCTTATACCCGCCGCGACGGGTAAAGTAGCGGGTGAGTCCCTACTCAATGGTCAGGCAGATCTGGCTGCCGCCACAGAGTTCCTTGCGCTACGTATGGTCAACACCCAGGCAGATTTACGGGTGCTGGGTACCTTGGCCTTTGTGCACCAGATGAAACTGATTGCCCTCAAAGAAAAGGGTATCCGTTCTGCGGTAGATTTAAAGGGTAAAAAAATAGGGGTACGCTTGGGTACCAACGGTGAATATTTTCTTGAGCGCTTATTGGCCCTTAATGGGTTAGACCAGCAAGCGATCCAGCGGGTTGATTTAAAACCTCAAGAAATGGCAGCCCGTTTGGCCCAGGGGGAGGTGGATGGCGTCATGATATGGCCTCCACTGGTGCAACAGATAGAAGGTCAGCTTGGGGATCGGGTGGTGTCGTTTGATGGGCAACCCGAGCAAGATTATTATTATGTGCTTATGGGGCTTGAGTCTTGGTTGCAAAAAAACCCTCTCAAAGCCGAGCGGGTTATGCTGGCTTTAACTCAGGCCGAGGCGTGGTTTAAGGCCAATCCCCAAGAGGGTGTCGCCTATATGGCTGGGCTGTTTGCACTCCCTCCCGCTCTGTTAGAAAAGGCGCTGGCTGATTATCACCTGGCGGTCACACTACCCCAATCCCTCCTAACCATGTTAGAGGCCGAAGCTCGCTGGCTAAGTAGCGTGGGACTGAGCAGACGAATGGATAATTATTTGCAAATCATGAGTCCGGGACCTTTAAAAAAAGTGGCTCCATCCATGGTAACCATAACACCATGAACGGTATGGGTTGATGAACATACGCTCAATTGTTTTTCTTTTTGGTTTCTCAGGATCAGCCATTCTTGCTGCGGGTATCTGGTCGTTTTCCGTGAGTTATGGGGAGGTAACGGCCCTGTTTCAACGACAAAACATCATAAGTCAGATCACGGACCAGGGCTACCGGTTGGCTCTGTTGACCAATGAAGTGCTCTTGCAGCGCGAGATCCGCGCAGAACAGCAATGGCTCAGTTTATATAGGATGCTTGAGCAGTTTTTGGAAAAAAATGCGGCGCAACTTACCCCTGTGCAATCCTATGTTCAAGGGATCCAACATAGCCTACAAAATTTACACCAGCTGTTTGAGCGCGTAACCGAAGGCTTTAAAATTGGCCCTTTAGAAGGAAATGCTTACCAAGCTCAGCAGCGCCTGTATCTGTTACAAATGTCGCAAATTTCCATCCGCATTGCCGAATTGCAAACGCGCTTGGGAGAGTTGACCAATATAAGCAACGATGCAGCAGAAAAAACCGCCGGCTCCTCTTACGAGGGGGTACTGTTTCAGTTTGGCCTGTTTCTGTTTGCTTTGATTCTCTATGCAGTGCTCGCCATACTCTTTTTCTATACCCGCCTGTTAGAACCCTTGAACCGCTTGCACAAGGGTATCCAACGCATTCAACAGGGAGATGTAAAACATCGGCCAAGCCATAGGGTTATGGATGAGTTGGGTGCGTTATTCGCCGCCTTTTCGCATCTGTTGGATGAACTACAGATCGCCATAACATATCGCAAAAACAATGAAGAGCACCTTAGACAGTTGCTCAAACTCAATGAAGAAGCCTCGCATTTAAGTGAACGAGAGCTGTGTGACCGTGGCCTTGGCATTGTGGTATCCCTAACCCAAAGTGAGGTTGGTTACCTGCATATGGTACATAGTGATCAAGAGACGCTCACACGGGTTACCTGGAACCACCCCCGCATGGCGCTGGGTCATGCCCTGGATGATGCGCTTGTTTTTCTCAACCAAGCGGGCGTTTTAACCGATTGGGCCGCGCGGGAAAAACCGATCATCCAAAATAACAAACCAAATTTTCAGGATGATCAAGAGGTTTCCGCAGATCGTTTTACTTTTTTTCGTCACCTGAGTGTACCGGTAATCGAGGGTAACAATGTACGTATGGTCATGGGGGTGGGCAACAAAGCAGAAGATTATAATCAAAATGATGTGCGGCAACTTCAAACGGTTGCCAACGAAGTCGGAAAATTTGTACAGCGTCGGCGTTCAGAAATTGCCTTGAGAATTGCCAGTGATGAAGCCTTAAAAGCCAATCGAGCGAAAAGTGACTTTTTAGCGGTCATGAGTCATGAAATTCGCACCCCCATGAATGCCATTATGGGTATGACCGAGCTATTGGAAGAGACGGAACTGACCACCATCCAGCGTAACTATCTCTCCATCTGCCGTTCTTCAGGTCAAAATTTGCTGCAACTGATCAACGATATCCTAGATATTTCCAAGGTGGAGGCCGGGCGTATGGAGGTCGCGGTTGCGCCTTTTCATTTGCACCGTATTATCCATGACGCCAACCAAGTCATTCTGTTTCGCGCCCAAGAGAAGGGCCTTAACCAGATTGTCTACATAGATCCTGCTGTGCCAACCATTCTTCTTGGAGATCAGGCACGCATCCGCCAGATTTTAATCAATTTTTTAGGAAATTCGGTTAAATTTACCCAATCTGGCACCATTGCGACATTGGTCACCACGCGCGCCCATGCCAATAAGGAAGATCAACTGGTGATTCACGTGGTCGACACGGGCATAGGTATTGAACAATCGGAGCAAGAAGCGATTTTTAAGGCGTTTCATCAAGTTGATTCCTCCAACCAGCGCCAACAAGGTGGTACTGGCTTAGGTTTGGCGATCTGTTTAAAGCTGGTTGCCTTGATGCAAGGTTCGGTCAGTTTAAGTAGTAGAGCGGGCAAGGGCAGCACCTTTACCTTAACGTTGCCGCTAACGGTTGCACCGGCCGAGCAGATCCAATCGCTTAAAGTGGAGCGGGGATTGACGGGCTACCATATGGTGATCTGGCATACCCACCCCATCAGCACGCTCTACATTGAGGAGATGTTCAAGGAGCGGGGGGCAAAGGTACGTAGCTGTAACCAGTCCATGACGTTGGCCAACTGTGCCATTCAGGGGGATGCGGTTTTAGCAACGACCGATATGATGATTATCCATTACCATGAAGAGGATAAAACCAACCCGCTGGAGCTCATAAACACGATTCGATCCGAACAAAGTCTGCATGAAATCCCCGTTCTGGTTTATGGGCGCTGTTATGATCCCGCCCTGCTAAAACAGCTTAACCAGTTGGGGGTGCGCTTTTTGCCAGAGAGTCTGATGCAGGATGTTCTGTGCGAACAAATCGTGACAGAGCTCAGTAAAAGACCCCGGTCAGCGGTAACATCGGGCCAGGGGGGTACTCTGCCCATGCATATTTTACTGGTGGACGATAGTCCAGATAATATCTTTTTAATTCAAGCTTTTTTAAAAAAGACATCCTATCAAATTAGTACGGTGTACAACGGGAAAGAGGCTGTTGAGTACGTTATGCAGGCTGACACGCCCCCGGATCTTATTCTTATGGATATTCAGATGCCCATTATGGATGGCTATGCGGCCACCCGGCAGATCCGTTTGCTTGAACAGCAACAAGGGCAGTCGCGAATCCCCATCATTGCTCTAACGGCCCACGCCATGGCCGAAGAGGCCGAAAAGTTAAAAGCGGCGGGTTGTGATCTGCATATGGCAAAGCCCGTATCTAAACGGATCCTTTTAGAGGTGTTGGGCCGGTATCACGAGAAAATGGCATACTCATGATACCCACCGATCCCACGCAAAATATTTTCATCACCAAAGCATAGAGTCGCCACCCATTTGTTAAGACGGCACCAAGCAGCCCTGCTGGTGTCCCACCGAGTGCGCTTTTCATACCTCCTGTGCCACCCCCTTTGAAGAGATTTGCCCTTGGCACTGGCCTTGCTCAAAGAGAGACATGGGTGCGCTATTCCGTGTCGATTTTACCGGTTTATCCTCGCCCAATATCGGATCTCTACAGAAAATTGAAGCGATTGAAATCATGGATCAATCATCAAGTTGGTTACGCATTTTCGGGCTGCTGGCTTTAATGTTATTCATGTTTCATCCTCCGCAAGAGGGGTGGAGTAAGAACGTGGCGATGCCCACCGAGGGAGGGCAAAATGTGCCTCCTGTGGTCACCGTTGCCCATGGTCTGCATACGGTGTTATTAGCGAGCACCAGCCGTCAGGATGAGGCTGTGGCGACACACTTAGCGGTGCAAAAGATCGGTTTGCAACAGGTTTGGTGTCGCAAGCAGCCAGATATGCGTCCCCCCCAGATCCAAGTGATCGCGGGGCCATACAGCACCACCACCCAGGCCCAGCAACTGCGGGATTGGGTGGCTCGGCGCACAGGCATTCAGGGCATGTTACGGGTGACCCAATATCCTGAGGTGGTGCCTGATGCGCAAACACGTCTTAAAACATGCGGTGAGTCGGGTCGTCGGTTGCCTGTAAATGCGCCGAGCACCGCAGCAGAGGGCGACTATATTGTTCTGGTGGGTGCCTTTGGTAGTCAGCAGAACGGTACTTTGGTGTTGGAAAACCTGCTGCATAAAAACATCCCTGCACGGATGAAGATGGTCGGTCAGGGTGAACGTAGCCGTTTCAACATTATGGTGGGTCCTTTTAAGGATAAATGGGACGCCGAGGATGTGGTGCGTCTGATTAAGGATGAGACCGGTTTAACTGCGCAATATCAGCAGATACATTGAGTTATACGGCAGAGCGGGTGGGATGATCACCCAGTGGGGCGACGTGTGAGGCTATTTTTCCAAACCTGAACATGGATGAGAGAAGTGACCCATCGCTATGGCTAAGGCAAAAGAACAGTTTGTCTGTACCGAGTGCGGGGCAGAGTACAGTCAGTGGCAAGGAAAATGTCACACCTGCCAAGCATGGAACAGTCTCAAGGCATTTACCCCGGCTAAAAAAGGGGCGCGTGCGGCCCATCCCACCCTTGGGGTGGCCATGGAGCCCATTACTCTGGATAGCGTGGCGGGGGGTGAAGCCCCCCGCATTCAAATTGGGATCTCAGAGCTAGATCGGGTGCTGGGTGGGGGTTTGGTCTCTGGGGCCGCCATCTTAATTGGTGGGGATCCAGGCATCGGTAAATCGACCTTGCTCATGGGGGCGTTGGCCAAATTGAGCACCAGCCTGCGGGTGTTGTATGTCTCGGGTGAAGAGTCGCTGATACAGCTCAAGCTGCGGGCGGAGCGCATGGGGGTGGATGGCGCCAACTTTTGGGTGTTCATGGAAAACCGCTTAGAGGCGGTGGAAGAGGCGGTAAATAAACAGCAGCCTGATGTGCTGGTGGTGGACTCAATCCAGACCATCGCCGGGGATGAAATTCCCTCTGCTGCGGGCACGGTGACCCAGGTGCGGGAGTGTGCCTCGCGCATGATTCAGTGGGCTAAGCGGCGCAATATGGCGCTCTTTCTCATCGGTCATGTGACCAAAGAGGGGCAGATTGCTGGTCCGCGTATTTTGGAGCATATGGTGGATACGGTGCTCTATTTTGAGGGGGAGCGGGGCCATAGTTACCGTATTTTACGGGCGGTTAAAAACCGCTTTGGGGCGGCCAATGAGATTGGCGTGTTCGAGATGCGTGAGAACGGTTTGGCGCAGGTAACCAACCCTTCAGAGCTGTTTTTAGCCGAGCGGGTAGGTGGAGCGGCGGGCTCGGTGGTTTATGCGGGGTTGGAGGGCACACGGCCCGTTTTGATTGAAATTCAATCCCTGGTTACCCCCAGCCCGCTCCCCCAACCCCGGCGCAACACGGTGGGGATAGATACCAACCGCTTAGCGATGCTCATTGCGGTGTTGGAGAAACGGTTGGGGTTGGGGCTGTTTAACCACGATATTTTTCTGAATGTGGCGGGGGGATTTCGCATCAATGAGCCCTCGGCGGATTTGGCAGTGACGCTCTCCCTTTATGCAGCGTTGCGAAACATTAGTCTGGACCCTGGCATGGTGGTGCTGGGCGAGGTGGGTCTGGCAGGGGAGGTGCGGGCGGTCTCCCACGCGACGACCCGTTTAAAAGAGGCGCAAAAATTAGGTTTTACCCGCTGTATTTTACCAAAAAAAAGTATGAAAGGGGTGCCCGATGGGTTGGGTATTACCCTGCATCCGGTGGCGCTGATTGAAGATGCTATTGCGCTGTTGGCATGAAGGTGAAGGGGTTTTAGGGATGTAAGCCGTGGTCGGCCCGCAGGGTACGGTGGGGCCCGATAAGCGTGTTACATACCATGGATTTACAGCTATCTTTTTAGTGAAACGAGGTATCCCATGATCTGGTTTGATTATCTGTTGATTTTCATCCTCGGTTCTGTTTTGCTGCTAGCCGCAAACCGGGGCTTTTTTCGCGAGGTGTTCGCCCTGATTGGTTGGGTGTTGGCGTTCATTGCCACCACCTTTTTAAGTGGCCGCTTAGCCGCTCATCTGGGCCACTATGTGGCCGATGCAGAGATGGTGCGTATTATGGCCATTTCGTTGGTCTTTATCAGTACCTTAATGGCCGTATGGGGAATTGGCTATCTGTTGAATTGGGCCATTGCCCCCGCTCAATTAAACTGGCAAGATCGCATCCTGGGGATGAGCTTTGGCCTGGTTCGTGGTATGCTGGTCATCTTGATTGGGTTTAGCACGGTGATGGCCTTTGGTGGACCACCCCAAGGGGTGATGAAACGCTCCGTCTTGGCGCAGCATTTTGCCCAGGGTGCATGGCGTTTAAGTATTCTGCAACCGTCGGACTCCATGTTGCGGGTGCAGGGGGATGAACGTCCCACCCGCATTCAGACCGTGCCGGTGCCCACCTGGGAGGCCGATGAACGCACGTTGGAGGCTTGGTTGCATCGGCCATTGGAAGCCCCCCCTGCGGAGCTACCGGCACCGATTATGATCCATAAGCAGGTAGAAAAAGTAACACGTCTTTTTTAAAGCGCAGGCTGCATGTTTACGATATGCTAACAGCGCGTTAATGGCGGGTCTGTGGGGTAGCTATTACAACGCAGGCCCAGCTCGTGGTCACTACGCCATTTTACCGACGCAGTGACTTTGGGGGTGTATGGACCTTTGCCATACCACGTACGACCATAGAGCGGAATTGACCCTTGTTTGATCCTACCGACGAACATTTTCATGATGAGTGTGGCGTGTTTGGTGTTTACAACCATGCCGAAGCCGCCAATTTGACCTATCTGGGTCTTTACGCTTTGCAGCACCGGGGGCAGGAGTCCGGTGGCATCGTCTCGGTGCAAGATCGCATCTTTCACACCACCCGTGGTCAGGGCTTGGTGGCAGACGTTTTCAAACAGAGAGAGTTGGACGCCCTGGAGGGGGATAAGGCCATCGGTCATGTGCGCTACTCCACCACCGGGGGTAGTGCCAACAGCCGTAACCTACAACCGCTGGTGGTGGATACCGCCGACGGTGGTTTGGCCATTGCCCACAACGGTAACTTGGTCAACGGTACCGAGATGCGCCGCATGCTGGAACGTCGCGGCTCGATCTTTCAATCCACCATGGATACCGAAGTCATTGTGCATTTGACCGCGCTATCGCGGGAGAACACCTTTTCGGATCGGCTGGTGGAGGCGCTCAAACAGGTACAGGGTGCCTATGCCTTGGTGGCGATGGATGAGAACCAGATCATTGTGGTGCGTGACCCCCACGGTCTGCGCCCGCTGGTACTGGGCAAGGTGGGCGAGAAGGGCATTGTGGTCTCGTCAGAAACCTGTGCCCTTAATCTGATCGAGGCTCAGTTCTGGCGGGATGTGGAACCCGGCGAAATGGTGGTCATTAGCCCCGACGGCATACGCTCTTACTTTCCATTCCAAAAACAGAAGCGCTCTTTTTGCGTTTTTGAATATATCTACTTTGCCCGTCCTGATTCTAACCTGGATGGCATCAACGTCTATAATGCGCGTAAGGCGATTGGTGCTAAATTGGCGGAAGAGTCACCGGTAGAGGCCGATGTTATCATTCCGGTGCCGGACTCTGGGGTGCCATCGGCGTTGGGTTTTTCCCAGGCGTCGGGCATACCCTTTGAGCTGGGTATTATCCGTAACCACTATGTGGGACGTACCTTTATCGAACCTCAGCAGCAGATTCGCCATTTTGGGGTAAAGATTAAGCTCAATGCCAACCCCCACATTTTTAAAGGCAAGCGGGTGGTATTGGTGGATGATTCGGTGGTGCGGGGTACCACCAGCCGTAAAATTGTTAAAATGGTGCGGGCTGCGGGTGCCCGCGAGGTGCATGTGCGCATCTCTTCGCCCCCCACCACCAACCCCTGCTTTTATGGCATTGATACCCCAACTCGACAGGAGCTGTTGGCCTCTAGCCATACTGTGAGCGAGATGTGCAGCTACATTACCGCAGACTCCCTCTGTTATATCTCCCTTGAGGGTCTCTACAGCGCCCTGAATGCCAAACGGGTGGACTATTGTGATGCCTGTTTTAGTGGGGAGTATCCGATCCCTTTTCCCAATCAAGTGGGGGATCAACAGCTAACCTTGCTGAAAGAGTCCTTCTATAAATAACCAAGTTCGGGTCTGTGCCTCGCTGCTTTAAGGTACGGCCCAAGTTTTGTTGTTCGGCATAAAGGCCCCCCTTGGTCAAACTGAGGGGGGCTTTTTGTTTGAGTGGGATAAATCCTCTGAACCCCGCCACTTTTTCCGTTTGATTGGGCCTGTTGGCTCCCCCCTTTGGCACAAACTGTGAAGAGTAGGCTCGTTAGGGCGTCGAGGAAGGATTCTGGAATTTGGCACAAGCCGTGCAGTTTCAGGGATAACCGGTGGTGGGAACCGGTGTTGAACCGTCAATAACGTGACTGGAGGCATACCATGTCCGGATTTGGACTGCTGGGCAACAGCGGGGCATTTAAGGCTAATTTACTGGATCTGCGCCAACGGCGTCAGGATATCATCGCTGCCAACATTGCCAATGCAGATACCCCCGGCTACAAAGCGCGTCGTTTAAGCTTTGAAGAGGAGTTGGCTAAATCGACCCCGCGGGATGGGGATCTGCCCATGGCACGTAGCGATCCACGGCATCTGCCCGCCCAAGGTTTTTTAGCGGCGTCCGGTGAGATACAAGAGGTGGAAACGCCCATCTCTAAGGGAGATATGAACAGTGTTGATATGGAGCAAGAGATGGCTCGGCAGACCGCCAACCAACTGCTCTATAACTATGCCACTCAATCTCTGAATGGCCAGATTACCAAGATGAAGATGGCGATTCGCGGCGAAGTGCGTTAAGCAACCGATTAATGGGGTCGACAGCTCAAGGATGAGCGGGCCATAACCACCACGGATGGGTGACAACCTCGAACGAGCTTGGCTCAGAGGTGCAGCATGGATTTTTTAACATCCTTTAAGGTGACGGCATCGGGTTTGGCGGCGCAGCGTCTTCGCATGAACATCATCAGCGAAAACGTGGCCAATGCACAGACCACCCGCACCCCAGAAGGGGGACCTTACAAGCGGCGTGATCCGGTTTTTATGTCCCGTCCGTTCCAGGATTATCTAACCCGCGAGGAGTCGGCGGGGGCGACTGGTGTGGCGGTGGATCGGGTCAATGTGGATCATCGGCCACCCCGGTTGCAGTATGATCCCAACCATCCCGATGCCAACGCCGATGGTTATGTGGCCATGCCCAACATTGATGTCATGACCGAAATGGTCAACATGATGTCCGCCAGCCGCTCTTACGAGGCCAATGTGTCGGTGCTCAATGCCTCGAAGCAGATGGCGCTTAAAGCGCTGGAAATCGGACGTTAAGGGGAGGATAGATCATGAAAATAGCTGCACTACCGCAACTGCCTAACATTGCCCAACTCAGTAAGGGCATGAGTTTGAGTAGCACCAAAGCGGGGGGGCCGTGGGAGTCGTTTTCCACCCTGCTTTCCCAGCAGATTAAAGAGACCCAGCAGCTGGAGAAGAAGGCGCGCGTATTGGGTGAAAAGGCGATGCTCGGTAATGCCGGGGTAAGCCTGCATGAGGCGCAGATTGCGGGGGCGACCGCCGAGCTGCATATGCAGCTGTTGGTGCAGACCCGTAACAAGGCGGTTGAGGTTTATAAAGAGGTTATGAACATGCCGGTCTAAGGTCTGTACGCAGACCGGTTGATCCGGAATTATTTACTTCGTAGGGCCAGGATGGCCCCGGCGAAGGCGCCGAGCCAAGGGATTGGGCGCGGCGTGGGCATTACTGCTTTTGACGTGGGACGAAGATCATGGCAGAGACACCCAATGATGCTGAAGGCGGAGCCTCGGCAGAAGAGCCCTCCCTGGGTGGGCTATTTGGTAGTTTGCCCTTAACGGGGCGTAATGGCGTTATCATTGCCGCAATGGCGTCAGTATTCATCTTGGCGGCGATCATCTGGTTTGCCACACGGCCTTCCATGAAGGTGCTCTACTCCGGCCTGCCGGATCTGGAGAGTGCCCGCATTGTGGAGCAGCTGGGCAAGCTGGGTGTCCCTTATGAGCTGGGCAGCGGGGGTACCACCATCCGCATCCCTGAAGATAAGGTCTACGATGTGCGACTGGAGATGGCCAAAGCTGGCCTACCCAAGAGCACCGACGGGGTAGGCTTTGAGATCTTCGATAACCAGAGTTTGATGGGCATGACCGACTTTGTGCAGCGCATGAACTATCAACGCGCGTTGCAAGGGGAGCTGGCCCGTTCGGTGGAGAGCATTGCGGCTGTAGAAAAGGCGCGGGTACACCTGGTTTTACCGAAAAAGTCCATGTTTGCAGCCGAAGAGCGCACCGCCACTGCATCGGTGGTGATGGAGCTTACCCACGCTCTGAACAAGACCCAGATTGATGGCATCACCCACATGGTGGCCAGCGCGGTAGAAGGGTTGAGTCAAGATCAAGTGACCCTGCTGGATCAAAAGGGTAATCTGATTGCGGGCGGTAAGACCGAAGATCTGGATGGGCGCATGCCCACGGATGATGCTTTGGCACTGCAAAGCATGAAAGAGAAGAAGATTGAAGAGCGGGTGCAGAGCCTGCTGGATCGGGTATTGGGTCCAGACAAGTCCATTATCCGTATTACCGCTGAGTTGGATCTGGACAAAAAGCAGCGTCAAGAGGAGTCCTATGATCCCGATGGTCAGGTGCCGCTAAGCACCAATACGGTTACGGAATCCAGCCGTGGCATGTTTGGCACCGGTGGCGTCCCTGGGGTGATCCCCAACGATCCCAACCAGACGGCGGTGGCCGGTGGTACCGGCTCGCAGCAGACGCGGGATGTGGAGCGTGAGCAGGTCAACTTCTTGGTACCCAAAAAGGTTACAACGGTACAAGAAGCGGTGGGTGATATTCGTCGTCTTTCCGTGGCGGTGATGATTGATGGCACCTACGAAGCGGTTAAGGATAAGGATGGTAACATTGATCCTGAAAAGCCAGCGGTCTATACGCCGCGCTCGACAGAGGAGATGGAGCAGCTCAAGCGTATCATCATGCAGACGGTGGGTTTTGACGCCAAGCGTGGGGATAGTATTGAGGTAACCAATACCGCCTTTGAGCCGCTGCCACCACCCTTGGATGTGAAGAGCCCCTGGTTGTCGCGGGAGTTCCAGTTGGAGATGGCCAAATATGGTGCCATTGCCCTGCTTGCTTTCCTGCTGGTGTTCTTCGTCATGCGTCCGCTGGTGACCAAGCTGCTGATCCCCGAAGAGGAGCAGGACGACCGCCTGCCCGGTACGGTTGCAGATTTGGAACGGCAGTTGCTAGCTGAAGGTGTAGGCACGATTCCGGTCGATTCGCCCATACGCATGAAGATTCCTGATCGGAGCCTACAGTTGGCCCAGCAGATGATTGCGGATAACCTGGAAGAGGCCCGTGAGATCATCCGCTCTTGGATGGCGCAGGATAGCTACTAAGCAGTGTTTAAAAGGCGGGTGGCCGGCATGCCACCCGCCGCACACCCCCCACAGAGGGGTGCAAGTGATAACCAAATGGGCAGGCCACGCAGGATGCAGAGTGCCATGCCGGTTTGATGACACTGCCGGATGGGTGACGGATCACCCATTCGGCAGACCTATGCGAGGGGTTGGTTGGGCGAGGATGCCCAGTGAACCGCTTAAAAGCCTGTCCATTCGCGGGCAGGCTGTGGAATAGGGTTCGGAAGGAACCGAACCATCCTTGGCGCTAACGCCAACGGGAGCAAGGAGCCAGGCAACCATGAAACTCACCGGCAAGGAAAAAGCGGCGGTCTTCATTCTTTCACTTCCAGATGATGATGCAAAAAAGATCATGGAAGGGATGAGTGAGGATGAGATCCGAGAGATCTCCCGTACCATCGCCCGCTTGGGGCAGATGGATGAAGAGACCGTTAAAGCGGTGCGCGAAGAGTTTCTCTCCCTCTTTGAGAACCAATCTTTCAATGTTCGCGGCGGTATGCAGAAGGTCAAGGATTTGATCTTCAAAGTACTGGGCAAAGAGAAGGGGCGGCATCTGCTCAAGGAGCTGCAACAGGGGCCGAAAAACACCCCTTGGGAGATTCTCAACGAGATGGAACCCACCCTGGTGGCGACTTTTCTAGCGAATGAACATCCCCAGAGTATCGCCCTGATTATCTCGCAGCTCAACGCCGAGCAGGCTTCGTTTATCATCGACTATCTGGCCCCTGAGGTGCAGCAAGAGGTGATCTATCGCATGGCCAAACTGGGCAATCTACCCCCCGGTGCGCTGGAGGATATTGAAGAGTCACTGCTGGCGGAGCTGGAGGCGATGGGGGCCTCACGGGGGCTTTACACCTCCGAGGGTGGTGGTGGTGTGAAAAAGGTGGCCGAACTGCTCAACCTTATGCCCCGGGATACCTCCGACAAGCTGTTGGCCTTTTTGGATGAAGAGGATAATCCGCTGGCCGAAGATGTGCGTAAGGAGATGTTCCTGTTTGAAGATCTGCTGTTGATGGATGATAAGAGCTTCCAGACCCTGCTGCGAGAGGTCTCTAACGACGAGCTGCTCACCGCCCTTAAAGGCACCGACGATCGTCTTAAAGAGAAGTTCTTTACCAACATGTCGGAGCGGGCGGCGGAGATGCTGCGCGAGGATCTGGAGATGATGGGTCCGGTGAAGGTGTCCGATGTGGAGCAGGCGCAGCAGGCGATTCTCAAGGTCGCACGTCAGTTGGAGGCCGATGGTGCCATTGTCATCATGGGCAAAGGCAGCGACGACGTGGTTCTATAAGGGCTATTGTAGTAATGGGTGCCCCCCGCTGGGCACCCAGCGGGATAAAGGTCCACGGATTGGACCCTATTGGGATCTTCGTTGGAGGTTCCAGTCTCTAAGGGTTATGGCCCCCCCCAGTGGCGGGGCTAATGGTCCTATCAAGGAAGAGGCGTACCATGAGTCAAAAAACCCACCTCTATCGCGACCGCAGCGGGCTTACCGTTGAAGGCGGCTTTGCGGCACTACTCAAGCACGAGCCAGACCCCATGCGTGGGGCCTTTGTTGGTTATCTGCCCAACGGCAAACTCCCCTCGTTAAAGGTCAAGGAACCCGAGCCCATTATTGATGAGGTCGAGGCCGAGACACGCCGTGATGAGGCGCTGGAGCGGGAGCTCTATCAGCGCGTATTTGCGGCGGCGGAACAGGCGGGTATGGAGGCGGGCCTGCGCAAGATGGAAGAGGAGATGGCCGCTCGGGTGCCTCGCTTGGAGGGGATCATCCGAGATCTGGACGGCCTACCGCAGCGTGTATTTGCCGCCAGTGAACAGTTTATGGTGGAATCGTGCATCCTGTTGTTGCAGGAGCTGCTGGCCCATGAGGTATCGGTCAATGTGGAGAGCTTAAAGGCCCGCATTCATCGTCTTATGCGTGAGGTGGCGACGCGGGATCGTATGGGCATTCACCTAAACCCCAAGGATGTTGAGCTGTTGGGTGCCAGTGCCTCCTTTGAGGGTTTGGAGATTATAGGGGACCCCATGGTACCCCAGGGTACGGCCCGCCTAGAGAGCAATTTCGGCGGCATTGAGGATGATATTTCTGACCGGCTGGCCCATATGCAGAACGGTATTCGCGCCTTTTTGGAAGAGCGCTTAGAGAAACCGGAGCTCTATGATGCCGCCGTCGGCGCGGGGGAGATTGCTCTGGATGAAGAGGAAGAGGTCGAGCAACTGGACGATTTGCAGGAGCCTGATGCCAACGATACCACCGGTGCAACGCTGGCAGCCATGGAGGCTGGGGGCAGTGACGACACGCCTGAAGAGGTTCATGAAATGACCTCGCTGGGCGAAGAGGTGGCCGAAGATTTAAGCACCCTGATTGATGAGAGTGAGGCCCAGGAGGCCAATGCGGCCTTAGATCTCTTGGGTGGGGATATAACCGAGGAAAACGAAGGGGATGAAGAGGATGATGACGCCTGCATCATCGGCCCCGGTGAGCTCTCTGGCATGCCCAAGGCGCGGCCACAGCAGGCGGCGGCGGAGCTGGATGAGCTGGATGAAGCGGCGTGGGATGAGGAAGCCCTAACCAGCGGCACCACTGGCGCGACATTGGCAGCCATGGAGGCGGGTGCTCATGGATCGAAGACCCCAGCCGAGGCGGCGGCCCTGACTCAGATGGGTGAGGGTGTGGAGGAGGATCTCTCGGCCTTGTTGGATGATGATGTTGGGGATGATGAACCCGATGTGCTGGCCGATGTGGATGAGGTTGCGGATGAAGAGGAAGAGTATGGCACTGGTGCGACCTTAGCGGCGCTGGAGGCGGGTGCTTTGGGTTCTGCCACCCCAGCCGAGGCGGCGGCGTTGACCCAGATAGGTGAGGATGTGGAGCAGGATCTGGCCGCTTTGCTGGATGCCGATGAGCAAGATGCCATGGATGATATTGCGCAGATGTTGGCGGATCAAGGCAGCGATGAGGATCAAGATGCGCTGTTTGAGGGTCTGTTGGATGAAGAAGATAAGGAGTTTCAACCATGATCTCCATGGCACAGACGCCGACGGAAGAGCATCCCCTTAGGCTACCCTGGGGTGCTTATGCGCAGGTGGCGCAGGAAGATCTGGGTTTTCACCGCTTGGGTTGGGTAAAAAAGGTGGTGGGATTGCTTATTGAAGGCAATGGTCCAGCGGTCTCCATTGGTCAGATGTGCGATGTCGTTCGTGAGAATGGCGAGGTGGTTAAGGCCGAGGTGGTGGGTTTTCGGGACAAGTCGGTATTGTTGATGCCGCTGGGTTCTATTAAGGGGATCTTTCCGGGTTCGCGGATTATCTCCCAGGGTCGAGCGGAGCAGGTACCGGTGGGGCCGCAGTTGCTGGGTCGGGTGATTGGACCCATGGGCGAGGCATTGGATGGTCACGCCTTACCCCATTTGGATGATCATGTACCCCTGCATGCCGCGCCGATCAATCCCATGTTGCGGCGCAAGATTGAGGAGCCTTTGGATCTTGGGGTGCGGGCGGTTAACAGTCTGCTTACCGTGGGTCGGGGCCAGCGTTTGGGTATTTTTGCCGGAACCGGTGTGGGCAAGAGCACCCTGTTGGGTATGATGGCCCGCTATACGGCGGCGGATATTAATGTGATTGCCCTGATCGGTGAACGTGGGCGCGAGGTGGTGGAGTTTATTGAGGATGAGTTGGGCCCTGAGGGCATGGCGCGTTCCATTGTGATTGTCGCCACCTCGGATCAACCTCCGTTATTGCGTTTGCGGGCGGCGTATATGGCAACGGCCATTGCCGAGTTTTTTCGTGCCCAGCAAAAGGATGTGCTGTTGTTGATGGACTCCATTACCCGTTTTGCCATGGCGCAGCGGGAGGTGGGTTTGGCCACCGGCGAGCCCCCTACCAGTCGTGGTTATCCACCCTCAACCTTTATGCTGTTGCCCCGCCTGTTGGAGCGGGGGGGACGGGATCAAGGGCGTGGTTCGATTACTTCCATCTATACGGTGTTGATGGAAGGGGATGATATTCAGGATCCCATTGTTGACGCGGTACGGGGTATTTTGGATGGTCACATTGTGTTGTCGCGGGATCTGGCGGCGGCCAACCACTACCCCGCCATTGATGTCAACGGTTCGTTGTCGCGTTTGATGGAGGGGCTGTCGGAGAAGGCGCATAAACGGGCTGCCGGTCAACTACGGGAAATTTTGGCCACCTATGTTAAGGCCGAGGATATGATTAATATTGGTGCCTATGTGGCGGGCAGTAACCCGCGCATTGACCGGGCCATTCGGTTTATTGAGCCCATACGTACCTTTTTGAAGCAGTCGGTGGAGGAGCCCTCGACTTTGGAAGAGAGCATCGCTCAGTTAGAGAGTCTGTTCGCCTAATCCCCATCGCATGCCGCGCTGATAAACAAAGCCCCATCTCCTGCGAGATGGGGCTTTGTTGTCATGGGTATTCCTGTGGCAGAAGGGCGCTGGTGATGTGGCGCAAATTTGGTGGATTATGACGGTAGGGTATTGGTGGTTTGTTGAGGGGTGGGAGAAGAGGCTTGAACTCGGTTTGGGGATGCCTTATGCTACCGGCATGTAAAACAATTATATATTGATAAGATCATATAAGGAAGAATGTTATGAAAAAGGCGACGATAATCGGTCTGTTTATAGGTATTGGTATCTCTTTGCTGGCCCAAATCGCGGTGGCTGGTCCCCCCATGTTGTTTGGTGCAGATGGGCGCTATCTTGGTACATTGAGCAACAACCGCTATGATCCTAACTCGGTGTCCAACCCCTATGGTCGATATGGCAGCCGTTATTCGCCCGACTCCATTAACAACCCTTTTGGTCGCTATGGCAGTCGCTATTCCAGCGAATCGGTCAATAATCCCTTTGCGTCCAATCCGCCGAAAATTTTTTCACCCTATGGGGGGCTGCGATAAGGTGTTGATGCCATTATAAACATGATTTAAGAGAAACTTCACAGAACGGGTGGAGGACTAATAGGCATAGATCTTTCCCTATTTTTGGGTGCCACGTGCGCATAGGTGGTACGCTCCATCGTCAGAGCTTGGCCTTCTTGCTGGGCTTTGTGCGTTATGGTGATTGATGTTAGCGCAAAAGTGTTGAAGCTGTCGTCTCAAGAGGGTTTGTTATGTCACGTATACCGATCCACTATAAAGTCACCCTCTTTTATGCCCTGTTTGGGGTGTTATGGATTTTTGTTTCTGACCGGGTCTTGGAGTTTTTGGTGAGTGATGCTCAATTGATGGGCATTATACAGACGTTTAAGGGGTGGATCTATGTGGTGCTAACCAGTGCCATGCTGTTTGTGATTATTCGAATGGACCATCTGGCCATAGAGAAGAAGGAGCGGGAGAAGGCTCAACTCTATCAGGCTACGATGAGTGCGGTTCACCATATTTTACATAATTTTTTAAATAAAATGATGCTCTATCGCTTGGGGGTAGAAGAGCAGCAGCCGGTAAACCCAGAACTACAGGCGCTCTATGAGCGGGTGATTGAAGAGACACAGCACGAGATCTATCTATTACAGACGGCCAAGCAGTTTACCGCCGAAGAGGTGCGCGCGACGGTACAGCCCAAATAGGGATATGACGAGGGGTTAAAGGTGTGCAGCGGGTCCCGTTGGGGGGGGACCCGCTTGGCGTGGGTGTTTTATACGGCCTTCCAATCCATCCATTCGCGGGCATTGAGGTGTTCTCCGCGTACATCTTTGCTTTGTTGGCTGGCCAGGTAGAGAAAAACCGGTAAAATGGCTTGGGCAGAGGGCAGGGTGGTGGGATCCTCACCGGGGAAGGCTTTGGCGCGCATGGTGGTGGCGGTGGCGCCGGGGTTAACGGTGTTGACACGGATCGGACTTTTTTCCAACTCTTGCGCCAAGGTTTCGCTTAGGTTAATCAGGGCGGCTTTGGAGGCGGCATAGGCGCCCCAAAAGGCACGGCCCTGGTGGCCCACACCGGAGCTTAGGTTGATGATGGAGGCATCATCGCTTTGTGTTAGCAGGGGTATAAATTCACGCATAAGAAAAAAGGGTGCGGTGACATTGACCCGCATCACCTGTTCCCACTCTTGGGGCCGGTAGTTGGCCAAGGGGGAGAGGGTGCCCAGCAGGGCGGCATTATTGACGAGAATATCTAAGCGTCCATAGCGTTCGTAGGTATTTTTGACCAGTTCGGGAATAGCGCCAAGGCCAGTTTCTAGATCCATGGGTACAATGGTGGCTTTGCCGCCGGCTTGAGTAATGGCATCATAGACATTTTCCAGCTTCTTCTGGGTGCGGCCCAGCAGCAGCACAGTGGCCCCCGCAGCGGCGTAGCCCTCGGCGATCGCCTTACCAATACCGGAACCCGCGCCGGTGACCAGCGCAATACGGTTTTCAAGCAACATGGTTGATCCATCCTCTTTACATTCACATGACCCTGGGGCCATACCGGTGCTTTTTATAATGGGCCCCACCGCATCGGGCAAGACCGGACTTGCCTTACATTTGGCCGAACATTTTCCTTTAGAGATCGTAAACGCTGATTCGGTTCAGGTCTACCGGGGAATGGATATTGGATCGGCCAAGCCCACATTGCAAGAGCGGCAGGCGATTGTGCACCATCTGATTGACGTCACCACGCCGGATGATCCCTTTTCGGCGGGCCGTTTTCGCACCGCAGCTTTGGAAGTGATTGAGGATTGTCACCGACGGGGGGTGATTCCGGCGTTGGTTGGGGGCACGGGATTTTATTTTCGCGCGGTGGAGCAGGGCATTGCGGAGATTCCAGAGGTTGATGCCCAGATTGTGGCTGAGTTAAACCGGCGGGTGTGTGACGAGGTGGGGTTGGCGTGCTGTTATGCCCAGTTACAGCAGGTGGATCCACCATGGGCGGCGCGGGTGGAGCCGGGGGATCGGCAGCGTATTGTGCGGGGGTTATCGGTCTATCTTGCCAGCGGTCAGCCATTGAGTTATTGGCAGCAGCTTAGTTGCCAGCAGGCACCGGAAGGTCCGGCATTGCGTATTTGTAAGTTGGCCATTGAGTGGCCCAGGGAGCAGCTTTATGCACGCATTAACCAGCGGTTTGAGCAGATGCTCAAGGAGGGGTTTATGGAGGAGGTGCAGGGCTTGTTGTCGAGGGGCTACCATGGGGATTTACCGGCCATGCGGGCGGTTGGTTATCGGGCATTGATTGGCTATTTGCAGGGGGCTTATGATTTAGCGCGGGCGGTGGAGTTGGGGCAGCGGGATAGCCGACGTTATGCCAAGCGGCAGATCACATGGCTTAAAGCAGAGCCGGGGTTGCAATGGTTGGCACCTGAGGGGGCCAAACAGGCTGCTTTGGACGAAGTAAGGGCATTTTTGCAATTTTTTAAGAAAAAATAGCGTTTTTCCGTTGAGTACCACCCTGCGAGGGTTTAAAAATCCGTAGAGTGCCTAAAAAAGGATTGACACCCCGCTTGGGTGCTTTGTTGTACGGCTCTCTTTTTTAGGGGGCGCAAAATCTGCTTTTTTGCCGGACATGGACCATTGGTCCTCATACCATGGGTTGAACCTGTGGATGAGCTGGGACGGATTCGCCGCACCCGATGCCGGACCTATAACGAGAATGAAGACAGGGAGGGTGGACCATGGGTAATAGCCATGCTGGACACAATGTACAGGACCCGTTTTTGAACACACTACGTCGGGAGAAGGTGCCGGTTACGGTGTTTTTGGTTAACGGTATTAAATTACAGGGGATGATCACCTCCTTTGACAACTATTGCCTACTGCTGAAAAACAGTGTGACGCAGTTGGTGTTCAAGCATGCCATATCAACGGTTATGCCATCGCGCAACATCCATATGGGTGATGAGCGTGATGATGCTAAAGAGAGTAAGGAATAAACCGATTGTATCCTATAGCTGATCTGTTGGGAGCGCTCCTTTGGGAGCGTTTCCCTGTTTACGCCCATGCTTGAGACCCATCAAGCCCCTGATCGGGCCATTTTGCTCCAGGCTTTAGAGCCTAAAGTTACCCGTGATGCATGCCAGCGCCTGCTGGATGAGTTGGTGCATCTTTCAACCACGGCGGGCTTAGAGGTCCACGCCACGCAGCTACTTTCTTTACAAAAGGCGGTACCGGCCACCTATTTTGGTTCAGGGCAGGTGGAGGAGTTGGCGCGTCGGATTGAGGAAGACGAGATTGACGTGGCGGTGGTTAACCATGCATTAACGCCGATTCAGCAGCGCAATTTAGAAAAAAAGCTCAACGCCAAGGTGGTGGATCGCACGGGATTGATTTTGGAGATCTTTGCGGCTCGTGCGCGTACCCGCGAGGGTATTATGCAGGTGGAGTTGGCTTCATTGATGTATCAGCAGTCGCGTTTGGTACGTTCTTGGACGCATTTGGAGCGGCAGCGAGGGGGTGTGGGTTTACGGGGTGGTCCTGGTGAGCGGCAGATTGAGGTTGACCGGCGTTTAATTCGGGAACGTATTCACAAGTTAAAAAAGCAGTTGGAGGAGGTTGAGCGTACGCGGGCGTTACAGCGTCAGCCGCGTCAGGATATACCGCTGTTTACGGTGGCGTTGGTGGGTTATACCAATGCGGGCAAGTCGACATTGTTCAATTTATTGACGCGTGCGGGGGTATTGGCGGAGGACAAATTATTTGCCACGTTAGATCCGACCATGCGTGCGGTAGATTTACCGGATGGGGGTAGGATTTTACTTTCGGACACGGTGGGATTTATCCGGCAGTTACCGCATCAGTTGGTTGCGGCCTTCAAGGCGACTTTGGAGGAGGTGATGAGTGCGGACATGTTACTGCATGTGGTGGATTTATCGGATCCGGAGTGGGAGCGGTATGTTGAGTCGGTTAATGGTGTTTTGCAGGAGTTAGAGGTACAGCACACGCGCACTTTGACGGTTTACAATAAGATAGACCGTTTGGAGAGTCGGGGTATTTTAGAGCGTGAGTTAGCGCGTGGGGACACCATTGGGGTATCGGCGCAGACGGGGGAGGGGGTAGAGCCGTTATTATCGGAATTACGTCGTGCGGTGGGGCGTGCGATGTTGCGGTATGAGGTTATTTTACCGGTATCGGATGGGCGGTGGTTAGCGAAGTTCCATGCGGAGGCCTCGGTGGTTGAGGTGCGAGAGGGTGAGGATTTCACCACGTTGATTGTGGAGTTAGCGCCGGCGGTATTGGGGCGGTTACAGGGTGAGGTTGAGCGTGAGGGGGTTGAGGTTCAGTTTCGACCGGTGGATTGAGTGAGGGGATTGTGTTGTTTGGGTTGGGGTTTTGAATGGATGTCTGGGGGGAGAAGTTCTCTGTCTCCCCTCAGGGTTTTGCTTTTAGTTTGTTGATTTTGTTGAAAATTCTCCCGTCATAGCCCTTAATTTTATAGCTTTTACGCTTAAAAAAAGGTTAGAGGGGGGTCTGGGGGGAGAAGTTCTCTGTCTCCCCTCAGGGTTTTGCTTTTAGTCTTTTGTTTTTTTTTGTTTTTTCTTTTAGGCTCGCCCTTCGCAACGGGAGCTAAGCTGCGTCTTTTTGCAGCTTAGCGACCAGCGAGCCTGCTTTTTAATCCGTATGGATGGGGAAATTGGGGTTTTTTCCAATTTCCCCATCCATACGGATGCCAAACGCCCCAGCGGGGCTTAGGTTTGGGCGGTGGTTGGGGGATGTAGAGATTGCCCCCCCCAGCGCCGGTGTGCCCAAGCGCGGTTTTCACCCCAGCCACTCCGTGCCCAACCGCCCGCCACGCTGGCGCGTGACATCGCTACCCTATGCCCCGTACCGCGCTCCTACACAACCCGTGCTCTCTTAATAAAACCCCTGCACCCTTGCTCCATCGGTACGGGGCTTTACAAAAGATCAAAAGATTAAAAAAGTCAAAAGATCTCAGGGCTTCGCCCCGAACCCCACTGGGCGCCGCCCAGACCCGGCAGGGCTCTGCCCTGCACCCGCTGGGTGGGCAAGCAGAGCTTCCCCCCAGACCCCCCAATCCCTTTTAATAATGGGACTCCCTGGGCATAGAGGCATTCAGTTTCGGGTTGGGCGGTGGTTGGGGGATGTAGAGATTGCCCCCCCCCCCAGCGCCGGTGTGCCCAAGCGCGGTTTTCACCCCAGCCACTCCGTGCCCAACCGCCCGCCACGCTGGCGCGTGACATCGCTACCCTATGCCCCGTACCGCGCTCCTACACAACCCGTGCTCTCTTAATAAAACCCCTGCACCCTTGCTCCATCGGTACGGGGCTTTACAAAAGATCAAAAGATCAAAAGATTAAAAGATTAAAAGATTAAAAAAGTCAAAAGATCTCAGGGCTTCGCCCCGAACCCCACTGGGCGCCGCCCAGACCCGGCAGGGCTCTGCCCTGCACCCGCTGGGTGGGCAAGCAGAGCTTCCCCCCAGACCCCCCAATCCCTTTTAATAATGGGACTCCCTGGGCATAGAGGCATTCAGTTTCGGGTTGGGCGGTGGTTGGGGGATGTAGAGATTGCCCCCCCCCCCAGCGCCGGTGTGCCCAAGCGCGGTTTTCACCCCAGCCACTCCGTGCCCAACCGCCCGCCACGCTGGCGCGTGACATCGCTACCCTATGCCCCGTACCGCGCTCCTACACAACCCGTGCTCTCTTAATAAAACCCCTGCACCCTTGCTCCATCGGTACGGGGCTTTACAAAAGATCAAAAGATTAAAAAAGTCAAAAGATCTCAGGGCTTCGCCCCGAACCCCACTGGGCGCCGCCCAGACCCGGCAGGGCTCTGCCCTGCACCCGCTGGGCGGGCAAGCAGAGCTTCCCCCCAGACCCCCCAATCCCTTTTAATAATGGGACTCCCTGGGCATAGAGGCATTCAGTTTCGGGTTGGGCGGTGGTTGGGGGATGTAGAGATTGCCCCCCCCAGCGCCAGTGTGCCCAAGCGCGGTTTTCACCCCAGCCACTCCGTACCCAACCGCCCGCCACGCTGGCGCGTGACATCGCTACCCTATGCCCCGTACCGCGCTCCTACACAACCCGTGCTCTCTTAATAAAACCCCTGCACCCTTGCTCCATCGGTACGGGGCTTTACAAAAGATCAAAAGATTAAAAAAGTCAAAAGATCTCAGGGCTTCGCCCCGAACCCCACTGGGCGCCGCCCAGACCCGGCAGGGCTCTGCCCTGCACCCGCTGGGCGGGCAAGCAGAGCTTCCCCCCAGACCCCCCAATCCCTTTTAATAATGAGACTCCCTGGACATAAAGACATTCAGGAACGCCCAACCCACACCCTACTGAAATAACTCCGGCTTCGGCATGTGCTTCTTCGGATCAACTCCCCACTTGCGCGCATCCTCCACACCCTCAACCGCCCAATTCTTGTCCGCCTTGCGCTCAATCAAATTCAACGTCACAGGCTTCAACTTCTTCTTCGCCTTCGAATCAATCAATACCCGCACAACCGGATGCAACAAACTCTCCGTGTTGGTCTCCAATACCACCCCCAAATACCCATTATGTAAACGTACCAACGTACCCATGGGATAAATGCCCACACACTGCACAAACTTTTGAAATAAATCAGGATTAAAATGAAACTTGCTCCACTCCATCATGCGCTTTAACGCCTGGTGCGGCGAATTGCCCTTGTGATAACAACGGTCCGACGTTATCGCATCATAAACATCCACAATCGCCGACATCTGCCCCATCTGACCAATCGCATGACCCTTCAACTGACGCGGATACCCAGAACCATCCCAACGCTCATGATGACGACCCGCAATCTGTACACTCAACTCACTAATCCCAGGCGCCGCCGCTAATATCTTCTCACTATGCACAACGTGCATCTTCATCTGCAAAAACTCTTCATCATCCAACTTGCCAGGCTTGTTCAAAACCTCCTGCGGCGTCTTCATCTTGCCAATGTCATGCAACATCGCACCAACACCCACCGCAACCAACTCCTCCGGCGTCATCTCCATCGACTGCGCAAACGCAACCAAAAATACCCCCACATTCACCGAATGCATAAATGTGTACTCATCCTTCGCCTTGATCATACTCAAACTTAACATCGCATCCTTGTTGCTAAACATGGACTCAACCATGTCCTTCATCAACTCCTTCACCGGTCCCACCGTAATCGTCTTGCCCAACCGCACATCATCCAACATATCCCCAACCAAACGACGCGCCTTCTGCTTCACCTCATGCGCATGCTCCAACTCCTGCTCCATCGGCTGCTTCTTCACATCCGGATTAGGTAACTTAACCGCATTACCCTCCTCCCCCAACTCCATCATCTGCGCCGCTAACTCCGCCTCAATCTCCGCCTGACTCTTGGCACCCTCAACATCCCGCCCACGCTCCGTGTCAATGTATACCTCACGAATCGTGCTATCCGCCAATACCCGCCTCACATCCGCATCACTCTTCAACATCATCTGCTGCGGTAATCCATTGGGATCCTTGCCAGAACGCGCATCCTCATTCCAACCATTGTTGAAATCACTCACATACATGCCCGGCTCAAGCTGACTGACAGATACTTTCTTTTTCATGAGTCACTCTCTTAAAACATCACGTCCTGTGGAAAAAGATGCAAAACGATCTCAACGCCCCGCCTTAACCTTACCGCCTGCCCAGCTTATAACCCCAATATGAAGACTTGTAACAAATTGTCATCACAAGGGGGCTCAATGCCCTTAAATCTCACACAAAATATCACCGCCAGAACACAAACTTAAACGTACCACCACCAATTCTGGCGTGCATTTGCCAGCACGTCAACTACTCAACAGAACCTTTCTGCTGGTTCCCGAATATTGGACGGCAAAAAATACCCCATGCCACCAGCAAAAATTTGTCAAATATAGGATAATATTAGAAAAATATTGTGGCATAGCCATTGCTAAATTGAACAATGCAACACCCATTCGCCTGGCCTTACAAGCAATTAAGGCCAGGGACCATGATCTCAGCCCTTAAAAAATGTGTTGGTGCCATGAAAGAGATGCCAGAATTTACAGGAATGCGTTGCCCCATTTGTAACGGACGTCCGGCACATATCTACGTGTGTGTAAGCTGTGGTGAAGTGCGCTGTGGTCAAAATAGCTGCACCGGCAGCGAAGATGGTCATGCAGGTTGGGCTGGTTCCGGTACCCTCTGCCGCCACTGCGGCCAAGGACGCTACCGGATCATGAGCTTCCATAGCTCTGAATTTTTGGACTTCGTGCGGGAATATACCTTCCGTAAACGCAACAAAGATTCAGCAATAGCCACCTTCAACAAAGCAGCCTCCATCGAAGATGAACTGCTGCTGCGACTCAAGCGTCCTACACCCACCGCGCGACGCTAATAAACCCCGGCTTGGCTAGGGCGTGTCCCAAAAATATCCATGAGACGCGCCCCATGTCTTACGATAGGACACGCCCTAACGATTCGCCTACTTAATGTCAAGCAAATCGCTGTCAGGCCCCTCTTTCATCTTATCCTCAATCATGGTCCGCCGCGCAGGACTCGGATAAGCCCGAAGATTGCCCTCTTGGTAATAAAGATTGCGTGCTACCCCTCCATCCTCATTATAATAGACCGCACCCCCGTGCCGACGACCATTAAAATAAGACTCCTCCGAACGCACCTTGCCCCGAGCATCAAACCGCTTAATCGTGCCATTGCGCCGCCCCAAAACATACTTATCCTCAATCTTACCACCATTGGTGCGATAGGTGGTCCATGTGCCATCCCTTAACCCATTGGCAAATCCCCCCTCCATGTAGATCTGACGTTCACCCCCTTCCTCGTCACTTGGGAAAAAAGCCACCACAGGACCCGTATAAGGAACGGCAGAATTCTTTAAATAGGCACGCCCACCCCGCATCTCCAAATCGGAAAATTCTGTCGGCCCACACCCAGTCAGCAACAGGCCAAGTAATAGAGCTACTAGCCCGTGCCTCTGTCTCTTGCTCAAAAAAGAAAGCAGCATCGCTTGATCCTAAAACTCAATCTCTTCATCGTCAGCATCCGCTAACTCAATAGGGGATTCACCCCGGAGCATATCCTCACTCTGAAAATGCTCCTTAGATAAACCACACACAGGACAGCGCCAATCTTTGGGCAGGGTGTCAAAATCCGTTCCCGCAACGATCCCCGTCGCAGTGGAACCAACCTCCTCATCATACTCATACTCACAACTCATACAGCACCAAACACCCATATCAACTCCTTTACGGCCCTACCTAAACCGTATCTGAGGTGTGTCGTCCCACGTATAAGATAACTGCCCTATTCCAGCCATTAAAATACTCAGGTCAGCTCTAAATGTTCATCCCAGTGGTCACACAAAGATCGCCCAACGCACTCTGCCGGTCGCCCACCACACAACACGCCCAAGCCCCGATCTTCATCCCACAGCCATGGATTTATTGACGACACACCCTAGGTTTATCCATGACAGGGGTCGCGCAACATGCCCAGCTTAGCACCCGCCAACCCCGCGTTCAAAAACCAACAGTTCCCCCCTCAAAGCCCACCCAATGCCTAAGGTGTAGCCCCCCAAAAAAACGGTCCTCCCCCATGCCCTTTCGCCCGTGGTCTGAAGCTTAAACATGCCCAAAACAGACCATCACAACCACCCTCCAATAGGGCTTACACTGTTAGATCGGCTAAAAATCCCCATTTCTTCAATCCACAATACACTATTTTGTCATAATTTTTAATGGATCCCTGCCATCACCACCGGCACAACCATTGCATCATCCTAAACGGTTCGGTCTCTAGTATGCGGGTTTTGGGTCGTTGGATACCCCATGATTGACTGTCATGATCTTGTCATCCATCCCCTTGACATCGCAACCAGCCCGTCCATCACTTCAGGGAGATGCGACCATGAAATCAACCCAACCCCAGGCTAATTTTGGATTCAACATTTGCCATTTTGAGAGTCAATCAGACATAAATTCAGATATTTACGACACAATGCTGGAAATTCGTCGCGATGATCTATTTGAGATTGGCACAGTACGCGCATGGTGCTTTCCACCACGAGGTGCCCCCACATCGGTGCATCGGGCCTGGGATATGGCGGTCAACATGCTCAGCGATGAAGATGCCGACCGCTTGGCCGCACGTTTCTACAAAGGCACCAATCTTATGGGCTTTCCCCTGCCCGGTCTAACCACCGATGCAGGGACCAGTAACCATGGCTCCTATCGGGCTTGGACCCGCCAGTTGATGGCGGAACTCTCTCGAACCGGCCATGCCCGTGCTGATTTTGACGAACAGCACGCGCTGCTTGAACTCTTTTTATGGGCGCTCACCGCGTGTGATGCACCCTAAACCATCGCTACGCCCTACACCTGCCCTACGTCCAGGGTAAGGGTGGGCGGGAGCTCTGTCAAACCAAGCCCATTAGGTACAGCTGTGCGTACCTGCGTGGTCTGTGCTCAGACAGAAGAGCAGAAGATGTTTCAGGTGAAGGATTCACCACGTTTTTATGACCCTTTTCATGGATTGAATACCGGCGTATAGAACCGGGGTCTAGGGAGGACCAACCATGTTGCACATTACCTCAACGGCACATCGTCCCCAGGGGCCGACGCAGACCAAAGTAGGCACCAGCGGTGGGCCAATGGATCATGCCTCGGGTTTTGATACCGCCCTGGAAGAGGCCAGCCGTAAAGTGGACCCCCCCTCAACGGTTGATCCTGTAGCGACCATGGCCGCTGCGGTCATACCCCCGCGTGGCCTGCAAAACCGGGTATTGTCCGGTTATGATCCGGCCAAAGGCATCGTCACACCCGAAGCCCTACGTCAAACCCTCAGCCGGGAAGAGATGGAGGCCTTTGGCCAACTGCTCAATGCCCCGCCCAGCAAAGAGAAGGTGGGGGATCATCCACTGCCCCCCAACCTGGAAAAACGTTGGATGGAAGCTATTAATGGTCTCAGCACCGATCTGCGGGCAGCCTTGACCAAACTGCTGCATGGTGAGAGCAAGGATGGTTCGCACCTACAAACGGCTGCCGAAAAAGGGCTTCCTTTAGAAGGGCTTTCTAACCATCTGCTCACCGCCCTCGAAGCAGACCGTGAGAGCATACCCCCCGCTACCTATCGGGCTTGGCGTTTACGTATTGATGATCTGCAAGGCCGTGTGGCCAGCTGACACGGCGTGGTGTGGGCTTAGTTAAACCCTAACCCACACCAAGCAGAAGCATAACAGGGTGCGCGTCTCAACCAGGCTCACGGGCGTCCACCACACTGGCAAAGCGAGAAAACGAGCCTTACGTTGTATGTCGAGAGAGAGCCATGAACGACATCAGCACGATGGTAAAATTGCAAACCGCAGCCCAACAACCCAAGCCAGCCGCCCCCACGAAAAGTGGCGGACATGGCGTAGAACCTTCACCCATTCTCAACCCAAGCCCAGCTAAGGATGTGGTGACTTTGCAACGCTCGGAACCGGTGGTAAAGGCCATAGATGCCATGGTCAATGAGGTGATGGATGCCCTAATCAACCACGAAGTTGACCTAAGCGCCCTGACCCATAATCTGAGTAAACAGAGCAGCAAACTGGTTCAGTAGCAATCTCTTGGTGATGGTGTAGGTATGACCCCCGCAAAGCCTTTTTATCCCATTGGATAAAAGGGCTTTTGTGGTTTTATGGGTCGTTGTCTAAGCGGTGCTCTTACGGAAAAAGCGCTAACACCGACTCCGGCGGACGACCCAGAACTGCCCGCTCACCATGAACCACCACCGGGCGTTCCATCAATTTCGGGTGTGCCACCAGCACGTTGAGCAACTGATCGTCGGTTAGGTTGGGATCGTGCAGATGGTTCTCTTTATAGGCCTCTTCCCCTTTGCGCAAAATCTCTCTGGGGGAGCACCCCAACTGTGCCAGCAAATTTTGTAAAGCCGCTTTATCCAGAGGGGTTTTTAGATACTCCACCACCGTCGGTTCAATGCCTTTATCCTGCAAAATTTGCAGGGTTTGGCGTGATTTCGAGCAGCGGGGATTGTGGTAAATGGTGACGGACATAGGGTTTTCTCCAACTTAGGCGAGTAGATATAAAAGCACCCCATAACGCCCCCCCTTACCGAGGGAGACCAGGGGAATAAACAGATAAAGTGGGGTACGAAACAGCCCCGCCACCAAGGTCAAGGGATCACCGATCACCGGCACCCAAGCCAGGAGTAAACTCCACACCCCAAACCGATCATAGCGCTGTTTTGCCGTGCTTAGTGCCTGGGGCGAAACAGGAAACCAGCGGTGGTGTTGCCATTTCATCAGCCATCCACCTAGGTACCAGTTTACCAACGCCCCCAACACATTACCAGCGGTGGCCGCCAACCATAAATGCCACAAGGACCACTCCCCAGTGGCGGCCATGCTACCGAGCATAAGTTCGGATGAGAAGGGTAAAAGGGTTGCGGCCAGCAGAGCCAATAGAAAAAGTGTGATCAACCCCATGCCCATGCAAATGTCCTCTTTTTGGGTTAAACAGCCGAGCCAACCGGTTAAATGGTAACGCTTGCACCTATTGGGCACAATCTTTGCGTTAAAGCCGTTGGATGGTTCACTCTATCCATACATCCAGGTCTGACCCAACAGGTTTTAGGCTTGACCCTGATTCCGCATGTGCCGCCCCTTGAGGCGTGGTGCTTGTTAACATCCAGATGAAACCGGATCGCAGCCATGCATACCATTATCCGATTCATGCTTCTACCCATGCTCATGCTTGTTGGGCTGGAGTGCCATGCAGCTCTGCCCTATGCGCACGGCACAGCACCACCGGAAGGTGTTGAAAATCAGGGTGTAAGTACCTATCAGGCTCCCGAAGCCACCAAGGCTGTGCAGCGTAATTTGGATCCGCGTGCGCTGTTGGCCCCTCCCCAGCGAGAGGCGGTTTTCTCTCCAGACGGCAACCGGTTGGCGGAAACCGCCCAAGGGGGTGGTATTCAGGTACGCACCGTGGGTTTAGAGGATCAAGCCGTGCGCTTGACGGGTCACCGCAATGGTGTAACCGCCATGGCTTTTTCACCCGCCAGTCAGCGTTTGCTTACCGCCGGTGGAGATCTACTGGTTAAACTATGGGATCTGGATAACAGTCAGCTAATTTACACCTTAGCCGGTCACGCAGCCCCGGTACGGGATGCCGCTTTTTCATCGGATGGCCGGTTTATTCTCACCGCCAGTGATGATGGTACCGTACGCCTGTGGGATACCGAGAGTGGTCGTATGCTGGGTGGGCACCAACGTCGCACCCGTCTGTTGACCTTTACACCAGACCGACGTTATGCCTTGTCGGTGGATACCGACGAACCCCGCTTGATGCGGCGTTGGGAGGTGGTGACGGGCAAAACCGTTGGTTATTACCAAGGTCACAACAAAGCGATTACCCGCATGGCCTATGCCCCTGGCGGCTTACGCATGGCCACCGCCGATGCAGGGGGTGGTATTATTCTATGGGAGGCGCAAAATCAGACCCCCATCAGTATTTTAGAGGGGCACACCGCCCCCATTAGCGAGCTGGTTTTTAGCCAGGATGGCACCATGTTGCTCAGTGCAGACCGTGTGCAATCCTGGATTTTGTGGGATGCCCGTACCGGTCAACCGCTACAGAGTGTGCAGGCCCCGCCTGGCAATATTCTGGCAGCCACTCTGCATGGTGGGCCGCCAGCCAAACCGCTCTTTTTAGGGGAGCGCGGCATGTTGCGCGTGTGGGACAGTTTAGGGGGGGGTGGGGCTTATTCGCTGCTCAATCCACCCACCCATGACCCGATGTTGCCCAACCAAGGGGTATCATTGGGCATGCCTCCTGGTACGGCGGGTCCCCATGTACCGGGTACTTGGATGCATCAGAACGCAGCCATTGCGGCCCCTTCGGTTGGAGGAGAAGCCCCCGCTTTCTCAGGGTCTGGTCATGGATATGGCGCACCAGCCCCCGGTATGCCCGGTGGTCCTGCGTTAAACGGTGCAGGTGCCGTAACCACACCGGCGAGCCCGCCCGTAGAGGTGCAACCGGGTACGGCTTTGCCGGGAATGCACAGCGCCCCCCCTCAGGATAGTGGGCAAAATAGGGGTGGGGCAACAATGGCTCCCCCTATGGCACAACCCGCCCAAAGTTTCTCTATGCCCAGTGGTATGCTGCCCAACCAAGGCAGCACCCCCCATGGTTTAATGCCGGCGGCCCCCCCTGCGGTGCAGGGTAAACGCGCTGATCAATCCAGCGTTTATCGTCCCGTGGCACTGGATGCTACCCCCGTGATGCAAGGACAGGTTATTCCGGGTCCTGGGCATCCAACTGGCGGGGCAGGTGGGCGTGGGGTGGCCATACCAGAGCGTAATAAAGCGTTGGGTCAGGTGTTGACGGCTCCACCCATTCCTGGTGCTGTATTGGCTGCGCGGCCCCAGGTTACGCCCAAGCATAAGACCGCCATAGCGATCCCCGCACCTGAACCGGTGGTCACAAAAAAGGCTGAGACGCTCCCCAAAAAGGCCCCTGTCTGGGTAAAACCAGCCAGACCTCCTGCGGCACCGGTTAATCTGGTTGCTACGGTGAATCCGGAAACCGTGCCAACGCAGGACACCAACAGTGTGGTGGATGCAGACACGGGTATTACCTTTGTAGAGGTGCCCGGTGGCTGCTTTAGCATGGGGGGTAATGACAAAAATATGACGCCTGCGGAACGGCCAGCCCATGAGGTCTGCTTAACGCCCTTTTGGATGAGCCGGTTTGAAGTTACCCAAGGGCAGTGGGCTGCGGTTATGAAGAAAAACCCCTCTTTCTTTAAGCTGGGTCCCAACTATCCGGTGGAGCAGGTCTCTTGGGAGGATGCGCAATCCTTTGTGCAAAAAATCAACCGCAAGGTGGGCCAGCCCTATTATCAATTACCCACCGAAGCACAGTGGGAATATGCTTGCCGCAGTGGTGGTAAGGATGAGGAGTATTGTGGGGGGGATGACCTGAGTGCGGTGGGGTGGCACCAGGGTAATGGTGGACTTTCCACCCATGCGGTGGGTTTGCGGCGTCCCAATGGTTTGGGTCTGTTTGATATGAGTGGTAACGTCTTGGAGTGGACCTTGGACGGTTTTCAAGAGAACTACTATACCAAGAGCCCGCGCAATAATCCCAGTGGGCCTAAAGTGGCCAACCATCGCGCCGCCCGTGGTGGGAGCTGGCGTACCCCGCCCTTGGATGAGGCACGGGCCACTATGCGCCATGATCTGTCCCCCAAGTTACGGCATGCCTCACTGGGTTTCCGGGTTATTCGTACCACGCCGCCACGCCCAGCCCACACCGTTGTGCGTCGTACCGACGAACGCCGTGCTGCCGCCATCACCGTGGAACAGCTTAATATCGCCCAAGCACAACAGCCCAATATGATCAATGGCATCCCCCGTTTTGTGACACCGCAAGCGGGCTCTATGGATCCCCCGCCGGTGATTTTGCCCACGCCATAAGCGGCGATGACACCGTAACACCCCACAAAAGCCAGCTCTCTTCGAGCTGGCTTTTGTGTTCACACACACCTCCCTTTGGCCCTGCTTTAATCACCAATATGAACCGATTGTGAGGCATAACAAGCCTAACATAAATATTAGTCTCATATTTAAATTAATTTTAGTCACCAATAATTAGATATTCCATCTTGTAATATAATAAAAAGAGTATTAACCTGCTTGCTGTGCGCACAATTTGGGATAAATGGCCTGCCCAGAAAACTATTTATGTATCAGTGCGCTCGCCATGGGTATGCCGACGGACCATTTTATACACCCTATTCCACAGGAGTCAGCGCGTGGCAGATCACCCTTGCAACTGTTTTGAGACGCTTTTTAAAGGCCCCTATACACCCATTACCACTCTGGATGCCCTGCACACCTACCTGCAAGCGGCGGTAACGTTGGAGTTTGCGACCATCCCCGCCTATACCACCGCCCTCTATTCCATGCAGGATACCAGCAGTGGTGCCTATCAACTGACCCGCAGTGTCGCGTTTGAAGAGATGTTTCATGTCTATCAAGCGGCCAATTTGTTGGTGGCGGTGGGGGGAGTGCCTCGATTTACGGAGGCCTATACCCCGAAATATCCAACCTTTATTCCCAATGCCAACCAACGCACAACCCCCTACATTGGCCTGAACCGGGCCAGCGTGGCCGTGTATGAAACGGTGTTTATGGGTATTGAAACCCCCGCCCCATACGAAGCGCCACCCCAGGATCAGCAGATACAAACCATTGGACAATTTTACAAAGCCATTGAGCTGGGTTTGATCTATCTGGAGACGCAGGCGCAGCAGCAGGGGGAGAGCATCTTTAAAAACACCCCCGGTTATGGTCAGCACTTAAACTACTATCTTGGCAAGGGGGGTGGGCAGATTATCGAAGTGACCAATCTGGACGATGCCAAATTGGCCATTTTGCAGATTGTACAACAGGGTGAAGGGGCGGTGACGCCAGACCATGCCTTGGTTCAAACATCCCCATGGGGGGCCTACAACCACTATGGGGTGCGGGTGGATGGCAACTATGGCCCCATTGCCGGAACCCCCATGGAGCTTTCCCACTACTTTAAGTTTAAGCGTGTGGTGGATGGGGTAGATCCCCTGCCCAGCACCTACCCCGTGGTTGGGGTAGCCAGTTTAAGCAACTACAGCAATCCCACGGCCATAGCTACGGCCAACCTGTTCAACCAGTACTATTCCCACCTGTTGGTGGCGTTGGAAAACGCCTTTAAGGGGGGGGCAGAGGCACGCAAAACCTATTTACAACAGGCGATGCCCATCATGAATATCGCCCTTCCCAATTTGGCCCGTGTGCTCATGAGTACCCCCATCTGGGCAGATCAAGCCTCCAGCTCCGTGGGTCCCAACGCACTGCCCACTTGGAGCTGGGTTGCGACCACTCCCCAAGCTACCGTGACCGCGACACAACGTTTGGCGGACCAGAATGAGAACGAGGCAGAGGCGCAACTGCTCCAGCATTGCACCACGGCCCTGGACGGTTTTTGCCGCATGGCTCAAGCCTAAACCACTGCTTTTGTGACATACGCCATTTGAGAATAAGGAAAGTATCATGTCTCATCCGACATTCAACGCCACCACACAGATCACCGTCTATCCGGCCATTGGTATTGCCCGCGTTGGGGATAGCCAAGGGTTTTATATTGGACCCGAAACCGCTTGTGCCATGCCCACAGACTTAACAGGCCAAACGGTAGACCAAAACGGTTTGCGAGATGCTGAGCAGAAGATGAAGCGCCAAGCGGCACGTTTTAGCCTCTATGCCACCGATGACCAAGGCCAAGTCTTTGAGGTAACCCCAGCAACACCAGGGGTAAAGCGTATTGAGTGGACGGTGCATTTGGCCAATAAGAAGTCCATTTGGTATGAGTTTCAAACCAATCCAGGCGAGCTGGGTTATGCGCCCAACCATCCCTTGCGTAATGCAGATATTACCGATCCAGCTCAGCGCCAAGGGATGATGATTGATCCAGGTCCCCGGCAGGTGGTGGCGCAGCCAAACCAGCAACAGATCTTTTTTGCCAGCTTTGACGATAGCCAGAGCGAGATTCCCCACTCCTTTCCCCCAGCCCACACCAAACCCTACGCCATTACCACGTTGGGCGATCTAAGCTTTGATGCCAAGGGGAACCTATTGGTGGTGGGTGGACATGGGCGCTCGGGTTGCCAGATGAGTAAGGATAACTGCCAAATCACCGCCTACGCCAATAATGATGGTTGGTTTGATGATACCTCAGATGGCCCGGTAGATGCCCAAATTACCCTAGAGGATGGACAGGTGATCGAGGCCAAGGGGGCGTGGGTCATTGCCGGACCACCGGCCTATGCGCCAGAGGTGGCCAATATGGTGACGCTGTACGACACCATCTTTGATACGGCGGTCTGTAAGTTGGGGGCTCGTCCTGACATCTTTGCCCAGGGCATGTGGAAAAAGGGGGCGGATGGCTATAAGCCCTCTTTTGTCGATGAGATTTTACCCCTAATTAAACGGGGTGATGGCTATCCTTGGGTGGTGGCGATTCCGCCCAAGCCCCACCGTTTGCAGTATGATGTGCTGGGTGATCCCGATCCGGGATATGATCCCATGCGGCAACGTATTCTCAACTATCTGCGGGCCCCGGGGGATGAGAACGTGCTCATTGATCCCAGCCGTGGTGGCACCATGATGCCCTATTTGGCGGGGGATGGCTGTATTGGTACCACCAACGAGACCAAATCTCGCTACATGCGGTTGACCGATACCCAATATTTTATGTTGGAGCAGTGGGCCAACGGCTATTTTCGCACCGAATCCGCCCCGGTTAACCATCCGGGCGAGGCCATCAGCCGTGGCGTGTTGGAGAACTGTGTGGGTGGTCCCTTTTCACCGGGCATTGAGATGACCTGGGTGTCGCGTCTGCCGCAGATCTATGCCGAGCCTCTGCGTATTCGCAAAAAACCCCAGATTACTTTTCCGCTCTCCTTGGATTGGGACCCCCTGGTGGGTTTGGAGCCGGGAGATGTGACCAAGTTTATGGCCATTCCCTGGCAGGCCGATTTTAACCTCTGCTCTTCTCAACCCATTCAGGGGCGCACTTTGTGGTGGTGGCCGGCTCAGCGTCCTTTAAATGTCTACACGCCGCTGAAGGAAGAGATTGATTTTAGTCAGCCTTTGCAGCAGTTGGTGGAGGGTAAGCAGATCAAGCAGGTGGCCTGGGTTGGGGAGGATTATAATATGAATGGGGGTTCTTACCTGACCTTTCCCACCTATATGCAGATGGTGGAGCACTGGAAGGAGCTTGGTTTTATTATCAATGTGAGCCGTGATCCAGAGCAGCCGTTGTTAGTGGAGGTAGCGCGTACGCTACCCCGTGCTGGTTTGGATAGTACGGATAGCTGATGGAAAGGGTCTTGATTCTGGGGGCGGGTCCAGCGGGTGTGGCCACGGCCTTGACCTTACGGCAGCGGGGGGTGGCACAGATTACGCTGTTACACCGTCCGCTGCCCCACTCGCGCTATCAAACCGGCGAGTCGGCCTCACCGGATGTGGCGCCCCTGTTGCGGCAACTGGAGCTACCCCAGTTGTTGGAGCAGGGGCAGCATTGGGTGTGTCGGGGTATTCGTTGGCGATGGGGTGGGGCCGAGCTAGCGGAAAATGACTATATGATGCAGGGTCGGGGCCATGGTTGGCATCTCAACCGGCATCGATTTGATGAACAACTGCGGCAGGCGGCAGAGCATCGGGGTATTGATTTGCATGTGGCAAATTTGACCCGGTTAGAGCCCATCGCCCAGGGGGGCTACCGGGTTACGTTGAGCGAGCCGGGCGGGGGGGCGCAGCGTCATGATTACCGGGTTTTGGTAGATGCCTCGGGCCGGGGTGCGCATTTGGCGGGCAAGTTAGGGGTGAGGTGGCAACCACAGGATCGTTTGACGGCCTATTTACGGTTGGGAACCTTAGCGAAAGAGAGTTGGTTAAAGCACCTCTCTTATGTGGAGGCTACCCCCCATGGATGGTGGTTTGTGGCGGGTATACCGGGGGATCAGGCGGTGGTGGTCTTTTTGACCGATGTGGAGATTGGCAGGCAGCAGGGGTTGGTGCAAGGGTCGGTTTTTGATGGTTTGTTGGCACAGAGCTTATGGGGAGGGCAGGGGGTAAGCGGGTTAGAAGCGCGGGTACGCCCCTATGCGGCGCATGTGGGATGGCTACCACAGGTGGTGGGTCGGGACTGGGTGGCGGTGGGGGATGCTGCGTTGGGATTGGATCCGTTGAGTGCTTCGGGCATTAATGGGGCGTTGGCCGATGGCATAGCGGCGGGTCACGCCTTGGCGGATCATCTACAGGGGGATGCCGGGGCGCTGACCCGCCACGGTTTGGCTTTGCAGGAGAGCCAGCGTCTTTTTGTTCAAGAGCGACAGATCCACTATGGGCGGGAGCGGCGCTGGTGCGAGCATCCCTTCTGGCAGCGTCGCCACCTGGCTTAAGGCGGTGTGGAGCATAAAGGAAGTCTCTACCCCTCGGTTGAGCGGGGTGGTGGTCTGTTTGGTGCTGGTGGTTTAAACATGCTCAAGTTTCGCCGTACATTTACCGCTCTGTTAGAGTGAGTAGATCCAAGCAAATCAGGGACAAAGCTGGCCCGTATAGGCTATAATTGTGGTGTCGAATCAGCAATATAGCTCAGGGACGAGGCCAACTTCTTGAGACAGCATACCAAGGGACAGGCCATCGTGCCCACTCCCATGCTAATCTTAACCGGGTATTTGCCCAAACAGAACGACCAGAGCCCTTACAAAACAACAAAATGCAACACGAACCGCTTGATTCACAACATTATTTTCTGACCGAAACGAACGGCGAGAGTTGAGAAACATGCCCCGTAAAAAAAGGGGGCTTTGTGATCACCACAAAGCCCCCTTGTCCGTAGTGGTTGCGTTAAATCCGCTACATACGAGCAAGCTGCATCAGCTTTTTCCAGCCATCCAGGGTGCGCCCGCGCAACAACTGGGCATGGGGTTTGGTATCCCACATTTTATAGACAACCAAATCCTCTTTAACAGCAGGCACCCGTTTAACCAAGAATAGCGCCCGAAAAGGGGCATCCTCAGCCACGCCTAGATCCTGCTTACGCACTTGCGCCTGCAATAGATAAGCATAACACCCCTCACCAGCCGCTTGACACTCCTGCACCCCTTGGGGCAGACCACCGGCAACCTCCCAGCCCTCCCGCAGCAGGGGCTCGATCTCATGCACCTTCAAGTGCAACACCCCTTGCTCACCCAGGGGATCAAAACCCAATGCCTGAAGCTGCTCAACCGTGGTTAAAAAGGGTTCCACCTCATCAAACGCAGCCCGCGATTGGGTGTACTCTGCCCATCCTTGAGTGGCAACCTTACTCGGCCCAGTGGTGCGCTGGGGCGTCACCATGGCACAGCCACTCAGCAGCCCCACGGCCACCATTAAAACCAGGAATTTTAGACCATTCATCGTATTCCCTCCTCTGTGTCAGGAAAGCCTCCTGCGCCGTTGACTGACCTATGCCACAGCCAACTGTGCGGTCAGGATGGGTGCCATCTAACCCATGGCAGCCTGCTTAGGTATCTTATCGACCCAGATTAGGAAAGCTTTAGGTTTCCTTTTGTTATCAATAACTTTCGAAAAAACAAACAGAGTGATCCTATGAACGTTTTTTCTCAGCGAAGATCATGTCAAAAATTGGTAAATTTAACCCATTGTATGAACGGAACATGGAATGAGTGCCGTGGCTGTCACTTGCTGTTGCTAGGACGATGAGGCATCATAGGTTTGCTCCATGGTGGTGTGGTCGGCTTTGTTGGAAGAGAGATTGCCCCTTTTCGATCGCTCTTAATAAAACGCGATGGGCTAAAATTTTTTAATGCAAACCCTGCTCATCCCCCTTGTTTGTTGTGAGGTCCCTTGGTGACTGTGCAGAACCCTTCATCCGTCCCAGCGTTTACACAGGCAATGCATCATCTCCAGCAGGGCCAAACGGCGCAGGCGATGGTGTTGTTTCAGGACGTCCCCGCTGGTGATCCTGGTTTTGTAACCGCCCAGCTTAATTTGGGCATACACGCCCACTATCAACAGCAGTGGCAAGAGGCCGAGCAGTACTACAAGGGCGTGTTGGCCTTGGCACCACAACATCCCC
Source organism: Magnetococcus marinus MC-1 (assembly GCF_000014865.1). Classification (NCBI taxonomy): domain Bacteria; kingdom Pseudomonadati; phylum Pseudomonadota; class Magnetococcia; order Magnetococcales; family Magnetococcaceae; genus Magnetococcus; species Magnetococcus marinus. Next base: position 333,694 of record NC_008576.1, read on the forward strand.
AGTGTCAGCAGCAGCTCTTTATCCTTTATAAAACCTTGCAGCGTGAGCAACCGGCTCAACAGCTCATGCAACACCTATTGGCCGCAACCCATGGGGATCCCTTGCTGTGGCAGCAGTGGGCAGAAACCTTGGCCCACTATGGTGAGGTTAACGGGGCGCTAAGCTGCTGGGCACACGCTTATCGTTTGCAGCCCGACAATCCACAGCCCCTACGCGCCATGGCGCAACGGTTGGAGCAGCAAGGCCGCATCCAGGAGGCCACCGAGCAACTGCAACAGCTCGCCCAAATGTTGCCCGAAGATCTGGATCTTTTGCTGCATCTTGTGGGGCTGCTCAAACAGATTGGCAAGCACACCGCCGCCGAAGCCTACTTACGGCAGCGTTTGGTTGAACATCCCCAATCCCAACCGTTGCGCTTTGCCCTGGCCAATCTGTTGATGGATCAGGGTAACTTGGCCGAAGCCGAGACGCTGTTTCGTCAAAACCTGCCCGATCACCTGCTTAGCCAGCTTAATCTGGGGGTTATCTATGGCCGTCAGGGGCGTTATACCGAGGCTCTGCACCTTTTTCGTCATGCCAATGCGGTCACCCCCAACCATCTTTTTACCGGTTATAACCTTGCGGTGCTTTGTCTACAGATCGGGCAATTGGATGAGGCGCAAGCCCTGCTTGAGCAGGCCATCGCGCACCATCCACAGCAGGTGGCTTTGCGTAATACCCTAGGGCAAGTCTATGCACGGCAACTAAAATTCACCCAGGCAATTCAATGTTTTCATGCAGCCTTACAGCAACAACCCCAATGTGAAAGCTATCTACAGTTAGGTACCCTCTACCGCAACAGCGCTCAGCTTGCAGAAGCCAAACAGTGTAATGATCAAGCGGTGTTGTTGGATCCCGAAAATTTAGAGGCACGCACCCATCAACTTTTTTTAGCCCACTATCTGCCAGATGCCCATCAAGCGCAGATGTTGGCGCAAGCCCGCGCCTTTGGTCAATTGGTTGCGGGGCGGGCCAAGCCCTTTGCGCACGCGGTACCCGCCAGCCCCCCAAAACCCCTGCGGGTGGGGTTGGTTTCGCCCGATCTGCGTGGTCACCCGGTGGGTTATTTTTTAGAGTCTATCGTGCATGCCATGGATGGTCAGCGCATTATGTTGTGCGCCTATAACAGTGGTCCACCGGGGGATGCACTGACCCAACGTCTACAAAGTCGCATGGCCCATTGGCGGGATATTGAGTTTATGAGTGATGCCCAAGTGGCTCAGCTCATCCGGCAGGATGGCATTGATATTTTGGTGGATTTGGCGGGCCACACCGCTAAAAATCGGTTGGCCCTGTTTGCTTGGAAACCGGCCCCCATTCAGGTCACATGGCTGGGCTATTCGGCCACCACAGGGGTGAGCCAGATAGACTATATTATGGGTGATCCTTACACCTTGCGTGCCCATGAGGCCGCCCACTACGTGGAAAAAATGTGGCAGCTACCCCATAGTCATCTCTGTTTTACCCCGCCCGATCTTGAGCTAGAGGTCAATGCTCTACCAGCCTTGCAGCAGGGCTTTGTGACCTTTGGCTGTTTTAACAAGCTTACCAAAATCAACGATGAGGTACTAAGCTGCTGGGCGGAGATTCTTCAGCGATTACCGAGCAGCCGTCTTTACCTTAAACAGGGGATCTATGCCAATGCTGAGGTTGCCCAGCAGCTCTACGCCCGTTTTCAGGCCCTAGGCATTGGCGCAGAGCGGTTGATTTTGGAGGGGGGATCGGATCGAGAGGGGTATTTTCGCTGTTATCATCGGGTGGATATGGCGTTGGACCCCTTTCCCTTTCCGGGTGGTACCACCAGTGTCGAAGGGTTATGGATGGGGGTACCCCTGGTAACCTTGCAGGGCAACCGCTTTATGGCTCACCAAGGGGAGAGTATTCTTCAGCATGCCGGGTTGGCCCACTGGATCGCCCAAGATCGCCACGCCTATGTGGAGAAGGTGATCGCCTTTGCCAAGGATCTGCCCGCCTTGGCCCAACTGCGACACGGTTTGCGCCAGCAGGTGCTGGCTTCCCCCCTGTTTGATGCGCCCTTAATGGCCACAGATCTGATGCAGGCTTGGGAGCAGATGTGGCAGATCTACCAAAATGGCCGCTAAAGTGGCTGGATTAAGCTTGGGCGTGGGCTTGCGCCAATTTGATTACCCGCTCCACCACGCTGCTACGGGCCACCACCAGGTCGGCTCCCTGTTGCTTAGCCGCTAGTAGGCGTTCACCCTGGAGGTGGGGGCCAAAGGCAACCAACTGGGCATCAGGATGGCTGGCTTTAAGGGGGGCAATCTGGTGCAGGGCTTGTTCTGGGCTGAGATCCAAAACAATAATGTGGGGGCTTTCCCCTTGGCTGGCATTAACCATGGCCAAGCCTGCGGCTTTCCAGCTCGATTCCAGCTGTACGCGGTTGAGCAGGTCGCTGCATACCAACATAATCGACGCCATAACACACCTCGTAGTGGGCTGTTGCCAGCCTAGGTTTAAAAAAAATGCCCCCAACCAGAGGGTTGAGGGCATTTTTTACTCAAATGCGATCACAGGTTGGATCGGACCAGCTCTTACATCATGCCGCCCATACCGCCCATGCCGCCCATACCGCCCATGTCACCGCCGGGCATGGCAGGCTCATCTTTAGGCAGTTCAGCAACCATGGCTTCGGTGGTGATCATCAAGCCAGCAACGGAAGCCGCAGCTTGCAGGGCATGACGCACAACCTTGGCAGGGTCGATAACACCGCTGGCGACCAGATCTTCATACACGCCGGTGGCGGCGTTGAAGCCAAAGTTGGTCTCTTTGGTCTCAACCACACGGTTAACCACCACGGAACCCTCAGCACCGGCATTGGAAGCGATGATGCGCAGGGGCTCTTCCAGGGCGCGGGTCACGATGTTGATGCCCACCTGTTGGTCATGGTTGGCACCTTGCAGGTTGGTCAGGGAGGCTTCACGGGCGCGCAGCAGGGCCACACCACCACCAGGAACAATGCCCTCTTCCACAGCGGCGCGGGTGGCGTGCAGGGCGTCATCAACACGGTCTTTGCGCTCTTTCACTTCAACTTCAGTCGCACCACCAACCTTGATTACCGCGACACCGCCAGCCAACTTGGCCAGACGCTCTTGCAGCTTCTCACGGTCATAATCGGAGGAGGTCTCTTCAATTTGTGCACGGATCTGGTTGACACGGGCCTTGATGGCTTCGTGGTCGCCAGCACCGTCGATGATGGTGGTGTCTTCTTTGGTCACGACGATGGATTTAGCCATACCCAGCATATCCATGGTGACATTTTCCAGCTTAACGCCCACATCCTCAGAAACCAGCACGCCACCGGTTAGGGTTGCGATATCTTCCATCATCGCCTTACGACGGTCGCCAAAGCCGGGGGCTTTGACGGCGCACACTTTCAGGCCGCCACGCAGCTTGTTGACCACTAGGGTAGCGAGGGCTTCGCCCTCAACATCCTCGGCGATAATCATCAGGGGGCGGGAGGATTGCACAGCGCCTTCCAGGATTTGCAGAATCTGTTGCAGGTTGGAGATTTTTTTCTCCACCAACAGGATCAGGGGATTCTCCATTTGCACCAACATTTTGTCGGCGTTGGTGACAAAATAGGGGGAGAGGTAGCCACGGTCAAACTGCATACCTTCCACCACATCCAGGGTGGTTTCCAGGCCTTTGGCCTCTTCCACGGTGATAACACCCTCTTTACCAACTTTATCCATGGCCTCAGCGATCATGTCGCCTACCACTTTATCGGAGTTGGCGGAGATCGCGCCCACTTGGGCGATCTCTTGGGAGTTAGCCACTTCGCGGGAGATCCCTTTCAGACCCACAACCACGGCTTCGACAGCCAGATCAATACCGCGCTTCAGATCCATGGGGTTCATGCCAGCGGCAACCGCTTTCATGCCTTCGCGGATGATCGCTTGGGCCAGCACGGTGGCGGTGGTGGTACCATCACCGGCCACATCGGCGGTTTTGGAGGAGACCTCACGCACCATTTGTGCGCCCATATTTTCAAACTTATCTTCCAGTTCGATCTCTTTGGCAACGGAGACGCCATCCTTGGTCATGCGGGGGGCGCCCCAGGATTTGTCCAGCACCACATTGCGGCCTTTGGGGCCCAGGGTGACTTTAACAGCGTTAGCCAGGATATTAACACCATTCAGCATTTTGGCGCGTGCAGCTTCGCCGAACTTTACTTCTTTGGCAGCCATGGTTGCTTCCTCTTACCGATTTCATAAATGCGCAAGGCGCGTTTTTTTAGTATGGGTTCAGGTAGGGTGTTGGGCTTAGCCCAGGATACCCACGATGTCGGATTCGCGCATAATCAGCAGCTCTTCGCCATCGATACGAACTTCAGTGCCACCATATTTAGAAAAGAGCACTTTGTCGCCCACTTTGACTTCCAGGGGACGGACATTTCCTGCATCGTTCACCACACCGCTACCCACGGCCAGTACTTCGCCTTGAACGGGCTTCTCTTTAGCGGTATCGGGAATAATAATACCACCAGCCGTTTTGGCGTCAGACTCGGTACGCTTTACAACAACACGGTCATGCAGCGGACGAAAATTGATCGACATGTGATTGCCTCCGAAAGATCCAGTTTAACATCTATATGATCGGTTCCCATGGAACCGGTTTTGATTCGCTGTTGTTGCATATGTAGTGATGCCGGGTTGGGATTGCAACCCCATGGGCAAAAAAAAATGGGGCCGGGCACATTTTTTTTATCGCGTCTGGTGCTTGGCCCATACTTTAGCGAAGGCGGTACTCTAAAGCAGCCCCTGGTAAAAGTCTATCCATGCTCTGTTAGGGGTCTGATTTCATAGGCAGCCTATCAGGGATGGCGAGTATACGGATGGCCAAGGCGTTGATGAGGGGCTGTTGGATGATCACCGCAGTGCACCAGTTGCTCGTTAACTAGGTAGGGTGGTTGGGTTGGCGTTTGGCGGGGTGTTAAAGCCCCGCCGTTGTTGGCGGGGCTTGTTATGGCATGACATGTTGGTTGATTTATCGCAGGGGGGCGATATTTTTCCACTCCATGAACTGTTTGATGTAGTGCATGCTGCGCATGGGGGGGAGGATAAGGTTAAGTTTGGGGGAGCGTTGTACAAACATGCCGCGATCGAGGGTATCGACCACGCAGAGGAGTTCATTGCGGTAGGTTGCGCCGATGGGACGGCCCAGCAATTCGTCATACAGGTTAGAGGCGGCGGCGGTTGCTTGCATACCGGCACCATAGCCTTGTTTGGCTTTCCAATCGGGGCCGGGTAGGTTAGCGGCATCGCCAGCCACGTAGGTACGCATCACGCCTTCGGCGCGGCAATATTGGTCGCCTTGGATAAATCCACCTGGGGAGAGTTGCAGGTCGCTCTGTTCGTAGAGGGGCAGGCCGCGCATACCGGGGATAAACAGGGTCATATCGGCGGCGAACTCGCCGCCTTCGGTGCGTACAAAATCGGGGCCGAAGGCTTTAATTTTGTGGCCGAGGTGGGTTTCGATGCCGCGTTGTTGCATGGCATTGAGCATACCTTTAACGGCTTTGGGGCCGAGCCGTTTACCGGGTTCCAGCATGGGGTTAAAGAAAATCAGTTTAAAATCTTGGCGACGTTTTTCGCGTTTGAGTTGGGTATGGATGCCGAATAGGAACTCAAACATGGGTCCGCCGCGTACGGCGGTGGGTTCGTTGGGGTTACCGGCAAAGCCGAAGGCGATGGTACCGCCGGGCATTTTTTGCAAGCGGTCGCGCACCCGTTCGGAGGCGGTTAGGCCGGTGCAGGGGTTGAGGGTATATTCGATACCGGGGGCTTTTTGCAGGTAGGTACCGCCGCTGGCGATGATAAGGCCATCGTTGGGGATATGTTCCCCTTGGGTGGTGATGACGGTACGCCCTTTATGGGTAATTTGGGCGACGGTTGCGGGGATATAGTTAACCTGCATATGTTTAAAAAAGTTTGTTAGATCGACGGTGACATCTTCGGCGCGGCGCAGTCCAGAGGGGATCCAGATCATACTGGGCAGGTGTACGAAGCAGGGTTTGGGTGCGATAACGGTGATCTGTAGTTTTTTTAGGGCATCCAGTTTCCGCAGTTGTTTAATGGCGGCGATGCTGGCGAAGCCGGTACCGATGATGGTGACGTGCATGCGGGCGTGCATTGGGGTCTCCTGGGGGATCGAGGGTGCTAGGGTTTTAGTGTGTTAATTTAGCGTAAATTGGATGAGGGGGCTATGGGCTTAGGGGTAGAGTCTATTTTTGTTGAATCGTTCGGTGTGATGGGGAGGGGGAGTATTGAGATTTTGGTATAGGGTTTTTGTTTTAATCGTTTGATTTTTTTTGCATGTTCTCAAGGATCGGCACTGAACGGTATGGTTTTTATGATTAAAAAAAGGTTAGAGGGGGGTCTGGGGGGAGAAGTTCTCTGTCTCCCCCCAGGGTTTTGCTTTTGATCTTTTGATCTTTTGATCTTTTGATCTTTTGATCTTTTGACTTTTTTTTGCTTTTAGGCTCGCCCTTCGCTAGGGGAGCTAAGCTGCGGCTTTTTGCAGCTTAGCGACCAGCGAGCCAGCCTTTTAATTCCCTAATGGGGGAACATTGAGTCTTTTTTCAATGTTCCCCCATTAGGGAATGCCAAATGCCCCAGGGGGGGTCGTTCCGGGCTGTGGTTGGGGGTGTTGAGCGGTTTTCCCCCCAGCGCCCGTGAGCCCAAGTTTTCCCCCCAGCGCCCGTGAGCCCAAGTTTTCCCCCCAGCGCCCGTGAGCCTAACCGCCCGCCACGCTGGCGCGTGACATCGCTACCCTATGCCCCGTACCGCGCTCCTACACAGCCCGTGCTTTCTTAATAAGACCCCTGCACCCTTGCTCCATCGGTACGGGGCTTTACAAAAGATCAAAAGAGCAAAAGATTAAAAAAGTCAAAAGATCTCAGGGCTTCGCCCCGAACCCCACTGGGCTCCGCCCAGACCCGGCAGGGCGCCGCCCTGCACCCGCTGGGCGGGCAAGCAGAGCTTCCCCCCAGACCCCCCAATCCCTTTTAATAATGAGACTCCCTGGGCATAAAGGCATTCAAGATCACTCGAATATTGCTCCATCGGTACGGGGCCTTACAAAAGATCAAAAGATCTCAGGGCTTCACCCGAACCCCGCTGGGCGGGCAAGCAGAGCTTCCCCCCAATCCCTTTTAATAATGAGACTCCCTGGACATAAGGGCATTCAAACACACGCAAAGATCACCGCTAACCCATCAGCCCCTACCTAAGACCGCTGCATGTGCGGTAAAGCATGCCGCTGAATCGTCTTCAATAACTCATCCTTCTTAAATGGCTTAGTCAAATGCCCATCACAACCCGCCTCAATACTCGCCTCCCGATCCTCACGAAACGCATGCGCCGTCAATGCCAATACAGGCGTGCGCGGCGTCCCCTGCTCACGCTCCCACGAACGTAACGTGCGCGTCGCACTCAACCCATCCATCTCCGGCATCTGAATGTCCATCAAAATTAAATCATAATGATGCTTCTTCACCGACTCCAACGCCTCACGACCATTACCCACAACATCCAATCGATACGCCGTCTTCTTTAAAAAACGCTCAACCAATAACACATTGTCCGGACTATCCTCCGCTAACAAAATCGTAATCGGCGTCTGTAAATCCATATCAACCCTCGGCGCCAATACCACCCGCTGCATACCCAACACATCCATCAATAACTGTAATACCTGCCCCATGCTGTGCGGCTTCTGTATATAATGACTACCCAAGAAATTAGCCTGCTCCAAACACTTCTCAACAGACTCCCAACCCGCAACAATCCAATGAAAACCCCTCTTACCATACTGCCCGCGTAACGACTCTAACAAACGAAAAGCCCCCGTAGGATCATGCCCACTCTCCAACCAAACAACCGAACCAGGAGCAGCCTCCATAAGCTGCGCCCCTAACTCCCCCTCACCATGCGAATAGCGGATCTCCTCACAGTGATGCAGTAATTGATGCCGCAAAACCTCTGCATGATTCGGCGACATGCCATTTAAATAAAGAACAGGACGCGGCTCCAAAATCGAAAGTGGCTGCCTCTGCACCGGCTCGTCAATGGGTATCTCAAACCAAAACCGACTGCCCTGACCGATGGTGCTCTCAACCTGAATATCCCCACCCATCAACGCCACCAAATGACGACTAATCGTCAACCCCAATCCCGTGCCACCAAATTGCCGCGTTACCGATAAATCCGCCTGCGTAAACGCTTCAAAAATCGCCTTTAACCGGGTTTCATCAATCCCAATTCCCGTGTCAGAAATCTCAAAACCTAACCCATACGGGACCTCAGAACTGCTGGTAAAATACGCCCGTAACTCAACCTCACCATTGGCCGTAAACTTAATGGCATTGCCCAGTAAATTGATCATCACCTGACGCAAACGTAACGGATCAACCCCAACCCGAGCCGGTAAATTAGGATGCGGATTAAATAATAAATCAACCTGCTTAACCCGCGCCTTGGCCACCATCATCGCCGACAAATCATCCAATAATGTACGTATGTCCGTCTCAACGACCTCAATATGAATCTGCCCCGATTGCACCTTGGATAAATCCAAAATATCATTCAAAAGATCCATCAATTGATCACCAGCCCGCTGAAAAGTCGCAACAAAACGTGCCTGCTCCCGATCCAACGGTGTATCCTTGAGCAAATCTGCCATGCCCACAATCGCATTCATCGGCGTGCGGATCTCATGACTCATGGTCGCCAAAAACCGACTCTTCGCCGCATTGGCCTCCTCTGCCTCACGCTTGGCCAATGCTAACTGCCGGTTGTTCTTATGTAATGCTACCGTGCGCTCCAAAACCTCACGACGAAACTGCCCCGTACCCATGCGTAATAAAATAAATACCAGTAACTCCACCGCTAAATAGGTGCTGATGGCAAAAAGAATATTGTCGCGAAACTTCGCATTAAACGCCAACATCTCCGCACCCGCCTGACTCCAAACCACCACCTTGCCAACAGGCTTGCTCTGGGGGTCCTGCATATTGCGAAAATCCAATAAATCAAAACATGTAAGCGCGACCGGTTGCCCCCCCAACGGTACAACCTGTAAACGACACATGCCCTCTTGATCGCTAAATAACGCATCATCCTTAAATAATTCCGCCAAACTATTACTGGTGGTCGCCTCCGTCACATAATGCGTGTTCGTAGGACCCTCCGTCACCATCTTTTGATAAACCTTGGGCCATAACGTGTTACGCGCATACTCGGTGGTCAAAAGTACCGCATAATCGGCACCCATTTGCCCCTTTAAATTTTGCAATAACTCTACAAAGCTGGTGCCGCTCTCCACCGACCCCACCAGCATTTCAGGTTTATCCTCACCCGCCGCCATAATCACAGGCACCACACCCCGGATGCCCGCATAAACCCGCCCCGACTCAAACCCCTGCGTCGGCTCACGAAAACGATTGCTGTGAACAATGGTATGGCGAATCGCCGAAAGATCATCCCCAAACTTATCCGGCTTGTGTACCCTTAAAAAAGAGATGTCCCCAGGAGCTAAATGAAAATGTAATTGACGAATCTCATAACTGTTTTGAACCGCTTGCCAACCCGGCTTTAAAAAATTATACAGCTCTTTACGTATACGCGCAGCTTGCACCCCACCCGCACCGCCACCCTCACGATCCACCGCTAAGCGACCCTGTAAAAAGCGTGAACGGACCTCCGGTGTATTGGCAAGCAGTGTGGATATCTGCTGCATGTGCCCCGCCGTACTGATTAGGGTATGGTTGAAAACATCCCTATGGTTATTGGCCCTGCGGGATAAATTTTGCCACAATACACGCTTGTCGGCCGTATAGTTCAGCCATACAAACGCGGCATCTAACAGCGCAATAATGATGGAAATAATAAGAAAAAGATGCCGGAATGTGACCGATCCATAATCCATAGCTATCGCGACTCCGCCCCAACGGGTTTAAGACCTGCACTTTCCACAGCGGGAACCGCAGTGTAGAGACCCATTTCTTGCAATTTTAACAGTTGAATGGTTTCCAACTGACGTTGTTGTCGACGTAACTGTGCTTGCGCACCCTGCAACTGCTTGCGTAAATCATGAATACGCGCCCGAGACGCCACCACCACCGCGCGATGCGCCGTAACGGGATTGCGTTGCTCCTGCTGAGCCAACCGTCGCGCCTGTTCAATCTGTTGGCGCCGCCCACGTACCACCTGCCGATAATCCGCCTTGGCACCATCCAACACCAGCTGCGCCTGTTCAAGCCGCTGCTGGGCCGCCAGCAAACGGCGCTGCCAGTAAAGCCCCGGCAATAACCGATGCTGCGCCCGTAACCATAGGCCCTGTGGGGGTAAATCAGGATTACCAACCGGTACAAACAGCAAGCCCCCCAATACCAGCAAAACCGCAACCATACCCCCCCACACAAGCATGGGGGCCGTTATGTGCAATCTGCTTGTCCTGCCCACCGTAGCTTCCACCAACGCCCCCCTTAAACCCCCTCTGTGCGCCATTTAACCACAATAGCTCACCCCACAACGCTCCATACCAAGCGTTTCACCAATAACCGTCGTTTTCATAACCTAACCGCGAAATAAACCCCACCATCATACATGCTTTATCAACGATATTTCACCTTTTTTAGCGAATTGTAACGAGTGCCTCTGGAGATACGCTCTCAACGCCCCACGCCCTAACCCATAAAAAAGGCAAGCTCGAAAGCTTGCCTTTTTTATAAACCGATTGAACAGACCCTCTTATTTAAGGAATCCGGCCCGCATACTCATTAAGCTTGTTGCGTAGCGTGCGAATGGAAATACCCAAAATCTCCGCCGCTCGGGTACGGTTGCCGTCCACCTCATCCAACGTACGGCGGATAAGGATCTCCTCCATCTCCCGTACCGTGGTACCCACCGGCATGTGAATATGGTCCCCATCCAGCGCCATACCCATCTCATCCGCATCCCGTGTCATGCTGGGCGAGGGAGCCGCCGAACCGCTTACCTCAATCATCAAATCATGGCTGCTCACCGCATCATCCTCGGCGATCAACAGGGCTCGCTGGACCACATTCTCCAGCTCCCGAATATTGCCCGGCCAACGGTAGCGTACCAAGGCATCCATGGCCGCTGCATCAAAGGGAATATCATTACGCCCCAGCTCTTTAATGAAACGCTGGCGAAACAGATCAGCCAGCAGCACAACATCCTTAGGACGTTGGCGCAACGGCGTAATAAAGACCGGAAAGACATTGAGCCGGTAATAGAGATCCTCGCGAAACAGCCCATCTGCGGCATACTCTTTAAGATCCCGGTTGGTGGAGGCAATCACCCGCACATCCAACGCAATAGGGTGTTTACCACCCACCGGATCAACCTCTTTCTCCTGCAACACACGTAGCAATTTGGCCTGTAGGTTTAGGGTCATCTCGGAGATCTCATCCAAAAAGATGGTACCTCCGTTGGCCTGTAAAAACTTGCCTTTACGGTCACTGGTCGCGCCAGTAAAGGCCCCCTTAATGTGACCAAACAGCTCAGATTCAAGCAAATTTTCCGGTAGGGCCGCGCAGTTAATGGCAACAAAAGGGCCATTAGCCCGATCAGAAACCTGATGAACATACCGCGCCATCAGCTCTTTACCCGTACCACTCTCCCCTTGAATCAACACCGTCGCGTTGGAGTTGGAAACCCGTCGGACCTGACCCAACAGTTTGAGCATGGCCGGATCCGCCGTCACCAAACGACGTCCACGACCCAACTCAGGATCAAAAAACTGATTGTTGTAGCGCTTGATCTGTGCCGACAGCACCTCATTGTCCACCGGTAACAGCAGATAATCTGCCGCACCCGCATCAATGGTCTGCTTGGCCTCATGCACACTGCCCCGTGTGGCGATGGCTAACAGAGGTAACCCACGGAATAAAAAGGTTAGCTCCTTGAGTAGATCCAGTGGTTCATCCACCCCCTCCATGGCGATCATGACCAGCCCAGCCTGGTGGCTGCGCAGATAGGTTTTAGCCTTGGTAACGTCCGCGATAAGCACAGGTTGGCATTGCAACGACTTAAGCTGCATCGCCAAGCTGTTCAGGGCGCTATCGGACCGTCCCAGCAAAATGATTTCAGTCTGATCCTTCATGGTCTTCAGGGTGCCATTTCCTGTACCAGTTCGAGCTGTTTCGCATTCTCACGCGCCATGGGCGCCCAAGAGGCTTGTGGATCCAGCTCCGCCGCTTTTTCAAAAGCCTGTTTGGCTTCCGTTAAATTTCGCTGTTTCTGTAGAATATCGCCGATACGCATCAACGCCAAGGCTTTGAATTGTACCTTCTCCGCTTCATCCGCTACCTTGCGGTAAACCGGTAGCGCCTTTTCATCACCGCGCCATGCCTGTTGTACCGTAGCGTACCAGTAATAATCCTTGCCGTCACCCATAGGTCGATTAAAAAGCAAATCTTCTAGATTTTGTACCGCCTGCGGAAAACGTCCCCGTTCAGATTCGGCCTTGGCCAACAAACGCAGCCGCTCATCCCGCTCTCCTTCACTTAACCCTTTTATCGGTAAACGGTTAAGAAGATCCAAAATGGCCACCCAATCCTCTTTCTCGCGGCGGCGTTCTGCCTCTGCAACCCGCACCCGAGCCTCGCGCTCATTGACCAAACTCCGATCTTGATCAACCTTGGGGTAGATGCCATTGGCCAGATCATCGGCCAACTTGTGCAAACGCTTGCTCTCAACATCATCATTGACCGCCAACAGCGGCTGCGCTTCACGATATTGACCCAACCGCATTAATGCCTCGCTCAGCTGCGTACGAGGCACCACAAACAGATTAAAACGACGCCAATCCTCGCCATAGGTCTCCGCTAAAGACATGGCGTACTCTGGTTGACGTTGGGTCAACGCCTGCTCCATACCAGCCTGGAGATAACGACGACGTAACAAGTTGGCACGATTGCGCTCAAAACCAATATCCAACATGGTCAGCAGATAGTTAAGGGTCTTTAAACTGGACTCATGATCCCCAGAATCCCCCTGTAACTGCGATTTGGCAAAATAGGCCTCAAAGATCGCTTTACCCCGTGGGTTGCTCGCAATAATTTCATCCAACTCCTGGAGACGCTCTTTAACATCCCGCTTGCCATCCATCTCTACCCGGAAAATGCGCCCCCATAACTGCGCACCAGAGTTGGGATAGATCAATCCCAAACGGTCCAGCAGTCGCTTGGCCTCATCCTCTTTGTTCATAAAACGGTAACACATGGCGGCCCGTAACATCGCCCAAGGTGTAACCGCCGGAGTGTCTGGATAGGCATCCAAAATGCGTATGTAGAGATCCAACGCCTTGGGAAAATCATTATGGTTGTAGTAAGCCGTCGCCAACTGAATGTAGCGGTCTGGATCATTGGCCAAGAAGGTCATCTCTGGATCAGGAATCTCTTCTAAAATCTTGACCGCCTTCTCCAAATGGTTACGCTGGGTCTCTAGATCCACCAATTCAAAATAGGCACCCGCCCGTTCACGCACATTGGCGTCGGGCATTTTTTCCAGCAGATAGTAAAGGCGCTCCAGCGCTTCCACATCATGCCCCATACCCTTTTCGGCACGCGCTTGTTCCAACACCACCCGTGCATCATTCATGGGCAAGTTGGGATCGTTCATGGCGGCTAACGCCCGCTCAGATTGGTGGGCACCATTCATTAACTGCAACTGTAGCAGGCGATACTCAGGATAGCGATAGTGGTTGGGGTAGGTGTTGAGCACGCCGGTGAGCTCCTCCAACAACCAGCCCGCCTTCTCCCACTGCATTTTTTTGCCCAAATCAACCTTATAAAAGGCCAGCAACTCCCGATTTTGGGTCTGGGGAAAGGTGCGTAAGATGGCATCCAGATACCCCCGCGCCTTGCCATACTGGTGGTCCTTCTCCGCCGCCAGCGCATTGTTCATAAAATACTCTTCCGTCACCTCTTGATCCGCCAACTTAACCACCTCGGACGACGGCTTGAAGATCGGGGTAATGCGGTTTAAGGGCAAGGGCAGCCCTTCAGCAACGGCTTGCAAACGGTTGGTCAAAATGGTGTCAATATCCTGCTTGCGTTTGACATCCTTCATGTTTTGGGTACGTAATTCAATAATGAGCGTGCCGCTCTTGGGATTTTGATGCAGCTCAACACTGCCCGTACGGGGATGAAAGGCAATCTCCATCTCCAACAGGTCATTGCTAAAAGTGTAGGTGTGAATGGCGGTGACCAAACCCGCTGGTTGGGGCGCGATCCAAAATTTATCCATGGCCGCACCCTGCCACTGCAAACGGATGGCGTGCTGGGCATGGTCAATATTCTGATCTTTGATCTCAGCGCTACCCACATGGTCAATCACCACCAAGGTGCCCTCGGCCCCTGGTAAAATACGCGCTCCACGAATGCGCGTGACATCCTGCGGGTTAGGCATGGGGGTGGGTTCAATATAGAGAATGTAGCGAGAAGGATGCCGCCGTTTGGCCTCGGTCACTTGATGCCGAAAGGTCAATAACGGCACCTTGAGCTCTAAGGTGATATAAAGCCCCAACTCACCGGCAATCTCTTCAACCACGATATTACGAATATAACGGGTGGTTTTAGGATCAATACGGGTGTGCGGTAGCGCCAGCAAATTGGGCACCTTCAAGCGCAATACCTTAGGGCGAATCAGCTCCCAACTGGGCAACTGGTCGTTGCTCGGCAGCTCGAAGCTAAGGGTGTCCCCTTTGCCGGAAGGTGAAGGTTCATGTTGTAACTCGGTAGAAAAAGCCCAACCCCGTACCGGTATGAACAGCACCATCACCAACAGCAATAACCCAGGCACTGCCCAAGGTTTGGTCCGTTTGTTTGGCTGGGCGTTCATTAGCCGCTCCGTTGTTCGCTCTGTTTATCGTCTTCCAGCCCCTTTTTCTTGATCTTCTCCACCAGCGTGGTGCGATTAAGCTTTAATAGCTGGGCCGCTTTGTTTTTGTTCCAACCCGTTCGATTAAGGGCATTTAAAATGAGTTGATTTTCGTATTGCTCAACCTGATGGTTAAAGTCGGTGACACTCTCACGATCATCCAAGACCATCTCCCCATCCCCTTCATCCTCATCGTCGTCGTTATAGGCGACCCTAAAGGCTTGCACGGGAATGCGCTCCTCTTGCGCACGGGGTTCGGTATGGTTGCTGGTGTCCAACATATTCTCCGGCAGATCGTCCAACGTAACCTCATCGTCGGCCAGCACAATCAACCGCTCCATCAAATTTTCCAACTCACGCACATTGCCCTTCCAGCTGTAACGCTGAAAAATAGACATCACTTGGGCACCAATTTTGACAGGAGGACAGTTGCTGCGTGCGGCGCATTTTTCCATAAAATGCTCAACCAGCGAGGATACATCTTCTATACGGTCACGCAGAGGCGGTACCTGAATGGGTACCACATTAAGACGGTAGAAAAGGTCTTCGCGAAAGCGCCCCTCTTCCACTTCTTTAGAAAGATTTTTATGGGTGGCGGCAATCACCCGCACATTGACCTCAACCGAGCGCAGTGCCCCCACCGGCTCCACAATACGCTCTTGCAGAACCCGCAACATTTTAACCTGGAGTTTTGGGGACATATCCCCAATTTCATCCAGAAAAATGGTGCCATTGTTGGCGGTGACAAACTTACCGGGACGATCCCGCACCGCCCCCGTAAACGAGCCCTTGGCGTGACCAAACAGCTCCGATTCCAACAAATCTTCGGGAATCGCACCACAGTTGACCGCAATCAACGGGCCATTGTGACGGGGAGAGGTATTGTGAATAGCCCGACAAATCAATTCTTTACCAGTACCGCTCTCACCATGGATAAGGACGGTGGAATCCGCCGCAGCTACCCGCTCGATGAGCTTGAACAGTTTGCGCATTGCCGGTGCGCTGCCAATAATACCGTTCACGTCCCCTCCTAAGGCCGATGGTTAAACCATCCGCTGGGTCAAATCGGTGATCCGTCCATCCTTGGACGGTGCCATGCGGTGGCCAAACGTGACGGGTAAAGGGGCTGCGCATGGCACACGGTTTTAGTGTACACTAACCTGCAAAGCCACTCGGCCCGTGACGTGTGCCGAGATTCGCATCGCGAATAAACTCCCCAAGATGCTGAAAATGTGTCTATTCTGCATCTTCTTTGGCGGTTCCCTACAGGGGTGAGCCGCCTGAAACGGGTGCGTGTCAGAAAATCGACGTCTATTCTTTGACGCCTCTGTGTGGAGTTATGGGATCTTAACGCCCCGTCAAAAATCCAACACAAGAGTACGCCACCCACCGTTCCACAACAAGCGGTCATGTGGGTTTTGTTACGTTTTTCTTACACGTGCCAGTCGTAACCTATATTTTTATGTCGGTCCCCCTTATAAACAGGGGCTCATGTGGGGTATACCCCCTTGGACCAGTGGCTTATCGAACCCTTCTGTAAGGACGACCTCCATGTCGGGTAAATACAAAAATCGGGCCAACCAGACGGATGGCACTAAAAAAAGGACCGATAAAGGTCGCCCAGGCGCACCCCAAAGAGGGGGCCAAAAAAACCCTCCTGCGCGCACCGTAACCGATCCAGCCCATAGTGTGGATGGCTGGTTGCGCCGGAGTACCGCCCGTTTAAAACAGGCCAAGCTTAGCTATGATAATGGTCTGCAAGAACCCCAGTGGGAGGCGGAATATCTGCTGGCCCATGCCATGGGTATGGATTTAGAGCAGTTGGAGCGGCATAAAACCCAGCAGGTTGGCCCTGACCAAGCCGCCTATATGGAGGCCCTATTACAGCAGCGCATCGAGCAGCGCAAACCGGTCAACTATATCACCGGCGAGGCTTGGTTTGCGGGCCACCGTTTTGTGGTGGATGAGCGGGTGCTCATTCCCCGATCACGCATCGAAAATGTGCTGGATGATCCCGATGGTTTGCTGGGTTTAATGGAAGGCGCCCGCCCGCTTAAGCGCATGTTGGATCTCTGTACGGGTAGTGGTTGTTTGGCCATTACGGCGGCGCTGCACTACCCCTGGTTGCAGGTGGATGCGGTCGATCTTTCTGCCGATGCACTGGCGGTGGCGGCGGAAAATGTCAAGCGTCATCGGGTGACCGAACGGGTGCGTTTGGTGCGCTCTAATCTATTCGAAAAGTTAACGGGGGCGTGTTACGATTTGATCCTTACCAATCCCCCTTATGTGCCGACGCGCATCTATGCTGGATTGGCAGCAGAGTACCATCGGGAACCAAAAATGGCCCTAGAGGCGGGGGGGGATGGCTTGGATTTGGTCATTCCCATTTTACAGCAAGCAGCAGAGTACCTTGAACCGGGTGGTATCCTGTTGTGTGAAGTGGGGGATGATACCCAGGAGATCATGGAACAGCGGTGGCCAGATCTACCGGTCTATTGGCTACAGTTTCATTTTGAGGCCAGCGGTGTTTTTGCCGTAACCCGTGAGCAGCTTTTGGATTGGGATGGGCTATGATTTTTAGAAAAAAGAAGAAATCGCTCAGCGAAGAGCCGGTAAAAGTCCAGTATGCGTTAGACTTTCTCGAAGAAAAACACGAAGATCGGGATGGTGCTCGGCGTGTTTTGCGGGATTGGGTGTTTCAGGAAGCCATGGGTCCCGATCCCTTGAAAGATCCTGCTGTTCGTCTGTTGGTCAGCGCCTTAGTCAACGGTTTTAAGCCTGCCTACCTGGGGGATGCCGAGATGCAGGGGCGGGTCGACCGCGTGGTTGAGGATCTCAAACAGGGCAAGCACAAAAAGGAGTCTGAACCGCTGTTGGAGGAGCTGCGGGCGCTGATTGCGGGTCTGGGCAAGCTTTCGACCCGACAGAGTGACCGGATGCATCTGGCCATTCGTTGGTTGCCAGATATTCTGCAAGCGGTGCACACCCTAACCCGGGGCGAGGCGTGGGCAGAAGAGCAGAGCTTAATGTTGATTGAGCAGTCAGGGGTATTGCCGCCGGGTTATTGGGAGCGCTTGGGGAGCTTTTGCAGTGAGATTCGCGAGGCGGGTGTCTCCAGCTTTGAACGCTGGGAGGAGAGCCGTAAAGCGCTGGTGGATCTCATTGCCGAGATCGCCGACCGTATGCGGGTTATGCGTAAGGATGCCAGCGGTGCCACCGGGCGTTTGGATGAGACCCTCAGCCGCATTCGCACCACCACCCGCTTGGGGGATTTGGAAAGTTTGCGCGGTGCCCTCGTCACCGAGGCCGAAGCCCTGCGTAGCCAAACCCAGTCGTTAGCCACCTCCTTATCGGAGAGTCAGGCCCAGTTGGATCTCACCCGTAAGCAGCTCCAGCAGGTACAGGACGACCTAAAAAAGGCCAAGGAGGAGAGCCTTACCGATCCTTTGACCCAGGTGGCTAACCGTCGCGCGCTGTTCCAGTCGTTAACCCGCGAAACCGCCCGTACCCGCCGTTATGGGGAGCCCTTGTCACTCATTATTATTGATTTGGACCATTTTAAAAAGATCAACGACACCTATGGTCATCCGGTGGGGGATCGGGTGTTAAAAGAGGTCGCAGGTCATGCCCGCGCCCTCCTACGGGACTCCGACACCCTGGCCCGCTATGGGGGTGAGGAGTTTGTGGCGCTCCTGCCAGAGACCACCTTGCCGCAAGCTATGGAGAAGGCCGAGCAGATACGTCTAAGTGTGGCGGCCATGCGCTTTAAGTTAAAAGGGGAGAGTTTGAGCATCAGCGCCAGCCTTGGGGTGGCCCAATTGGATGATGGGGCCAGCCAGGATGCCAACAACGAAGCCTTTGTCCACCGTGCCGATCAGGCGCTCTATCGGGCCAAGAGCGGGGGGCGTAACTGCGTTATCCAGGCGGATCCAACCCCAGCATCCGACAGTCAGGCCACCAGTTAAAGGAACGTTATGTCCTGGTTTACAGGTCCCACCATACCCTACCATCTGTTGCAGGATTTTGACTACTGCCAGCGGGTGGTGCGTGCCAACAGTGAAAATTTTCCTGTGGGTTCCTTGTTGGCACCGGCGCGTTTACGGCCCCATATCCATGCGGTTTATGCTTATGCTCGCATGGCCGATGATTTTGCCGATAGCAGTGAGGGTAGCCCTAAGGAGAAGTTACAAAAGTTGGATGATTGGCAGCGCCGTTTAGAGGCCGCCCAGCGTGGAGAGGCCGATCATCCGGTGTTTCGCGCCCTAGCCTATACCATGCAGCAGATGCAGTTGCCCATTGATCCCCTACGGGATCTGCTCATGGCGTTTCGTATGGATATTACCTGCAAACATTATGATACCACCCAAGAGTTGCTGGAGTATTGCCGATATTCGGCCAATCCGGTGGGGCGCATTGTGCTGCGGCTGGCGGGTTATCGGGATGAAACCCTGATGGGTTATGCCGACGCCATTTGCACGGCCTTGCAACTGACCAACCATTGGCAGGATCTGGGTGAGGATCCGTGGAACGGGCGTCCCCTCTATCTTCCTAGGGAGGAGATGGCCCGTTTTGGGGTCAAGGAGGCGGATATCTTACAGCGGCGTTTTTCAGCCGCCGCCGCCGAGCTGATGATGCACCTAATTGCGCAGACGCGGGCGCTCTATCTACAGGGGGAGCCCCTGCTGACCAAAGTGTCCTGGCCCCTTAATCTCGAACTGGGGGCGACCTGGGCGGGGGGCATGGCGGTCTTGGAGCGGATTGAGCAGTTGGGGGGTAATACCTTGCGGGAGCGGCCCTCCCTGGATAAACGTGCCAAAATGGGCTGCTTGTTGCGGGGCCTAGGGCGGGTGTGTCGATGACGCCAGATCTCTATTGCCAGGCGCGTGTAAAACGCAGTGGTAGCTCTTTTTATTGGCCCATGCGGCTGTTGCCGGCGCACAAACGGCGGGGTCTGTTTGCCCTCTATGCCTTCTGCCGTGAGGTGGATGATATTGTGGATCGGCAATTGGATCCTCGTGCAGCGCACATGAAACTGGCGTGGTGGCACGAGGAGATTGTGGAGGTTTTTACCGGTCAGCCCCGTCACCCTGTCGCTAGGGCATTGCATGCCCTAAAAGATCAATATGGGTGGCAAATGGCCCCCTTTATAGAGATTTTGCAGGGTATGGAGATGGATCTGCAACCGCGAAACTATGAGAACTGGCAGGAGCTAGAGGGCTACTGCCATAAGGTTTCGGTGGCGGTGGGTTTGGCGGCTTTGCCGGTCTTTGGGGTAACGGGGGAGCGGGCGCAGCAGTTTGCCCATCACCTTGGCATGGCTTTGCAGTTGACCAATATTCTGCGAGATCTGTTCGAGGATGGGCAGATGGGGCGTGTTTATCTGCCGCAAACCGTGTTGCAGGCCCACGGGGTTCAACATCAAGGGATATTGGACGGGGAATGGCAGCCGGCGTTGGTAGCCGCGTTGCAGGAGGTTGATGCGCGTATTGAGAGCCACTTTGCCCAAGCCCGTGAGCTGGTGCAAGGCGAGCACTTTGCCCAGCTTACTGCCGCACGTTCGATGGGCGCGGTCTACCATGCCCGGTTGCGCCGCATACGGGCCGCTGGCTATCGGGTTGATCAGCAGCCAGCCCAGTTGAGTAAAAGTTATAAGCTGTGGCTCTGTCTGCGCTGTTGGTTGGCCAGCCGGGTGGGCTGGTTGCGGGCGTATGATGCCCTTTGAGTGGGAGGGGCCGCTGGATCTGGTGATCATTGGTGGAGGCTTGGCGGGACTCGCCTGTGCCAGCGAGGCGCTGCGCCAGGGCCGCCGTCCGCTGCTGGTGGAGGCCGCACCCCGTTTAGGGGGGCGGGTGGCCAGCCACTGGGATCGACGTTGGGGCTGTGTTTTGGATAATGGTCCCCACCTGCTGGTGGGGGCGTATAAGGAGACCCTGGCTTGGTTGGCCCAACTAGGGGTGCAGGAGGGGTTGCAACGGGGCACGGCCTACCATTTTTACACCCCTCAACATGGGCACCATAAGCTGTCGTTAGGGCCGGGTTGGGCGGCTTGGCGGTTAGGGCGGGGGTTGGCGCAGTTACCGGGGTTGAGTGGTGGAGAGCTGTGGTCGTTGCGGGGTCTGCTGCCCGCGCTCTGGAGGGAACACGTTAGGGGCGCAGCACATGCCCTAACCGTCACCCAATGGTTGCAGCGGGCTGGTTCACCACCGCAGCTCTTTGAACGGCTGTGGGAGCCGCTCTGTCTGGCGACTTTGAACGAAGGACCCGGCAGTGCCGATGCCCACCTGTTTGCCGGTGTACTCAGTCGACTCTTTTTATGGAACAGTGCTGACGCACAGCCTCTTTACCCGACTCAGGATTTAAGTAGCCTGCTGGTGGAACCCGCCCGCCGTTGGATAGAACAGCGGGGTGGGGTTATTCGCACGGGGTTACGTTTGCAGGGGCTAGAGCAGAGCCAGCAACAGATCACGGCGTTGATTTTGCATAGCGCTACAGAGGGGGTTACTTGGCATCTGCCCGCTGGGTTACCGGTAGTACTGGCCATACCTCACTGGAGCTTAGCCAGCCTATTGCCCCAATGGGCCCAGCAGCAGGGGTGGACTGAGTGGCCGGCGGCACCCATTGTTGCGGTGCATTTGCGCTACGATGGGGCGGTCAAACAGCCTGCACCGATGGTGGGCATGCCCGGTTCGGTCAGTCAGTGGCTCTGCCAATGGCCCATGGCGGCGGGCGAGGGGCGCATCAGCGCCGCCATAAGTGCCGCCTATCGGGAAGTAAGCTGGCAGAGCCAGCGTTTGATTGATGCGGTGCATCAGGATGTGGTTGCGCAACAGCCCCAGTTGGCAGGGATGCAACCCCAAGGTCGGGTGATTAAGACACAGCGGGCCACCTTTGCCAGTTGGCCAGGGGTAAACCGTTGGCGACCGAACGGTCGTTGCACGCCGTGGCACAATATGTATCTGGCCGGAGATTGGACCGCAACCGGTCTGCCTGCGACCATTGAGGGGGCGGTGCAGAGTGGTCGGCAGGCTGCCCAAGCAATTTTTACCCCCCGCTGAGGGCGGGTAGGGTATGAGAGATGGAGAGAAGCGAACCATGAAACGGTTATGCATGATGGTCATGTTGGTGCTGCTTTTGAGCGGTTGCAGCAGCACCGAAGAGAAGGATGTCCAGCCCGATTTGGCACCGGAAGTGATGTATCGCATGGCGGTCAACCATGTACAAAAGAAAAACTATAAGAGCGCGGCGACCATCTTTACCGATCTGGATCAGAAACACCCCTTTTCGCCGTGGGCGGTGCGTGCGCAGCTTAATCTGATCTTTGCAACCTATAAGCAGGATGAGTTTGATGAGGCGGTGGGGCATGCCAAACGGTTTATCCGTCTGCATCCACGCCATCCCGAGGTCTCTTATGCTTTTTATATGATTGGTCTTGCCCACTATCGGCAGATTAAAGATCCCTACCGAGATCAAGCTCGCACCAAAGAGGCAGCTACTGCATTCCACGAAGTGATCAACCGCTTTGGCGAGTCTGACTATGCGTGGGAGGCCCAAAAAATGTTGGACTTCTGCCGTAACCGTATGGCTCAGCAGGAGATTGTCGTCGGTCGCTACTATTTTGACCGGGGCGAGTATATTGCGGCGATGAAACGGTTTAATGAGATTGTGGATAATCCAGAATTTCGTGACAGTCTGCAAACCGAAGAGGCGCTGTTTAGTATGGTGCTGAGCGCGTTGAAACTGGGTTTGGAGCAAGAGGCCAAAAACTATGCCGTGGTGTTGGGGCATAACTATAAGGATGGTCGTTTGTATGCCGTGGCTAAAGATATCCTTAATGGCAAAGGGGGAATTAGCCGATCCGATCTACAGAGCATGCGCCCGGAGATTGTCGAAGATTCGATTGTGGCACAGTTCCTAGAGGGGATGCAGCCTGGTCTGCCGGGTATGTTTGGGGAGGGCGCAAGGGGTAACGGTCTCTAGGCTTTACACCTCAAGCACCTAAGCGCTAGAAAAAAAGGGTTGGGCATGTTCCAGCCCTTTTTTATGGGTAGGTGGTGGCATGGATAGGTATATCTCTAAGGGTAGAATTGGTCTGACTTGGCTCGCTTTAGCATGGCTGACCAGTGCAGCAGCCGTGGGTTATGGGCAAGAGGTTACGCAGCCTGAGCAGCCACCTGAGGCTGTTCTTTCCCCCCCTGAAGCACCCCTCTTCGGTGCCCAGGTGACACCCGGGCTAGGGCAGGTGGTGACGGTTAAACCGGTTGCAGCGCTGTTGGTTGAGCAGCAGGAACAGGCGGCGGCCAGCGTGGTGGCGCTGCGGGAGGCGTGGGTTGCGGCTCAGGTGAGCGCGCCGATATTAGAGTTGCATGCGGAGACCGGTGATCGTGTGGCGTGGGGGGCCGTATTGGCCCGCCAGGATACTTGGTCCCAAGGGCTAGAGCACGCACGGGCCAAGGCGGCTCTCGGAGTGCTGGAAAGTCAGTTGCTGCTGGCCAAGCAGCAGTTGGAGCAGGTAGAAAAGCTGGGCGAGCAGGAGGCAACGGGAGAGGCGTTGATGGGGCGCCGCCGTGGGGAGAAACAGGTTTTAGAGGCGCGCATTGTCGAAGCCAAGAGCGCCGTCGAGCAGGCGGTCAAACAGGTGGAAAAGGGGGTGATTCATGCACCCTTTTCTGGTGTGGTGTTGGATCGAAAGGCTCAACTGGGGGGGTGGTCGGATGTTGGGAGCCCCTTGTTTCAATTGGTCGATCCTGTACGCGTTATGCTGGAGGCGACGATTCCTGCTGCATCCATCAAGTCCATGAAGATGGCCAAGCGTTGGTATTTTGTGCATGCAAGTGGGCAGGTAGAGGTTAAATTGGAGAACATCTTACCCAGGCAGGAGGAGACAACTCAGACGTTGCGGGTGCGTTTTCGTTTTGACCGTGACAAGCCGTTGCCAGGGAGCAGTGGGCAGTTGGTGTGGCAGGATGAGCAGCGTTGGATAGAACCAGATCTGCTGGTTGAGCGCAACAACAAGTTGGGCTTGTTTATTGTGGACGACCAGCAGGTGGCCCATTTTGTGGCATTACCCCATGCTCAAGCGGGGCAACGCGCCCAGCTGTTGTCCCTGTTTACCCCAGATATGCCCATTGTGATCATGGGCCGGGACCAGTTACAGGATGGGCAGCAGGTGGTGGTGAGCCAAGAGTAGGGGTTAATGCTCTGCACAAGGGGGGTATAAGCCCCCCTAACCGTCAAAGCTCACCTTTGCTCTGGAAGAAAGTTTTATAGCGCATATCTTCGCCCTTGATATGGTCGATCAACCAATTTTGCAGGAAAGCCAGCAGATCCAGCGCCACCGTGGCCGAGCCTTCATCAAACTGCTTTTTCTTCTCGCCAAGCTGGGCAATCAGGTTAACATGTTCCTCTTTTTGTTGAGCGTAGCGATCATAACCATGTTTTTTCATCAAGCCCTCTTCACGGGCAAAGTGGGTATGGGTGAACTCAATCAAACCCGCTAAAATGGTCGCCAGCTTATCCTTACCCTTGCCATCCCGCATGGCGGCATGCAGATCATTGATGTAATTCATCAGTTTCAAATGGTCGGCATTGAGAACTTTGACGCCGACATCCAGCGCATCTTCCCAGTCGATCATTTTTTGGTCGTTAATGGTAAGCCCAGAAAAGTAGATGCCATCGAGCAGGATAAACAGCTCTTTGCGTAGCTGTTTAAAGCGGTCCATGCTCTTGTAGGCCTGCTCCACACTGCCCGACTGCACCAAATTAACCACTTCAAAGGCGGCCTCATGCACCTTTTGGTGAACAGTACCAAGCTCGACAAACAGAGCCTCATTGCCATAGCGCTGTTGCCCATCACCATAGTACCACAGACCAAAGTCACAGCCCCGATAGTTAGCGGCTTCTTTGGCATCGAGCACAGAGCGACCGTGCACCGCCTGTTCCAGCTCACGCAACCAAGCCAGATGACCCTCTTTAATGGTGCGCACATCAAAGGATTTGTGGCCGGTTTTATAAACCGCCTGGGCGGCGCGAAGCGCCTCCATGGCAGCCTGTAGAACATCAATGAGGATCACAAAGTTGTGTACCGTGCCTGAGATATAGGTGGCCCGTTGGCTGGCCGTTTGAATACTCTTTTCAGTTACTTCCGCAGCGGCAATGGTGGTGGAGGTCTCGGTGAAAATAGCCTGCACCAATTGATGGACCATCTGGGCGTTTTCAGAGACCTTTTGCGCAGAGTCCGCCGAGGCATTGGCAGAGAGCGCAATCTCATTGGTGCCTGAGGCGGCATCCAGTGCGGCACGGGAGACCTCGTTGGCCGCTTGGTAGAGCTCATCGACGTTGCGCGTGACCTCTTGCGAGGCTTGCACAACCGCGTTAAAGGAGCTGGAAATCTCATGAATGGCATGGTTTTGATCGTCCACCGCATAGGTGATCTCATCATTGGCTTGGTTGATGGCGGTGACGATTTCAGAGACGCCCTCGGTCGCCTGTTGGGCATTTTTAGAGTGATCTTGGATAATGCGGATCTGTCCGCTAATCAAGGTGGTGACTTCCGAGGTTTGGTGCGCCAGCTCTTTAACCTCGTTGGCGACCACCGCAAAGCCCTTGCCCGACTCACCCGCCCCAGCGGCTTCGATGGAAGCGTTTAAGGCGAGCATGTTGGTCTGTTCCGCAATATTGTTGATAAGGTCGACAAAGCGGTCAATCTCGTTGGCGGAGTTAGAGAGCTCGTTCATCACCTTGAGGGTGGAGTGAATATGCTGGTTGGCCTGTTGTGACTTATGGCTGGCAACCACGCACCGCTGTCTGACATCCTCTAGGGTTGAGATCATCTCATCTAGCGAGCCGCCAATTTTACCAGTGGCTTGGTTGACGTTTTGAATGCTGCTGTTGACGGCACTTAGGTTAGAGGTCATCTCTTCCGCAGCGGCCGCCATGGTCGAAACGTTTTGGCTGGCCTGCTCAGCAGCAGAGGCCATGGTGGTAATTCCCGACGATAAATAGGTAGAAGAGTCGGCAATGTTTTCAATGGAGTGGGTTGCGTCGCCAATTTTATCTTGGATAGAGACGATGGCTTGTTCGAGTTCGGATAATTTCTCCGAGGCCGCGGCCATGGCTTTGGAAGTCATCTCCGAATCGTCATTCAACATATCCCGCAGCTTGAGCAGCTCATTGGCGCACGCCGCCACCGAGTCAGATTGCAAGATGACCAGCTGGGTCGAGGTGGAGAGCTGATTGACAATGATATTGATTTTTTCAGCGATTTGATCCACCTCATGGGTTGGGTCATCGGCGCTCAGTTGATGATCCAACGATCCCCGCGAGATGTGTTCAAGGGTGCCGAAGGCACGTTTTAAGCGTTGGCTCAAGAGACGTGTTTGGTAAAGGGCCAAGGCAAAGATCACCAGACCAAGCAGGGCACCGAACAGAGCAGTGTTAATAATGCGCGACACTTTGCCTTCGGCTTGGTTTTGCATCATGGTGACAGCGCTGTTCATCTCTTTGAGCAGAGGCATATTTTGGGTGGTGACGAGTTTGGCTAGCCCGTTTAAATCGGTTGGGTTGCTCTCTAAAGCCTTAAACTGCTGGGCGAGGGGTTGCCAAAGGGCTTGAACAGCCTTGAGCTTGGTTAGGATCTCATCGTTGGGATGACCAATTTGTACCAGAGCAGGGGTGTTTCGGTCCAGTTTGGTTGGGGCTTGGCCACCGGTCAGCAAGGCGTGCAAGGTGGTATCAAACGCCCAGACTGAGGTGAGCAGGAGCGATTTTTCGGTTTGGTTTGGATTGGCCAGATAAAGCCCGAACTCTTTGGCGATTTTCTGGCTGAGCATGCGTTGACGGCCTGCCATATTAATGGTCACACTGTCGGACTGTTGTTCCGCAGTGGTCCACAGAATGATCCCCAAGATGAGCGCAATGGTTGCAGCCAGCAGGCCATTGGTCAGAACGAGGGTCTTTTTAATATTCACGGTGATGCTCTCCCACAAAATAGGGTCAGGGTTGAGACCTGTTCCCCTGCCAGGCTGCCGATCGCCAATCGCGTTGGCTAACAAGCATGCAAATTGGGCATGGTACAGTTTTATACGTAGTATTACAAAGTGATAAACAGTGACCAAGGCGAAACGTGCAGGCTGGAATGTGCTTTGCTCTAACCAAACCGCAATCCTACCATACTTATGTTGGATTCGGTAGGTTAAGAACGGTTTCACTGGGCACATAAAACAGTATAAAAGGTTACGATTAAAAGGTTTTTTCAAGAACAAGGTCGAAGGCCCGAGCAAAAGGGTTATGCTAAGTTCTTCGTGGTGGTGCTCCCGGCTGGCTTGTGAGGGTTAGGTGGTGGGGGTGGATGGGGCCAGGTGGGCAAGCTGGGCGGGTAGTTCCAGCATCACCTGCAAGCCCAGCAGTTGAGGGTCTTGGTTGAGGGTTAGGGTACCCTGGTAATCGAGCACGATTTGTTGGCAGATGGCCAGCCCCAAACCATGGCCATGCTGGGGTTGATCGCCGTGGATGCCTCGTTGCAGCAGCCGTTCACGGGCTTGGGGTGGGATACCAGGGCCATCATCGGCCACCCAAAGTTGCAGAACCTGGGCTGATGTTTGTGCGCCAAAATGGATCTGGTGACGGGCATGACGGCTGGCGTTATCCAAAAGATTGCCCAGCAGGGTGAGCAGATCTTCACGATCCATATGGATTTTAAGGGGCTCAAGGGGCTCAACATGGTAGGTCAGCCCACGGTCACGATGCAGTTGCCGCATCACCTCCAACAAACCGTTCAGTTCATGGGCGAGATCCAGCCACACCCCGTGCCCTTGGCCTCCAGAGAGCCGGGCTAATCCCAAGGTGCGTTCACTCAAGTGTGCAATGGTGGTGATTTGGGTGCGCAGTGCGTGTTGCAGGTTGGGGTGTTGGGTAAAAGGGGCATCGTTGGCAAGCTGGTTGAGCAGTGCCAAAGGGGTTTTTATAGCGTGGGCCAGATCACCCGCAGCTTGGCGAGAGCGCTGTAAACGGTTCATCAAGATCGCCAGCAGGCTATTAATTTGGTGGACAAACGGGTGCAGCTCCAGGGGCATGGCGGTGGGGTCAAGCCGCTGTAAGGTGCCATGTTCCAGTGCGTGTAACTGCGCTTCGGCACTCTCTAGGGGCATTAAGGCCCGGCGTAGATGGTGGCGTACCAAGAAGAGTAACAGCAGCAGCGCCGCCAGGGAGAGGCCACCATAAAACAGGCGCAGGGTGGTGACAATCTGTGTAGCGGCCTGAAAATCTTCTGCCAATGCCATGTTAACAGACTGACCTTGTTTGCTGTATCCGCGTATTAATACCAGCAGGGGGGCCTGATCGGGTCCACGCTGCTGACGCAGCAGACGCCCCCCTGGCGGTACTTTTTCCAAAACCAGCGCCTTGTCCCATAACGAGCGGGAACGTAGGGTTTGGCCACCCACTTCGATCTGAAAATAGTGTCCAGACCACGGTTTATAAAAAATGGGGTCCAACCGTTCCGGCGCAAGGTGAACGCCCTGGGCGGTGATGCTAAGCTGGGCCAACAGATTATCCGCATCATGATCCAAGCGGCTGGCGACATATTCTTTGACCAGACCATGCAAGGCAAGATGGACCACTAACCACTGCAAGCCCATGACCAACAGCAGGATTAACACCAGTGGAATGCTGATGCGCGCGTAGAGTGAGCGGCTCATGGTTTACTCCGCAGTCGATAGCCCTGTCCCCGTCGGGTTTCGATGCGCTGTTGCCCAAGCAGACGACGTAAACGTTTGATATAGACCTCAATCACATTGCTGTCGCGATCTTCATCATAGGCGTAGATGTGCTCGGTTAACTGGCTTTTGGAAAGCAGTTGGTCAGGGTGTAGCATCAAGTAGCGCAACAGACGAAATTCGGTATGGGTGAGGGTGTGGAGCTCTCCATTGGCCAAGCTGAGCTGCTGATCGGTTTCATCTAAGTGGATGCCCTCTAGGGTCAAGGCGGGCCGTACCACACCATGGCGACGGCGAATGAGGGCATTAAGGCGGGCGATCAACTCCTCCATATGAAAGGGCTTGCCCAGATAGTCATCACCACCGGCTTGCAAGCCGTCGACCCGTTGGTGCCAGGCATCCCATGCGGTGAGGATGATCACTGGAACATCCACCCCCGCAGCACGCCACCCCCGCAAGACGTTTAAGCCTGAGTCATCGGGCAGACCAAGATCCAAGATCACCGCGTCATAGGGCTCCTCTCGGCCCATGAAGGCGCCCTCCTCGGCATTGGCGGCCCAATCCACCACAAAGCCTGCGGCACCGAGATCTTTTTTTAAACCAGCGGCCAGGCTGGCATGATCCTCGACAACAAGAATACGCATGGTCAGTGGTGCCTTGGTTGGGTTAGACGTGTGCCACTCTGGGCGTCCAGCTTCCATTCAAGCACCTGACCCGAGGGGGTGACAAAGGAAAGTTCGTAGAGATAGCGGCCATGCTTCTGTTCCAACTCCACCTCTAGAAGTCTAACCTGGGCGAGTTGGGGATGGCGGGCTAAAATCTCGGCCAGGGGTAGAATGCGGCCCTGTTGTACCAGGGCATAAGCCTGCTCATGATCCACATCATCCCCAGCATAGGCTGGGCTAGCCATGAGCAGAGGAAGCAGCAAAAGCGGGACGATGGGGCGGTTTAACCGGTTAGTCATCGCGGTGCTCAGCGCCAGGAATGCGGGCACGATCTTCATCAAATTTACCCTGTTGGGCATCGCTATGGCAGAGATCGCAGCGGCTCCAGGAGCCCACTTTGGGATTATCTTTAACCAACTTGGCGGGGATTTCGTCGTGGGCATGGCGAAAAAATCGCGTGTCGGTAATGCGCATGGAGGCGGGATCCAATGAGCGGTTGCCCTTGGCCCCGTGTTGGCTGAGATAGTCCCGCAGTTGTTGGGTTGTGGCGGGGTCAAGCTGGGCATTTTCGTCAAAATGGTTCTCCAGTCCATCCAACATGTGTTGCCAAGTTGCCCCGGTTAGCCAGCGGGGTTGAAAGGCAAAGTGACAGCTGCCACATGCTTTAACATAGGTGGGGTTAAGGGCTGCGCCATGACGATCAGGGTGGTTTTTTTTGTGTTCTTTATCCTGTTCATATTTTTCATGGGCATGCTCTTGGTAGCCACGGCGAAAATCATCACTGAGCACGGTTTTTACGCCCAGCATCACGCCACCACCCAGCAGGGTTACAAACAGCAGACCACCCACTATAAAACGTTTATTGAGCATTGTAGACACCTCTTATTAAAGGGATTTCAGATAGGCCAACAATTGCGCCTGTTGTTGGGGGGTGCAGAGCTGGCCAAAGGTCCATTGGCAATTGCGGTTGAGCCATAGGGTTACTTTTTCCATATCCTGATAACGGTCTGGTGAAACCGAGGCGGCCATAGGGGCCAGTGGTTTACCGGTCAGGATATGCTGCCCGGGTTGGGTCAGGTTGGTGCCGTGGCAGGTGGCGCAGCGGCGTTGCAGCTGATTTTTGGTAATGCCCGGTTGTGACCAGAGTTGCTGGCCTGCTAACAGGTTGGCCGCAGGTTCAGCAGCCAGAGTGCCATTGCTCCAGAGTAGCCCCAACAACAGCGGGGCGTAACGTAGGCTATGGGGTAGGCATATCATGAGCGTGCCTGCTTGTTGCCGTGGATCATGCTTTTGATGAGATTTTCTTTGTGCTGCCACATGCCCAGCAGCACGCCCCCAAGGTGGAGGGCGATCAAAGCCCACAACAGTTCTCCCAGCCCTTCATGCAGGGATTCTATGGGTTTAACGGTGGAGGGGGGGAGGGCTGCGGCCATGTTATGCAGCAAGCCTGTCTCTTGGCTGGCACCCAGTGTGAGCAAACCGCTTAATCCCAGCAGGGTAAGGGTGATCAGCAGCAGCAGGACCATCATACCGCCGGCGGGATTGTGTCCCAGGTGGTGGGGTGGGTTGCCTTGGTACAGGGTGCGTAGGTAGGCGATGACCTGTTTAGGGGGGTAGATAAAGTCGCGAAAGCGGGCGTGTTGGGACCCAATAAAGCCCCATATTAGGCGAAACAGCAGCAGCCCGCAGAGGCCAAAGCCTGCGACCACATGGATTTTGAGCCACTCATCTTCACTGAGCAGAGCGGTGAGCACCAGCAGGATCAGGCTAGCGTGAAAGAGTCTGATCCAGAGGTCCCAAACGGGTAGGGTTTGATTTTCGGTCTGCATAGGGTCTCTCCATAAGGGTGAGTTATGGGGAGCAGCATAGAGCAGTAAGCTGAAATCAAGCTGAAACGGGAGAAAAAAAAGCAGGGGGTATGGGCTAGGTGGGTGTAAGCAGGGTTTTGTGCCATGCCACAGGGGTAAGCCGCCGACAGGCTCCCAGGCAGGCTAACGAGCGGGTGCACGGACGGCGTGAACATCATGGATCATTTATGCATAGTACAAGGGTTTAATATGCTTTATAAATATCGGTTAGATGTGGTAGAAAATATAGGGGTCGAAGTTGCGAGCTCTGTGAGCGCAGAATAAAGTTTTTGTCAAAGGTTGGGTTTGAGGGTGTGTGCTGATTTGTCCTGCCGGCATCGATTTTTCATGGGGCTGGGAAGCATTATTTGTTGTGCGGTTGCTCATACTAATTCGTATATGGAAAAGGTTTAAGTCAGAAAAACCCCATAAGGAAATATAATGGATACTTTAATTTTACATGTGTCGGTTCAAGAAAAAATCAATTTTGCCACTCAACAAAATGCGGTCCCCATTTTACGTGAACTTAGCATTGAAAATATAGGCCAAGAGAGTGTAGCAAATTTACGTTTAACTTTAACCAGCAATCCAGTCTTTCTCGTTCGAAAAACATGGCATCTGGATCAATTAGAACCGGGTTTGCGGTTGACAGTGAGTGACCGTGATATTCGTCTGGATGCAGGGCTTTTAATGAGTCTCCACGAGTCGCTACGCGGGGATCTCAGAGTGGAGCTCTATCAAGACGATCTGCTACTAGTAGAGAAAAATATTGAAGTTGAATTATTAGCACGCCATCAGTGGGGTGGTAGCCAATTTATGCCTGAAATGTTGGCAGCATTTATTGAACCAAATGATACGTTTATTGCAGAAATATTACGAAGTGCATCCAGCCTATTGCAAAAAAATGGCTTGGAGAGTGGTCTTGATGGTTATCAGAAAGATTCCTCCGTGCGGGTAGGTGAGGTTGTTTCGGCCATTTGGAGCGCCATCGCAGCCTTGGGTATCACTTATGCGGAACCCCCAGCAAGCTTTGAACAGAACGGTCAAAAAATCCGTTTGCCTAGCATCATTAAGCAAACTGGATTAGCCACGTGTTTGGATCTCGCACTATTGTTCGCTTCGGCCATGGAGCAAGCTGGGCTTAATAGTTTGATTATCATCACGCAAGATCATGCCTTTCCAGGAGTTTGGTTAAAACCTCAAACATTTCCAACGGTTCTAATAAAAACTGCTTTAGACATTCGGAAACGGTTTGACCTTCAAGAATTGTTGGTATTTGAATCAACATTTGCCACAAGCCGAACCAACCCAGTACCATTCCACAAGGCGGTAAAAAAGGGTAGAGCGCAGTTGGAAGAGCATGGTCAGTTTTATATGGCTATTGATGTGCAACGTGCGCGGATGTATCAAATTCGCCCTCTCTATTGGGAGGATCAATGTGCAAGCAAAGATCAGCTCAATGTCGAGCAAGTCAGCAGCATGGGCGTTGATCTATTGGAATTTTCAGATCAAGGGGTAATACCAGAGCAGGAGTCGTTAAAACCTACGACAGCTTCTGGACGCTTGGAGCTGTGGCAGAAAAAACTACTGGATCTATCACTGCGCAATAAATTATTGAATTTTAAATTAAATGGTTCCAGCGCTCTTGTGCTTATCTGTCCAGATCCAGGCTTGTTGGAAGATAAGTTAGCGCAAAAGATGAAGTTGAGTATAGAATCCCTACCAGAGATGGGTTCATCCAATAATGGGCGAGATGCCCAGTTGCACACACAACGTACAGGTGGTGGTTTAATTGAAGAGTTCGTTACTAAAGCGCTAGAAAAAAATCAGCTTTACGTACAAGAGGAGAAAGAGGCTCTCGATAAAAGATTGACCTCTCTCTTTCGTCGATCCAAGGCTGACCTAGATGAAGGGGGCGCTAATACGCTGTATTTAGCCTTAGGATTTTTGATCTGGTGGCGCAGCAATGATCCAAACAAAAAATATTATGCTCCGTTGATTTTGATTCCTGTAACCCTAGAGCGCAAAAGTATTCAGTCTGGGGTGCGCATGGTGTTACATGAAGATGAACCCCGTTTTAATACCACGCTTTTGCAGATGTTACGCCAAGATTTTAGGTTAGAAATTCCAGGATTAGAGGGGGAGCTGCCCACCGATACCCACGGAGTGGATGTGCATGGAATTTGGCATAAAGTGCGGCACCATGTACGAGACGTTGAGGGGTTTGAGGTGGTTGAGGAGGTTGCTCTAAGTAATTTTTCTTTTGCAAAATATTTAATGTGGAAAGATTTAGTCGATCGTACGGAACAACTGAAAGAAAATAGAGTTGTTCGCCACCTATTGGAAACGCCTCAACAGAGCTATGCATCGGACATTTCCTTTCGGGAGCCTCGTAATCTAGATAATGAGGTAAAACCCCAGGATCTATTAACCCCGCTACCCGCAGACTCTTCCCAGCAAACGGCTGTTATGGCCTCTGGTGAGGGGAAAGATTTTATTGTCATAGGTCCACCAGGGACTGGAAAATCACAAACCATTGCGAATATGATTGCGCACAATCTGGGACTAGGGCGTACGGTTTTATTTGTATCAGAAAAAGCGGCGGCATTGAATGTGGTTTACCGCCGTTTAAAAGAACAGGGCCTTGGAGAGTTTTGTCTAGAATTACACTCCAATAAAGCCCGTAAATTGGAGGTTCTTAATCAGTTTGATCAAGCATGGAGGTCTAAGAGCAGCTTTTCGCAGGTGGAGTGGCAAAGAGAGGCAAACCGACTTAAAGAGACTAGGGATGGCTTAAATCGTTATGTGCAGGCCATGCATCAGCCAAGCCGCCATGGCATGACACCCTATCAAGCCATCGGAAAAATTGCACTTGGGGACACAGTTGTTCAGTTAGAGCTAAGCTTTGCCCATGCCGATATCCATGATCACGCAGACTATGTAGCGCTGACTGAGCTATGCCATAAAATGGATCTATACAGTAAAGATCTGGGTAGCGTTGTTGCGCATGAACTAGCCTTTGTCACCCATGATGACTGGACACCACAATGGGTAAAAGATCTTTTGGCCAGCGCGCATTTGCTCAAAGAGCAGGCAGATAGGTTTCAGCAATCCATAAAGGATCTATATCTTCTCTTTGGTTACCCAGACCACTCTATAACAATATTGGAGCCCTTGTTAGCCTTGATTGGTACCATGCAAGATTTGTATGAACAGGATGCCAGTTTTTTGTTTGAACCCAACACTACCCAAATTGTGCAGCAATTGGATGTGGGGATGCGTTGTGTTCAGGAGTTTACAGACGAGCAAGATCAATTGAGTTGTTGTTATCAGCTGGAGGGGCTGCTAGCACTGGATATTGATGCTTTGACTAAGCAGTGGCAAGAATCACAGCAGGCATGGTGGTTGCGGGGATGGTTTATTAAACGTAGAGTGAACAAAGCCCTTAAATATATGGGGGGGGCAGTGGGTCAACCACAACCTCATCGCGATCTGCCACGCATCAAACAAATGAAGAAAAAGTACCAACAATTACAAGAATTAGACGCAGTAAACACTTGCGTACGCCATTGGCGAGGTTTGGAGAGTGATTTAGCGGTGATCCAAAGATTGGTAAAGGGCGGTCAACAGGTTAAGGCACGGATTCAGGAAATTGCGCCAACACCAACAGAATTTGTGACGCTGCAAACCGTGGTACAAAGATGGCTCATAGAGAGTAATACCTTGTTGGCCCCCAATGGAACATTACTGACCTTATCAGCTAGGGTCAAAGAGCAACGCCAGCAATTGATGGAAACATACAACCGCGTGATAAGTTTAACGGGTGGTGAAGTTGATGAATTTTTACCCCTTGGCGTTCTGTTTGGCCGAGCCCAAACCTATGCAGCTACGCTGATTCAAAACGAGTCGAAACTTAACACATGGTGCCGCTGGCAAGCTGTACGTAAAGAGGCGTGTGCACAAGGTTTACGGCCTCTGGTGGAGGCTATGGAAAAGGGGTTGTGTAAGACGGGCAAAGCCGAGCAGGTCTTTGAGATTAACTATGCTCGGTGGTGGATTCATCTTGTTTTTGCAAAGGAACCAGATTTACGCCAATTTTCAGCAGTTGAGCATGAGGATAAAATACGCATCTTCAGAATGTTGGATGAAAGATTCAGTGAGCTAACACGAGAATATATCTGTGCCAAGCAGGGTGCGAATATTCCAGACCAGAGTGGTGTTACCCAAAGTTCGGAGTATGGGGTTTTAAA
Source organism: Magnetococcus marinus MC-1 (assembly GCF_000014865.1). Lineage (NCBI taxonomy): Bacteria > Pseudomonadati > Pseudomonadota > Magnetococcia > Magnetococcales > Magnetococcaceae > Magnetococcus > Magnetococcus marinus. The sequence continues at coordinate 369,137 of NC_008576.1, forward strand.
ACGTGAACTACACAAAAAAATTCGCCACAAACCCGTTAGGCAATTGTTTAGAGAGATTCCTAATGTCGTGAAGCAGTTGACGCCCTGTTTATTGATGAGTCCGCTTTCTATTGCTCAATATCTACCAACGGAAAAAGAGAACTTTGATCTGGTTATTTTTGATGAAGCATCGCAGATAACAGTATGGGATGCCATTGGATCATTGGCTCGTGGCAAGCAAGTAGTCATTGCAGGAGATCCAAAACAGTTACCTCCAACCAGCTTTTTTGGACGACGTGAAGCGGAAGATGAGGGCGATGACACTGGGGACGTCACCGATTTAGAATCCATTCTGGATGAAATGATGGGTTGTAGTATACCTCAGATACATCTTAACTGGCATTATCGAAGCGCGCATGAAAGCCTTATAGCCTTTTCTAACCAGCGCTACTATATGAATAAACTAATCACATTTCCATCGGCTGTCACTGTTGACAGGGCACTTAGATTGGTGACGGTAGAGGGTTACTATGATCGGGGTGGCGCGCGGCATAACCGTGCTGAAGCCGAAGCAATTGTTACAGAGGTGGTCCGTCGCTTAAATGATCCCAATTTTGCCGGGGCGGGGAAATCCATAGGTGTGGTGACGTTTAATAGTGAACAGCAAAGATTAATTGAAGACCTGTTGGATCGTGCACGTCGTGATGATCCAGCTTTAGAACCCTATTTCGCGGATGAACAATTAGAACCGGTGATTGTAAAAAATCTAGAATCTGTACAAGGGGATGAGCGTGATTTAATCCTATTTAGTGTAACCTATGGCCCAGATCGAGCAGGTCATATGACCATGAATTTTGGCCCACTGAACAAACAGGGTGGAGAGCGGCGGTTAAATGTAGCCATTACCCGTGCGCGTAGTGAATTGATTGTATTCTCAACTTTAAAACCTGAACAAATGGATCTATCTCGAACTCAGGCTAATGGCGTTGTTGATTTAAAAGATTTTCTCAGATACGCAGATCGTGGGAAAATGGCTCTGGATGAGGTATCGCATGGATCTATTGGTGGTTATGATTCTCCGTTTGAGGAAGCAGTTTCCGAAGCATTAACCCGTAAAGGGTGGCGGGTCCATTCACAGATAGGTGTTTCCGCCTTTAGAATAGATTTGGGGATTGTGCATCCCCAAAGAGAGGGTCACTATTTTGTAGGTGTTGAGTGTGATGGTGCAACCTATCATAGTTCGGCTACTGCTAGAGACCGGGACAAAGTACGAGAAGCCATTCTTGAACGTTTAGGCTGGCGTTTGGTGCGTGTTTGGTCCTTAGATTGGTGGGTAAACCCCAAAGATACGTTAGAAAAATTAGATCAGCGCATCCAAGCTATATTAGCAGAGGTGGATATACAAATTGCGAGGGAAGAGGAGATCAGAAAAACGGCGGAGGAAGCTTTTTATCAAGCTAAGCAAGCCGCTACGGCTGCCCTTTTTGAAGAGAATGGTGCAAAGCTCAAGGCTGAATCCGCTACAATAGGCGAGCTTTCACAAACAAGTACTACCGATGCCAAGGTGTTACAAGTCCGGTCCATGCAGGCTGATAAAGAAGATCGTAGTTACTATAGGATTGCCACTTTTGAGAAATTAAATCTGAAACTTAATCCTGATCTCTTTTATGAATATAGTTACACGCCAACGGTGCGCATGATGGTTGAGCATATCCTTGAGATTGAGTCACCTATCCGCGAAGACTTGCTCATTAGACGTATCGCACAGGCTCATGGGTTCAAACGGTCAGGTCGGCTGATCGTTGAGCGCGTCATGCAGATCGTTGAAGAGACAGCAGAAGTGACTCATGAAGAAGGGGTGGGTAATTTTCTGTGGAAACGAGGGGTAGATCTTTCTAGTTGGTCGGAGATTCGTTATCCGCAACAAGGTGAGCGTGAAGCACGTAGACCAGATGAAATAGCCATTCAAGAGCTAATGACCCTTGCTAAAGAGCACCAAGGAGAAGGGGCCTTGATCGATACTATGGCCAGAAGTTTGGGGGTGTTTAGATTAAATGAGCGTAACAGGACACGCTTACAGTTAGCCGCTCAAATGGCTACTAAGTCAGCACCAGTAGAACCAGCAGTTCTCTAATGAGATGTAGGTAGGGGCAAGTTGGTAATGGTGATCCCACCTAAAATATAGAATTTTCTGGTAACTTTTCTGGATAGGGTCGGTAATCTTCCGATAAAAATACAAGGGATTACCCTAGGCCAAGACAGCGCGTAGAGGATGCGTTCGCACGATTATGATCTCTGCATGCACCGGCACGGTTTGAACGTAAGCGCCCATTTATCCCCATCAACTACCCTGCCGGTTCAGCAGCAGATTTCAAATTCCACGGGAGCAACAAGTCGAACTCATCCACGGTTTGCGCTGTGGCGAGGCCCTCAAAGACCTTTGTGAGATAGACGAAGGGCTCCCAACCATTGGCTTTGGCCGTTTCAATCAAACTGTAGAGGTTTGCCGAGGCCTTTGCACCTCGAACAGAGTTGCTGAAGAGCCAATTTTTCCTGCCAATCACAAAGGGGCGAATGGCGTTCTCGGCTCTGTTGTTGTCAATTTCCAGGCGTCCATCATCAAGATATCGAATCAGAGAGGACCACTGATTGGTCAGATATCCCATCGCTTCGCCGAGTTTGCTTTTCGGTAACACCCCTGCTCGATTATCTTCCAGCCAGGTTTTCAACTCATCGATAATGGGGCGGGAACGCTCCTGGCGCACCTTGTAACGTCGCTCTGGAGTAGCCTCTTCCTCACGCAGATCCTTTTCCACAGCGTACAGTTTCCGGATCAGCGACAGTGCCTGCCCAGCCTTGCCTATCTTGCCTTTTTGTAAGCGCCCATTTATCCCCAGGGTTCAGTTTGATCTGAAGGTATGTCACGCTTTCTGAAATTCAAAATTTTAGGAGGCGAACATGGAAGACAAATCAATTGAGGCGTCTGTGCTGAGTGAGAAGCAGCGGTACTGGCTGGATCATTTACGCAGTTGTCGTTCTGAGGTCGGCACCATTAAGGAGTACGCTGAAGTCCATAAGCTGAGCCTTCCATCGTTGTATTTTTGGAAGCGCAAGCTGACGCAAATGGGTTTTCTGGAAGAGTCAGGATCAGGCAAGCGACGTTTTCAGCGATTGGAATTGAGTTCAAAGTCTTCAGCAGGGGTCTGCCGGATTCAGTTCCCAAATGGTATGACGGTGGAGTGGTCAGGGAATGGTGGCGAGAGCTTGCTCTCTGTCCTGCGATCTGTGGCAGCCTTGTGATGATGCGCCCATCGCCGGATATTTCTGTCGTCCATCTTTGTTTGGAGCCGGTGGATTTCAGGAAGGGGATCAACGGACTGGCTGCATTGGTGGAGGCAGAACTGGAGTTGAATCCCTTTGATGAGGCTCTGTTCGTGTTTCGCAATCGATCATTGGACAAGGTGAAAATCCTTTACTGGGAACGTAATGGCTTCTGCCTGTGGCAAAAGCGGCTGGAAAAGGACCGATTTCACTGGTTGCGCCAGGGAGGTGCCGCAGAAATCCAAATCACGGGGCGGCAGCTGAATTGGCTACTTGATGGCTACAACCTGGCGGCAATGAAGGGTCACAATAAACTGCATTTTTCTTCGATTGTATAGAGTGTTAAGGCGGTTTTTTTGGTATAATTTCGGCTATGAAAACGCTACCAAAGACACTCCCTGATGACCCTGCCGCTTTGCGGGAAATAATACTTTCCTTGCAGGCTGAAAATGTCCTTTTACAGGACAAAAGCAAGCGTATGGAGCATGAAGCCCAGCTTCTGAGGGAGAAGCTGAATATTCTCATTGCCAAGCGGTTTGGGCGTTCCAGTGAGAAGAGCGATCCCCGTCAGTTGGGTCTGTTCGATGAGGCAGAAGTGACGGCTGCCGAGGAACCTGAAGAGGATGCCGAAGAGATCCAGGTTCCTGCCCATAGCCGCAAAGTGAAGTCCAAAGGGCGCAAGCCATTGCCAGAGTGGCTACCCCGGGTGGATATCATTCATGAGTTGCCTGAGTCGGCATTGGTTTGTGGCCTGGATGGTCACCATTTGGTCGAGATTGGCCGTGAGACCAGCGAGCAACTGGATATTATTCCGGCCAAGGTGCAGGTATTGCGGCACATCCAGATCAAATATGGCTGTCCTCATTGCAAACAGGGCGTGAAGACGGCCCCTACACCCAAACGTCCCATTCCCAAGGCGTTGGCTACAGCTGCTCTATTGGCCCATGTGGCGGTATCCAAGTATGCCGATGGGTTACCGCTCTATCGACAGGGCGCCATTCTGACCCGTGCAGGGATTGATGTCTGTCGAACCACGCTGGCCAATTGGATGATCCAGTGCGGCCAACTGGTGCAGCCGTTGATCAATCTGATGCGGGACAAGATGCTGGATTACGATATCCTGCAGATGGATGAAACTACGATTCAAGTGCTTAAGGAAAAAGATAAAGTTGCAGCCAGCAACTCCTATATGTGGGTACAGCGAGGTGGTCCCCCGGGTAGTCCGGTGATTTTGTTTGATTACGATCCCACACGCGGTGCCGAGGTTCCGAAACGGCTGTTGGCGGGCTATAAAGGCTGGTTGCAAACGGATGGGTATGCAGGTTATCTGGGTGTGGGTGCGCAGGAAGATGTGATCCTGATGGGGTGTTTTGCGCATGCCCGTCGTCAATTCGACGAGGCGATCAAAGCGTTGGGAAAATCCAAAAAAGGCAAGATAGGCAAGGCTGGGCAGGCACTGTCGCTGATCCGGAAACTGTACGCTGTGGAAAAGGATCTGCGTGAGGAAGAGGCTACTCCAGAGCGACGTTACAAGGTGCGCCAGGAGCGTTCCCGCCCCATTATCGATGAGTTGAAAACCTGGCTGGAAGATAATCGAGCAGGGGTGTTACCGAAAAGCAAACTCGGCGAAGCGATGGGATATCTGACCAATCAGTGGTCCTCTCTGATTCGATATCTTGATGATGGACGCCTGGAAATTGACAACAACAGAGCCGAGAACGCCATTCGCCCCTTTGTGATTGGCAGGAAAAATTGGCTCTTCAGCAACTCTGTTCGAGGTGCAAAGGCCTCGGCAAACCTCTACAGTTTGATTGAAACGGCCAAAGCCAATGGTTGGGAGCCCTTCGTCTATCTCACAAAGGTCTTTGAGGGCCTCGCCACAGCGCAAACCGTGGATGAGTTCGACTTGTTGCTCCCGTGGAATTTGAAATCTGCTGCTGAACCGGCAGGGTAGTTGATGGGGATAAATGGGCGCTTACGCCTTTTTTGGATTTTCCCAACGCTTTGATCGCCTCGTCGAATTGACGACGGGCATGCGCAAAACACCCCATCAGGATCACATCTTCCTGCGCACCCACACCCAGATAACCTGCATACCCATCCGTTTGCAACCAGCCTTTATAGCCCGCCAACAGCCGTTTCGGAACCTCGGCACCGCGTGTGGGATCGTAATCAAACAAAATCACCGGACTACCCGGGGGACCACCTCGCTGTACCCACATATAGGAGTTGCTGGCTGCAACTTTATCTTTTTCCTTAAGCACTTGAATCGTAGTTTCATCCATCTGCAGGATATCGTAATCCAGCATCTTGTCCCGCATCAGATTGATCAACGGCTGCACCAGTTGGCCGCACTGGATCATCCAATTGGCCAGCGTGGTTCGACAGACATCAATCCCTGCACGGGTCAGAATGGCGCCCTGTCGATAGAGCGGTAACCCATCGGCATACTTGGATACCGCCACATGGGCCAATAGAGCAGCTGTAGCCAACGCCTTGGGAATGGGACGTTTGGGTGTAGGGGCCGTCTTCACGCCCTGTTTGCAATGAGGACAGCCATATTTGATCTGGATGTGCCGCAATACCTGCACCTTGGCCGGAATAATATCCAGTTGCTCGCTGGTCTCACGGCCAATCTCGACCAAATGGTGACCATCCAGGCCACAAACCAATGCCGACTCAGGCAACTCATGAATGATATCCACCCGGGGTAGCCACTCTGGCAATGGCTTGCGCCCTTTGGACTTCACTTTGCGGCTATGGGCAGGAACCTGGATCTCTTCGGCATCCTCTTCAGGTTCCTCGGCAGCCGTCACTTCTGCCTCATCGAACAGACCCAACTGACGGGGATCGCTCTTCTCACTGGAACGCCCAAACCGCTTGGCAATGAGAATATTCAGCTTCTCCCTCAGAAGCTGGGCTTCATGCTCCATACGCTTGCTTTTGTCCTGTAAAAGGACATTTTCAGCCTGCAAGGAAAGTATTATTTCCCGCAAAGCGGCAGGGTCATCAGGGAGTGTCTTTGGTAGCGTTTTCATAGCCGAAATTATACCAAAAAAACCGCCTTAACACTCTATACAATCGAAGAAAAATGCAGTTTATTGTGACCCTTCATTGCCGCCAGGTTGTAGCCATCAAGTAGCCAATTCAGCTGCCGCCCCGTGATTTGGATTTCTGCGGCACCTCCCTGGCGCAACCAGTGAAATCGGTCCTTTTCCAGCCGCTTTTGCCACAGGCAGAAGCCATTACGTTCCCAGTAAAGGATTTTCACCTTGTCCAATGATCGATTGCGAAACACGAACAGAGCCTCATCAAAGGGATTCAACTCCAGTTCTGCCTCCACCAATGCAGCCAGTCCGTTGATCCCCTTCCTGAAATCCACCGGCTCCAAACAAAGATGGACGACAGAAATATCCGGCGATGGGCGCATCATCACAAGGCTGCCACAGATCGCAGGACAGAGAGCAAGCTCTCGCCACCATTCCCTGACCACTCCACCGTCATACCATTTGGGAACTGAATCCGGCAGACCCCTGCTGAAGACTTTGAACTCAATTCCAATCGCTGAAAACGTCGCTTGCCTGATCCTGACTCTTCCAGAAAACCCATTTGCGTCAGCTTGCGCTTCCAAAAATACAACGATGGAAGGCTCAGCTTATGGACTTCAGCGTACTCCTTAATGGTGCCGACCTCAGAACGACAACTGCGTAAATGATCCAGCCAGTACCGCTGCTTCTCACTCAGCACAGACGCCTCAATTGATTTGTCTTCCATGTTCGCCTCCTAAAATTTTGAATTTCAGAAAGCGTGACATACCTTCAGATCAAACTGAACCCTGGGGATAAATGGGCGCTTACGTTGGTCGGAGATTCGTTATCCGCAACAAGGTGAGCGTGAAGCACGTAGACCAGATGAAATAGCCATTCAAGAGCTAATGACCCTTGCTAAAGAGCACCAAGGAGAAGGGGCCTTGATCGATACTATGGCCAGAAGTTTGGGGGTGTTTAGATTAAATGAGCGTAACAGGACACGCTTACAGTTAGCCGCTCAAATGGCTACTAAGTCAGCACCAGTAGAACCAGCAGTTCTCTAATGAGATGTAGGTAGGGGCAAGTTGGTAATGGTGATCCCACCTAAAATATAGAATTTTCTGGTAACTTTTCTGGATAGGGTCGGTAATCTTCCGATAAAAATACAAGGGATTACCCTAGGCCAAGACAGCGCGTAGAGGATGCGTTCGCACGATTATGATCTCTGCATGCACCGGCACGGTTTGAACCATTAGGGGGAACCACGAGCCTAGGGCGGTGGGGCTGCTAGGGGCGGGGGCTGAATAGGGTATACACCCCCTTGATAGGGCGGCCAAGGCCGCCCTATCAAGAGATAATATCACTCGTCATCACTGCTTTTGCCAAGCTCGACCTGGAGCACATCACGGGCAACCTCAGTGCAGCGATCCCATGCCTCCTTCATCAGCTTGTTGGCCTCGGCTGCGTTCTTGCTCATATCATATCCCGCCTTGCCCAACTTGCGTATGGTGCCAAACATACCCCCCTGTTTGCCATACGCACAGGCCAAAATCACCTTGGAATTGTGCCCCGCAACCCGTAAAAAGGTGCGCTCCCAATCATCCTTATCACAAAACTTAACAATCGCCGTGGCAAGCATCTGGGCAGGCATAGAGTCACCCCGTACCGCCTTGGTCGCCTTAATCAACTCTTTGTTGCGGCTAGGCTGAATCATCACCTTGTGAATAAGCTGCGTCACCACCACATGGGCCGCTGGAGTGGTCTCAGATACATACTTCTCCAACAACGAAACCAGCGCCGGAACCTCCACCATCTCCACCAGCCGCTTCGCCAATATCTGCGCACCACCCTCATTATCCTTAACCGCTGTCAAAGCCCGTACACAGGGCTCCACCGGTAGATTTTTAACGTTGGCCACACCCGTCGCCAATACCACCGCCCCAGGACTCATGGGATCAATCAGCTTAATGGCCTCCAACATCTGCTCCAATGCCCCCTTGCCAATAACCTCCATGGTCAAGGTAATCTCCACCTCCTCCTGATTTTTGGGGCAGGAGGCAATGGCCCGTAGCAAATGGTTGATGGTACCCATCTCAGCGATACCCGCCGCCAGCTTCTGCATGGCAGGCTTATTGATACCCGAGACCTTGAGCGAATCAATCAAAGGATTGATCCCTTTGCGGGCCACCACCTGATCCACCAACAAACCCACCATCTCGCTGTTTTTGCGAACCCGGGTCAATGCTTCAACCAAATTAAAAGCCTTGATCTCAGGATGGTTTATAATCGCCTCAACCATACGCCGCAGATCGGCCTTTTTCTCCTCAATCTTTACCAGCGGGCCAAGGGTGCCCAGCATGGGACCCAATTTGCCCTCGGCAATCACCTCGTCCACGTCAATTTTAGCACCCGGTTTAAAGCCACCTGTGGCACTATGATCATCCATCACATCGGGATTGGCCTCAATGATGACCTCTTCCTCCCGAGCCGTGAAACGATTATCCAGATTCTCCAGGGCCGTGCTGGACTGATCCCCCAGAGTTTTAGCCAATTGGCTTTTAATGTTATCCAGTTGCTTCTGGGTAAAGTTGTCCCGTGCCATGTGGCTCAACCTTCCAAACCGTAAGAGATGATGATGAGTATGGGCAAAAAAGTCGATAAGCTACCGCGACCGGGAGACATAATGGCAAACGCCCCTATGCGATCATAGCTACATTATGGTAACTTTCCATCAAACAGGGTAGCAGATCAACCGGAATGAATGCAAAAATTGCGCACAGTGTACCGGTTAAAAATGTGATTAATACCAAAAAACAGGGTCAACGCAAATTCTTACCATCACCACTACCTCATTAACAGAGAAGGTTACAAGAGCATGGGTACCGCACCATTAACCATTCATACATTTATTGATGATCTGGATGAAGCACAGTTCCAACGCTATATGAAAAGCCCTTTTTTGGCGGTGGATACGGAGACCATGGGGCTGGATATTAACCGTGACCGGCTCTGTGTGGTGCAGATGTGCGATGTGACCGGTGAGGTCAGTGTGGTGCAGATACGCAACTATCAGGCACCACGGCTAAAGGCGCTTATGGAGGCCCCCGAGGTGGAAAAGATTTTTCACTTTGCCCGCTTTGACCTCGCTACCATGAAACGCTGGTTAGATATTGAGATCAAACCGGTTTTTTGCACCAAGATCGCCTCAAAACTGGTACGCACCTACACCGGCAGCCATGGACTGAAGGATGTCAGCCAAGAGCTGCTGGGCGTGGTGATGGATAAACAGCAGCAGTCATCGGATTGGGGGGCCGAGCAGTTGACCCCAGAGCAGCTACAATATGCCGCCAGCGATGTCATCCATTTGGTGGAGATCCGGGCGCGATTGGTCGAAATGCTCGCGCGGGAGGGGCGTTTGCAGCTCGCTGATGAGATTATGCGTTTTCTGCCAACCCGGGTTGCCCTGGATCTGCTGGGGTGGAACAATCATGATATCTTTTCTCACGCTTCCATTTAGCGTGGCATAACGATGGATACCACAGGCTGCCGAGCGCTGGTGACGGGGGCAGGGCGTCGCATAGGGGCTGCCATCGCCTTGGCCTTGGGTGAGGCGGGCATGGATGTGGCGGTACACTACAGCGGTTCAGCGCAAGGGGCTGAGCAGAGCTGTGCGGCGCTGGCCAAGATGGGGCGGCGGGCCTGCGCTTTTCAAGCCGACCTAAGCGATTGGGCGCAAGCCGAGGCGCTGCTGCCTCGGGTGGTGGCGCAGATGGGGCCGGTGCGGGTGTTGGTCAATAGCGCCGCCATTTTTGAACGCAGTGACCTTGTGGATCAAAGCCAAGCCCAGTGGCGCCGTCATATGGCCATCAATCTGGAGGCACCTATGCTGCTGATGCAGCACTTTGCGCGTCAGTGGCAAAGCGACCAGCCCCCCGATGGGGCGGGCCGCATCGTCAATATTTTAGATCGCCGGGTGTTGGCACCGCCCCCTGGGCATCTGGCCTATAATGCCGCCAAAGGGGCGCTATGGAGCCTTACCCGCGTCGCCGCGCGGGAACTGGCACCGCATATTACGGTCAATGGTGTGGGGCCGGGACCCATTTTACCGGCGGCCGGTGAGCCGTTGGAGCAGTTTGCTAAGGTGATTGCCGCCACTCCTATGCAGCGGAGTGGAACACCGCAAGAGGTAGCGGATGCGGTACTCTATTTCATTCAAAATGGTTTTGTCACCGGGCAGATGATCTGTATTGATGGAGGTGAGCATCTCTTATGACCATGCACAATCAACCACCGCTGGACCGTATTCACATTAAAGATCTGCTGCTCCGTTGTATCATCGGCATCCTGGAGTGGGAGCGTACCACCTTGCAGGATGTGGTGATCAACTGCACCCTGCATGTGGACCTACGCAGCGCGGGGCTATCCGACGATATTGCCGATACGGTTAATTATAAAGCGTTAAATAAAAATATTATCCAATTGGTGGAAGGCTCGGCATTTTTTTTGGTGGAGGCCATGGCCGAGGCCATCGCCGAGCTCTGTTTACAAGATCGTCGCGTTAAACAGTGTGAGGTTACGGTAGAAAAACCGGGGGCCTTACGTTTTGCCCGTTCGGTGGGGGTGACGGTGGTTCGGGGCCAGCATGGCTAAGCAGGGCCCGTGCGTGGGACAAATGGCGATGGTCCCATGCGATGGACCTGTGCTGGTGGCCTTTGGGGCCAGCCTTAACCCGCTGTATCATCTGGAGTTGGGCTTGCGACGCTTGCACGCGCTGTTGGGCATTGTCGCCATTTCCGATGTCTACCAAAGCAGACCCGTGAATGGGGCTGTGGGGGACCCCCCTTTTCTTAATGGCGCGGTACGCTTGGAACAGGCCCCAGAGCCTTGGGCACTGCGCGCCTTGCTGCGCCAGATCGAGGCTGAACAGGGGCGCGAACGGGGCGACAATCCCAATGCGCCGCGCACCTTGGATCTGGACATCGCCCTGATGGGTAGCCAAATCATGGATGAACCCCTGTTACGCATCCCTGACCCCCATTGGTTGGCGCGGCCCTTTGTTGCCCTACCCATGGCCCAGTTGGCCGCAGCGTGGCGCCATCCTGAGCATCCTTATTCGTTGGCTCAATTAGCGGCTCGGTTTGATCCCTTACCCGTTGGCATGCACAAAGATCTTGAGGCAACGCGACGTTTGCGCCAGATTTTACCCCCTTTCCCTAACACTGTGTAGATAGATAACCCGGCAAAAAGGTCGCGCGATGGGCTATGACGCCAAATTACCCTGGGGTTGGGCACCGCTATTGGTGTGTTTGGTGGTGTTGGCGTGGCCTGCGCAACTGTTGGCGAATAGAGTACCCGATCCGATCATCGTTGGGGTGTATCAGAACAAGCCAATGATTTTTCTCGATGAAAAGGGTGAAGTTCAGGGGCTCTATAAGGATATTTTAGGGATCATAGCCGAACGTCATGGCTGGCAGTTGGAGTATCGCTATGGCAAGTGGAGTGCCTTGCTTGAGCAGCTGCAACGTGGCGAAATTGATCTGCTGGGGGCCATTGCCTATAGCGATGAGCGGGCTTTGAGCATGGATTTTGGCAAGCAGAGTTTTTTTGTCAACTGGGGTCAGGTCTATACCCGTGAAGAGCGCAAGGTGGCCTCTTTTTTAGATCTACAGGGCAAACGGGTTGGCGTGCTAAAAGGGGATATTTATGGGCATCGCTTGGCCGAGCTGGTCAAAAAATTTGGTGTTTCTATCGAGATCGTTGGGTACGACAGTTACAGTTACGTGCTGCATGGTATCAAGCAGGGCGAGGTGGATGCGGGGGTGGTTAACCGTCTAACCGGGGGGGCCGAGCAGCAACGTTTTGGACTTTACGGCACACCGATCCTTTTTAATCCAGTCGAAGTGACGGTGGCTGTGCCCAAGGGTAAAAATATGGCGTTATTATCCGCCATTGAGCATGATTTGGTGGTGATGAAGGCGGATAAAGATTCGGCATTTCATAAGGCGTTTGATCGTTGGTTAGGGATAGCCAGCAAGCCAGAGATGCCCTCATGGTACCGTACGGGTTTTTGGATCATCATGGTGCTTATGCTGCTTGGGGTGGGGTGGAATCTTTCCCTACAACGCCGGGTGGTCCTGCAAGCCAAGCGGCTCGAACAGGAGGTCGCTGAACGTCAGGATGCCGAGCAGGGGCTGCAACACGCACACCAGGAGCTGGAGCAGCGGGTCGATGAGCGTACCCAGGCGTTGGAGGTGAGTGAGCTAAGATTTCGAACGCTATTCCATGCGGCACTGGTGCCGCTGTTTCGTTCATCGTTGGATGGTGGACGGGTGCTATTGGCCAATTTGGCCTTGGTAGAGCTGTTTGGTTATAGCAGTGTAGAAGAGATGGTGACGCTACATGATCCCCTAAAATCTTATGCGGATCCCCTAATGCGGGAACATTTTATAGATATTTTAGTGAGAGATGGGCGGGTAGAGTGTTTGGATGTTGAGTTGGTTCGTCCCGATAGCAGTCGATTTTATGCTGAGATAAGCGCCATCCATTATCCAGAAGGAGGCTATCTGGAAGGGGCGATAATTGATATTACCCACCGTAAACGCACCGAGCACGCCTTGATACAGGCCAAGCAGAGTGCAGAGCGTGCCAATCGGGCGAAAAGCGAATTTTTAGCGACGTTAAGCCATGAGATACGCACCCCTTTAAATGGCATGATCGGGTTATTAACAGCCTTACAAGCGAGTCGGCTCGATGCCAAGCAGCAGGAGCAAGTGGGCTTGATTAGTCGTTCATCCAATTTATTATTAGATTTATTAAATGATATTTTAGATTTTTCCAAGATTGAGGCCGGTGAATTGGTCTTGGAGCAGATACCCTTTAGCCCGTTACAGTTGGTGGAGGATGTGTGTGCCTGCTTGTCAGAGCGTGCGCAAGGCAAAGGGGTTGGTTTGCGCTTGGAGACGCATGGGTGGATACCCCCGGGCTTAAAAGGGGATGCGGTACGTATTCGCCAGATCATGCTTAATTTGACCAACAATGCCATAAAGTTTACGCAGCAGGGTGAGGTGGTACTCCATCTATGGGGGTTGGAGCAGCAGCCGGTACCCTTACCGAGCTGGGTCTCCATGCGGTTTGGTGTGGTGGATAGTGGAGTGGGCATAGCGGCAAAGGATATGGGTCGGATTTTTGATCCCTTTTGCCAAGCAGACAGGGTGCTGGATCGTCGCTATAAAGGCACGGGCTTAGGGCTATCCATATGCAAGCGGCTGGTGGAGGCGATGGGCGGGGAGATCTGGGCGGAGAGTCAGGAGGGACAGGGTAGCAGCTTTAGGTTTACCCTTACCTTAGCGTTGGTCGAACATCTGCCAGGGCAGGCAATGGGGCGTGAATTGGTCCATGAGGTTTTACCCATGCGTATTTTGTTGGTAGAGGATGATCCGGTCAACCAGATGGTTGCGGTAGAGTTGTTAGAGAGTGCGGGGCACAAAGTGGAGGTTGCGGATAATGGTGCGTCGGGTTTGGTTAAGGCGCAGGAGTGCTCCTATGATTTGGTCTTGATGGACATACGTATGCCGGGCATGGATGGCATTACGGCGACCCGCATGTTACGGGCGTTCGAGCAGGCCGAGGGCAGGGAGCGGGTGCCGGTGTTGGGTTTGACCGCCGACACGCTGAAGGAGACCCTGCTGGCTTGTCGTGAGGCAGGCATGGATGATGTGCTGACCAAGCCGGTGCGGGTGAATGTGTTAACGGACCGAGTAGCCCGCTTGGGGTTTGAAAACCCGTAGTGTCTGCCGCAGATGATGCTTTGCACGGGAAAACCCCTACCCCAAACCGGCAGATGGGTGGGTTTGGGATAGAACGCCTCTCTCAAATGTGCCAAGGAGGGGGGTGTCACCCCCAATGGTGCAGAGTCCCCACAGAGCTGTGGTTAGGGCCAAGCCATATGCGCATGCAACCTTAAACCAGCTGCCACTCGGGGAAAACCACATTTTCCCCCTCTAACATCTTGGCTAGGGCGGTTGCCATCTCTTGCAGGCGCTCTAAGGAGTCGGCCTCAACCCGGGCCACCAACGCCGGTTGGGTGTTGGAGACGCGCACCAACCACCACCCCCCAGGCTGCTTGACACGCACCCCATCCAGGTCCGAAACCTCACCCAAACCCCCATCCAAAACCTGCCGTTTGATGCGGTCCATGACGCGAAATTTGCGGCTGTCGGCACACTCAATGCGCAACTCTGGTGTGGCATAGACCTTGGGCAATGAGCTCAAGCGTGCCGCCAAAGAGGTGGGTTCAGCAGCCAGTAGGCTAATCAGTCGCACCGCAGCATACAGGGCATCATCGTAGCCATAATAGCGATCCGCAAAAAAGAGATGCCCACTCATCTCACCCGCTAAAAGGGCACCACTCTGACGCATCTTGCTCTTGACCAGCGAATGGCCGGTTTTCCACATGATCGGCTTGCCACCTGCCTCGGCCACCGCATCAAAGAGCTGCTGAGAGCATTTGACATCCCCCAGAATGGAGGCCCCAGGATGCTCGGCCAAAATCTCCCGGGCGAAGAGTATCATCAGGCGATCTCCCCAGATTACCCGACCATCCCCATCAATGGCCCCGATGCGGTCGCCATCGCCATCAAAGGCGATGCCCAGATCGGCCCCCCAGGCCAGCACCCGATTTTTTAAATCCTCCAGATTGGCCGGCACCGTTGGATCGGGATGATGATTGGGAAAGGTGCCGTCCACCTCAGCAAACAGCACTTCGCCCTCGATTCCAGGAAGGGCCTGTAGCAGCTCCTTGGCGACGGCCCCCGCCGCGCCATTGCCGCAATCCAGCACCACCTTGAGGGGGCGACCCGGACGGTAATCGGCCACCAGCCGATTAATATAGTCGCGTCGCAGCTCGACCCGGCTAACGGAGCCCCCCATCCGTGGCATGGGCCGCTCCCCCAGCATTAAGCGTTGGGCCAGATCTTGGATATCCTGTCCAAAAAAGGATAATCCCCCCAACATCATCTTCATGCCATTATACTCAGCTGGATTATGGCTACCGGTCACCATAATCGCCCCATCGGCATGCAGCGCGTGGGAGGCGTAATAGAGCCCCGGGGTGGGCAATAACCCCACATCCGAGACCCGCGCACCTGCCTCGGCCAAGCCTGCCATCAGGGCGTTGGCCAAGGCGGGTGAGGAGAGCCGACCATCCCGTCCCACCACCACATGGGGCATAAATTTTTTGCCCTTGTATGCATCACGTATGCGTTCGGCAAACAGCGCACCCCAATGTTTAACCACCTCTTCCGATAGCTCACTGTGGGCAATACCACGAACATCATACTCACGAAACATGTGACTGGGGGCAAAGGTCATGGTGTTATCGTCCCACCCCAACGTAGGCAAATCCCTGGGCCCGCATATCAGCCGGAACATAGATGTTGCGTAGATCAAAAAAGGGATACAACCCTTCGCTGTCGGTCTGCATACCCGCTTTAATACGGTCCAGATCCAAATTGCGGAACTGGTTCCACTCGGTCAAAATCACCACCGCATCCGCCCCTTGGCAGGCGCTATAGGCGTCATCACAATAGTGCAGTTCGGGCATCATGCGTTTCGCTTCATGCATACCCTCGGGATCGAAGGCTTGGATGCGGGCACCATCCCCGGCCAACGCCGGCAAAATGGTTAGGGATGAAGAGTCACGCATATCATCGGTATTGGGTTTAAAGGTCAGGCCCAGCACTCCGATGGTTTTCCCCCGTAATTTGCCCTGCATGGCATCGCGAATCTTGGTGATCATGCGCTGCTTTTGCCATTTGTTGGCCTCAATCACATTCTCCACAATGGTCATGGGGGTGTTGTGATCCCGCGCGGTATTGGCCAGCGCGGCGGTATCCTTGGGAAAACAGGAGCCACCATAGCCTGGGCCAGGGTGTAAAAATTTACGGCCAATACGGCGATCCAAGCCCATGCCCTTGGCCACATCATGCACATCAGCGCCCACCTTTTCACACAGGTTAGCAATCTGATTAATAAACATAATCTTGGTGGCTAAAAAAGCGTTGCCCGCATATTTGGTCAACTCTGCGGTGGCGATGTTGGTAAACAGAATGGGGGTCTCAATCAGATAGAGTGGGCGGTAAAGCTCTTTGAGCAGGGCCACCGGGCGGTCAGAATCCACCCCCACCACAACGCGATCAGGCCGCATAAAATCTTCAATGGCAGACCCCTCACGCAAAAATTCGGGGTTGGAGGCCATGGCAAAATCGGCATCGGGCTTGGTTTCACGAATAATTTCCGCCACCCGTGCCCCGGTTCCCACCGGGACAGTGGATTTGGTCACCACCACCGTAAAGCCCTGCATCGCGCGGGCAACATCCCGCGCGGCATCGAACACATAGCGCAGGTCGGCGGCACCATCGCCACGCCGCTCTGGTGTGCCCACCGCAATAAAGACCACATCACTGTTGGCCACGGCGGTGTTGGTGTCGGTGGTAAAGTGCAGGCGACCGGCATCCTTATTACGCACCACCAGTTGATCTAAACCTGGCTCAAAAATGGGAATTTCTCCCTTATTGAGGCGTTCAATCTTGGAGACATCCTTATCTACACAGGTGACATCCACCCCAAACTCGGAGAAGCAGGCCCCGGAAACCAGGCCAACGTAACCGGTACCTATCATGGTGATGCGCATGGCGACTCTACTCGTTTTAGTTGAAGGGTAAGCTTACATCGATCTCGCAGTGAAACCGACGGATACGCTGAGGCGTGTATGCAGTTAACATACCTTTAGCGCGGCCCGGTCTCAATGGCTGGAAGTGTACCTTTTCCATGTCCATTATCTACAGACCCATGCATATGGGGTGACACCTTGATGAAAAATGTTGGATGCATGCGACTCAAGCGTAAGAAAATATGGATAAAATTTTAATATTATGAACAGGATGTCACGATTGACACTGATAGACAAAAGGGGCTAACACGGCGTTAGCCCCCATATAAGGGGGGGTGTTACCGATGGGTAGGGCGACGACAGGCAATACCGAGGGCATTTTCCCAACGGTTTGGATTTTCGACCTGATTAAACTGGGTGAGGCCACTGTCCCCACAACGGGCAGGACGGATCTCCATAAAACCCGCCTGTTCCAACATATGGGCCATGCCGGCATAGTCCCATAGGCTTAAATGGGTGCTATTTCCAAACCAGGTGATCAGAAAGCTTTTTAGACCATGGCTGCGCTTGTTGATCAACACGCCACTATCCCGCATAAACTGTTGGCAGGCCATGGCGTCTGTCGCCTGCAAATAGCCACGCACCATATGGGCTAGATCGGGCAGCACCAGACGAAAGGTGCCCCCCGGACGTAAAATCTGGTAGCTGTGACGGAGGGCCGTTGCCACATCGTCGGCGCTTAAATGTTCCAACACGTGAGAACAATAGAGACCCTCTGCACAGGCATCCGCCACGGGTAGGCCACGCACAATATCCCCATAGCGCACAGTGGGGGGAAATGGCGTGCGGTACTGAAACAGCGCCCCTATTAGGGCCAGCCGCTGTAAACGCAGGGTAGGGCTGGCATCAAAATTAAGCCACCCTGCTGGGGCATCCAGACCACAGCCATACTGAATCCAATGGGAAGCCGGAGCTGGTTTGCTCGTTGACATGGCGGTTAAGCTTGCCATTTGGGCAGATTTTCCTGAATAAAGGCCAGCATTTGATCTTTCAACTCTGGGCGTTCCATGCTGAGTGCCAATGAAGCCATTTGAAAACCTGCTTTATCACCACAATCGAAACGGGTGCCCTCAAAGCGCATGCCGTAGATGGATTGATGTTTGAGTAAGGCTGCCATGGCATCGGTCAACTGAATCTCACCACCTGCACCACGAGGAATGGATTCCAGCAGACAGAAGATTTCTGGGGTGAGAATATAGCGCCCAATGATGGCTAAATTGGAGGGTGACACGGACGGATCCGGTTTCTCCACCAACCCCTTAATGCGCCACACCCCATTTTGTTCTGGTTCGCTGTCCAGAATACCATATTTGTTGGTCTGGTCTGGGGCGACCTCCATGACCGCTACGATACTGGATTGCAGCTCCTCAAAGCGTTCTACCATCTGCTTGAGCACCGGTTTTTGGGCATGTACCAGATCGTCGGGCAGGATAACGGCAAAGGGTTCATCCCCCACCAGATAGCGGGCGCACCATACGGCATGGCCCAATCCCAAGGGATCTTGCTGGCGGGTGGCGACCACCGTACCGGGAAACGGAATGGGTTCGTGAGAAACGCTGAGCAACACCTCTTTGCCTTGGCGGCGCAGGGTATCTTCCAGCTCATACATGTGGTCAAACTGGTCCATTAACAGGCTTTTGCCACGTCCTGTAATGAGAATGACCTCTTCAATACCTGCATCCCAGGCCTCTTCCACGGCATATTGAATCAGGGGCGTATCCACCACCGAGAGCATCTCTTTTGGGACCACCTTGGTGGCGGGTAGAAACCGAGTACCTAAGCCTGCTACGGGGAAAACGGCCTTACGAACCTTCATCATGATCTATCCTTATGTTGGTTTACGATGGCGCAAAAAAACCATCACCATAAATAGACCATAGATAACAAAACGCCCCGTAACAAGGTACGAGGCGTTTTATGGGTGCTTATTTCTTGGCTCAAACGTGGCGTTTTAGTTATTTTTGGCGCCTTGTTGAATCCACTTGCTAATGATGTCAATTTCGCACTTGGTCAGGCGACGACGGTTGTGGGGCATACGAATACCCGCCTTACCGCTCACCAAAACCAGCAGGTTGCTCAACATGGGTTTACCGGCTACCACCACAGGACCATGCTTGGTGCCGCGCATGAGACCTTCATAGCTTTGCAGGTCCAAGCCACTGTAGACCATGCCGGGGCCGCCCTGAACATGGCACTCCAGACAGCGGTAGGTGATGATGGGATAGACATCTTCCTTAAAGGTCATCTCCTGCATTTCAGAGGCAACCGCGCTACCGCTCATTAGACCTAGAGCCAGAGCCGCACCGGCCAACAGGGAACGCATACCAACTTTATTTGCCATCTTGAGTATCCTCTCTTCGCAAATGCTCAGAACGATCTAAAAGCCACCCCCTCTGACCAAACCGAAGGGTTTGTGCCAGAAGGTACGAACCTACCCGTAACTTGAAAGCAGCCTTTAGAGATCATCCTCTATACCCGCACCCCTTTCCTTTACAGGAAGTTAGGGTGTTTCAATCACCAGGGATAACCCAGCATAACACATATTAACCGTGTATATCACGCTTCTTAAAGCGATTCCCCTAAATGGGCCACAATCATGGTTCTTATAACGCATCGTCTGTCAAAAAGCCATGACATCCTTATTTTTTGTGTTAAACGGTTGGTGGCGGTTTTCCCACTCCGGTATGTAAGGTTATGTATCCGGGCGATTTCTGGAATGGGAGCCGGGTATAAAAAATCGGTAAAAGAGCCATTGAAGTTAGGTTCAACGTACCATGTGGCAGAAAAGCTTGGCTCTCATGGTCGGTGGGGTTATGCTGTGGAGCGGAAGATTTCTCCTATTTTGAGGCTTTGAAGCTATCATGTCCAAGGGTTACTTTGGCGCCTTCGGCGGCGCATATATTCCTGAGATTTTGCACGAAACCTTTGCCCAGTTGACCCTGGCCTACGAAACCGCCCGCGCGGATGAGGCGTTTTGGCGACACTATATTGAGCTTATGCGCAACTACTCGGGCCGTCCAACCCCCTTGACCTTTGCGGAAAACCTCTCCCTGGCCCACGGCAAACGGCGCATCTATATCAAGCGGGAGGATCTTAACCAGACCGGTGCCCACAAGGCCAACAATGTCATGGGGCAGGGGCTATTGGTGCGTCGCATGGGCAAAACCCGTGTTATTGCTGAAACCGGTGCTGGTCAGCATGGGGTGGCGACCGCCACCATGGCGGCACGGTTGGGTTTGGCTTGTACCATCTATATGGGGGCCAAAGATGTGGCCCGTCAGCGCCCCAATGTGTTTTGGATGGAGCAGCTGGGGGCCACCGTCATCCCCGTTACATCGGGTTCGCAGACCCTTAAAGATGCGGTTAACGAGGCGATGCGTGATTGGGTTGGCAGTATGGATAACACCCACTATGTGCTGGGCACGGCGTGTGGGGCGCATCCTTTTCCAGAGATGGTCTCTTGGTTTCAGTCGGTCATTGGGCAAGAGGCCAGGGTGCAGATTTTGGAACAGGAGGGGCGTCTGCCAGACCATGTCTATGCCTGTGTGGGCGGGGGTTCTAATGCCATGGGTATTTTCCAGGGCTTTCTTGAGGATCCCCAGGTTGAGCTGATTGGGGTGGAGGCCGGAGGTTTGGGTTTGGCCGGCCATAACCACGCTTCGCGCATTGCCTCGGGCAAGAGCACAGTGGGCATTGCGCAAGGGTATAAGACCTGCTTTCTACAGGATGAAGATGGTCAGATGCGTGATACCCACTCGGTGGCGGCGGGTCTGGACTATGTAGGGGTGTCGCCCATTTTGGCCGATCTGCACCAGCAAGGGCGGGTACGCTTTGAGGCGGCGACCGATGTGGAGGTGGTGGAGGCACTCAAGCGCATGGTCAAATCTGAGGGTATTATTCCGGCGTTGGAGTCGAGCCATGCGGTGGCCGGTGCCCTGCGTGAGCTGCCCCAACTTAAAGAGGATGCGGTGGTGATTATCAATCTTTCCGGGCGGGGCGATAAGGATATTTTCACCATTGCTGAGGCGCTGGGCGATGCCAAATGGAAGACCTACATTCAGGAGCGAGCCGCCATCTACGCAGCGGAACAGGGAGAGCGGTCATGAGTCGCAAAAGCGCCCTGGAGGGCCACATTAAAGATAAATTGCAGCAGCAGGATATTCTGCTGATGTCCCATATTGTGTTGGGCTACCCCTCTTTACAGGCCAACCGAGAGGTGATCCGTGCCATGGTGGCGGGGGGGGTGGATCTCATGGAGTTGCAGATTCCCTTTTCCGAGCCCATCGCCGATGGTCCCACCATCGCGCGGGCCAACCAAGCGGCCCTGGATGGGGGGTTTAAGGTGCGCGAGGGGTTGGCCTTTATTCGTGAGGTGGTGGCCGCGTTTAATATTCCGTTCTTGATTATGACCTATACCAACATTCTCATGGCCTATGGTGTGGAGCGTTTTATTGATGAGGTGGCGGACATCGGGGTTAAAGGGTTGATTATTCCCGATCTGCCTTTGGAGCAGGCACAGGCAGCCATTGAACAGTGCCGGGCCAAGGGTATGGATTGGATCGGGTTAATGACCCCCACCAGCGTGGATGAGCGGTTAGGCAAGATTGGCGCGGCGGCGGATGGTTTTGTCTATTGTGTCGCCCGCCGGGGTGTGACCGGTAGCAAGACCTCCTTTGATGAGCATGTGGGTGCCTTTATGCATCGCTGTCGGCAGGCTACCCCTGTACCTTTGGCGGTGGGTTTTGGGGTGCGCAGTGCCGAGGATGTGGACTATCTCAAGGGTAAAGCAGAGATTGCTGTGGTGGGCAGTGCGGCGCTGGATCTGTTTGACCAAGCGGGGGCAGCGGCGCTAGAGCCCTTTTTTCGCGGCTTGCGGGGTTAGGGCAGAGAGACCCGCAGCCTTCCCCCCCACCAGGGGCCGCTTGGATTGGGTGCTGGTTCCATGGGGCTGGGCTGTGTGTCAGGTTTGTGGAGTAGGCCCCTGACCGCTCTATGGTCAGGGGCGTGCGCCGTGGTTAGCGTTCGGCGTTGAGATCAATGGTGGTGGGTTCGCCCTCTTCAATACGTGTCATCGGGCCTTGTACGGGGTCATCCAAACCGGGCAACTTGCGGTTATCCACCATCACCCGTACCGCAAAAGCGGTTTGCGGTATCTGGTTGTCGGAGACGCCGGTCATGCGTTCCACCAAAGGGACAAAGCCGGTGGGGTGGGCTTGCATGTGACGCTCAATGGCGTCCAGCCATCTATCCACACGTTTGGCTTGGTATTTGGCCCGTACCCGGCGGATCCAGTTTTCAGGAAAATAGGCATGATCCCGCAAAAAGGAGGGCATGACCGAACGACCAATCGCCAGCACCTCTTGCTGGGTTAAGGTATACTCCTCAGACCGGCCCGCAAACACCTCGACATTATCAAAGGTGCCCGCCACCTCTGAGCCACACCAGCCCGCCCCTAGTTCAAAAATAACCAATGTGCGGGCAATTTGATCGGGATCAACCCCTTTAAGATAGCGGCGAATGAGCTCTTCTACCTCAATAGAGAGACGGCGCTTGACCCCATCAAACGCGCCCTTGACCGCCACCGCATAACGGGTTGAGGTGTTGGAGGGGCGCTCATAATGGCGGTTGTAAAAGTAGTACCATAACTCGCCCAATAACCCATTATTGCGGTCCATAAACTGAATGCGGGCACCAACCCAAGCACGGTCATCCATACCGCCCATGACATTGAGTGGGGTAAATTCAAAACCAATGCGTCGTACAGGACGATTGATCACCCGATAGGCCTGTACAGGTGCCCCGCTGGAGGCTTCGCTTAATAACAGTTGACCATCGCGAATCTGCACCGGGGGTTGTAGGATCGCCTGCCCCTGCTCCTGCACCGGACGGCTCGCGGGATTGACCCGACCGCAGCCAACCCCACTCATGCGGGTCATATACCATTGCTGATCGTCACCGCTGAGCTCGGTGCGTTCAAAATCATCTTTAAAAATCAACTCAGAAGAGTGGTCAGGGCGTTGTGCTTGGACAGGGGGGATACCCAGCATCCACAACACACCCACCAGCATGAAAATCTTGTTACCCTTGACCATGGATCCACCCTAATCGTTGTAACTGGCTCGCCTGCATTGCCAGTTTAGCGTCCTTATTCACGTCACCAAACCCGATACGTCACACAGATCTAGCAAGAACCGTGCTAGTAAAGGGGTTGGTGTAGGGCTAATCGGCTCTGCCCCCGTAAGGGTGTGCTACGCTTCCTCCTCACGGCTTTTCCATAACTGCTTTTTGCGGTAGATGGTAGAAGGATTAATCTGCAAGCGGGCGGCGGCCTGGGGAATATTATCCCCACACTGTTTTAAGGCCCGCTCGATGATGCGTTTCTCCTCGACCCACAAGGGCAGGATCTCATCATCGGTAGCGCCCTCTTGCAGGAGCATCTTGTTTTGGGGGGGCACCGTCATGTGCCTCCCCATGCTGCCCCCGACCGGTGGCGGCAGCATAGCCGCTTCGAGCAGTGTGCCATCATTGAGCACCACCGCATGGCGAATGACATTTTGCAGCTCCCGCACATTGCCCGGCCAACGGTGCCCTAAGATGAGTTGTTCAGCCTCACCACTAAAGCGGGTAAAGCCCTTTTTCTCCTCACGGCTGTACTGTTGCAACAGATGATGGGCCAGTAATAGCACATCCTGATCCCGCTTGCGTAGCGGGGGTAGGTGGAGGGGGATCACATTAAGGCGGTAGTAGAGGTCCTCGCGAAAACGCCCCTCCTGAACCTCTTCCCAGGGGTCTCGATTGGTGGCACATAGAATGCGCACATCCACCACCTCACCCTTTTGCGCACCGACCTTTTGCACCTGACCGGTCTGTAAAAACCGCAACAGCTTACTTTGTAGATCCAGGGGCAGTTCACCGATCTCATCTAAAAATAGTGTGCCATGGTGGGCGCGTTGGGCGGCACCCTGTCGGTCCGAGAGTGCCCCGGTAAAGGAGCCTTTGACATGGCCAAACAGCTCGCTTTCCATCAAATCTTTGGGTATGGCGGCGCAGTTGACGGGAATAAAGGGACGGTTGCGGCGGGTCGAGGCCTTGTGAATGGCCTCGGCGCACACCTCCTTGCCGGTACCGGACTCTCCGGTAATAAAGATGGTGGCCGAGCTGGGTGCCGCACTCTCGATGGTTTGATAGAGCGCTTGCATGGTAGGGGATGCCCCAATAAAACCGTGGTAGTGGTCCCGGTCAAAACTATCCCGGTAGGCTTGTACCTCCAGGGATAAATTTTTCTGGCGCAGGGCATTGCCCATGGTGACCAGCAAGCGGTTGGCTGAGAAGGGTTTTTCTAGATAATCAAAAGCACCCAAACGGGTAGCTTCCACGGCGGTGTCCACGCTGCCATGGGCGGTGATGATCACCACTTGCGTAGGTAGCTGCTGCTCATGGATCGCCTTGAGAATCTCTAAACCATGCATGTCGGGCAGTTGCAGATCCAATAAAACCAGATCAGGCGTATGCTGGTGCAGATAGACCAGCGCGGCATGACCCTCTTTACAGTGGCTCACCTGCCACTGTGGCTCCCCTTTGATGTACTCTTGATAGACCATCGCCATAGAGGGGCTATCTTCAACCAACAGCAGGCTATGTAGATCACGCGCTTTCATCATGGCAGCAGGCTTCTAAAAGAGTAAAAGGAACGAGCGTTGAGCCGTTAGAGCATAACAGCTTGGGCGGTCATGCTGAGGCTAAAAATAATAAAACGGCACCCTGATTACCCTCCACAGTGCGCCTATACCGCCTTTATTGCAGCGACATAGCCGAATCTGCATCGCTTTTTCTCGCTTTCCAAAGGTTGGCTTGCCCCGAGAGCAGGGCAGTGGTGGCTCCATTAATGGCGTGGAAAAGTCCAATAAGGGTATCTCTCACTTACCAAAGTGTATACCCTAACAGTGTGAAAGGCTGGTTGAAAATTTTTGATAATCAGGATACTTTGCTCCCTGTCATGGCTGGCTAACCCTGCTATATTGCCGGGTGGGTCGTGGCTGGTAAGATGATTTTCCTCTTCCTGCCGGTGGTTTCGAGCAACCCCTTCTCTGCCATTCTGGGTGGTCTCTGGCATGTGTGCTAGGCCATCTATTGTCCTTGGGTGGCTACGCTGGCATACCGTGACAAACCGCTTTGACAAAACATCCCATGGCCACCCTGTTGATTCTGTTTTGGTGTGGCTTGCCTAATCATCCCATACGGTTTGCCTAGTTGGGGTTTTCAGTTCACTCCTTGACGAGTTGTCGTTTATGCCCAATCTACAGATCTCTAGACCCTATCTAATCTTACTGGTGGCACTGTTTATCTGCCTAACCGGCAACTACACCTTTTTTAGTGGCGTGTTGCAGGTCTACCCGTGGCAGCAACACGCCGGTTTTTTTGTCTCGCTGGTGGTGGCTTATAGTGCCTTTTTGGTGCTGCTGTTTAGCCTGCTTAGTTTGCTGTTTGGCCAGCGTAGTGTGGCCATTTTTATGCTTATCCTCTCTGCTTTTATTGGTTATTTTTCCGATAATTTTGGCGTGATCATTGATCGGGATATGCTGCAAAACACGCTGGAAACCAACTTGTCGGAAGCCTCTGACCTGATGAGTCTGGGACTCATGGTGCGGGTGCTGTTGTTGGGTCTGCTGCCTGCGCTACTGGTGGGGCGGCTCTCACTGCCCCGGCTTGGTTGGCTGCGTGGTTTAAGCCAAACCGGCAAAACCATGGGTGTGGCACTGCTGGTTATGGTGGCCGCATTGGCCCCCTTTAATGCACAATATTTTAGCGCGGGTCGGGAGCATAAAAGTCTGCGTTATCACGCCAATCCGGCCTATCCAATCTATTCGGTGGGTCACTATATCAAGAAAAAATATCAAGCGGGTAAGCCGCCCTATACCACCGTGACCACTTATGCCCGTCAAGCAGCCGATGATACCAGCCGCGAGTTGGTGATTATGGTGGTGGGCGAGGCGGTGCGTGCCGATCACTTCTCCCTCAACGGGTATGCGCGTCAGACCAATCCAACCCTGGCCAAAGAGCCGAGGGTGGTTAATTTTTCCCAGGTTTCCTCGTGCGGTACCGCCACAGCGATCTCCGTGCCCTGCATGTTCTCTTTCCATGGGCGCAGCACCTACAAGGGTAGTACCGCACCCTACACCGAAAATGTGTTGGATGTCCTGGCTAAGGCAGGGGTGCATGTGCTGTGGCTGGATAATAACTCCTCCTCCAAAGGGGTAGCGGATCGGGTGGCCTACCAAGATTTTCGTACCTCAGCAAACAACCCAATCTGTGATGCGGTGGAGTGTCGGGATATCGGCATGCTAAAAAACCTGCAACGCTATATTGATGACCATAAACAGGGCGATATTTTGATCGTGCTGCACCAGATGGGAAACCATGGCCCAGCCTACTTTAAGCGCTATCCCCCAGAGTTCGAGAAGTTCAAGCCCGCCTGCCAGACCATCGAATTGGCCCAGTGCACCAAGCAAGAGATCAGCAATGCCTATGATAATGCCATTCTCTACACCGACTTTTTCTTGGGCAAGGTCATTGAGCTGCTCAAGTCCAATACGCCAAATTTTGAAACGCTGATGGTCTATATGTCAGATCATGGTGAGTCGTTGGGCGAAAATGGCATCTATCTGCACGGTCTGCCTTACTTTATGGCGCCAGCCAGCCAAACCCATGTACCGGCAGTAATCTGGAATGGCCCCAACTCCGATTTGGATCATCAAGAGCTGCTGGCTAACAAAGATAAACCCAACTCCCATGATGGGTTGGCGCCTCTTTTGTTAAAAGTGTTTGAGGTTGATGCCGATTTACAGGGCGACCTTGTGCATGCCCCTTTTGGTAGCGCCCAGCCGTAAGGTAATCTGTGGGGATCATACGGCGATGCGTAGCTGCACTGGCTGCCCTGAACAAGCACATAGCCAAAGCCAGGCGCCTTGGTCCTGATGGTACTATGGATATGGCAAAGGGGTGTCGTTAGCGCCCCTGCTCTTCCTGCTCGTTAGGAAAGGCCATGCACGGTTGCAGGGTGAACGAATTGCGCAGTGTGGGGCCTATTGCGCTCAACAAGTGCGTGTTGGTGTGGTAGAATATCCACGTTTTTCCCACCACGCACGACCACAGCCAAGAGAACCGATGCGCCACACCGCTTGGTGGGCCAGCTTATGACGGGGGAGCCTATATGGCAGCCAAAGGTTGGCGTTATCCGTTTTTCTGGATGCGCACCATGTTTCGGTTTCGTTTGATCCGGCCTATGCTACAGGGCGGGCATCCACCGGAGTATGCGGCGCGGGCCTCTGGCATTGGTTTGGCGATTGCCATGACCCCGACGGTTGGGGTGCAAATTGCGGCAGTTATGGCACTATGGGCCTGGATTAAGGCCCGTAAGCCCGACTGGGACTTTAACCCTATGGTGGCCATTGCCTGGACCATGGTGACCAATGTGGTTACGCTACCCCCTATTTATTTTATGTTTGTGGTAACGGGCCGCTTAATGATGGGTCACTGGGATGGTCTCTCTGGGTATGATGAGTATACCGCCCGGATTGCCCAAGTTTTGGCACCCGATGCAGGTTGGTTAGAGTCCATCTGGATCCAGCTTCATGAACTCTTTACCACCTTTGGTTTGCCCTTACTGCTCGGTTGTTTGCCGTGGGCGCTGATATGTGGCTGGGCAGGCTATTTTTTCACGCTGCGGTTGGTGCGTAAATACCAAGCTTTGCGCGAAAAACGACGCATAAAAAATTATGTCGGTCTCTACAAAGAGTCTCATCCTTATACAAGCAGTAATCACGCAGGTCCGCAGAAATAAAGTTAGCGGTAAGTCCCTCGTTGCGCTTATTTGGGTTCAACCCAGACCTGCTCATTGACACAGCGTTGTAAGCCGACTTGGGCGAGCCTTTGTGCCGACCAACTGCGTAGTGCGGCTCGGTTAAGCTGCCGCTGTAGACGCAGAGCCTCATGCCAACCCTGTGCTTCGATGGCGTCACAAATTTCGGTTTCTGTCTGTGAGGCTGTGGGTATAATACGGCTCTGACGGCGTTTGCCAATCTGACCTTGAGGTAAGCTGAGGGTGCGCTTTTTTATAAAGAGTTCAGGGGTGACCTGAGCAAACTGGGTGAGTTGCTGTTGCAGCTGATTCAACTGCTCAGCAATTTTGGCCAAGGGTTCTTGGTAACGCTGCTGGAGCTGTTCCACGGCCTGATCGCGCTTGCTGGCTAACTCCGACTGCTGTGCCAGCAGGTTGGCGATTTGGGCCAAAGCTGCATTGGCATCGTCTAGGCTTGCAACGGTTTTTTGCATAAGCAGCACTCCCCTGCTTTAGGTTGGTGATTTGTCGAAGGAAGAAAGGCGGTATCATGCCATTTTTTCGCGCGGCTTTACGTTCCTAGCGTGGTAAACTACGACCGAAACCCAGGTTTGTTGTGGCGATAAGCTGCCTAAAAATCTAGAAATTACCGCGCTAAGCGACCTATAATTCTTGATTTTACACTACACCATGGGGCTGCACATAAACACTCAGCCGTGAGCAGGCAGCAGGAAAATAATTGCATTATTCCCTGCACCGAATCAAGCAAAAAATTGTTATGGGGGTTGCAATGGTTGGTCAAAAGGAGAAACGGCAAATGGATCGTGGCCTGATTGAGCGGCTTAGAAAGGCTGCTGAACGGGCTGGTGGTCCCGATGCCATCGCCTTAAAGGTAGATGTTTCCCGTCGCACATGGGGTAATTATTTGCAAGGTGCGACCGAACCTACCGCATCCACCATTAAAGATATTGCCAAGGTGTCGGGTTTAGATCCCGCTTGGATACTCACCGGGGTGGGGCCTATGGAGCGCCGTTCAGGGGATAGCTATCTGGATTCTCTGGATGAAGATCTATTATTTTCAGTAATCTATGAAGTTGAGCACTTCTTATTGGGCGAGGGTATTACCATTGGCAATGCCAAAGATAAAGTGCAGTTGATTAAAGCCGTGTATGAGTTGGTGCAGCGCGAACAGGCGCACCAGCCTGACAAGCCCACAACCGCAGGCAATGTTATTCAGCTACCGCATGTGCAAGCGTTGATGCGATTGGCCGGTTAACGCGCTTATAAAATAAAACCAATTTAACAGCCGTTGCAAGCGTGCTCAAAGGTAGAGAACGCGCTTGAAGCGGTTTTTTTTTATCTGGTTTCTGAAGGTGTGGTAACGAACTTACAGTAGCTTAAGTAAGCCACCAATATTGCAAAGAATAGCGTTTTAGCCAAGCGTGGCAAGTGTACCAGCCCACCGTTTCAAAAAAATCTCATATAGGTAGAGTGCCTAAACATTTTGAGGCTATATGCCGATGATTGCTAGTAAGCCGCAAACAACAGGTCGGTGAGATTGCATATATTTGCCCGTGAACACGGTCCCCCACATTGGCGCTACGCCCATAAACCATGGAGATTATCATGAGTCATTCTGCAAACCAAGCCGAGCAGACCATACAAAAATTGCTAAGTAAGCACCGTTCTGCTAGCAAAACAGATGCTCTGCCCGTCAAGCGAGTAGAAGATGGCTGGAACAGCCGTCAAAAAAAGGGCTTAATCGGTACTCTCTGTGGGCTCATTCTGCTGCTGGGTAGTGGTTGGTTTTGGTATATGCATCAGCCCATTAGTCCCTATCAAGAGCTGTTGCTTAAAGCTTTAATCAAGGAGTATGCCGTGCAGCAAAGTATAGGGCATCAAAAGGTTTGGGTGGATCTCAAACGGCGTTGGGGTTTTTACCGGGTACAGGATATTGATCGCCAGCAGTTTCACGAAATGACACAATACCTAAGCCAGCCCATCCGTTGAGCCCTTAGTGGTTTAAACCTAATAAATAAGGTAAACAAGAAAACCCAGCAGGGATAGGGCATAAAAAAAGGGTAGGGTGTCGAAAACGGAACAAAAAAGATAACGGTCAAATGAGTAATTAACACACTCAATTAAGATATATGAAACAAGGAGCCTGCCCGCGTAGGCAGGCCCCTGCGATGACATCAACCCA
Organism: Magnetococcus marinus MC-1; assembly: GCF_000014865.1. Lineage (NCBI taxonomy): Bacteria > Pseudomonadati > Pseudomonadota > Magnetococcia > Magnetococcales > Magnetococcaceae > Magnetococcus > Magnetococcus marinus. Next base: position 399,235 of record NC_008576.1, read on the forward strand.
TTTTGGTTGGGTCGGGCAGATGTTTAAGTGCCGCTTCGATGGCACTTTGAGGGTAGGGATAATCCTCCAATTCACCGGCAAAAAAGCGGTCATAGGAGGTCATGTCAAAATGGCCATGGCCGGAGAGGGTAAAGAAGATGGTCTCTTGCTTGCCCTCTTCTTTACAGCGCAAAGCCTCTTCGATGGCGCCACGAATGGCATGGTTGGATTCGGGCGCAGGGATAATGCCCTCGGCCTGAGCAAAGGTAACACCCGCACGGAAGGTGTCCAACTGGTTGACAGAACGGGCCTCAATAATTTTGTCATGCACCAGTTGAGAGAGCTGGCTAGAATCCCCATGGTAGCGTAACCCACCGGCATGAATACCTGGCGGGGTAAAGTCATGGCCCAGGGTATACTGCATCATCATGGGGGTTAAACCGGCCACGTCACCATAGTCATAAGCAAAATGACCACGGGTCAGAGTGGGGCACGAGCTGGGTTCCATGGCCAGTAGACGTAACGCTTTACCCGCGGCTTTGTCGGCCAGGAAAGGAAAGGCTGTGCCCGCAAAATTAGAGCCGCCACCACAACAACCGATTACCACATCCGGGTAATCACCCGCCTTAGCGAACTGCTTTTTGGCCTCTAGGCCGATAATGGTTTGGTGCAAGCAGACATGGTTGAGAACCGAACCCAACGAATAGTTGGTGTGGGGGTCCTGCATGGCTAACTCAACGGCTTCTGAGATAGCGATGCCCAACGAGCCTGGGCTATCGGGATCTTGAGCCAAAATTTTACGCCCCGACGCGGTACGATCGGAGGGGCTGGCAAAAACCTGTGCGCCCCAAGTCTCCATCATCGAGCGACGGAAGGGTTTTTGGTGATAGCTCACCTTGACCATATAGACCTCGACCTCAAGGCCAAACATCTGCCCCGCAAAGGCGATGGAGCTGCCCCACTGACCGGCGCCGGTCTCGGTGGTTAACCGTTTAATCCCGGCCTTTTTGTTATAATAGGCCTGGGGTACGGCACTATTGGGCTTATGGGAACCCGCCGGGCTGACCCCTTCATACTTGTAATAAATTTTAGCAGGGGTGGCTAAGGCCTGTTCCAACCGATGGGCTCGGTAGAGGGGGGAGGGGCGCCACAGGGATAAAATTTGGCGCACTTCATCGGGGATATCAATCCAGCGTTCGGTAGACATCTCCTGTTGCAGAATATCCGGTGGAAAAATCATCCCCATCATTTCAGGGGTTACCGGCTTGCCATCAGGACCTAAAGGTGGTGGCGGACGGTTAGGCATATCTGCGGTTACATTATACCATTGGGTGGGCATCTCTGACTCGTCGAGCAGAATTTTGGTTTGCATCGGCCTATCCCTTTTGCTGGACTGAACAACAGCGAAGATCGGCTAGGGTAAGGTAACCCTAACAAGATGGTCTCGCTTGAAAAAATGCGTATCTTGGCAATTTAAAGAGAATAGCAGAGTGCTGCAAGTGCATAAGGGTAACACACATGTATTGTGTGGGATTGGCAGGCAGAGTAAGCTGTTAACCAGGGTCTATTTTAACAAGGGAGATTGTGATGCGCACCTATGCAAAATGGATGGGAGTCGCCTTAGCATTACTGTGGTCGGTGCCCGCTTGGGCGGTGGTACAGGAGCAAGAGGTGCCTTATAAAGACGGCGATACGGGACTAGCTGGTTATTTGGTGTGGGATGATGCCTTTAGTGGCAAGCGGCCAGGGGTTTTGGTGGTGCATGAGTGGTGGGGTCTTAATAGCTATGCCAAAAGCCGCGCCCGACAATTGGCTCGTATGGGCTATATCGCCTTTGCAGCGGATATGTATGGTGAGGGTCATGTGACCGAGCACGCCAAAGAGGCGAAGGGGTGGATGCAGCAAGTGACCGCCAATGTGGAAGGGTGGCGTCGACGGGCGGATTTGGCCTTGGAGCAGCTCAAGGCCGCGCCACAGGTAGACACAACCCGTTTGGCGGCGGTGGGTTACTGTTTTGGCGGGGGGACCGTCATGCAGATGGCCTATGGTGGCTCCGATCTGCTGGGGGTGGCCTCGTTCCACGGTCCTTTACCCCCTGCGGAGAAAAAGGATTATGCCAAAATTAAGGCCAAAATCTTTGTGGCCCATGGGGATGCCGATACCTTTGTGCCCCTAGAGCGGCTGGAGGCCTTTCGGATAGGTTTGAATGAGGCCGGGGCGGATTGGCAACTGTTACGCTACGGTGGAGCGGTACACAGTTTTACCAATCCCGCTGCCGATGGTAGCTGGATGCCCACGGTGAAATATGATGCCAAGGCGGACCACCGCTCGTGGGCAGCGTTCACCCATTTTTTAGATGAGCTGTTCTGGCCCTAATGTGGGGCTCTACGTGTGGGAAACAGGGGGCTTGTGCTTGCACAAGCCCCCTGTTTTTTGAAACCGAGCGGACTTAGAGGCAAAAGCGCGTGAAATGTTTAATGGCCTAAACGAGGCGCTGAATGAAGGGGTTGAGGGTGTCAATGAAGAGCGCTGGCTAAGCGTGGGTATTAACGAAATTCGCGGTAAAAGGCCAGCACCTTACGCACATAGTTTTGGGTTTCACGAAAGGGTGGAATACGATTACCGTAACGTTCCACAGCCCCCTCACCAGCATTGTAAGCCGCCAACGTGAGTTTAATATTATTTTTATATTTATCCAAGAGATAACGCAGATGCTGGCTACCAGCTAGAATGTTTTCGTGAGGATCTGTACGGTCGGAAACCCCATAAATACGGGCGGTTTGTGGCATTAATTGCATAAGCCCCACGGCCCCTTTGTGGGAGACCACGTTGGGGTCAAAGCCCGATTCAGCCTGGATGACCGCTTTGACCAATCCGGCATCCAAATCGAACCGTTTGGCGATGTTATGGATGGTCTGTTCATAGCGTTTGGCATCCCCACCCCGGCTGGGTACGCTGGCATATTGGGGCAGTGCGAGGCGACGGCCCTGGCTGTTGATGCGCATGAGACGTCGGTAGCGGGGATCATTGGCACGGTTAGAGAGATGGATGACCCCATCGGCATCAATAAAGGCATAGATATCCGCAGCGGCTGGGGGTGGAACCGCGCATAGCAGCCCGAGCAAGGCAAGGATGAAAAGAGGCTTCATGGGTCTGGTCATATCCTCTTGCGAATAAACCGTGGCCGCTGAACCGAGTTCCGTCTCTCTAAGTGACCATCCTTGGCACCAAAATGGGTAGGCTAGATACCAAAAAACCGATCTAGCCTACCACTCTAGCAGATTTTAGCAAACCTTTAAGCAAACAATCCACCCCGCGATGGAGATTACTCCTGCGTGGCGCTATTAATGGTAATGGGGGTGGTGGGAACATCTTGGTGGTAGCCCTTGTTGCCTGTGGGCTGCGCCGTGATTTGATCCACCACATCCATGCCTTCAATCACCTCACCAAACACCGCATAGCCAAAATCACGGCCACCATGGTTGAGGAAATCGTTGTTGTTGACGTTGATAAAAAACTGGCTGGTGGCGCTGTCAACAACCTGCGTGCGGGCCATAGCGACGCTACCGCGCTTATTGACTAAACCATTATCGGCCTCGTTTTTAATGGGGGCATCGGTGGATTTCTCTTTCATATTGGCATCCATGCCACCACCCTGCACCATAAAGCCGGGAATGACACGGTGAAAGATGGTGCCGTCATAGTGGCCCTTTTTCACATAGCTGAGAAAGTTTTCAGTGCTAATGGGGGCTTTTTCGGCATCCAACTGTAGTTTGATGTCGCCCATAGAGGTAGAAAGCTTTACAATCACCGGGTTGGCTCCTTTGCCTTGCGCACCCGCCATGGTTGGAGAGGTGACGACTAACAGCAGTCCCAGCGTCATCCACCATGCCGAAGGTTGGAAGAATCGAGTAAAAAACATGGACGATCCTTACGAAAAAAGTGAGATGAAGCCGCTGCAAAGCTGCCTCAAAGATCTGGCACTATAGCCTAATTTTTGGTGCGCTCCAAGTCTTGTTGCCATGTGACAGCTGTGTGAAAAGATACCTCATCGGGTCGTTATCCTTCACAGTGCAGGGGAAATCTCGTAAACTCCGCCGCAAACAGGTTAAGCGCTCTGAACTTGTTTATCGTTGGTCAATGGGCTTTGAGAGCCAGCGGGGCACCCTTCACGCAGACATCATGGATAACAGCAGAGCGGCATGTCCATGTAAAGCATTGGCTTGAGCGCGTGTCTTTGGTGCGATGCCTGATGCTAAAAGAGAGCATAAAACGCCTTCATTCTAACCTCACCAACTGTGTGAACAGGCCCATAGAGACCTACCTGCCGTGAAATTTGCTGCCATTGATATCGGCTCGAATGCCGTTCGTCTGTTTATTGCGCACGTCTATGAGACGGGCCAAGCGATGCCCATTGTGCGCAAGGATGACCTCTACCGCGTACCCTTACGTTTGGGGGCGGATGCCTTTGTGCGGGGAGAGATTACCCCCGAAACCGAACAGCAATTTGTTGTGGTGATGCAGGCCTTTCGTAAATTAATCGATTTTTTTCAACCGCTGGATATGCTTGCCTGTGCTACTTCTGCCTTGCGCACCGCCCGTAATGGCCACGAAGTGGTGATGCGGGTTAGCCGCGAAGCCAACATTAATATTGAGATTATTGAGGGCCAACGGGAAGCCGAACTGATCGCCCTTAACCGGGCGGATGGCAGCTTTGACCAAGACCATTTTCTATTTATTGATGTGGGGGGGGGCTCCACCGAGCTGACCCTGTTGGCCAAAGGGCGCCAAGTAGAGGCGACCTCTTTTCCCATCGGTACGGTGCGTATTAAAGAAAATTTGGTAGACAGTGAAATTTGGAGCGAGATGAAGCGTTGGATCAAGGTTAAAGCTGCGCCCTATCCTCATCTTACCGCCATTGGTTCAGGGGGCAACATCAATAAATTGGTGCGTATGGGGGGGGATAAACAGGCCAAACAGATGCAGCGCGATGAGATCAGCAAACTGCTTAAAACACTCAGGGGCATGACCAATGAACAGCGCATGCGCGAATTGGGCATGCGTCCCGACCGGGCCGATGTCATTGTGCCGGCTGGTGAGATTTTTTTAAGCACGATGAAGTGGGCCAAAATCAAAAAAATCATCGTGCCTCAATTTGGCCTCTCCGATGGTATGGTGCACTATCTCTACCGCCGCCATGTCGAAGGGCAGGGGGGGCGCATCATCAGTTAGCGGTTTGGCTTGCCTCGAAAAGAGCGCGGTTTGCTCCACCACGCGCTACGGTATCTCTCTTAAATCCCGCAACGCGCAGTGGTCGCTTAAAAAACTCAGCCCTACCGCATCCCCAAGCCCCGGTGCATGGCTTGCGTGCAACCCCTGCACCGATGCGGGTTTTGCGCATCTTCCCCAGCAAGCCCAGGCTCCCATGCTCCACGGGCAGAACGCACGCCACCGGTGGTTTAGATCATTTGCCATGTCCCATCAGGGTTACGACAGGCCCGCTGAATGGCTGTCTCGGGACGGCCATCAATCCACACCTTAATCTCTGCATCACGACAGACACGGCCAGCCGTACGCGCAGCGGGCTTAGGGGTGACTTCATATTTGCGGCCACTGTCAGGGTTGACCCAATCGGTGGTCTGATAAGAGGGGGTGGACTCATAAGCATTATTAAGCTTTAAGAGATCGGCTTTATCCATCTCGTTACCAATGCTGTAGCCCAGCAACCCGCCCAGAGCGGCACCAATGAGTGCATTACGCTCTTTATGCTTGCTGTTTCCCATCAGGCTACCGGCCAGACCGCCACCTAGGGCACCCACCATAGCACCGCCTTGGGCCTTGTTCTGTGGGGCGGCACAGCCACTTAATAAAAACAGCGCTGCGACCGAGATAACCATCCATTTAAAGGTACCGCTACCGCTTTTCATCGACGTAATCCTTTTCCGCATGCTTCATCAACGAGGCTTGCTGACCGTTGGCGTACAAAAGCTTTGTAAAAAATTAACCCAAACCATGGCGCAACAGCCGAATTTCACTTCCCATTGTCCCACGGATACCCGAAGATGACCCGATGGGCGCTATGTCCAATCTTAACATGGGGCAGGGTCGGGTAGGAAAGGGTTAGTGCGGTTTTTTATTCAGCACCTGCCACGTAAGCAAAATGATCCGGCCTTTGTGCAGCAACAAACTCTGAAAAGCCTAGTTGACCGGGTGGGTAGTGGCGATGGACAGTGTGGACGACATGACCGTGGAACAAATCATGGAACGCTATGACGAACGTCGTGCGCTCTATGACGATTTCAGAAACCGCCAGGTTACTCTGTTGACAGAGTTCCTCAAGGAGAATGGACCCAACGTCTTCTCCATCACGGGACGTGTGAAAGAGCGGGAGAGCCTGCGTCGTAAAGTGACCCGTCCCGGCAGTAAATATACCCGCATGGAAGAGGTTCAGGATCTGGTTGGCATCCGCATCGTCACTTTCTTTGAAGAGGAAGTCGAGCAGGTCGCCGAGGTGATTCGCAAAGAGTTTAAGATTAATGAAGCCCACATTCTTGATCGCGGTGAGGCGTTGGACCCCGAGCGATGGGGTTACCGTTCCCGTTACTATAATGTGGGCTTATTGGATAACCGCTTAAAGCTGATCGAGTATAAACGCTTTGTTGGGTGTACGGCGGAAATCCAGGTTCGTAGTCTGCTACAACACGCTTGGGCAGAGATTGAAACCCGCATGGGTTATACCAGTCGTGATACCTTTCCCAAGGAGCGCCGCCGCCAGTTTTCACGCATTGCCGGTATGTTGGAGTTGGCGGATCAGGAGTTTAATGAAACCCACCGCTTTCTCAAACCTTACCGCCAGCGTATGCTTGAGCAGAGCAATAAAGGGCATGACAATCCCGTGCCCTCGGACATGCGACGTGATCCCATTGGTAACGACTCCCTAACCCGCTTTATTCAAGAAAATGCCTTGGTGCGAGAGATGGATGCCCGTCTGGCCGCCATCATCAATGTCTCACTAGAGGACAATGGCGACTTTATTGATGAAGTGGCGACCCACCTTTCTTATCTTAATTTAGGTACCATCACCGCATTAGAAAATGAGCTACGCATCCAGCGCAAAACCATTTTGGGTATTGCCAAGCAAATTTTTGATCGTCAAGGGGATAAAGAGTTCTCGGCACTGTGGCGTGGGATCTCCATCTATATGCTGGGATATACGCTCTCTGCGGTGGCGGAAAAGTCGGAGCATCTGCTGCATGGTCTGGATCGCACAGAGATTGGTCCTTTGCTGGCCCGTTCCCCCTTTGAGGATGATAGCGACTTAGCACCCTGGTAAGCCGCAGAAACCTTACCCGGTTAGGCCCATAAGGTGCAAAGGTTGTGGGTAGCTACGTACCCAGGGCATGCACATGAATGCGCAAAAAATGGGACAAGGCAACATGATCGCAAAGCAAAAAAACCGAAAGATCGGTTGGTTGGTGGCTCTGCTGGTGTTTACCCCGCTGCTGGCCCAGGCAGATATCTATAGCTGTCGCGATGCCCAAGGTATCATTACCCTGCGCAATTCACCGTGTGAGAAAAATGAAGCGGTCAACAGCCGCACCTTCACCGAGCCCGCCGTCGTCCATCGGCGCGAACCTAAGCTGCGTAAGCGATCACCGGAAGAGCGAGGCGAGCCACCGACTTATGGTTCAGCGGATGCTCAGTTAAAGGCCAAGCAAGCAGTCAAAAAGCAGATGGTCCAGCAGCTACACGATGTGGGTGAGCAGGTGATGCAAGAGCCCGAGGTACTGCGCTCTATGCTCAAGTTTAATGCAGATCCCCACGTGCGGGCACTGTTAAGTGATCCCTTTATGGTGAAAGCCTTAAAGGAGGGGGATAGCCGCTACCTGCAAAACAGCTATGACTACCGCATGCTGCTCAAGAGCTATCCCGATGCGGTCCCAGCCCTGAAAAACCTTGCCACCAACGGCCAATAAACCAGCCTAAAAAGCGCTCGCCATCACTGGAGCAGCCCACTCGCTATGATTGGCCAGCGTAGCCGATGGATAGGGGGGGGAACTCCCCCCCCCTACGTATATGAGCGCTGTTAACGGCCCAGGGCGGCGTCTAGTTGGGTTTTTAGATCACCACTCTGGTACATCTCCCGCATGATATCAGCACCACCGACAAACTGTCCCTTGATATAGAGCTGGGGAATGGTGGGCCAGTTGGCAAACGCCTTAATCCCCTCACGAATGTCTGGATTCATCAGCACATCAACCGCTAAAAAATCATCATTGGATAGATCGCAGGCAGCCAGCATTTTAGCGGCAGCCCCCGAAAAACCACACTGGGGAAAACTCGGATTACCTTTCATATAGAGCACCACGGCGTGGCTATTAACGTGCTCTTGAATGGTCGCTTGTATATCACTCATGGATGTAATTTCCTTTAATTTGTAGGGTGTTTTAGCGCTTCTGCTGGGCCCACTTTTCAGGGGTATAGGTTTTTAAGGAGAGCGCATGAATCGCCTCTTTCATATGTTCACCCAGAACCCGGTAAACCCGTTGATGTTGTTGCACCATACCGGCATCTGCACAAAACTCGGGGCTGACAATGGTTGCCTCAAAATGGCGGCCATCGCCATCAACATGGATATAGTCACAGGATAAACCTGCTTCAATAAGCGCTTTGACGTTTTCAACTTCCATGGTTCATACCTACCTGGTGTAAGGTGAATGCCACTCAAGAGACGGGCTATAGAGTCTATTACAGAAAGAAAATTCCCAACACCCTCCATTTTTACCCCGCAAAACCCAGATACCCCAATCCTAACTTACCATAGATGGGTGTGTCGCAGAGAGGGTGCCGCTAAGGTAATGGGGTGCCTCTGCTGGAACAGAGCACTATCCTGGTAGCTTCGCCGTGCAGCCTAGGTTACAGATGTATCCAGTAGCACCAATGTATGTTGAAAGCGCCACACGTTTGACCATAAAAGCAAAAGACCCCCACACCTGCGTGTAGGGGCCCTTTGAAATGACTTACCTAACCGGTCGCTTAGTGAATGCGCGACCAGATGCGACGCTTAACCGCATAGAGCATACCGGTGAGCAGCAGCAGATAGAGGATGACATATTTACCCGTCGCTTTACGCTTTTCTAGGTTAGGCTCAGAAGCCCAAGCTAGGAAAGCAGTCACATCCTTAGCTTGTTGCTCTAAGGTTGCTTTGGTGCCATCGGCATACTCAACCTGATTGGCCCCCATGGGCTTGGGCATGGCAAAAAAGTGACCGGCGAAATACTTGTTAAAGTTGTCCCCACCATTGATGCGGGTAACAGCCTTACGCACGGCTTCCAGATTATGGGGATCCATGTGCAGAACTTCAGCCAAGTGCTTGGCCTCTTCATCGGTCACATTACCATCTTCACTGGCTTCAGATACCTTAGCAGCCTCATCATCGGTCAGATAACCGGTCAAAATACCGTAGAGATAGTTCTCATAACCCTTACGGGCTTTGGTCATTAACGACAGATCTGGCGGTACGGTGCCATAAGACTCTTTTGCATCCTCAGGGGCTAAGCCCGTGAGCATTTTGTCCAACTTGGTGGCATTGTAGTTGCCCGCCATATTATTGACCTCATCCTCAGTGATACCAAACTGACGAAGTTGGTCAAACTTCAGATATTTGATGGAGTGGCAACCCATGCACACTTCCGTCGCAACCTGAATACCGCGTTTAATTTGAGCCTTGTCAAACTTACCGAAAGGCCCGAGATGACTCCACTCTTCATTGGGCAGCTCCACCGCATTACCGGATGCAGTGGCCATCTGGGGTGCGACAGCCAGACCCAAAACCAGAGCGGAGAGTGCAAGTGCTTTCTTGAGATTCATGCGATTTGCCTCCGTTAACTTACAGGCTCTTGGGCACTGGTTTGGGTTTTTCGATATTCAATGCCGTAACCAACCACAGCAAGAAGAAGTAACCGAAATAGACCGCCGTTGCCGTACGACCGATATAGACGATGGGTAGACCAAAGACCATCCGATCCGCTGGGCTGAAGCCTACCCAGCCCAGTACAAAACAGTCGACCACAAAGATCCAGAACAGCCCTTTGCTGATACCACGGTAGCGGAACGAGCGTACCGGTGAACGATCCAGGAAGGGCAGAACAAACAGAATGGCAATCGCCGCTACCATGGCCACCACACCCGCCAACTTGGAATAGGGACCCAAGAAGTCGATGGAGCGCAAAATGGCGTAGAAGGGCAAGAAATACCATTCAGGCACAATATGCGGGGGGGTCTGCATCGGGTTGGCGGGGATATAGTTATCCGGCTCCAAGAAAGCGTTGGGCGCGAAGAACACAAAATAGCAGTAAATGGTCAATGCCACGCCGTAACCAAAGAAGTCCTTGATGGTAAAGTAGGGATGGAAAGGAATGGTATCCTTCTCTTCCAGATCAATACCGTCAGGGTTATTGGAGTGTACAGCGTGCAGCGCCCAGATGTGCAGAACCACTAGGCCAACCAACACAAAGGGCAGCAAATAGTGCAGCGAGAAGAAGCGGTTCAAGGTGGGGTCACCCACGCTAAAGCCACCCCACACCCAGACCACCAGCCCTTCACCGATAAGCGGAATGGCCGTAATCAGCTTGGTAATAACCACCGCACCCCAGTAGGACATCTGCCCCCACACCAACACATAGCCGATAAAGCCGGTGCCCATGAGCAGGAAGAAGATAATCACACCGATCCACCACAGGATCTCACGAGGAGCCCGGTAAGAACCGTAGTACATGCCACGCAGAATATGGATGTAGATCACCACAAAGAAGAATGTAGCGCCGTTGGCGTGCATGTAACGCAGCAGCCAACCCCAGTTGACATCCCGCATGATATGCTCAACAGAGTCAAACGCCAACAGGGCGTCAGGCTTGTAGTGCATAACCAAAAAGATACCAGTCGCCAACTGGATAATAAGAACCAAAAGCGCCAGGGAACCAAAGTTCCACCAGTAATTTAGGTTTTTTGGCGTTGGGTACTCAACAGCTTGAGTACGCATAAACTCGCTGATGGGTAGACGCTCATCCACCCATCCCATTAACGATTTGAACACGTGACAATCTCCTTAAACGTCAACCGTTGGCTCTGTTAACCCATCGCCTTGCCAATGATGACAGTTTCGTCATCTTTGAACTCGTAGTAGGGCACCTCCAAGTTACGCGGGGCAGGTCCTTTGCGGATACGCCCAGAGGTGTCGTAATGCGAGCCATGACAAGGGCAGAGAAAACCGCCAAAGTCACCGGTGCCAATAGGCTGGGGTACACAGCCTAAATGTGTGCAGATTGCCAGGACAATAAGCCACTCATCTTTCTTGACCCGGTCAGCATCTGCTTGCGGATCCACCAGATCAGTGGCCTTGTCATCCGTTTTTGCTCTTTCAATCTGCTCGGCGTTGCGGTGCAGAATGAAAACAGGCTTGCCCTGCCACATGGTGGTAATCATCTGGCCTTCAGCGATGGCAGCAACACTGACTTCGGTGGTGGCGAGTGAGAGCACATCGGCAGAGGGCGACCAGGAGTCAATAAAGGGCCACGCTGCCCCAGCGACACCTACGGCACCCACTGCACCTGTTGCCATGATCAGGAAATCCCGGCGATTTTCATCGTGTTCGTTAACCGTGGACACAATCGACCTCCCGTTAGGGGGTTGGACGCTTGGACTCTTTACAGAATCCGGGTAAAAAAGCGAAAGCGACGAAGCGTTTCGCTTTGAGAGAGCATGCTATATAAACAAATGATGATATTCAAACCCGCGTACTATGGCAGAAACGACGCCATGCGTCAAGTTGATTCCCCAGATTTAAAATGTAAATGATGAGGTGCATAGATGAACCAAATCTTCCAGCAGCCTGATGCAAGCGCTCCAGCACCCACATTACCTGACACGTTACTGCATGTGGTTCTCTATCGTCCAGAGATTCCCCCCAATACAGGCAATATTCAGCGTATTTGTGCGGCGACTGGGGCGATGTTGCACTTGGTGGGGCCCATTGCCTTTCGTCTGGACAATGCGGCCTTAAAGCGGGCTGGTATGGATTATCGGCAGTGGGTGGATGTGCAACGTTATGATGATTGGGCTCACTGCTTGCGCATGCAGCCCTTGGGGGTGCGTTGGATACCCATTAGCACCAAAGCCACACAAGGTTACCACACTATGCGCTACCAAGCGGGGGATCGTCTGCTGTTTGGCAGTGAGGGTAGCGGACTACCCGCAGAGATCCACCAAGCTTTGGGGCACAATGCGGTGCGGGTGCCCATGTTGCCCCGCGCCCGCAGTTTAAATTTGGCCAATACGGTCGCGGTGGTGCTGTATGAGGCGTTACGCCAGTTAAATTATCCAGAGATGGCTTAGCGCTCAGATTGGCGCTTGCTGGCGTGACTGGGTTAAGGCGGGCAGGCCAAAATATGGCTGGTTACTTGGTGCGGGGTGCATTCCATTGGGATTTATCATAATGTGGTGCAAAATCGGGCGATATTCTGTTTTCTTTCCACGATCAAGAGCGAAGAGACCATGACCAGCGAGAGCCAGCCGCAAGTGACACAAACACGTAAATTTTTTGGCACGGATGGTATACGGGGGATGGCCAACATTCACCCCATGACGCCGGATCTGGTGCTTAAACTGGGTCGCGCTGCCGGGCATGTGTTTCGTGTGGGGGATAAGCGCCACACGGTGATTATTGGCAAAGATACCCGTCTATCGGGCTATATGTTTGAATCGGCCCTGCTGGCGGGTTTGACCTCTATGGGCATTCATTGTCTTCAGGTGGGGCCGTTGCCAACTCCGGCGATTGCCTTTTTAACGCGGGCCTTGCGGGCCGACGCTGGCATTATGATCTCGGCTTCGCACAATCCCTTTCACGATAATGGGATCAAGTTTTTTGGACCCAATGGCATGAAACTACCCGACGAGTTGGAGCTGGAGATTGAGCGGGTGCTGCTCTCTGACGAGGATCTGCCCATGCCCACCCCCCACCATTTGGGGCGGGCGCACCGTATTGATGATGCCTTGGGCCGTTATATAGAGTTTGCTAAGACCAGCTTTCCTAAAGATTTACGCCTGGATGGGCTGCGGGTGGTGGTGGATTGTGCCCATGGTGCCGCCTACAAGGTTGCGCCGGCGGTGTTGTGGGAGCTGGGGGCGGAGGTGGTTACGTTAGGCAATCATCCCAACGGCACCAACATTAACGATGGGGTGGGCTCGCTCTATCCGCAAGAGATGGTCAAGCGGGTGCAGGAGGTACGGGCCGATGTGGGCATTGCCTTTGATGGGGATGCCGACCGTGTGGTGATCTGCGATGAGCGGGGGGAGATCCTGGATGGGGATGTGATCCTCGCCATGTCGGCGCTGGAGATGAAGCGCAAGGGGGTGTTGCGCGGGGATGGGGTGGTGGCCACAGTGATGTCCAATTTGGGTTTGGAGCGGGCTTTGGCGGCGGAGGGGCTGACGTTGGCGCGCACCAAGGTGGGGGATCGTTATGTGCTGGAGCATATGTTGGCGCATGGCTTTAATTTGGGGGGTGAGCAATCGGGGCACCTTATCTTTTTGGACCACAACACCACCGGTGATGGTCTGATCTCGGCTTTGAGCGTGTTGGCGTTGATGACCACCCAGGCCCAGCCGCTCTCCAAGCTTGCCAATGTGATGCAGCGGGTCCCCCAGGTGTTGCAGAACGTCACCATAGCCCGTGGCAGTGATCCCATGGATGACAGCCGGGTGGTGGCGGCCATTGCCGAGGCTGAGGCGCAGTTGGGCACGCGGGGGCGGATTTTGGTGCGTAAATCCGGCACCGAGCCCAAGGTGCGGGTGATGGTGGAGGGGGATGATACGGCGCACATTACCGCGCTGGCCAGTGGGGTGTGTGAGGCCATTAAGCGCGCCAGCAACGGCTTTGGCGAGGGGTAAGCAAGGGGCATCGGTTGCCGAGAGGGGCCGATGCCTTTTTTTAATTCATTTTTCCTGTACGTTTCAGTAATCTGTGCGGGCTGTCGATATTAGATATGACCAAGATGACTTTTCATATATAGAATAGGTCTTTGCTATGGTGTGGTATCAAAACGATCCTACCTTTACCCAGTTTGTGGATGCCCTTTGTGACCATGCAGATCCGGTTGAGGTCGCCCGTGGCCACAATTTTCGTCATGATGAGCGTATTGACAAGGCACGCGCGGCCGAGTATCTCGCGCATATGGGTAAAGCCCCTGTTGGGCACCAGTCGTGTGCCGCGCAACACGCCAGCTATTGTGCGCAGTATGTGCGCGATGCCATTACCCCAGCGACCTTTTTACCGAGCAACCGAGCGGCCCTGTTGGGTCCTTTTGATGATGGTGTCATGCTCATACGCGTGGAGCGCCTGGATAAACTGCTGGCGTTGATCTCCGAAAGCAATGGAGAGAGCGCCGATGACGCCTTTGCACGCCTCCGCCAAGCAATGGAGGATTATCAGCAGCGCAAGGATAATGAGGCGGAGAGAGCTTTAAAAGGCTGGATCGCCCGCTGGAACGAAAAACGGGATGCCCGCCCTGCCTTTGTCACCATAGGGGATGAAATGGCATCCTATTTGCGGCGGGATGATTGGGTGGTGGCACTAAGGGATCAGCTCGGTCTGGCGCACTTTTCGGGTGCCCCTGGCAAGCCTATTTATCTGGCATTAATGGCCTATCCCGTACAGGATGTCAAAACGCAGGCTGCGAAGTATACCCAATTGAGCTCTCCATTTGTTGCGCCCACTGTGTTGGATGCCGATATGTGGGAATATTTTTTTCCAGCCCCGGTGGATCGGCGAGCAACGACCCTGAGCTATGGGCGGGCCATGTCGTTGCAGCCGCTGGCGTCTGAAGAGCAGTTACAGGTGGAGATGCTGCACACCCGTGTCGATTATCAATTGGCACATGTGCGACAATTGGGTCAACTGGAGACACCACGACCTGAACACCCCGTTGAGGAACTGCGTAATGCTCATTTGGATGGGGTGCGCATGGTAACCGAGCGTTACGATTGGGGCGAAGAGATCCGGGTTAAGGAGCGTTTGGATGAACCCACGGCTTGAAGAGTGGCTAAATAGCTTTATGGCGGCGCCCTTGGAGAGCTGGCAGCATTACGTCACGGGTGCCCGTCGTATCCCTGGTTCTGAGCGGTTGGACCCAGCCGATAGCTTAAAGCAGCTCTATGTGGAGTTGCCCGATAACCATGCCGCTTTTGCTTTGTTGGATAAGACCCTTACGCAGTGGTTGCCCCGTTTTGTTGAGTGGGATAGCCCCACCCGCCAGCAGTTTGGTTTAAGCCGGTATGTCTATTGGATCGCTGAAATCATGGTTGCCGCCACCATGCTGCCACTGCCCCAGTTACGACAACATCTTATGGATAATTTTTTCACCTATCGTGGGCGATTGACACCCCTACAGTTGGCCCCCTCCAGGGATGCACTGGCGGAATTTCTGCGGGTGATGGCGGGCTCGCGTGAGTTCGCCTCCAACGTGCCCAATTTTTGGATGGGTCTCTGTCAAAAGGCCGGGTATTCCATTCCTGAATATTATCTACACATTGGCATTCGTGGTCTACGCAACTGCCCCAAACCCATCAATGAACAGGCGCCACTTTGGGTGGGTGGGCTGGTGGCTTGGCTGCCCAACGCCTCCAGCAAAGAGCAGTTTATAAACACCTTTTATATGATCAAAGTGCTCTATCCCAGCACGCCGAGCCGTTGGGAAAAGTTGATACAACCGATTATTGCGACTTTAGAAAGCCGGGAAAAGGTACCTACGGATCGTATTGCTTGGTTACGAGCGCTCGTGCGGGAAGGGAAACAATCGCCCGATAGGAGCCAGAGTAGACCCAAGCCGAGCGCGTTATATGCTCCTCATAAGACTCCTTATAGGGACGAACTGCAACCCCTTTTAAAGACTATAGAAGATGACCGCCAAGCTTGGCCCCAGGTTGAGAAACCGTTGCACAAGCTGCTGGAGCGGCATCAGCACTACTATGCACAGACAGCAGAGAGCTACTTTTTTGTGCGGGCGGTAAATTTCACCATCCAGAAACTGCTCAAATGTCCGCCGGCTTACCCGTTTGCCCAGCGATGGATTGAGCAAGTGTTGGAAATAGACCCCTGGGATCCCGCTAATTGGAACCTCCAGGGTCGCCTGCTGGTGGCCATGGGCAAGCGGGAGCGGGCAGAGTGGGTGTTCTGGGAATCTACACGGCGGTTTCCTGATAACAGCCTAAACTATACAGAGCTTGGCCAACTGCTGCTCAAGCAGCCGGGCCGAGAGGATGAGGCGGAGCAGATACTGCGAGAGGCGATGGCGTTGGATTCTAACAATATCCCTCCCCGCACGGAGCTGGGGCGTCTCTACATGCAGCAGGGTAAACTGGAAGAGGCGGAGCAGGTGCTGCGAGAGGTGATAGGTTTGGATTCTAACGATATCCATGTTCGCACGGAGCTGGGGCGTCTCTACATGCAGCAGGGTAAACTGGAAGAGGCGGAGCAGGTACTGCAAGAGGCGATGGCGTTGGATTCTAACAATATCCCTCCCCGCACGGAGCTGGGGCGTCTCTACATGCAGCAGGGTAAACTGAAAGAGGCGGAGCAGGTACTGCAAGAGGCGATGGCGTTGGATTCTAACAATATCCCTCCCCGCACGGAGCTGGGGCGTCTCTACATGCAGCAGGGCAAACGGGAAGAGGCCAGGTGGGTTCTTGAGCAGGTGCTGGACATCGAAAGCGAGGATCATGTTGCCCGGGGTCTGTTATCGCGGCTTGAACGGGGGGAACAGCCTGCTGCTAGGGATCTTAGCCAGCCTAAGCAGTCCCATGGTTCTGTTCAACGGGTAGCGGCACCACCCCAGGTGCAGGAGTCGGACCCTGTGGCGCTGGTGGGCGTGTTGGTACGTGCCGATTTTCGGTTGAGGATAAGCGAGGATCATATCCCTGTCCTTAAAAAGCAGGGTCAGCAGGATCTGCAAGGGATGCTAAAGCAGCACGCCGGTATGGCGGTGGTGAGCTTTTATGCCAGCCGACATGGGCTTACTGAGGAACCGTTGGAGGGCGAGAGCCTTAATCGGTGGGCGATGCAACTGGATCGCCTCCTGTTGGCTGAGGGGGTGTCGGTGGAAGCACGGCAAGAGGGTTTGCAGGAGGTAGCAAGGCATCTCTCAGGGCGTTTGGTGAAAGATTGGCTAAAAGCCGCAGCGGGAGAGGCCGAGGCTTGGCAGAGGTTGCGACAGGCGGTTCTTGGGGAGGCAAAAGATGCGGGCATGCCCGATGATCAGTTTGTGAAGGGGCAGATTGGGCAGATCTTTAAAGCGCCAGCGTTGCAGCACGACAGCCCGCCCCCCCCATGGGCAGAGCAGAGGCCGGGGTTGCAAAATCTGGCGGCCCGCTTGGTGGAGGCCAATACCGATCTATTTTTGCACAAGGTCAAGGATGGGGAGGAAGTGGCGGCTTGATGATCCACCAACGTGGTTGAGTTGGGCTTGACGTTTTGGTGAAAAAGGGTTACCATTCTAAACTTTTCTTGCTTTAGATTACTCATGCGGCTTCCCGCACTGGTGCAGGAAGCCGTATTTTATCCAGGTGGACCATGGTTGAGATTATACTTCCCGATGGCAGCAGCCGCTCCTATGACCAAGAGACGCTGACCTGTGGTCAGATTGCGGCCTCCATTGGCAAAGGGTTGGCGAAGGCGGCCATTGCCGGGGTGGTGAATGGGCAAAAGGTGGATCTAGATGCGCCGGTGCCCCATGGTGCCCAGGTGGCGATTATTACGGAAGATAGCCCAGAGGGCTTGGAGATCATTCGCCACTCTGCAAGTCATTTGATGGCGCAGGCGGTTAAAACCTTGTTTCCTCAAGCGCAAGTGACCATTGGTCCTGCCATAGAAAACGGGTTTTATTACGATTTTGATTATGAGCGACCCTTTACCCCGGATGATTTAACCGCCATTGAAAACTGCATGCGCAAGTTGGCCAAGCGCAATGAAAAGGTTGAGCGGCGGGTGATGCCCCGTGATGAAGCGGTGGCCTATTTTCAGGCGATGGGCGAGCTCTACAAGGCAGAGATTATTGGGGCGATCCCGGCGGGGGAGGATGTCTCCCTTTATAGCCAGGGTGAGTTTACCGATCTATGTCGGGGGCCCCATGTGCCCAGCACCGGTAAGTTAAAGGCGTTTAAGGTGATGAAGGCGGGGGGTGCCTACTGGCGTGGGGATTCTCGCAATAAAATGTTGCAGCGCATCTACGGTACCGCCTGGGCGACAGAGGCTGATTTAAAGGCCTATCTGACCCAGATGGAAGAGGCCGAGAAGCGGGATCATCGGCGTATTGGCAAGGATCTGGATCTCTTCTCGGTGCAGGAGGATGCGGGGGGTGGTTTGGTTTTTTGGCACCCCAGGGGTTCGCGCATTCGCCGGGTGATTGAGGATTTTTGGAAAGATCGCCATGTCGAGGCGGGTTATGAGTTCCTCTACACGCCACATATTGCCAATCGGCAGTTGTGGAACACTTCTGGGCACACCGATTTTTATTCGGATTCGATGTTTTCGCCCATGGAGGTCGATGAACAGGCGTACCAGATTCGCCCCATGAACTGCCCGTTTCATATCCTGATTTACAAGGATCGGCGGCACTCCTATCGTGAGCTACCGTTCCGTTGGGGAGAGTTGGGCACGGTCTACCGTTATGAGATGTCTGGGGCGTTGCATGGCCTGTTTCGGGTACGGGGTTTTACCCAGGACGATGCCCATATCTTCTGCACAGAACAGCAGATTGAGGAGGAGATTCAGCGGATTTTGGATTTGACGCTGGATATTCTGCGCACCTATGGCTTTAGTGATTTTGAGATCAACCTTTCCACCCGTCCGGAGAAGTCGGTGGGGAGTGCGGCGATCTGGGACAAAGCGACTGAGGCGCTGCGGCGGGCCATTGTCTCGCGGGATCTGAGCTATGTGGTAGATGAGGGCGGTGGCGCGTTTTATGGCCCTAAAATTGATGTTAAGATAACCGACTCCATTGGGCGCAAGTGGCAGTGTTCGACGGTGCAGTTGGATTTTAATCTGCCTGAGCGGTTTGATATGGGCTATATTGGCGAGGATGGCGAGAGTCATCGTCCCATTATGATCCACCGGGCATTGATGGGTTCGTTGGAGCGCTTTTTTGGCATTTTGGTGGAGCACTATGCGGGGTGGTTTCCCATGTGGTTGGCTCCAGTGCAGGCGGTGGTGTGTAGCATTACCGATGCACAGCATGCTTATGCTGAAACGGTGTTGGCAGCGTTGAAAAAAGCGGGCTTGCGGGTAGAAATCGACCTACGTAATGAAAAAGTGGGTTATAAAATTCGCGAACATACGCTAAAAAGGGTACCTTACCTATTGGTGGTGGGGGATAAGGAGCGGGAAGAGGGGACGGTTAACGTTCGTCTACGCTCTGGCAAGAGTTTGGGTAGTCTGCCTATACAAGATGTGGTTGAGCGTCTTGTGGAGGAGGCCGCCAGTCGTGCCCTTTCTGCTTCGGAAGATCAGGAAGAGGCGTAATTTACGGTTTAGACCGGGGTGGTTTCGTACCATCTTTTGGGTGTCTGAGCTGAAGCTGGGCCATTTACCGTATTGATTGCGGTTGGTTCGTGCCATCTCATAGGAGATATCGTCATAAGCAGGAACATGAGATTCGATCGGAGTTTACCGCAGAACCAGGATTCCACGCGCATTAACGAAGCGATTCGTGTGCCGGAGGTTCGACTCATTGATGAGGAGGGTGAACAGGTCGGCGTGGTTTCACGAAACGACGCCCTGTACCGTGCACAGAATGTGGGCCTTGATCTGGTGGAGGTTGCCCCTGAGGCAAAGCCACCGGTGTGCAAGATCATGGACTACACCAAATACAAGTACCAGAAGGCGGTACGTGAGCGTATAGCGCGGAAGAATCAGGTACGTATTGATACTAAGGAGGTTAAGTTTCGTCCTGGTACCGATACCCATGATTATGAAGTGAAGTTGCGCAGCATTCGCAAGTTTCTGGAAGGTGGCAACAAGGTTAAGTGTACCATGCGTTTTCGTGGGCGTGAGATGGCCCACCAGGATCTTGGCCTAGTGATGTTGAAGAAGGTTGAGAGTGAGGTTTTGGATCTGGGTAAGGTTGAGCAGGAGCCTAAGCTGCTGGGCCGACAGATCACGATGATGTTAGCTCCCAACGCATTGGTGAAGAAATAGTCGCATAGCCCTTTTTGGTAAGGGGGGTTATGGGGTATGTGTCAGCGGTTGGGCTGGCACGATAAAGGGTTTGCCTTTACAGACCTTGTTTTGACTCAAGTGTCCACAGGTTCCACCCGGACCGCAGGGGATTTTTAATGCCCTGCGGTTTGTCTGTTGTGGAGGTTTGGGTTATAGGCGGGGTAGCTGTTGTTTGGCAGCTGTATAGGTGAGGTAGACGCGTAGATATGTAGGAGCTTGAAATGCCCAAATTGAAGACCCATCGAGGAGCTGCGAAGCGGTTTAAAGTGACCGGTAGCGGCAAAATTCGCCGGAACAAGGCGTTTAAGAGTCACATTTTGACCAAGAAGAGTGCCAAGCGGAAGCGTGGTTTCCGTGCTGGTGATTTGGTTCATGAGCGTGATGTGGCTGGTGTACGTAAGATGTTGCCTTATCTCTAAGAGAGCCTTCTTAGGGATAGGCTTGAGTTAAGAGAAGAGACGGCAACGTGTGGACGACCTGACACCGAGGGTAGTCCCGCCTATATAAGAGTAGAAGTGGAGTAAGATAATGCCGAGAGTAAAACGTGGTGTAACGTCGCAGGCGCGACACAAGAAGGTTCTGAAGGCGGCTAAGGGCTATACAGGGCGCAATAATAGTTGTTTCCGTATTGCCAAGCAGAAGGTTGAGAAGGGTTTGCAGTATGCATACCGTGACCGTAAGAATCTCAAGCGTGAGATGCGTCGGTTATGGATTGCGCGTATTAACGCGGCGACCCGTCTGCATGGTATGTCCTATAGTCAGTTCATGAACGGTTTGAATAAAGCGGGCATTGAGCTGGATCGTAAGGTTCTGTCTGAGCTAGCGATTAGCGAGCCGGAGAGTTTTGGTACCCTGGTGGAACAGGCCAAGGCTGCGCTGTAAGCGCGAGGAATCGGAACCTAAAAGGTGCGTCTACCTTACCAAATAGGGAAGAGGGTCCGGATGGGCCCTCTTTCTTTATTTAGGGTGGTTGGTTTTGTTGAGAAATTGGGTTTTATGGGGATTTTGCGGGGTGGATGGGTAGAGATATTCAAGGGGTCTTGAAAGCCTCTATGTTTAGGGAGTCCCATTATTAAAAGGGATTGGGGGGTCTGGGGGGAAGCTCTGCTTGCCCGCCCAGCGGGTGCAGGGCGGCGCCCTGCCGGGTCTGGGCAGCGCCCAGTGGCGTTCGGGACGAAGCCCTGAGATTGGTGAATTTTTTTAATCGTTTGATCTTTTAGCCCCGTACCGATGGGGTAAGGGCGCAGGGGTTTTATTTAAGAGAGCACGGGTTGTGTAGGGGTGCGCTACGGGGCGTAGGCTAGCGATGTCACGCGCCAGCGTGGCGGGCGGTTGGGCAGATGGTGGCTGGGGTGGAACCTGGGCACACGGGCGCTGGGGTGGAAACCGCTCAATACCCCCAACCCCAGCCCGGAACGAACCCCTGCTGGGGCATGAAAAAGCTGGCTCGCCCTTCGCCAGGGGCGCTAAGTTGCCAAAAGATGCCGCTTAGCGCCCCTGGCGAAGGGCGAGCCTAACTGCAAAAAAGTCAAAATATCAAAAGCAAAACCCTGGGGGGAGAGAGAGAACTGCTCCTCCCAGACCCCCCTCAAACCTTTTTTAAGCGTAGAAGCTAGCCGATTAGGTGCGATAGCGGGAGACTAAACCAACAGAGCAACCTTAAATAGCCGGGAGAAAAAAACCTCTCCCTTTCTCCCTGTAACCCTGTTCACAATGTGGCAAACAGGGTAAAAAACAGGTCAAAAAATCCAGATAACCCAATAACCCCATATAACGGTCATGACCATGCGCAACGCACTGCAACAACTGGAACAAGAAGCCATCTCCGCCATCTCCAGCAGCGAGAACCTTAAAGATCTCGAAGACGTGCGCATCCGATTTATGGGGAAAAAAGGCAGCATCACCCAACAGTACGGTTTGATGAAAACCTGCCCACCAGAAGACAAAAAAGAGCTGGGTCAATGGCTTAACCAGCTTAAAGAGGCCTATAATCAAAGCTTCGAGGCCCAACTCGAAAAATTAAAAAAAGATGAACTCCATGCGCGCCTGCTAAGCGAACGCCTGGATATCTCTCTGCCCGGTCGTCACACCCACACCGGCGGTATCCACCCCGTCACTCGCGCCATCGAAGAGATCGCCCAAGTTTTCGCAGGTATGGGTTTTGAAGTGGCTTCCGGTCCCGAAATCGAAAGCGACTGGCATAACTTCGGCGCACTCAATATCCCCGATGACCACCCCGCGCGGGAGATGCACGATACCTTCTACATCGCCGACGATCCCAATGGGGGCCGTCGCGTGCTGCGTACCCATACCTCGCCCGTGCAAATCCGCGTCATGGAAAATCGCCAACCCCCCCTGCGCGTGATCGCGCCCGGTAAAGTCTACCGCTGCGACTCCGACGTGACCCACACCCCCATGTTCCACCAAGTGGAAGGCTTTATGGTGGATAAAGGGGTGCACTTTGGGCAACTCAAAGGTTTACTCGAAAGCTTTCTACAAACCTTTTTTGAACAAAAATTGCCTGTGCGTTTTCGCCCCTCCTTTTTCCCCTTTACCGAACCCTCGGCCGAGGTGGATATGGCCTGCCTGTTCTGTAACGGTAAAGGTTGCCGTATCTGCAAAGGTACTGGTTGGCTCGAAGTGCTGGGCTGCGGCATGATCCACCCCGAAGTGATGAAAAATGTGGGTATGGATAGCGAAATCTACGCCGGTTTTGCCTTCGGTATGGGGGTAGAACGCCTGGGTATGCTCAAATATGGCATCAATGACCTGCGCACCTTTTTTGAAAATGATGTGCGCTTTCTCTCTCGACACGCCGTCTATTAAGACAGGGTTGAGGCACTTAGGTCGGGCCGAACGCCCCCATAGCTAAAAAAAGATACGGTCTCCGCACCGTCTGTAGAGCGAGCGTAAATATCATGAAATTTACCGAAAAATGGCTGCGTGAACAAATTAATACCCAGCTTGATAGCGAACAGATCAGCAAAACCCTGACCATGGCCGGCCTAGAAGTGGATGCCATGGAACGGCTGGGTAAAGGGTTGGATAAAGTGCAGGTAGGTTTTCTCGAAGCCGTGCAACCGCACCCCGACGCCGACCGCCTAACCTGCTGTCAGGTGCGGGTGGGGGAAACACGGCTCAACATTGTCTGTGGGGCCACCAACCATAAACAGGGCGATAAAGTAGCCGTGGCCCGTGATGGTGCCGAGCTGCCCAATGGACTAAAAATTAAAAAGGGCCAACTACGGGGCCAACCCTCCGAGGGCATGCTCTGTTCCCTCACCGAACTGGGCATGGCCGAAAGCTCGGAAGGGATTATCATCCTGCCCAGCGATGCCCCCGAAGGGGCCACCATGGCCGACTATTTTCAACGTAACGATATCTGCTTTGAACTGGGCATTACCCCCAACCGGGGCGACTGCCTAGGGGTGCGTGGTATCGCCAGGGATTTGGCCGCCGTAACCGGCGAAAGCCTTATCCCCCTGCAAAGCGCCGTTCAAGTGGCGGCCAACGTGCCCACCGTCGCCGTTGAGATCGCAGACGGTGAAGGCTGTCCCCGCTACGCCGGACGGGTGGTAGAAGGGGTCAAAGTAGGCCCCAGCCCCGACTGGTTACGTAACCGTTTGGAGTCAGTGGGACTACGTAGCATCAACAATATCGTAGATATTACCAACTATGTGATGCTGGAACTCAACCAGCCCATGCACGCCTTTGATCTGGCTCAGCTCGCAGCCCCCATCGTGGTGCGCCGCGCCAACCCAGATGAGCGCCTGACAACCCTGGATTATGTCGAGCGGCAACTCACCGAGCAGATGACCCTGATCTGTGATCAACAACGCCCGCTGGCCGTGGCCGGGGTGATGGGGGGGTTAAACTCCGGTGTGACCGATGCAACCACCAGCATCTTTTTAGAATCCGCCTATTTTAATCCTGTGCGCACCGCCCGCACCGGTCGGCGGTTAAACCTTGTCACCGACTCACGTCACCGCTTTGAACGGGGTACCGACCCCATGGCGATCGAGCTGGCACTGGATCGCGCAACCCAACTGGTGTTGGAGCTGTGCGGCGGGCAAGCCGGGGCCATCACCCTGACCGATGCAGGCACCTGGAGCCGTAATCCACCGGTGGCCTTTCGCCATACCCGCGCCAATGCCCTGACCGGTATGTGCTTGACCCAAGCGGAACAGGCCCGTTATCTCCAGGCTATCGGCTGTGTAGAGGTGGCAAAACCCGCCCAGAGCGCCACTGTAGAAGGTGCCGTTTGGTATCTACCCCCCACCCACCGGCATGATCTGCTGCGAGAAGAAGATTTGGTGGAAGAGGTAGTGCGTCTGTTTGGTTATGACAAGGTGCCCACCGAGCTGCCCAGTGGCGCGGTGGCCACCCACCAAGATAGCCCAGAGCGGCAACTGGCAAAACGGCTGCGCAAGGCCCTAACCGGGCTGGGCTATCTGGAAGCGGTCAACTACGCCTTTGTTGCCCCCGAGGTGCAAGCCCGCTTTGATGCCGATCTGCACCCCATTATGCTGACCAACCCTCTGTCGGAGGAGCAATCGTGCATGCGCACCTCGCTCATTGCTGGATTGGTTGAGGCGGTGCGGCGCAACCTAAGCCGGGGGAATGATGGTTTGCGCCTGTTCGAGATGGGACACATCTTTAAACTGGATGCCCAAGGTCAGGTGCAGGAAGAAGAGCATGTGAGCATGGTGCTGGCCGGTCGCGGCACCCCACGTATCTGGCACACCCCCCAGCGGGTATGGGATTTCTTTGACCTTAAAGGGGATTTTCAAACGGTGGTCAGTCGCCTGCAAGGGGCCGAACCCCGCTATCTACCCGGTGGACCAGCCTTTTTACACCCTGGACGCAAAGCGGAGATCCATCTACGGGGCCGGGTTGCAGGGTGGATGGGGGAGCTGCACCCCTCCCTCAGAGAGGCCATGGGCATAGATCAACCGGTGCTCATGCTGGAACTGCGCAGTGATGCCCTAACTCAGGTTAACAAAAAAGAGGCGGCCAATGTCAGCCGCTACCCGGCGGTGACACGGGATTTTGCCTTTGTGGTGGATCGTGACACCCCCGCAGCGACCATTTTGGAGAGTGCCCGCAGTGTCGCCAAGCAGTTGGTGCGTGAGGTGGAGCTGTTTGATCTCTATACCGGCGAGCATGTGCCCCAGGATAAAAAGAGCATCGCCTTTGGGCTGGTGCTGCAAGCCGATGATCGTACGCTCGATGAGGGTGAGATCAATCAAGTTATGGCCCAGGTTACGGCCAAGTTGGAAAAACAGTTCAATGCCGTGCTGCGGGCCTAAGGGGTGTGCCCTTCTGGCCCCCGGGGTGTTCTGAGATAGAATAGCGCAACCCAAGCATCATGCCTGCCATCGCCACCAAAAAAGGCCCACCATGCTTCCCGAGCATGGTGGGCCTTTTTTTGGAGTTAAGCCCGTGGTGGTTGCCCCAGTGGCTTACACCTTGGGACCAGCACCCTTGATGGCATCGGAGACGCGATCAGCAAAGTTGGCAAAATTTTCATTAAACTGACGGGCCAGATCTTTGGCCTTGGCATCAAAGGCCGCACCATCTTTCCAGGTATCACGAGGGGTCAGACGTACGGTTTCCACCCCATCAATGGCGGTGGGCACGGCCAGCCCAAAGACAGGGTCTTCATGGGTAGCCACATCGTTGAGCTCATTGGCCAAAATGCTGTCAATGATGGCGCGGGTTTCGCGGATGGGCATGCGATGCCCTTCACCATAAGGGCCTGCGGTCCAGCCGGTATTCACCAACCAGCACTTGGCACCGGTCTCGCTCAGCCGTTTACCCAGCATTTCAGCATAGACTGTGGGGTGGTGAACCATGAACGGGCCACCAAAACAGGATGAGAAGGTGGCTTGGGGCTCTTTGACGCCCCGCTCAGTACCGGCCAGCTTGGCGGTATAGCCGGAGATAAAGTGGTACATGGCCTGCTCAGAGGTAAGACGCGAGACCGGGGGGAGTACCCCAAAGGCATCCGCCGTTAGCAGAATCACATGGCTGGGATGACCCCCCATACCGTCAGCCTTAATGTTACCCACCGAGCTTAAAGGATAAGCGGCACGGGTATTTTCGGTCTTGCGGTCGTCATCCAAGTCCAGGGTACGGCTCTCCTCATCCATCACCACATTTTCCAAGACGGTACCAAAGGTTTGGGTACAGTTATGGATAACCGGCTCGGCCACGGCGTTCAAACGAATGGTCTTGGCGTAGCAGCCACCCTCAAAGTTAAACACCCCTTTATCGGACCAGCCATGCTCATCATCGCCAATCATACGGCGTTTGGGATCGGTGGAGAGAGTGGTTTTGCCGGTACCAGAGAGGCCAAAGAAGATGGCCACATCATCTTGTGTGCCGATATTGGCGCTACAGTGCATGGGGAACACGGCCTGCTTAGGCAGCAGATAGTTCATGATGGAGAAGATCGACTTTTTCATCTCTCCCGCATAGGCCGTACCACCAATAATGATCTCGCGCTGGGCAATGTTCATGTAGATAAAGGCTTCGGAACGGGTGCCATCCAGTTCAGGATCGGCCTTAAAATCGGGGCAGGCAATGACGGTAAAATCGGGGGGAACAACCTCATTTTCCATGGTCTCAGGGGTGATAAACAGGTTACGTGCAAACAGATTTTGCCACGCTTTAATGTTAACCACCCGCACCCGGCGCTGAAATTGAGGATCGGCACCAACCCGCACATCTTGTACAAACAGCTCCCGACCTTGTAAAAACGCCATCAAGCGACCGCGCACCTTTTCATAATTTTCTTGGGAAACAGGACGGTTAACCGTGCCCCAATCCACATCCGCCTGACTGGTAGGCTCCTCCACAATAAATTTATCTTTGGCAGAACGACCGGTATAGATGCCTGTCTCCACCACGACCGAACCACCGTGGGCAATCTGCCCTTCACCGCGGGCGATAATCTGCTCATAGAGTTTGGGGGTGGGGAGATCCAGGTTGACGACGCCAGGGTTGCTGATTCCCCGTTCCGCCAACTGTTTGGTGACGGCTGCGACGCGTTCTTTATAGGTCAAAGTGCTGGACATGGGTGGAAACCTTTCTGCGTAGCGATCAAGTATGCGTACTCACCACAGTGTGGCACGAAAAGGGCTTTGGTCATCCAAAATCAGAGTATGGCAGATGACCTCTCATCAACCTAGGAGTCAAGACCCTAAAATCTTGTTCCATGCTCGGTATTACATTCCATCAGTGAAACCGCGCCTGCGGTAACCCCTGGGTATTTGCAGCTCCATCATGGGAGCAAAAAATGGATCCTATCCACGTAGGGCAAGCAGAGTGCCGCAGGGGTAGCGGTATAAACGCTTCACAGCGAGAGTAAAAACCCCTCGCGATCACCACCTGTTTCTTGCGTAACACCACAGCAGCCGTTCTGCAACGGGTAGTGGGCGGTTAACAGGTAGAGCATATTCTAGATTGCTAGGAGTATTTTGCTGTTCTAGGCGACAAAAAGCCAGTGTAGAGTTTTGATGATGGGGATAAATAACAGTAATACCATACAGTAGCATAACGCACTGTAACAACACGATATTATATACCCATCATCATTTAGATAGATAGTTCAACGGATTCAGAGGTTTGATTGGCCTGCGGATCTCAAAGTGGAGCCGTGGTGAACGTACCCGCACCCCCGTATTGCCCACCCGAGCAATCATTTGACCGGGACGAATTTCTTGTCCCCGCTCTACCAAATTGACATCATTGTGGGCATACAAGGTCTTATAATCCCCCCCATGATTGACAATAATGAGATTGCCAAAGCTATCATGACCACCCACATAGGCGACCACGCCGGCTGCGGGTGCCAACACCGGTGTACCCTTTTCGGCGGCAATGTCGATACCTGGGTTAATCTTGGCACCCCGCCTGCCAAAGCTGGCGACCACGGTTCCCTGTACAGGCCAGTTCCACTGTTGCGGGGCGGGTTTGCCTTTCATCCGCTGTAGATTGGCCGCCGCGGTGGCGCTAGAGAGGGTGGCAGGCTGTTGGATAATACCGGGTTTCTCTTCGTCACCCCGTATCTGAACCACAATTTGCCGTGTTGCGGGCTGCGTGGTGAGATCACGGCTTTTGGGTGCAGGGGTGGCTTTATCCGTAGGCGTTGCCGTGCTCCCCACCGCCGCTAAGGGGGTGGCCAGAGCGGGTAGCGGTAGCGGCGCGGTGCGGCCCGTGGGCAGAATAAAGGAGTGCTGCTTAAGAAAACCCCCGCTCTGGGCTACCCCCATGGGATCGGGTTGTGCCACCACCGAGGGCTGGGGTAGATGTACCGTGCGCAGGGGGGTATCCCCCGAGCTGTTGCCTTCATCCATCACATCGGGTTTGCCGTTAGGCACCGGCATGCTGGGGGAGCGCACATAGAGCAGTTGCCCCGCCACCACCTTATCGGGATCATCGACCCCGTTCCAACGGGCCAGATCAAACACATCAACCTGATGGCTCATGGCAATGGACCAAAGGGAGTCACCGGCCTGTACCTGATAGGTCGGGGCGTTAGATGGCTCGACATGGTTGGGGGTCGTGGTTGGTTGCCAACCCAAAGCAGGGCCGCGCGCCACCCGTACCGGGGTATCGGTTGGGGTGGTGGACAGGTTAAGCGTGTCCAGAGGCATGCACCCACCCAGTAGCAGCAGGGTCATTAGGCCTGTCAGCCTGTGTTTTATGGTTAAACGATCCATTTCATCACCACCACAATGGCAACAATCACCACCACCACCGCAACGGTAAGCAGATCCAGATGTCGCTCGACCAGTTTGCGCAGTGGTTCACCACCCCAACGTAACAGGGCAGCCACCAGGAAAAAACGTGCCCCACGTGAGAGCAGGGACATGACCATAAACAGGGCAAAGTTGGCGTGTAGGGCCCCGGCTGTTATGGTAAACAGTTTGTAAGGCAGGGGGCTAAACCCTGCAATGGCCACCACCCATGCACCATGGGCGTCAAATAATCCGGCCAACTGATCATAGGCTTCCATCTTGCCGTAAAAGGTAAGGATAGGCGCACCGATCCAATCCCAGGCGAGGTAGCCAATGAGATACCCCAACGCCCCACCCAATACCGAACCTGCTGTACACACCGCCGCATAGAGCAGGCTGCGCATAGGCTCCGCCAGGGCCATTGCCATGAGCAGTAGGTCAGGGGGAATGGGAAAGAAGGAAGATTCCGCCACCGCTACCAAAAACAGCGCGACCACCGCCTTGGGGTGCATAGCCCAATGCATGGTCCAATCGTAAAGACCCCGCATCAATGCCACTATTCCCACCCCTGTTGGCCCACGAGGGGCACAAAACGACACGCCTCCAGCACGTCACGTTGCCAACTTTCAGGACCGGTGCGCTGAATGCAAATTAACTGCTGGTTGAGTTTACCCCCTTCAGGGATAATCATGCGTCCCCCAATTTCGAGCTGTCTTTTCAGACGCTCTGGGGTGGCGGGGGCACCCGCGGTGACAATAATGCGCTCAAAGGGGCGCGGCTCTGGCCAGCCTAGGGTGCCATCGCCCACCCGGTAGCGTACATTGGTGATGCCCATGCGCTCCAACCGCTCCCGTGCCAGCAGTGCCAGTGAGGGGATACGCTCCACCGTGTAAACCCGCCGACAGAGCGCCGCCAAGACAGCGGTTTGATACCCCGATCCGGTGCCGATCTCCAGCACATGCATGCCATACCCCAACTCCAGGGCCTGACTCATGCGGGCCACGGTATAGGGCTGGGAGAGCGTCTGACCCTCGCCAATGGGCAGGGTGGCATCACCATAAGCGTGGCCCGCGAGGGCTTCATCCACAAAGTCATGACGGGGTAGGGCACCCATCACCTCCAGCACCCGTGGATCATGAATCCCCCGACTTTGCAGGGCGAGCAACATGCGGGTACGGGCACGCTCCCCCATGGGTGGTGGTGGAGCAGCCGGTTGGCTCATCTTTAGCGAAACAGCGACCATGCCTTTAATCTCTCTGTAGCGTGGGGGTGGCGAAACAGACAGTGCAGCGCGGTCACCGAGGTGAACCCGTCGCGTAGCGCCTCTTCATCCGTGGCCAATTGAAACTCTTCCTCTCTGGGGGTGGGAATCGTTGGATCCCAGAAAGCCGGGTTACCCGCCGCCGTGACCGGCGGTGGCGGCCAGTTAAAGCGCAATCCCTGGCGTGTGGGCTTGGGATTTTTTAACTCATATTCCGGCACATTGGGCACATTGACATTTAAAAAGGTGCCAGGGGGCAGGGGATTTTCCAACCACTGCCGGATCACCATGTGGGTGACTTTAATGGCACTCTCAAAATGCCAGGGTGCCGCGCTGCCACACAGGGATACCGCCATGGAGGGAATGCCCGAGAGGGCACCTTCCCAAGCGGCCCCAGCGGTGGCTGAGTAGCTGAGATCCTCAGCCACATTTGCCCCCATGTTAATGCCAGAGACCAGCAAATCCGGGGGGCGCCGCAACACCATACGCAGCCCAGCCATAACACAATCGGTCGGAGTGCCGTTGATCGCAACCTCATATTCGGCGATGCGGGTGAGCTTAATATCCTCGCCACGGGAGATAGCGTGGGCTGTGCCACTCATATCTTTGACCGGGGCGAGCGTCACCACATCGTGCCGCTCTTTAAGCGCATCTTTGAGCGCTTGAAGACCCGGCGAGGCGATGCCATCATCATTGGTAAGCAGTATCAACATGAAACACCCATTTTCAGTAGCCCGTTTGCCACAGACCACTTTGCAAAATTGAAACCACAGCAAGCAATATCGGGTAAGATCTTGGTAAGACACTGAAAAGCATATGTTATGGTGGTGTTTTTTAGCAGTGATCCGCCAGATAAATCCTGGCTATGGGTAGAAACCGCCCTGGCTTCACAGGCAAAGATTGCCCGGCCTCAAGCAGGGGGATGAGAAAACAAACAAGGGTGTTAGAAAAGGCGGTTGGTACGGGGCTCTATGCCAGACATGGATGGGTCTGCCCAGGGGCAGACCCTCCATGCTGGGGTTCAACGCTGTTTAGGGGGCTTTGTTGAGCAAGCTGTCGCGCTTGCCCGCTTCAATCAACGACTCCGCCAGATAGGTGGGGAGTTTAAAATATTCGGGTCGATCAGAGCGTTTCAGGGTATAGCTGTTCGGTTCGCTCTGGTGCCCCAGTTGATAGATCAGTGGGGGTTGCCCCTGGCGGGTAAGGGTGGCCTGCCAGACCGGTTTGTCCAGCCCATATGCGGGTTGATCCGTCACCCCCAGCAGCTCCTCAATGCGCAAGGTCGCCAGCTTCGTGCTCAAGCTCTCTACGGCGGTGCTGTTTACCGTTTCCCCCGCTTGTAAGCCGGTGGCCTGCCAGCTAGGCTTGGCAGCTTTATCCTCTTTATCCACCGGCTGGCGCTGTAGGGTTAGGCCATGGGTTGCGATCTGCATGATCTCCCCCGCCGGTATCTGCAACAGGGTTTTATCCTGCCACGCTTTCGCGGTTTGCGGCACTTGGTGCAGGGCTATGGCCACATTAAAGATGCCCGGCTGCCCCTCAACATGGGCCGCGCTGTTGCGTGCCCCCTGACCACTGCCCAGATAGAGCACCGCCACCACCTGTTGTTGACGTTTGAGGGTGATGCGGCGGTTAAAGTGGGTATCGGCAACCTTAAACCGTTCCAGCGCCGCGTCGCTGGTGGCCATGGGAGTGCCGTGGCTCAGGCTCTTGAGTTGGCTGAGCAGGGCGGTCACGTCGCCCTGCTCAGCCGGGTAGTTGTGGTGGTCGGGCAGCCGCCAAAGGCCATCCTGTTTTTTGAGCAGCAGTTGGCTGTGATCGTCGCCCTCGATGAGCAGTTCATCAAGCTCGCCTTCACCCAAGTTGAGCAGGGGTGTGTTGGGGTTGACCGCTTGTAAGCTGGGGCCACTGCCCAGCAACACCAGCGCCAAGCCCATCTGTGCCGCCAGCAATAGGGCCAGTATACGAATATTGCGTGCCATGATTACACCTCCGCCAGAATCGCTTGGTGACGACGCAGCTGACGCAACCGCACCGCCCGGCGCCACAGCCAGATGCCCAACAGCCCCAGCAGCACCAACCCGTAGTTAAAATATTCAATGACCATGCGGCTGCCATCGCTCATGGGCAGCAGGGTGCGGGCAAACTGCATGCGTCCACGAATTTGCATCAAGGCGGCATCCTGTAAGGCCCAGTCGATGCTGTTTTGCAGCAACTCGATGGGTTTATTGTAGAGGGTACCCGCCCCTTGTGAGGCCAAGGACAAGACCTCGTCCGAGGCAAACCCGTTGGAGGCGATCAGGATTAAACGCGCCTCGGGGGAGGAGTGCTCAAGCACGCCGCCAAATTGGGGTTTGGTTGGCTCTGGATCGGTTTGCTGCGCCTTCTCCTCGGGGGCGTGCGCAGAGGGAGCCTCCTGCTCGTGCAGTAGGGGCGAGGCTTTATCCTTAAAGAAGGAGTCAAAGCGTCCCTCTAGCGCCACCGCCAGCAGTTGAGGCTCTTGGCTGTCGGGTTTGGGAAAACCCTGGTCGGGATAGGCTTGATAGTCGGGCAGAATATTCAAGGCATCCGAGCTCCAGCTCTGTTTGGAGCTATGCAGCAGGGGGATCACCTGACGGGTTTTGTTCGGTTCGGCATCCACCACAATGGGTGAGGCCCAATTGATGGTCAACTGCCCCAAGCCAGCGGTAATGGGGCTTTTAGGATTGAGGCTCGCGCCACGCAGATCGGGAAAATGGGGGTAGGGGAACTGTTGAATCTCCTCCACCGCCATAGGGCCGATATAGCGTGTGACCGGTACTGGTAGAGAGGCCTTTTGGGCATCCAGCACCATCTTCTCTTGTAGGGTAATGCCGTGGCTGGCTAGCCATTCGGTCAATCCGGCGTCATGCTTATTGGCGACGCTCAAAGAGCCCTGTAGATCCACATCAAAGGGGGAGGTGGCCAGCACCACTGTGCCCCCCTGCATGAGAAATTGATCCATGGCAAAGAGCTGTTTTTCATTCAGCTTATCGGGACCCATCACCATTAACAGATCGGTCTGGGCGGGCACTTGGCCGCTTTGCAGGTCGTTGCTGGTGACTTTAAGAGACTCCCCCAACGCTTCTTGCAGCAGGGTGTAGCCCTTACCCGGGGTGGGGGCCCGGCCCATCATGCCCGCTGGGGCTGGGGTGGCGGTGGTAAGGGTGATGTTTTTCAAAAAGCCCGGTGCCATACGCTGTACGGCGGCTTCAATGGTGCGTTTTAGCCCCTCTTTGGTGAGCTCTTCAGGCAGCGGCACGGGGATGCCATCGCTGTCATTACCCGTCAACACCATGTAAAACCAGAAGGGTTGAGGATCTAGCAAGCTGGCAATTTGCGGTTTAAAGCCGTAATCCTGCTTGAGCTGTTTGGCCAGCGCAGGGTCTTGACCCGGATCTTTAAACTGCACCTTAAACTTCTCTTTACCCTGGGCCGTTAGCTCATCCAGGGCACTTTGTAAGGCACCTTGCAGCTTCTCTACCCCAGCGGGCAGCGGTTGGGAGAGATAACCGGTAAAAGTAACCGGGTGGGCAAGACCCTCAAAGGGGTTGCCGCCGGATTGATAGGCGTGCTGCACCTTGCGAATGGATTGGGTGATGGCATATTCAGGATTTTTAAGCATCACCTCAAGCTCACGGCTGGCACCGGATTTAATCTCGATGAGGTCGGTATAGCTGAGCTTTTGAAATTGATCGCCGTAGGCGACCACCAGATCAAAATAGGCGTTCACCACCGAGGCTTGGTGACGGCTGGCCATTTGGAATGGTACCGGACGGATGCCGTAGCGGCTGGCGGCCTCCTCCTCCAGAGCGGGGCTGCGTTGGGGATCAATAAAGGCGACCTCGACCCGGCCCTTGCTGAGCTGGGCATACTCTTTGAGCAGATCGCGAATTTGCGGCACCAACGGGGCCAGCAGGGGGTGGGTTTTGGCACTAAAATAGCCCCGGATCTGCAAGGGTTCTTGCAACTGTTGGAGCTGCTGCTGGGTGGCCTCGGAGAGGGAGTAGAGCTTGCCGGCGGTCATATCTTGGCGCAGCCAGCCGATGGAGCCCAGCCATAGGTTGCCCGCCACAAAGTTTGCCACCAGTAGGGCGGTTAACCAACCCCACTGTTTATGGCGCTGGCTTATGGGGTTGCCTGCCCATTTAAGGCGTTCCAAGGTAAACAGGTTGAGGGTTAAAAACACCCCAACAAGGGAGAGGTAATAATAGAGATCCCGCAGATCCACCACCCCACGGGTGATGGCGTCAAAGCGGGAACCACTGCCTAAGAGCGCCAAAAAGTGGCTGACCTCGTGACCAAACAGGTTGGTTAGGGTCGGGCTGCCAATAAAATAGAAGAGTCCGCACACCGCTGTGGTCAGGATAAGGGCCACGATGGGGTTATCGGTGCGGGCACTCATAAACAGGCCGATGCTAACATAGGCCGCTGCCAAGAACAGGGTGGCGATGTACCCCCCCAGCACTGGGCCCCAATCCAACGGACCCAGCAGGGCCACCGTCAAGGTCAGGGGCAGGGTTAGGGCCAGCCCCACCACCACCAATGCCAGGGCCGCCGCAAATTTACCCGCGATGAGGTGCAGGGGATTGACCGGGCTGGTGAGCAGCGTCTCCAGGGTGCCACTGCGGCGCTCTTCGGACCAGCTGCGCATGGTCAGAGCGGCCACCAAAAAGATCAACAGCAGGGGCATCCACTGAAACATGGGGCGCAGATCGGCAATGTTGCGGGCAAAAAAGGTCTCCACCCAGAACACGATAAACAGGGTTGCCGCCAAAAACGCGCCGAGAAACAGAAAGGCCGCTGGCGAGGCAAAAAAGCTTTGAAACTCCTTTTGGGCAATGCGCATAATCTTATCCATGGCCCACCTCCCCATGCGTCTGCGGCTGTTGATTGATTTGCGCAAACAGCGACTCCAGATTCTGTTTTTCAAAATGTAGCCCGTGCAGACCCAACCCGCCTTCCACCACCGCTTGAGCGATCTGGGGTGTCTGCTGAGCAGGCACGTTGAGGGCGTAGTGGTAGAGCCCATCGGTGCTGGGCAGGGACTCTATCTGCGCGCTCTCCAGCTGTGAGGCCAGCGTGGCTTGGGCGGTTTTTGCGGTGGTGAGCCGTAACCGTCCACCGCTCTGCAAGGTGGCGAGGGTAGCATCCACCACCAGCTTGCCCTGTTTTAGGATCAATACCCGCTCACAGACCGCTTGCACCTCTTGCAAAATATGGGTGGAGAGAATCACCGTGGCCTCTTTGGCCAGCTCCCGGATAAGATCCCGCATCTGGCGGATCTGGGTAGGATCTAGGCCATTGGTGGGCTCATCCAGAATAATAATATCGGGATCATGCAAAATAGCCTGGGCCACACCCACCCGCTGCCGGTAGCCACGGGAGAGGGTGGCGATGGGGGCCAGCGCCTTCTCTTGCAGGGCGGTACGGCGGATGGCGCGGGCGATGGCACGGGGTTTGTCAATATCGGCGATGCCCCGTAGATCGGCATGATACTCCAAATAGGCCATAACCGTCATTTCGGGCCAGACCGGACAGTTTTCCGGCAGATAACCGATGCGACCCTGCACGGTGTTGGCCTCGCGGTTGAGGGCCAAGCCATCAATAAGAATGGTGCCAGAGGTGGGCTCCAGAAAGCCGGTGAGCATCTTCATGATGGTGGTTTTGCCCGCGCCATTATGGCCCAGTAGCCCCACCACCTCACCCCGCTGGATGGCAAAGGAGCAGGCTTCTACAGCGGTATAATCGCCATAGACGCGGCTGAGTTGGGATACTTCAATCATGCAGTCCCCCAGAGATGTCTTAGGTTGGGACCCCAGAGGGTCCGGTTTACGAATCAGATTGGCTTTGAACGGTCTATCTGGGGCCATTCCTTCGCCCCCTCGTGCCTTTTATGTAAGTACCCCTGGGATGGCTTGCAAGGGGCCATGGGTGATTTTCCAGCCTACCCGGCTGCTTTGCGGCTTGTGGGTAGGCTGGCATGCAGCAGGAATCTAGGCAGGCTCTTGGGTTGGGGCGGTGCACTGGGCGACCCGCTGGGCCAGTGCCAGCAGGGCGGCCTTGGCGGGGCTCGACGACTCTTGCAGCAGCAGGGGCACTCCCGCATCCCCGGCCTGGGAGATCTCATGGGCCAGCGGTAGTTGGGCCAGCGAGACAATGCCCGGGGGCAGTGGCAGTTGGCTATGGATCAAAGGGTGGCTCTGGTGGCCGCAGGCGGTGCACACTTGGTGGTTCATATTTTCCACGATGCCCAGAATGGGGGCTTGCTGCTTTTGAAACAGCTCGATGGCGCGGCGCACGTCGCCCCAGGCGACCTCTTGGGGTGTGGTGACCAGTACCACCCCATGGGTTTTTAGTTTGGAGGCGATGGTTAATTGGGCGTCTCCGGTACCGGGGGGCATGTCGATGATCAGGTAATCCAGCTCACCCCAGCAGGTTTTGGTGATAAATTGTAGCAGGGTACCACTCACCAATGGACCGCGCCAATCCAGGGCTTTACCCGGGTCGACCAACGAACCGGTGGAGATAAAGCGAATGCCATGCCGTTGCAGGGGTAAGAGATACTCATGGGGCAGCACCTGGGGTTTATCGTGGCAGCCCAGCATGGTGGGCACACTGGGGCCGTAGATATCGGCATCCATCAGCCCCACCTTGTGGCCCAGCAGGTTGAGCCCCACCGCCAGGTTGACCGCTACGGTGGATTTGCCCACGCCCCCCTTACCGCTGGCTACCAGGATAATGCGTTTAACCCCTTGAATG
The DNA here is from genome assembly GCF_000014865.1 of Magnetococcus marinus MC-1. NCBI lineage: Bacteria > Pseudomonadati > Pseudomonadota > Magnetococcia > Magnetococcales > Magnetococcaceae > Magnetococcus > Magnetococcus marinus. Next base: position 436,265 of record NC_008576.1, read on the forward strand.
CCCTCGGTACCCACCTGTGCTTGGGCAACAATAAGCTCTAGGCTGCCGGTGTGGATGGCCTGAATGGCCTGCCTTGCCTGCTCTTCAAAGGCGATGCGTTGTTGCCGATCACCGGTAATGAGATGCACCACCACCCGGAGATGCTGCTCGTGCAGCGTGACCTCTTGCAGCAGGTTGAGGGTGTTGATGTTCCATTTTAGCTTGGGTTCTTGCAGTTGATCAAATAGGGCGACAATGGCGGCGCGTTGAGCCATGGGGGGTTAATCCTTCGATGGGGGGTTGAGCAGAGCGCGAAAGCTTTCGGCTGGGGTGGTCTGTTTGCCACACCATTGATCCACCAAGGTCGCCAGACAGTCGTGCAAGACCGGATTGCACCAGAGCAAGCGGTTGGTGGCGGTAATGGCATCATTGGCTTCATCCACCACAATGAGGCCGCTCTCATCGGCGGTTTTGCGGATCAGTTCCCACATTTTGGGTTGGGTGGTTTTAACATAGTCGATAAAGCCCTGTTCAGCGGACATAGCGTACCTCTTGATAGCCTGTTAAACGGGTGGCCAGACCAACAACCTTTGTGAACGCGGGTTCACTCGGGGCATATGTAGGCCAGCTTAGACCCATTTGCAAGGGGGGTGGGTGAAAATTGTGGGCAGCTTGGCATAAGGGTAAGGAGCGATGGAATGTGACGCGAACATGGCGCGGAAAAGGAGGTGTGGTGCCCATGGCCGCGCGTGACGTAGGCTTGGATGGGATCTCCTAGACCAGGATGCAGCGTGCAGAGGCAATGCTACAAAACTTACCATTTTGAATTTTTGAGTTGTATAAGTTAAATGGTATCAATAAAATTAGATAAGGCACCGGGTGTTTTGAAATAGTAGGGAAAGGGAGCAGAAGGGGGGTGTAATGGCTGAAGTCAGGGAGGGTTCCGTTTGGGTCTTGTGTGCGTGTGAGTATCTGCATGGGGATCGGTATGCTCAGTTTGAACGCTTGAGGGAGGATCTGCATAACAGCCGTCAAGTTGAGTTGGTCGTGTTCAATGTAGGCATGATGAAAACATTGAATAGTGAACAGTTGGGTAAGTTGATCCAAATAAGCAACCAAGATAAATATGAAGTTTGTCTGACCAATGTTTCGGAGCAAAACTACGCATTAATGAAATTAATAGGGTTGGAGCGATTTGTAAAAATTTATGATAAGCCCCAAGCCGAAGCCCTTGCGAAGGAGCATAGAATACTCTCCGCTTTCGACTGTCTTTATGGAGATGGCTGAAGCAAGCTGTAGCTTGTATGAACTATTTTTGTAAAGCATTTTCTTAATTACGCGCTTTTGTAGGGGTGCATGTCCGCTCCCATTACACGGTTCTTGAGCATTGCCAGCTTGGCTCTAGCAAGTTTGAGCGCGCTCTTCTGTAGACATCCGTAACTTGGATAAGACATGAACAATTATGACAGTGTCCTCTATAAAAGCAGTTCATGCAGAACCGTTGCGGGCGGTTTACGGGGGGATTGCGGTAAGCCAAATAGACGTAGCGGTTGGGGGAGGATGGAATTGTTTGATTCAATAAACGGCCCCCTGTGCAGGGGCCGTTGAGTTGAAGGGGATGATTTTATTGTGGGGGGCTGGATTGCCTTTCCCCCCTTGTGTAGCACGGTAGAGGCAACACCTTTAACGTTTACCGAATTTGTCAATTTTTACCCGATTAACCAAGCGGGCAAACTGGCGGTGCCGGTCGCGTTGCTGCCAGACTGTTTCCGTTAAGTAGGTCTGTTCCCGCTGGAGTTTTAGGTAATTTCGTACCCTTCGCGCATCTAAGGTATCGGATGCAACGGCAGCCAACACGGCACAGCCAGAGGTTCTTTCATGATCACAATCCCGATATTGGCACGCCTGGGCAAGGGCTTCAATATCGGAAAAGAGGGTTTGTAATCCTTGGTTGCTCTCGCCCAAGCGTAGCTCTCGCATGCCAGGAGTATCCAACAACCAAGCGCCACTTTTCATGTGAAACATAGCGCGGGCCGTGGTGGTGTGGCGACCCCGGTCATCGTCAGCCCGGGCTGCTTGGGTGGCCATGCTCTTTTGATCAAGCAAGGCATTGATCAGGGTTGATTTTCCCACACCGGATGAGCCTAGAAAAGCGACACTCTCCCCCGGCCCAATCCATGGCCCGAGCTGGTGGTGTAGGTCAGGGTGCCGGGCATCCAGCGCGATGGCAACAACACCCCGATGCAGACTTTCGACCTGTCGGCAAAAGGGTTCAGGTTCATCCACCAAGTCTGCTTTGGTAAGCAGAACCACCGGTTGCACGTTCCCCGCAAAAGCTAGGGCCAAATAGCGCTCAAGCCGTGAAGGGTTAAAATCCCTATTGCAAGAGGAGACCACAAACAGCGTATCAATGTTGGCCGCCATATGCTGGGTCTGTTGTCCTGACCCAGCGGCCTTGCGGGATAAATGGGAAAGCCGCTCTAGCCATCGCAGGGGTTGGTTTTGTTGGTCCATGACCAGCCAATCGCCGACAATGGGTTGCTCTTCGGGTGGCTGCAAGCGCCATTTTCCCGGCAATTTTAAAGAACTTTGGCCATCGTTACCCAAAAGCGTAAGGGTGTCGCCATGGCGCGCTATTACCCTGACCACATGGGTAGCGTGTTGTTCTTCCATGCTCAGTTGTTGTTGAAAAAATGGGCGCAAGGGCACATTAGAAAGCGTAGAAAGCGCATTCGACACGGTATGAAACCTCGATCAAGAAGAGAAGATCGGGCTTCCGTCAAGAAGCCCAGCTCAAACAAGCCGGGCCGACCGGGGGAGCAGTCAGAGGTGGTGTTACAACCCCATCCCAAGTTCCGGCAGCCCGGAGCGGGAGACAAGCATCATGCGTTGCATAAAAACTCCTTTGAACAGATGAAGAGCCAAAATTCTACCATGGCAGGCACGCAAACGAAACAGGCTTTTAAAAGCTGAACATCTCCGCAATACGCTGTTACCATGTTGACCTACACTGAAACACCGTGAAACAGTATAAATAAAGTTAAAATAGGTGGTATAGCCGTCGGAGGTTGTATGGAAATTGCAGCAGCGCATAAAAAAAGCGTTCCAAGACGCCATAAATAATAAAAACAGCAAAAACGGTTACCCGATATCGCTTTATGAAATAAAACTGACGTTCTGTGTTTCCATGGTTAGGAATTTGGATGAGCCTAAATGGCTCAACCAAATTGCAGGCAGGCCAAGCTACGGCTTTCCAGATTCACCTAACATTTATGCCTTGTGGGTTTACCACGATAGGCACATGTTTATCAAAGCATGCAGTGGCAATCTGGTTCCTGAAGGGCTTTCTACCATGGGAGGCATGACTATCTACGGAAAACATGTAGAGCTTTAAAACTTTTCATGTATCTAACCGATATAATAATAACAATAAAAGAAATAACCGTTGCTTCCTGGGTGTTGTCACACACTTAGAGCATCATCAAGGGGTTGAGGATGATGGACAAACATACACATCTTCACACACACGATTTGACAGGATCATACACTTGAGTTCGTACATCCTGGTATTATTCTACAGGAAGAGTTTATCCGTCCCTATGGTCTGTCACAGGCGCAACTCTCAGAAATGCTAGGCTTTAAGGAACGTAATAATACAGTCAACGAAATTGTCAATGGTAGACGCGCCATATCAGCAGAGGTAGCCGTTAAACTTGAATTCGTGTTTAAAATGCCGGCTAAATTGTGGAAAGGTCTCCAGGATGATTATGACATCGGCATGGCACGACTTAAAGTCAAAGAAGAACACTTGACGTTAAGGGTGGCTGAAAAACAACATGCTTAAAATGAACGTACAAAAACAGGGTGGCGCACCACCGGGGGGGTGGTGCGCCCATAGGGGTTAGTTTTTGCAGGCTTCCTTGATCTTATCCAGGGCGGAGGCGTCTTCAATCGTGGGTAGATCGCCAGGATCGCGCCCTTCATTAATAGCAACAATGGCGCGGCGCAGCACTTTGCCCGAGCGGGTTTTGGGCAGCGCCGTGACCACCCGCACAAAGTGAGGACGGGCAACCGGCCCCAGTTGGCTGGCCACATGGTTTTTCAGGTCGGCTTCGCTGGGGGGCTCGGCACCGGTGGTGAGTACCACAAAGCAGCTAATGGCTTGGCCGCGTAGCTCGTCTTTAATGCCGATCGAGGCGGCCTCGGCCACGGCGGGGTGGGAGCAGAGGGCCTCTTCGATCTCGCGAGTACCCAAGCGATGGCCTGCCACGTTGATGACATCATCATCCCGGCCCATGATGTAGTAGTAGCCGTCATCGTCGTAAACAGCGGAGTCAAACGTGGCGTAAATGGGTTCGCGCATGCGGCTGAAGTAGGTTTGCACAAACCGTTCATCGTCGCCCCATACGGTGCTTAGGCAACCGGGTGGTAGGGGGGGACGGATCATCAACGAGCCCTTGGTATTGGGTTCGGCGGGTTGTTGGGTTAGGTCATCAATGAGCACCACATCAAAACCATAGGCGGGGCGACAGGGGGAGCCAAATTTGGTCTCCATGAGTCCCATCCCTTTAAAGTTGGTGAGGATGGGCCAGCCGGTTTCGGTTTGCCAATAGTTATCCACCACCGGGGCATGTTTTAGGGCGCTCGTGACCCAGCGATGGGTTTCGCGATCCAGGGGTTCACCGGCCAGGAACATGGATTCTAGGCTGGAGAGGTCATATTTCCAGATCCACTCTTCGCCAGATTTTTTCAGCAGGCGGATGGCGGTGGGGGAGGTAAAGAGGCAGTTCACCTTATATTTTTCGACCAGCGACCACCAAACACCGGGATCGGGGCGGATGGGCAGCCCTTCGTAGACCACGGTTGTGGCACCGGTGAGCAGGGGTGCATAGACGATGTAGGAGTGGCCTACCACCCAGCCCACGTCGGAGCCGGCGAACATCACTTGGCCTGGTTCGACCCCATAGATGTGTTTCATGGAGGCGCGCATGGCGACGGCGTGTCCGCCGGTATCCCGTTGTACTCCTTTGGCTTTGCCGGTGGTGCCAGAGGTGTACAAGATATAGCTGGGGTGGGAGGATGGCAGCCATTCGGGTTCCACCACGGCATCTTTATGTTTGGCCAATTCGGTGGTGAAATCCAGATCTCCTTTTTCCATTTTCAGGTTGGGGTCTAGGTTACGGTTGATCAGCAGCACTTTGGGGCGTGTGACGCTGATTTGGTTTAGGGACTCTTGCAGCAGGGGTTTATAGGGTACCACTTTTCCGCCACGAATACCGGCATCCACGGTGATGATCAATTTGGGTGCGGCGTCATCAATGCGTGAGGCGAGGGCGGTACTGGCGAAGCCGCCGAACACCACGGAGTGTATGGCACCGATGCGTACGCAGCTAAGCATGACGGGGATAACTTCGGCGATCATGGGCAGGTAGACCAGCACGCGGTCGCCTTTACCGACGCCTAGATCTTTGAGCAGGGCGGCATATTCATTGACTTGCTGGTAGAGTTCTTGGTAGGTGATGGTCTTTTCTTGTTCGACTTCGGTTGAGACCCATATGATGGCAGTTTGGTCTGCGCGTTCGGCCAAGTGGCGGTCGACGGCGTTATAGCAGAGGTTGGTGGTGCCATCGGGAAACCAGTTAGCGAATGGGGGTTTTTGGTATTCGAGCACGGTTTTAAAGGGTTTATCCCAATGGATCAGTTTGGCTTGTTCTTTCCAAAAGCCATCGCGGTCTTCGATGGAGCGTTTATAGAACGCTTCATATTTTTCACGGTTTTCCATGCTGGCCGTCTCCTCGCTACCTAGGGTGCATCCCAATTAGGTGGGGTTGGTTAGAGTTGATTTCCCTGTGTTACCCAGGTTTTTGTATTCTTAAATCAATGGATGTGTGGCTTTATATTCCGGTTTTTGCAGCTACCGGTAGAGCTTCTATTATTAAAAAAAGGTTAGAGGGGGGTCTGGGGGGAGAAGTTCTCTGTCTCCCCTCAGGGTTTTGCTTTTAATCTTTTGATTTTTAAGCATTGACTCCAGGTTACGCAGCTACCGGTAGAGCTTCTATTATTAAAAAAAGGTTTGAGGGGGGTCTGGGGGGAGAAGTTCTCTGTTTCCCCTCAGGGTTTTGCTTTTAATCTTTTGATTTTTAAGCATTGACTCCAGGTTACGCAGCTACCGGTAGAGCTTCTATTATCAAAAAAAGGTTAGAGGGGGGTCTGGGGGGAGAAGTTCTCTGTCTCCCCTCAGGGTTTTGCTTTTAATCTTTTGATTTTTTTAGGCTCGCCCTTCGCAACGGGAGCTAAGCTGCGTCTTTTTGCAGCTTAGCGACCAGCGAGCCAGCTTTTTAATCCGTATGGATGGGGAAATTGGGGTTTTTTTCCAATTTCCCCATCCATACGGATGCCAAACGCCCCAGCGGGGCTTAGGTTTGGGCGGTGGTTGGGGGATGTAGAGATTGACCCTCCCAGCGCCGGTGTGCCCAAGCGCGGTTTTCACCCCAGCCACTGCGTGCCCAACCGTCCGCCACGCTGGCGCGTGACATCGCTACCCTATGCCCCGTACCGCGCCCCTACACAACCCGTGCTCTCTTAATAAAACCCCTGCACCCTTGCTCCATCGGTACGGGGCTTTACAAAAGATTAAAAAAGTCAAAAGATCTCAGGGCTCCGCCCCGAACCCCACTGGGCTCCGCCCAGACCCGGCAGGGCTCTGCCCTGCACCCGCTGGGTGGGCAAGCAGAGCTTCCCCCCAGACCCCCCAATCCCTTTTAATAATGGGACTCCCTGGACATAGAGGCATTCAGTTTCAGCCTGGGCTCTGTTGGGGCATGTAGAGATTTACCCTCCCAACTCCAATGTGCCCAACCGCCCGCCACGCTGGCGCGTGACATCGCTACCCTACGCCCCGTACCGCGCCCCTACACAACCCGTGCTCTCTTAATAAAACCCCTGCACCCTTGCTCCATCGGTACGGGGCTTTACAAAAGATTAAAAAAGTCAAAAGATCTCAGGGCTCCGCCCCGAACCCCACTGGGCTCCGCCCAGACCCGGCAGGGCTCTGCCCTGCACCCGCTGGGTGGGCAAGCAGAGCTTCCCCCCAGACCCCCCAATCCCTTTTAATAATGGGACTCCCTGGACATAGAGGCATTCAGTTTCAGCCTGGGCTCTGTTGGGGCATGTAGAGATTTACCCTCCCAACTCCAATGTGCCCAACCGCCCGCCACGCTGGCGCGTGACATCGCTACCCTATGCCCCGTACCGCGCCCCTACACAACCCGTGCTCTCTTAATAAAACCCCTGCACCCTTGCTCCATCGGTACGGGGCTTTACAAAAGATTAAAAAAGTCAAAAGATCTCAGGGCTTCGCCCCGAACCCCACTGGGCGCCGCCCAGACCCGGCAGGGCTCTGCCCTGCACCCGCTGGGTGGGCAAGCAGAGCTTCCCCCCAGACCCCCCAATCCCTTTTAATAATGGGACTCCCTGGACATAGAGGTATGCAGAACCCCTTCAATGCCCCTCTACCTCATCAGCCAACCATTTACGCCTGCTCCAACTCCACCAACGTGCCACTGAAATCCTTGGGATGCAGAAAAATAACAGGCTTGCCATGCGCCCCTATCTTCGGCTCTCGACCCAAAACCCGAGCCCCCCCCGCAACCAAACGCTCCATCGCCGCCCGTATATCCTCAACCTCATAACAAACATGATGCAAACCACCCGATGGACTCTTCTCCAAAAACTTGGCAATGGGACTATCCATACCAAGAGGATGCAGCAACTCAATGTTGGTGTTGGACAACCGTACAAAAACAGTCGTCACCCCATGCTCCGGTAAATCCTCACGCGCACTCAAAATACCACCCAATAAATCACCATACTGCCGCTCCGCCGCATCCAAATCCGCAACCGCAATCGCGACATGGTTTAACCGCCCTATCATCCCATTACCCCCCTTACTCAAAGGTCATGATAATGCTGTCCGACTCCACCGCCTGCCCCGGCTTGGCAAAAATCGCCCCTACCACACCATCACGCTCAACCCGCATGATGTTCTCCATCTTCATCGCCTCCAACACACACACTGGATCCCCCGCCGAAACGCAATCCCCAACCTCAACGATAATCTTTAAAACCAAGCCCGGCATGGGCGTTATCAACATCTTAGAGGTGTCTGGAGCAACCTTAACCGGCATCCTCTGCGCCAATTGATGCTGACGCGGTGTGCGCACATAAACCCCTACCTGACGCCCACCCCGCGTTAAATGGTACCCCTCCTCACCCCGCACAACACCAAACGTGCATACCTGCCCAGCTATGGTTAACGTAACCTTCTTCGCCCCAGGCCGTACAACACCACTCACCCCAAACCGCGAACCATCCCCAAACTCAACCTCATCCCCCCCCTCAACCTCCCTAAAAATCAGGGGTAAAACCTCCTCATCAACACTCACTACCCAAGACTTCTCGACCCCCAGGTCCATCAATAACGCCTGCGCCTGCTGCTCAATATAGGCCGCCGCAACCGCAAACAACTGCCTATCCATCCCGCTCAAAGGCGCACCCTCAAAACCCTCAGGATACTCCTCCGCGATAAACGCCGTGGAAATGTTGCCACTTACAAAGCGAGGATGCCGTAAAACCGCATTCAAAAAGTCAATGTTATGCCCCGGACCCTCAATCAAATAGCTATCCAACGCCTCACGCATATGCTCAATCGCTTCCCCACGATCCTGGCCCCAAGTGATCAACTTGGCAATCATCGGATCATAAAAAAGTGTCACCTCACCCCCAGCAAATACCCCCGTGTCCACCCGTACATGGGCACTTTCGAGGGGGGGCTCATAGCGCACCAAACGCCCCACCGACGGCAGAAAATTACGATAAGGATTCTCCGCATAAACCCGGCTCTCCATCGACCAACCCTTCAACAACACCTGATCCTGGGTGATCGACAGCCGCTCGCCACGGGCAACCCGTATCATCTGCTCCACCAAATCCAACCCGGTTATAAACTCCGTCACCGGATGCTCCACCTGCAAACGGGTGTTCATCTCCAGAAAATAAAAACCCTTGTCCGCACCCACCACAAACTCAATGGTACCCGCAGAGACATAATCCACCGCCTGCGCCAATGCCAACGCTTGCTCACCCATCGCCCTACGCATATCCGCATCCACAAAGGGTGATGGAGCCTCCTCAATCACCTTCTGGTTGCGACGCTGGATCGAACACTCGCGCTCGTTTAAATAAACCCCATTACCATGACCATCACACAAAACCTGAATCTCAATGTGACGGGGGTTCTCAATAAACTTCTCAATAAAAACCCGCCCATCACCAAAATAGGAGAGCCCCTCATTGGTGGCACTCTGCCAACCCTCGGCTGCCTCGGCGTCATTGTGGGCAATGCGCATGCCCTTGCCACCCCCACCCGCACTGGCCTTAAGCATCACCGGATAACCAATCTCAGCGGCAATACGCACCGCCTCGTCGGCATTCTCAATAATGCCCATATGGCCCGGAATGGTGTTGACGTTGGCCGCTTGCGCCAGCTTTTTCGAGCTGATTTTATCCCCCATGGCATCAATCGCCGTGGGATTAGGACCAATAAAAATAACCCCCATCTCCTGTAATCGGCGGCAAAAAGTCGAATTTTCAGATAAAAATCCATACCCTGGGTGTACACCATCCGCCCCGCACTGCTTAATAACCTCCAACAATTTATCCATAACCAGATAGGACTGGTTACTTGGTGATGGGCCAATATAATAAGCCTCGTCCGCCATGCGCACATGGAGCGCCTCACGATCGGCATCCGAGTAAACAGCAACGGTTTGAATACCCATGCGGCGTGCGGTTTTGATCACGCGGCAGGCAATTTCGCCCCGGTTGGCGATAAGAATCTTCTGCATGATAGTCCGTCCTTACAGGGGCATGTTGGCGTGTTTTTTCCAAGGGTTTTGAAGATCTTTATCCTTCATCAAACGCAATCCACGGATCACCCGATAGCGGGTGTTGTGGGGCATGATGACATCATCAATAAAGCCTTTGCTGGCGGCGATGAACGGATTGGCAAACTTATTGGTATACTCGTCGGTCTTCTCTTGCAGCTTGGCGGCAGGGTCATCGGCCTCCTTGATCTCATTACGGAAGATAATCTCCGATGCCCCTTTGGGACCCATCACCGCAATCTCCGCGTTGGGCCAAGCATAATTTAGGTCGCCACGTAGGTGTTTGGAGGCCATCACGTCATAAGCCCCGCCATAAGCCTTGCGGGTGATGACGGTGATTTTGGGCACGGTACACTCGGCATACGCAAACAGCAATTTAGCGCCATGTTTAATGATACCGCCCAGCTCTTGCTGGGTACCGGGTAGAAAACCGGGCACATCCACAAAGGTGACGATGGGAATATTAAAGCAGTCGCAAAACCGCACAAAGCGGGCTGCTTTAATGGCGGAATTAATATCCAAACAGCCTGCGAGTACCAGTGGTTGGTTGGCGACGATCCCTACGGTGCTGCCCTCCATGCGTCCAAAACCGATGATAATGTTTTTGGCGTAACCGGCTTGCACCTCCATAAAATCGTTATTATCCACCACCTTTTCGATAAGCTCTTTCATATCATAGGGTTTGGTGGCATCCATGGGTACCAGATGATCCAGGGTCATATCGGGGCGATTTGCGGGATCATGGGTTTCGACCAGGGGGGGTTTTTCGGTGTTATTGGAGGGCAGAAAGCTCATGAGGCGGCGTAGCTGTTTGAGCATGCTCATATCGTTGTCGAAGGCAAAGTCTGCTACACCGGAGCGGGTGGCGTGGGTGACGGCTCCCCCCAGGTCTTCGGCGGTTACTTCTTCGTGTGTGACGGTTTTTACCACATCGGGACCGGTCACGAACATATAGGAGGTATCTTTGACCATAGCGATAAAGTCGGTCAGTGCGGGGGAGTAGACGGCACCTCCGGCGCAGGGTCCCATAATGGCGGAGATTTGCGGGATGACGCCGGAGGCCATGACATTGCGTTGGAACACTTCGGCGTAGCCGGCGAGGGAGCTAACCCCTTCATGGATACGGGCACCGCCGGAGTCGTTGAGTCCGATCACGGGGGCGCCGACTTTGAGGGCCATATCCATAATTTTGCATATTTTTGTGGCGTTGGCTTCGGATAGGGAGCCGCCAAACACGGTAAAGTCTTGGGAGAACACAAAGACGGCGCGGCCAAAGATGGTGCCGTGACCGGTGACGACGCCATCACCGGCGATACGTTTGTCGGCCATGCCGAAGTCGATGCAGTTATGGGTGACGAACATATCCAGTTCTTCGAAGGAGCCTTCGTCCAGCAGTACGTCGATGCGTTCACGGGCGGTGAGTTTGCCTCGTGCGTGTTGGCTATCGATACGAGCTTGGCCACCGCCCAGGCGTGCTTGGTTACGGAGGTGATCGAGTTTTTCAATAATTTCCTGCATGGCGATGGTCTCTCCCGGTTGCTTTCTAAGTCGTTAGACTTTACGGAGTGTTATCTCCATTTTGCCCTTATATTCAGGGCTTTTATGCTAAAAAGGGGTCTGAGGGGAGGTGTTTTTTTCCCTCAGGTTTTTTCTTTTAGTTTGTTGATTTTGTAGCAAAATCTCCCGGTATAGCACTTAATTTTATAGCTTTTACGCTTAAAAAAAGGTTTGAGGGGGGTCTGGGGGGAGAAGTTCTCTGTCTCCCCTCAGGTTTTTTCTTTTAGTTTGTTGATTTTGTAGCAAAATCTCCCGGTATAGCACTTAATTTTATAGCTTTTACGCTTAAAAAAAGGTTTGAGGGGGGTCTGGGGGGAGAAGTTCTCTGTCTCCCCTCAGGTTTTTTCTTTTAGTTTGTTGATTTTGTAGCAAAATCTCCCGGTATAGCACTTAATTTTATAGCTTTTACGCTTAAAAAAAGGTTTGAGGGGGGTCTGGGGGGAGAAGTTCTCTGTCTCCCCTCAGGGTTTTGCTTTTAGTTTGTTGATTTTGTAGCAAAATCTCCCGGTATAGCACTTAATTTTATAGCTTTTACGCTTAAAAAAAGGTTTGAGGGGGGTCTGGGGGGAGAAGTTCTCTGTCTCCCCTCAGGGTTTTGCTTTTAGTCTTTTGTTTTTTTTGTTTTTTCTTTTAGGCTCGCCCTTCGCAACGGGAGCTAAGCTGCGTCTTTTTGCAGCTTAGCGACCAGCGAGCCAGCTTTTTAATCCGTATGGATGGGGAAATTGGGGTTTTTTTCCAATTTCCCCATCCATACGGATGCCAAACGCCCCAGCGGGGCTTAGGTCTGGGCGGTGGTTGGGGGATGTAGAGATTGACCCTCCCAGCGCCGGTGTGCCCAAGCGCGGTTTTCACCCCAGCCACTGCGTGCCCAACCGCCCGCCACGCTGGCGCGTGACATCGCTACCCTATGCCCCGTACCGCGCTCCTACACAACCCGTGCTCTCTTAATAAAACCCCTGCACCCTTGCTCCATCGGTACGGGGCTTTACAAAAGATCAAAAGATTAAAAAAGTCAAAAGATCTCAGGGCTTCGCCCCGAACCCCACTGGGCTCCGCCCAGACCCGGCAGGGCTCTGCCCTGCACCCGCTGGGTGGGCAAGCAGAGCTTCCCCCCAGACCCCCCAATCCCTTTTAATAATGGGACTCCCTGGACATAGAGGCATTCAGTTTCGAGTTGGGCTCTGTTGGGGCATGTAGAGATTTACCCTCCCAACTCCAATGTGCCCAACCGCCCGCCACGCTGGCGCGTGACATCGCTACCCTATGCCCCGTACCGCGCTCCTACACAACCCGTGCTCTCTTAATAAAACCCCTGCACCCTTGCTCCATCGGTACGGGGCTAAAAGATCAAAAGATTAAAAAAGTCAAAAGATCTCAGGGCTTCGCCCCGAACCCCACTGGGCTCCGCCCAGACCCGGCAGGGCTCTGCCCTGCACCCGCTGGGTGGGCAAGCAGAGCTTCCCCCCAGACCCCCCAATCCCTTTTAATAATGGGACTCCCTGGGCATAGAGGCATTCAAAATCACTAACACATTCCCTCTACCACCTCCCCCAACCTAAAGACCATCTGCCCCACCACCATCGGTAAAACGATCCAATAATAACTCCGCCGCAACCACCGCCGTCACCTCACCCGCAACCACCCGTAACTCCAAACCCTGCAAAATATCCTTAACCTGCACATGCGCCATAAAACGCTGCGTCAAACCATCCCGTACCAAATCCCACATCCACGCCCGCGCTTGCTCCTGACGCTTATATGCCAACGCCCCCGATGCCGTCATGCCCTCACGAAAACGTGAAAACAGTGACCATACCTCAGCCAAACCACGACCCTCCGCCGCACTGATCGTCATCACCTCAGGATCCCAACCCACCGAACCCCCATGCAATAACCTCAATGCCGACTCAATCCCACCCGCCGTACGCTGCGCCGCATCCACAAAGGCACCATCACTCTTGTTGACCAATACCAGATCCGCCAACTCCATAATGCCCCGCTTCATCCCCTGTAACTCATCCCCCGCATTGGGTAAGGCCATTAACACAAATAAATCTACCATGCCCGCCACCAAGGTCTCACTCTGACCCACACCAACCGTCTCAATTAAAATAATCTCATACCCCGCCGCCTCCAAAATCAACTGCGACTCCCGCGTGCAACGCGCAACCCCACCCAAACTCTCCCCCGCCGGCGAAGGCCGAATAAACGCCTGCCGCGATCCCGTCAAACGCGCCATGCGCGTCTTGTCCCCCAAAATGGAACCACCACTGCGCCGTGACGATGGATCAACCGCCAACACCCCAACCCGTAACCCCTGCTCAATTAAATAAAGCCCAAAAACCTCAATAAAGGTGCTCTTGCCCGCCCCAGGCGGTCCACTTATACCCACCCGTAACGCCCCCCCCGTGTGAGGCATCAACCCCGCCAACACCTCACGCGCCAAGAGCCTATCCTCAGCCCGTGAACTCTCCACCAACGTAATCGCCTTGGCCACCATGCGCCGGTTGCCCGCCAATACCCCGGCAATATACTCCTGGCCCGTGTGGCGCATGCCCAAACCCCTTAACCCCGCTTCGCCCGTATCGCCCGCAAAACCCGACCCGCCGCATCCACCACCGAAGTGCCCGGCCCAAAAATCTCCGCCACCCCCGCCTCACGCAAGAAAGCATAATCCTGCTCCGGGATCACCCCACCCGCAACCACCAAGACATCCTCCGCTTGCTCCGCACACAATGCCCTAATCAACGCCGGTATCAATGTATGATGCGCACCCGCTAAGGTCGATACCCCCAAAACATGCACATCGTTCTCAACCGCCTGCTGCGCCGCCTCCTCCGGGGTCTGAAACAGCGGACCAAGATCCACATCAAAACCCAAATCCGCAAAAGCACTGGCAATAACCTTGGCTCCCCGGTCATGCCCATCCTGCCCCATCTTCACCACCAACAAACGCGGACGCCGACCCTCCTCCTGCGCAAAAGCCTCAATATCCCGCCGTAACGCCTTCCACGTCTCATCCTCTTCCCACACCTTGCCATACACTCCCGTGGTTGCCTGCGCTTTGTCCTGAAAACGACCATATACCTGCTCCAAAGCGCTGGTAATCTCCCCACCCGTAGCCCGCGCCGCCGTCGCCTCAATGGCCAGTGCTAATAGATTGCCCTCCCCAGAAGCCGCCGCCGCCGTCATGCGAGCCAAAATCTCCGCCACCTGAGCATTGTCCCGATTCGCCTTGACCCACTGCAACCGGGCTACCTGTGACGTGCGTACCGCATCATTATCCACCACCAACACATCCACCGGATCCTCCTGTGGGGGACGATACCGATTAACCCCCACAATCACATCCAACCCCTTATCAATACGTGCCTGCCGCTCCGCCGCCGAGGCCTCAATACGGCGGCTCGGCAAACCCGCCGCAATGGCCTTGACCATGCCACCCTTGGCCTCAACCTCCTCAAAAATCGCCCACGCCTTCTCCGCTAACGCCCGGGTTAAACTCTCCATCATGTAAGAACCCGCCCACGGATCAACCACGTGGGTAATGTGGCACTCCTCCTGCAAAATAAGCTGGGTGTTGCGGGCAATACGGGCCGAAAAATCCGTGGGTAGGGCCATCGCCTCATCCAATGCGTTGGTGTGCAACGATTGAGTGCCACCAAAAACCGCCGCCATCGCCTCCACCGTCGTGCGTACCACGTTGTTGTAGGGATCTTGCGAGGTCAACGACCAACCCGAAGTCTGACAGTGGGTGCGTAACATACTCGACCGGGGATCACTGGGTTTAAAACCCTCCATAATCCGCGTCCAGAGCAGCCGCGCCGCACGTAACTTGGCAACTTCCATAAAGAAATTCATGCCAATGCCAAAGAAAAACGATAAGCGAGGGGCAAAAGCATCCACCGTCAAGCCACGGCTAATAGCTGTCTCTACATAGGCTTTGCCATCCGCTAAGGTATAGGCCAACTCCAAGGCCGCATCCGCTCCCGCCTCCTGAATATGGTATCCAGAGATTGAGATGGTGTTAAACTTGGGCATATGCTCAGAGGCATACACAATAATATCCCCAATAATGCGCATGGAAGGCTCAGGGGGATAGATGTAGGTGTTGCGCACCATAAACTCTTTGAGAATATCATTCTGAATGGTGCCGCTTAGCTGATCCTCCGTAACCCCTTGTTCACGGGCGGCCACCACATACCCCGCTAAAATGGGTAGCACCGCACCATTCATAGTCATGGAGACCGAAACTTTGTCTAAAGGAATGCCGTCGAACAAAATTTTCATATCTTCCACACTGTCTATGGCCACCCCAGCTTTGCCTACATCCCCCACCACCCGAGGGTGGTCCGAGTCATAACCCCGGTGCGTTGCCAGATCAAAGGCGACAGAGATACCCTGACCACCACCCGCCAAGGCTCGTTTATAAAAGGCGTTGGAGGCTTCCGCTGTAGAAAACCCCGCATATTGACGGATGGTCCAGGGTCGGCTGGCATACATGGTCGGGTAGGGACCACGGGTATAGGGTGCCATGCCGGGCATGGTGTCGCTCTCCCAACCATGGGCCGTGAGGTCGGCTGAAGTGTAGAGGCTTTTAACCTCAATACCCTCGGCACTGTGCCAGTGCAGGCTCTCCAGCGGTTTTCCCTTCAGGCTTTTTGTCGCCAGTGCTTGCCAATCTGCCAAAGTAGGCTTGCTGTGGGCCATTGTGGTGTTCCCCTGTATGCCGTCAGTGCATCTGCATGAATGGTTTTCAAAGCGTATTCCACGTTAAACGCTTGGCATGCACGTCCATCTGATTAAACCATTGGAGCGGGGGCATGCCGTGCCAATTGCACTTAGCCCGATCATGGGAATACGCTATTTAACCACCATATATGAAACGGTTTGAATTAATCAAGCCTATGTTTTTTAACTATTTGCGTGGTTTATGTGGGGTGTTGGCAGAGATAATAGTGATGCCCGTTGATATACCTAAACAGAGCACGTGTTGCTTTGCATAATGTCTATGAAAGATGGGGATGTTTTGCCGATTAGTAGGAATAATGCACGGCCAAATCAAGTTTATTATTTCTCTATTGAATAGGGGGTAAAGGGGTTTGGGTGGAGAAAATGGGCCATATTTTTTCAGGTGGCTTATCGGTTGATCGCGCTTTGATAGTGGGTTACCCAGTTTGCGGTGGAATCGTGAGTGACCTCTAAACCAAATTCATCAACATGACCCGATAAACGGTGAGCGATGCGTTGCGTGACCGACAAATCATAGTGGCTGCCATCATAGGTATAGGCGGGATTGGCTGTTATCTGGGAGGGTAGGGCGAAATCATAAAAGCGTGTAAAATGGGTTTTAACCTGTTGGTAGAGATTGATAATTGTTTCTAAACGGTAATGTTCCAGCCAAAAAGCCACATGCCGGGTAGATTCCGGGGGTATGTAGCCAAGCCGTTGACTGTGGGGAAAAATCTCGGCCAAGGCCGCGTAGTGATGTAGATTGTGCCCGCCCAGTGGCAGCTTCAAACGATCCGACGGTCTATCCAGGGCAGGTTGATAGGGGGGCAGCCCATCCTCGACTCGGCAGATAAACTGCCCGTCATAATAGCGGGGCAGGGGCGATTGACCCCGTTGTAGTTGGCGAGAGAGCGCCACAGCACCCCACGAAAGATAGCTGCGTAAGGCGCTAGGCGGTTTTTCCATACGCTGCACAAACGCAGGAATGGAGAGGGCATCCTCCCACTTGGCTAGGTTATACAGATCCACCCCCACAATAATTAACTTAGGGTTGGGATTCCATTTTTTAACATAGCGGGCATACGCCACAATCTCCTCAATGCGGCCGGAGGAAAAGGCAAAATTAAAACAGCGATACCCTTTAATCTGCTGGGGGTTAAGCAGCGTGGTGCGGGAGCTGCCAAAGATAAAGCAGTCATAGCTGTCGGGATGGCGCAAAAACTGATTGGTTTTAGAGAGGCGCTCGTCAAAGGTGTAGTTCACCGGACGAAATTGGTTGCCCGCAAAATACCAGAGAGGGTCCCACAAGGCGTTGTAGAGAAAAACAGCGCCCAGTACCCCGATAACGGTAAGGCTAAGGGCGAGGCCGTAACGGTGTATGGGCTGCATAAGGGGCCTCAAAACTGAAAATAGAGAAAGGCACTGACCTGCTGCAAGGAGAGCAGCACCCCGGCTAAAATCAACCCCGTATAGATCCCCCACCGTGCCGTTGGTCGCCAAAGCAAGCCTTGGAAAGATGCTTGGCTGTGGCTTAGCTGATTGGCCAACTCCGGGGCTACATGCTGGCGCATCATTTGATAGGTGTTGGGCAGCACCCAAGCGGCCAGCAAAGCCATGCCAACTTGGGCTATGGCGGTGGTGTGGTTTAACAGACCATGGGGTGCGATGCCCGTATAATTTAACCAACTCCAATGGGGCAGCCACGGTGCCAAAGTGGCCGGTAGCGTCACCCCATGCAACCCAAACATGGCAGCCAATAGGTGGCTGGCTCCGGCAAAGCTGGTGGCACGGAAGAAGACCCACCCCACCACCACGGCCATAAAGGTTAGCCCCACTGCAAACCAAGGATGCAGTGTGAAACGCTTGGTGCCCACATGCTGCCACGCATGGTTAATCATCAAATAAGTGCCGTGCAAGAGCCCCCACACCATAAAGGTCCAACCTGCGCCATGCCATAATCCACCCAACAGCATGGTGAGCATCAGGTTGGTATAGCGTCGCCAGGGTGCACAGTGCCCACCCCCCAAAGGGATATACAGATAGTCTCTTAAAAAGCGGGAGAGGGTCATATGCCAGCGCCGCCAAAATTCAATAATCGAGTGGGCTTTATAAGGGGAGTTAAAATTAAGGGGCAAGTGAATGCCAAACAGACGTCCCAAACCGATAGCCATGTCCGAATAGCCAGAAAAATCAAAATAGATCTGCCCGGTATAGGCCAGCACCCCGAGCCATGCCTCGACCAAGGAGAGCGCCCCCCCCGCCTCTGCTTGGTTAAAAATGACATCCGCATGGGGGGCTAATGTGTCGGCAATGAGCACTTTTTTACCCAAGCCAATGATAAAAATAGTCAGCCCCACATAGAGATCAGTCGCACTGGGCCGTAGGGCCTCTGCCCCGCGAAACTGCCCCATCATCTCCTTATGGTGTACGATAGGCCCAGCTATAAGCTGCGGGAAAAAAGTAACAAAGAGCATGTAGTGTAAAGGGTTATGCACATCGACCTGCTGGCGATGACAATCCACCAGATAGGCAATCTGCTGAAAAGTAAAAAAGGAGATCGCCAAAGGTAGCACAATCTGCGGTAAGGACCACGAGCTGTGCAACAACTGGTTAAGGGTATGACCGACAAACAGGGCATACTTAAACCAACCCAATAGGCCCAAATTAACCAAAATGCCCACAGTCAGCAGCGCAACACTGCCGCGCCGCTGTAGAATCATGCCCGCCAGCGCATAGTTAATGCCCATGGAGAGTAAAATTAACAGCAAATAGCGTGGGTTCCACCACCCATAAAAAAACAGCGAGGCGGCCACCAACCATGGCAGTGTCAACTGCTCAGTGGCATAGCGGCGTAGCAGCATGGTCACAGCCCATACGGTGGGGAGAAAATAGAGCAAAAAAGTGTAAGAGTTAAACAGCACCGATTAATGATCCTATGCCTGCTGAAGAGATGATTCCCTTGCAACCATGCAAAAAGGTCGCCTAATCCCACCAGCACTTGGGTCTGCCTTTCCCCTTGGGTATGCTGTAGGTCGCCCAACCGGGTTTTCATGTTGCGCCATGTATAGGATCAACCATGCGCCTGAGCTTTTTATGTCACGAATTTCCCCCCACCGGCGGCGGCGCTGCATCGGCCCTGGACCACTTTACCCGTGTCTTGGTTAAGCGGGGCCATCGGGTCCAGATTTTGACCATTGGTCTGGGGGCAAAAACCCTGCGTGAAACCCTGGATGAGCGTCAAATCATTCGCTATGGGGTGGGGCGGCGCAGTATGCTTTCGCCAACCACCACAGAGCTATTACGTAGTTACTGGGCGTTGCGTCATCGCAGTAAACGGGATCTGGCCGAATTTAAACCCGACTGCTCGGTGGCCTTTTTTGCCTTTCCCGCCGGGCATGCCTTGCTTAAACAGCGGCGCCGTTTGACCGGTCCCATGGCGGTCTCCATTCGTGGTTCAGATATTCCCGGATTTTCCAAAAAGCGTTGGGGGCTCTTTCAATGGCTGCAACCCTGGCTGGTGCGCCCTGTGTTAGAGGGAGCCGATCGAGTCTTTGCCAATGGTGAAACCCTGGCCACCTTAACCCGCGCTTTTGCCCCGCACATTGCGGTGACGAGTATCCCCAATGGGGTGGATACCCAACAGTTTAGCCCGGCTGATCGGGCGGTGGGTGCCCATGATGGTCCCTTAAGGGTGCTCTCAGTGGGGCAGTTGATCCCCCGCAAACAGGTGGCGTTATTGCTGGCAGGGGCGGCCCTGTTGCAAAGACCCTTAGAGATCACCTTGGCAGGTTCCGGCCCACTAGAAGAGCCCCTAAAAGCCCAGGCAGCGCAACTGCCCCCCCCCATTAAGGTACACTTTTGTGGCCATACTCAGCGCGAGGCAATGCCCCAACTCTATCGGGCGCATGATCTGTTGGTCCACCTCTCCGGTGCAGAGGGGGTCTCTAACGTTGCGTTGGAAGCCTTAGCCAGTGGTCTACCCCTGTTGGCTACCCCCCAGGCATTGGGACCCGAGTTTGTGGGGAGTCGTGGAGTAATGGTGCTGCATGATCCCAACGAAGCCGCCCTGGCAGAGGCCCTTTTGACACTGGATAGCCAGCGTCAAAGGTTGGGCCAGATGGGGCACGAAGCGCGACACTTTGCCGAGCGCTTTGACTGGCAGCGGGCAGCCGCTCAGTTTGAGGCACAGATGAGCCGCTTGTGGTTGGCCTGAGGCCATCAAACTTGGCGGTCATAGCCATAAAAAAAGAGCCGTGTGCGAAGGCACACGGCTCTTTGATTTCAAAATGAGATCCCTTATTTGCCGCTGGCTGCTTGGCTCAGGGCTTCGACAATGGCATCGGGGGCCGCAGAGATCTCCATGAAAGTCCCCATGCTTAAATCAGGAAAGCTCTGTGCCATACGAAACTTGCCGTGCAACATAACCACCTTGCCGCCACTCACCAGCATCTCATAGGGCAGGTGGGCGGTATGTTTCAGGGGGGCGGTATCAATGATACCCATAACAGCCTTGTCAGCCCCGGCCCCTTCATTGAGAGCCACACCAAACAGGCTCTCTTCTTTACCAGGAATATCAATGCGGTAGACCTTGGCTGTACCACCCGCACCCTTTTGCAGACCCGCCTCCACCGCAGCCACTGCCGCTTGATAGTTGCTATGGCTGGCCAATTTCTCCACATCCTCAAAATCGGGCATAAAGATCATGTATTGGTAGAGACGCAGACGCTCCTTCTCCATACCCGCCGCCGAACCAAAGCTCTGTTTGTTACCCAAAGCTGCGGTCAAACGACCCAACAGTGCGCTACCATCATCTTCCAGCCGATAGGCATGGGCCATCCAGCGGGGATCGGTATAGGCCACCTGCACCGTGCCCTCCACTGCCGTAACCGAGATGCGGGTTGCTGCGCCAAAACCACCATGCTCACTCTTGGCGGCCAAGGCTTGTTGAGCGCCACTGGTGGCAATCAGCACTTGGGCATCGCCGTTGAGCGCATATTGACCCACCACATCAAAGCCCGCACCACTTAAACGGTCCTTTACTTGGGTTAAACCATCATCCACCGTGGGGGCGGCAATATCGGCCAAAACGTAAGGAAAATAAACTTCCGCGTGGGCCGTGGAGAGCGCCACAACGGGGACTAAACAGAGGGCAAACAGCAACGACCAGAGGCGCTTGAGCATGGTGTTCTCCATCAAAAAGATTTAATAGCGATAGATTGTTGATATCGGGCCAGCGACGTTAACGCAACAAGATTCTATGCATGGGGTCATATATATCTGCGACCCCCATGCTGTAAAACTTATCGTTAAAAATGGAGGTAAATGAGAAGCTATTGATCTTTGTTAAAAAACTGTGGTGGTGAGAGGTCCATGGTTTTGCCCTAGAGAGGGGGGTCAGGTAAATACCCTACATGCAGCGGAGCGCTCCCATGCATCAAGGTAGCGGGAGAGGCCCTTGGGCCTCTCCCGTGTCAGCGGTCAACCCCAGCGGCGCAGGTCCAGGGTGTGGGGAAATTCGTTGCTGCGCAGGGGCAGCGGGGGGGTGGGTGCTACTTTACCACTACCTTGGGGTATAAATTTGCCCGGTCCCGCCGGAGAGGGGCTGGGGACAAAGGGACCAATGGTGTGGCCATGGTTCCAGAACTGACTGATGCGGCGAGATTCGGCCTCATAGGCATTGACGGGGAAGGTGTCATAGTTACGCCCACCTGGATGCCCCACATGGTAGGTGCAACCCCCTAATGAGCGACCATTGCGCAGATCCACCACATCCACCACCAGGGGGGCATGAGTTGGCATAAGGGGATGCAGGGCGGCCCAGGGTTGCCACGCTTTAAAGCGTACCCCCGCCACATATTCGCCATTGATGCCGGTGCTGTGCAGGGGCAGTTCAAAGCCATTGCACATGACCGTATATTGATCGCGGTGTAGGCCATTAACTTTGACCTGCATGCGCTCTAAGGATGAATCCACAAAGCGGGTTGTACCGCTCTGCCCAGCCTCTTCACCCAGCACATGCCACGGCTCCAGGCCGGCCCGCAGCTCCAGGTGGATATCCCCCACCTGAATCTCCCCCCATTTGGGGAAGCGGAATTCAAAGAAGGGTTCCAGCCAAGCCAACTGAAAGGGATACCCCTCGCGGTTGAGGTCGTCCACCACCTCTTCCATATCTCGCCGTACATAGTGGCCCAACAGATAGCGGTCGTGCAGATCGGTGCCCCAGCGGATTAAGGGGTGCCGGTAGGGGGCTTTCCACATGCGGGCAATGATGGTGCGCAGCAACAGCATTTGCACCAACGACATCTGGGCATGGGGGGGCATTTCAAAGGCGCGTAACTCGAGCAAACCCAGGCGTCCCGTGGGGCCATCGGGGGAGTAGAGCTTGTCGATGCAAAACTCGGTGCGGTGGGTATTACCGGTGACATCCACCAAAATATTACGCAGCAGCCGGTCTACAATCCATGGCTGTACCACCTGCCCGCTGGGAAACTGGCTGAGGGCCAGCTCCAGCTCATAGAGGGCATCATCCCGTCCCTCATCCACACGGGGGGCCTGGGAGGTAGGACCAATAAACAGACCAGAGAAGAGATAGCTCAAGCCGGGGTGGTGCTGCCAATAGGTGATTAAGCTGGCCAGCAGGTCGGGACGGCGCAGCATGGGGCTATCGGCTGGGGTAATCCCACCCAGGGTCACATGGTTACCGCCGCCGGTGCCATTTTGGCGGCCATTGAGCATAAATTTCTCGGTGCCTAAGCGTGCTTGATGGGCCATCTCATAGAGGGCTTCGGTATTTTCCACCATCTCATGCCAATGGGCAGAGGGGTGTACGTTGACCTCGATCACACCGGGATCGGGGGTGACATAAAACTTTTTCAGGCGGGGATCTTCGGGGGGTGAGTAGCCCTCCAGCAAAATGCAGATGCCCAAAGCTTGCGCCGTGGCTTCTATGACGGAGACCAGCGCCAAAAAGCCCTCTACATGGGTAAGAGGGGGAATAAACAGATAGAGTCGCCCTTCCCGCACCTCGACACAGAGCGCGGTCTGCATAAAGGTCTCCACCTGGGGATGGGGGGGAATGGCCGGTTCTTTGCCCTTTTTGGCCGTTTTGGTTTCCGCCTGTTTGGCCAACTGTTTATATTTGGGCAGTCTGCCTAGGGTATCGAAAAGATCCTGTTCCGGGGTGAGGGGGCGCTCGGCAGGGGATTGATAGAAGAGGCTCTCCAACGGCAAACGCAGCCCGATGGCGGAGTTACCCGGAATTAAAAACAGATGCTCCCGGCGAAAGCTCCATTTACAGCTATCCCAGCGCTGGTCGTAGGCGTTCCACGCCATAGGTAGCACGTAGCCCACCGGGTTTTGCAGGCCATGCTGGAGCACTTGAGCCATCTTTTGCCGCTCAATGCCATCTTTGAGGTTAAATTTAAAGGGATCCAGATTGACCGGCAGCTTGGCTTCGGCCCACACATAGTAAAAGGGATCTTCGTAGGCTGGGCTGACAAATTTGCCCAAATGGCCCAAGCGACGGGCCAACTCGCCCATGAAGGCTTCGGCCTCATCGGCACCATAGCCATAATCCACGGTGGGAAAACCCAGCAGGTTGATGTCCCGCCAGATCGGCTCGCCATCGGTGCGCCAGTAGCAGCCATAGCGCCAGCGGGGAATGGGTTCTCCAGGGTACCATTTGCCCTGCCCAAAGTGGTAGATGCCCCCAGGGGCAAAGTGATTGCGCATGCGTCCCAGTAGATCCACCGCCCGCTCACGCTTATGGGGGCCATCGGCGGCCTCGGTCCATTGGGGGCTCTCAAAATCATCCACCGAGACAAAGGTGGGTTCACCCCCCATGGTTAGGCGTACATCCTCTTTTTTAAGCAGCTTATCTACATCCTCACCCAGGGTGAGGATGTCAGACCACTGGCTGCTGCTGTAGGGCTTGGTGACGCGGGGATCCTCATGGATGCGTACCACAGTGTTTTTATAGTGAAAGGTGGTCTCGCATTTATCGGTGGCACCGGTGACGGCGGCGGCTGAAGCAGGGATGGGTGTACAGGCGAGGGGAATATGCCCCTCACCGGCAAACAGGCCGGAGGTGGGGTCCAGGCCAACCCAGCCAGCACCGGGAATATAGACCTCACACCAGGCGTGCAGGTCGGTAAAATCTTCGGTAGGCCCTGAGGGGCCATCCAGACTTTTCACATCGGGGGTGAGCTGCACCAGATAACCGGAGACAAAGCGAGCGGCCAAACCCAGTTGGCGCATGGCCTGCACCAGCAGCCACCCGGTATCGCGGCAGGAGCCGGTGCCTCGGCTAAAGGTCTCTTCACAGGTTTGCACGCCGGGTTCCATGCGGATGGTGTAGCCAATATCCTTATTCAGCTTGGCATTGAGCTCCACCAAAAAATCGACGGTGCCTTTGCTGCCCTTAAAATCTTTTAACCACTTTTTGAGCGCGGGGCTCTCTTCGGTCATTTTAAGATAGGGGGTGAGATCCTCGCGCAGGGCCTGTTCATAGGCAAAGGGGAACGCTTTGGCGCTATCTTCCAGAAAAAACTCAAAGGGGTTGATGGTGACCATATCGGCCACCACCTCGACATCCACAGTAAGCTGGTCGGTCTTTTCCTGGAACACCAGCCGGGCCAGATAGTTGCCAAAGGGGTCCTGTTGCCAGTTAATAAAATGGTTTCCAGGAGAAATTTTTAAGGAGTAAGCCCGAATGGGGGTGCGACAGTGGGGGGCTGGACGCAGCCGAAACACATGGGGCGAAAGGTTAACCATACGGTCGTAGCAATATTGGGTATGGTGATGAATGGCAACTTGAATGGTCATAACCAGCTCCTGAATACGAAAAACCTATTGTGGTCATTCCCCTTAGGGCGTGAATCACGTAGACTGTGTAACGGATCGGTTGTGGAAGTCTCTTCCTCAACCGATATAAGAGGGGGTCCCCTCTGTACGCCTTATCAGCAAATTCAAAGATCTGTAGCCTATTATGACGCCTAAAGCCATACCCATTGTTGATGGAGCAGCTGGTCCTGCCTATGATGAGGCATTCGAACAGCCAGGAAAACCCCGTGCCCACTGGCGTCGCTATCTGGACTATCTCTATAGCCGAGGGCCACAACTGCCGGTACAATTGGAACGGGATGCCGACCGCCTGATGCGTGAACTGGGCGTGACTTACAATCTGCACGGCGGTTCGGGGCGGCGTGGTCAGCCGTGGCCCTTTGACCCCATTCCCTTGATTCTGGATACCGGCAACTGGAAAGCTCTCGAAGAGGGGGTTATCCAGCGCCATAGGTTGCTTACTCTGCTGCATCGTGACATCTACGGCAAGCAGACATCGGTGCGCCAAGGCTTATTGCCACCGGAACTGCTCTACCGGTGCGGTCAGTTTTTGTTTGCAGCCCATGGGGCCACCCCAGAGGATATGATCCCCATGCCCCTCTATGGGGTGGATCTTATCCGCGACCGAGATGGCCGCCACAAGGTGGTCAGTGACCGCACCTCATCCCCGTCGGGACATGGTTATGTATTGCAAAACCGACGGGTGATGAACCGGCTTTACGCCGAAAGCTCACAGTTTAACAATGTTCCTGTCTTATTACCCTTTTTTAAATCCATGCGCAGCCGATTAGCGGGCTTAACCCCCTACGCTAAGCACGATGCCCATGTGGTCCTGCTTAGCCCAGGGCCGGCCAACGAGATCTATGTGGAGCACGCGCTGCTGGCCCACTATCTGGGGTTGATCCTCAGCCAAGGGGCCGATCTGACCGTGCGCAATGGGCGCTTGTGGATCAAATCCCTAAGTGGGCTGTTGCCGGTGGATGTACTGCTGCGCAAGGTGGATGAGAGCTTTTGTGACCCCTTGGAGCTGCGGGACGATTCACGCTTGGGGGTGGTGGGGCTGACCCAGGTGGCCCGCAGTGGTCGCTTGGCGCTGGCCAATGCATTGGGCACTGCCATGCTGGAGAACCTCGCTCTGCATGCCTATCTACCCCGTTTGGCGCGTTTTTTCCTCGACGAGCCGTTGCTGTTGGAAAATCCCTATACCCTATGGATGGGGGATCCACTCCACCGCCAACTGGTGGCGGAGGAGCCACACCGCTTTGTCATTCTGCCTGCCCGTTATGATCCCAGTACCCCCATGAATGGCTTGAGCCGCGATGAGGCGCTCGAACAGGCTCTGCTGGAGCAGCCCCATGCCTTTGTGGCGCGGGAGCGTTTGTATCCTTCGCGCACCCCTTCGGTACAGCGGGGGCAGATCACCAGTCAGCCGGTGCAGATGCGTCTTTACCTCAATAGCGATGGCGAGGATACCGCCGTTATGCCCGGTGGTTTGGCGCGGGTCTCGCCCCAGGTGGAGCGGCTCACCTTCTCACCCCGGCAGGGGGGGTTGAGCAAAGATATTTGGGTGATGCACGATCACCCTATCGAAGATCGCGGTGGTGTGATTACCGCCACCTCGATTGATCCCTCCCCCATGGTGGGGGTGCCCAGCCGGGTGGCGGAGAGCCTATTCTGGTTGGGGCGTTATATGGAGCGCTCCGAGAGTGCCATCCGCCTATTCCGCGAGCATTTAATGCTGCAAACCCAGGAGACCGGCTTGGGGGTGCGTCAGCGTATTCACTGCCGCAACCGTTTTTTGGTGGCCTTTACCCGCGTCACCGGTACCCGGCCCGGCTTTGAGGGGGAGGAGGGTGCTTATAACCTTGCCAATCCGGCCCCGGAGCTGCGTTCCGCTTTGCTGGACTCGGACCGAGCCGGTTCCCTAGCCTTTTCGCTGCGGGCGATGATCCAAAACGCCTTTTCGGTACGGGATCGACTCTCCACCGATACGTGGCATGTGGTGGATGACATTGCCACGGTTTTGGACCGCTTGCAGCAGGACCCGGATAAGGATCTGCAAAACCTATTTTGGGAGACCGCCCCTCTGTTGCATGGCCTGACCGCTTTTTCTGGGCTGATTTGGGAAAATATGTATCGGGATCTGGGGTGGCGTTTTCTGGATATGGGGCGGCGTATGGAGCGGGGCCTGTTCCTGACCCACCTGTTGGAGACCACCCTCGGCTCGGATGCCGATGACTCCTTGGAGATCGCGGTGTTGGAGCGGTTGTTGGCCATCAATGACTCACTGGCGGCGTTCCGCATGCGTTACCGCACCCAGTTAGGGGTGCCCCAGGTGTTGGAAAAGCTGTTGCAGGATGAAACCGATCCCCGCTCTTTGGTGTTCCAGTTGGAGTTGATGGAAAAACATGCCCGCGCGGTGGCCACTGGGGCTGATGAGAGCTTTTACCGCACCCATTTGGGACGGGTGGTGTTCGAGGCTTTGGCCACGGTGCGACTGGCCACACCCGAGCTGCTGAGCAAACCGGAGAAGGCGGGGGGCAGTCGAACCCATCTGGTGGCGCTGCTCAAGTTGATGAAAAAGTTTCTGCCGCTCTTTTCCGAATCGGCTTCTAACAGTTATTTCCGCCATGCCGAGGCAACGCACCTACTCTTTAAAACCGGGAGCGAGTGATGGAGTACCGGATTAAACATACCACGCTTTATCAATACAGCGAGCCGGTGACTCTCTGCCATAACCGGGCAATTCTCAAACCCAAGGATGGCATGGGGCAGAAGTGCCATAAATTTACCCTGCGCATTGATCCTGAGCCCGCCATTATGGAGAGCCATAAAGACGCCTTTGGTAACACGGTGCACTATTTTGAGATCCACGAGCCCCACAAGCAGCTGGAGATCACCGCCACCAGCCAGCTAACCCGTACCCCGGTGTTGCTACCCCCTATGGCCATGGAGAACTCTCCTGCGTGGGAGTCGGTACGCAGCCAGTTTGATGCCGGTGATGGTAATGAGGATATGGTGCATGTGGCGCTCTACCGCATGCCCTCACCCATGATACCGGCACTGCCGGCACTGGCTGAGTTGACCGACCCCATTTTCACCCCCGGACGCCCCATTCTAGAGGCGACCATGGCCTTTACCCAGGCGATCCATGAGGGTTTTAAGTATGACCCCGAGGCCACCACCATCGCCACCCCCATCACGGCGGTGCTGGCGCAACGGGCCGGGGTGTGCCAGGATTTTGCCCATATTGCGGTGGGTGCTTTACGCCAAATCGGTCTGGCCGCCCGTTATGTGAGTGGCTATCTGGAGACCTTACCGCCACCGGGTCAACCACGCTTAGAGGGGGCCGATGCCTCCCACGCTTGGTTTTCTCTCTATCTGCCGGGTTTGGGTTGGGTAGATTTTGACCCCACCAATGGCTGCATGACCGAGAGTCACCACCTGGTGGTGGCGGTGGGACGCGACTATGCCGACGTGCCCCCGGTTAAAGGGGTGGTGATGGGGGGTTGGGAGCATACCCTGGAAGTGGCGGTGGATGTGGTCAGGCAGACGGTTTAAGTGGATTGATTTATGCGGGGAGGAACGCAAACCCCCCCATACCAAGGGGCTGGGGGTATAAGTAACGCTGGCCCCAGCAGCCTATCGTTCGAG
The DNA here is from genome assembly GCF_000014865.1 of Magnetococcus marinus MC-1. NCBI lineage: Bacteria > Pseudomonadati > Pseudomonadota > Magnetococcia > Magnetococcales > Magnetococcaceae > Magnetococcus > Magnetococcus marinus. Next base: position 464,971 of record NC_008576.1, read on the forward strand.
GGTTAAGATCTGCAAGGGTGGACGCTTCGTTGCAAACCTGTGGGTTGTAGTTGACGCCGTTGGTTGGGGTAGGGCCATGGAAAAGCCATGCAAAGTGGTGGGCTTGGTACAGTGTAAGAATGAGTGGGGGTTGATAGCGCTCTCCATTACCCACGCTCTGCGCAACCATGTGGATGAGGTATTTGTTCTTAATGATTCCAGCAGCGATGAAAGTTATCAGGGGCTATTGAAACTGCAAACGCTGTTTCCGGGCCGGTTGCACCTCTACCATATGCTGGGGGATGAGTTTTTAGAGGATAGTTCCCGCACGGTATTGATGCACCTGAGCCAATCGGCCCAGGCAGATTGGTGTTACACTTTTGATGCCGATGAGTTTCTCTACACCACCACTGGAGTCTCCCTCAAGGCGCTGCTCAGCACGGTAGCCGCCGATGTGGGGGCGCTGCGCTACCCTCTGTATAACTATCTTTCGTTGGACACCTTTGACGAGTGTCAGTTGCATGGCTATGCAGCGTTGCAGTGGCAGGCGCAGGTTACCCAGCGGGCTCCGATCACTCTTGCGCAAATCATAGAGGGTGTGCGCCAGGGTGAACGCAATCTCTTTACCCTACCGTTTTTTCCCAAATTGATCGTGCGAAATGACCCTATGCTGCGTCTGCATGTGGGTGCGCATACGGTGCGGGATTTTAACCGCACCCCCAAACGGTTAATGCATGCCGACACAGTGGCGGTGGTGCATCTGCCCATGTTGAGTTGGGCGCGGTTGCAACGCAAGGCGCGTATGGGGCAGATTTTTGTGGAAAGTGGCGTTTCACCCCAGTTGGGTTGGCAAAATCAGTTGGTCTATCGCATGCAGCAAGAGGGGCGTTTGCCGCAGATGTGGCGCCAACACAGTTTGTCGGCAGAGGGGCAGCTGGAGCCGGATCGTCCCCGCAATGTGGTACAAGATCGCCGTTTTGTCACCCTCATTGCCCCGACACTGAAATTTTTGGAAGAGGCGTTCCAGTCCAAGGATTTAAGGGTATTTCGGGGGGAGCGGTTGCAGCGGGGGGCCGCGCCAGAATCGACCCTACCCTTGCAAAGTGTGGTGCGTTTGCTCCATCGCTTTATGGGCTTTGAAGCCCGCTATGACGAACAGCTGCACCAACCAAAATAGCCCGAAGGGGGGTTGGCCTACCCGGCATGAGGTGCGTCAAGTTTAGACCGTTTGATGAAAAGGCGTGCGCAGGCTCTGCTAGGCGGAAGATAAGCCTAATCCCGCAAATAGTGGTTTAAGGGTCTGTTTTGGGCCATGTTGGTCATGGCAAACAGCTTGCGTTGATCCTCGCTGATGGGATTTAAGCGGATAAAGGACTCAGGATCAGGATAACGCAGACCATTATTAAAGCTTGGGTGCTTGTCCAACATACGCGCGGTATAATGGGCGTGGTGCGTTTCATCCTTAATAAATACCGCGACAAAATCGTTCCAATACTCATCCTGTTTCTGTTTGCCAACAAAGGATTCCAACAAGGCACTCTGATAGCCATTGCGGTTGGCCCAAGTGACCAGCCCACCGCCAGCATCGGGATAAAAACGGTAACAATCCACCGGAAAACGATGAAATTGACCATTGGCTGGGGCATTCAGATAAAACAGTCCGCTGGGTTTTAAGACGCGCATAATCTCCAGATGCAACAGCCAAAACATTTGCGAATGTTCAAAGACCGATGAGGCCATAACATAGTCAAAGCTGTTCTCCCCATAGGGCAGGCTGTAGGGATCATCCAACACCACATCAACCCCATTACCCGCCACAAAATCGGCGGCAATATAGTGAATACCCTCTGGCGCAACATCACGGATGGAGCCATTAACATTCTGGCCACCTATCTCCAACAAGCGCTTGCTGGTTTGGGCAGGGTGGGATTCAGGCTGGCTGCGGCTGTGATAGGTAGAAAAAAACAGGGCGGCGTGCCATAGAGCGGTTTGATGCACAGGTCGATCCTAGCTCTGCTGGGGTAGTCAGATGGTTCCCGACGGCACAGCGCCCCACTGGGGTGCCGTGCCGTCGGAGTTCACGGTGTGTGGGCAACGAGGTTTCGGTGCTAAGCCCGTTGTTCTTGGCTCTGGGTTTGGCTGGCCGGAGCGGCTGGGGGTGTCTCTTCCTGCCGAAAGCGGAAGTAGGTATCAACCACCGCTTCATGCAACGACCCCAACTGGACCTGCAAACCATCCAAAAACTCATGCAGTCCCTGTTTTGCGAGGGTATCCAAATCGGCTAAATAGAGAGACTTTTCTAACTCCCCTAGGATACCCTGGGCGGCTTCGGCGCGCCCCAATTTGACCAAGCGGTCTCTTACCCCGTTTAGGCAGTAGTAAAAGGCGCGGGGGAACTGTTTATCTTTGAGTACAAAGGCGAGGGTCTGGCGACCCCGCACCCGAGGCTCAACCTGCTTGCGGTACATCTGGTCGCCCGAGAGCGAGCGTAACACCGTGGTCCACACCGCATGTTCCATAGAGAGTTCGGCGTCACTATCCCCACCCAACACGCCAGCCCCTTGCACATCCAAAATGCGGGTGGTCATATCAGCCCGTTCAAGCAGCTGTCCCAGACGAAACATCTGATAGGCTTCATCCCGGCTCATGGTGGAGATAAGCAGGCCGGACATCTGCAAACAGCTACCAATAATGCCCTCCAGCAGATCTTGCCGACCCGAACCATAGAGGGCAAAATCGGGAATATGCTCAACCCGCCGCCGCAAGCCGTTGATCTGTGACCACGTTTCGCGGGGAAAGGCGTCACGGGTAATGCGCAAATTTTCACGGGCCATGCGCATGGCATTGTAGATCGAGCAGGGGTTGCGTTCAGAGGCGAGCAAAAAATGCACGATCTCCCGCTCTTCATAGGTGTGGTGGTGCTCATTATAGTTGGGCAAGACCCCAACGATGAGCAGTAGTTGCTCCCAGTCCACCGGTTGATGACCGGGTACGGACATCAACTCCAGCGTGGCGCCGCTGGTGGCCATGATTAGGCGTGCTGTATCCTCGGCCCGCTCCATGTAGCGGCCCAGCCAATAGATATGTTCGGCAACCCGTGACAGCATTAGTCGCGCCTCCCCGCTACAATCCAGGTATCTTTACTCCCCCCACCCTGGGAGGAGTTTACCACCAACGAACCCCGTCTTAGTGCCACGCGGGTCAATCCTCCAGCGGTTACATAGCCCTTTTTACCCTGTAAGATAAAGGGGCGCAGGTCAAGATGCCGGGGCTCCATGCCCTCTTCTACCAAGGTGGGGCAGGTGGAGGGGCTCAATATGGGTTGCGCAATGTAGTTGCGCGGATCTTCTTCAATACGGGCCGCGTAAGCCTCGCGCTCCACACGGGTAGCGCGGTTGCCGATCATAATACCATAGCCACCGGACTCATTAGCGGGCTTGATCACCAGCTGATGCATATTTTTAATCACATGCCGCCGCTCAACCGGGTCATTACAGCGGTAGGTGGGCACGTTGGGAATTTTGGCCTCCTCACCCAGATAGTAGCGGATAATATCGGGCATGTAGGAGTAGACCACCTTATCATCGGCCACGCCGCTACCGGGTGCGTTGGCAATGGCGACATTGCCTTTGAGCCATGACTTGATAATGCCGGGAATACCCAACAGTGAGTCAGGTATAAACACGGTGGGATCCATGTAGAGGTCATCCACCCGGCGATAGATCACATCCACCCGTTGCAACCCCCGGATGGTCTTTTTATAAACCTTGTCGTCATCCACCAGCAGGTCGCCCGCTTCGACCAACTCAACCCCCATCTGTTGGGCCAGATAAGCATGTTCAAAATAGGCAGAGTTGTAGACACCGGGGGTTAATACCACAATATTGGGTTTTTGATCCCGTGGGTGGAGCGAGGCCAATACATCGTAGAGTTGCGAGGGATAATCATCCACTGGGCGAATGTGATAACGTTGGAACAGTTCGGGGAAAACCCGCTTGGTCAGTTGACGATTCTCCAGCATGTAGGATACACCAGAAGGAACCCGCAGGTTATCTTCGAGCACATACATGACCCCATCTTTATCCCGGATCAGGTCACTGCCGCACACATGGGCCCACACGCCGAACCGGGGGTTGGCACCGATCAGGGGAGGTAGAAAATTTTTCGACTTATCCAGGAGTTCACCAGGAAATTTTTTATCTTTAATGATCTTCTGGTCGTTATAGAGATCATGGATAAAAGCATTAAGCGCTTGGCTGCGCTGAAGTAGTCCTGCTTCAAGCTGCTGCCACTCCCCATCGGGTATGCAGCGTGGGATAATGTCAAAGGGCCACGCACGATCAATATTTTGCCCTTCTGAATAGATGGTAAAGGTGATGCCCAAGCTTTCAATGGCCAGCTCAGCCCCTTGTTGACGGGTACGCAGGGTATCTAACCCCATATCCAGCAAATGGGGCAGTAGATCACAGCCTGTGTTTGACTGCGCGTAGTGGATCAATTCGTCAAAAAGCCCTGGCGCTTCATAAGTCAGACCAGTCGTGGGCAAATTTTTGGCAGCCATGGACGCCGCCTCCCTTAATTCTAAAAAGGTGGGGAAGGATTAAAACGCATCCTACCAAGGTCAAAATCAGATCGACACGCACAAAAAAAGTGCAAATTTAGGATCTGTTTTCCTTAGATTGGGGGTGCATAGGGCCTATAGAGCAAACTAAAGGCCAAATTACACCGGATATCCTCTGCATAGTAGCCTATATTTGCCTATTTTTTGAGAGCTTTCTTAGGGGTTGTGATGGATTCCTGTAAATGGGTAAAGCACATTGGGCTTGCTGTAAAATGTCATTTTATGTAACATACGGGTTAGCGCCATTTTTTCTACTGAATATGTAACGAGAAAAGAGTATCGTTATAAGAACAAGCACGATCGCTTGTGTTTAACGCACCTGTGCCGTAAAACGAGCCTAATATCGGTTGTGATCACAACGATGGATGTTGGCGAAGTTAAAGTACGTATAAAAATAGGGAAACGCCATGCTCTTGACAAAACTCGCTCAAGAATTAAAACCTCTGATACGCCCCAATGTATCGGTTCTCTATGCGGAAGACCACGGTGAGACGCGACTTATTGTAACAGAGCAACTTTTTAAACCGTTGGGCATTGCAGTTAAAGCCTGCAACGATGGTTTTTCGGCAGCCCAAGCCTTTAGTACCGGTCATTATGATATGTTGGTAACCGATTTTGATATGCCCAATATGACCGGTAGTGAGTTGCTTAAACATGTGCGTAAAAGCAATGCGAACATGCCGGTGCTGCTCTTGACCTCCCTTGCGACCCTAGAGATCGTCCGCTCGATTAAGGATAACAATCTGTTTGTTCTGCCCAAGCAAGAGTTTAATCGATTTTTAGACGACGCTAGGGGCGAGTCGGCGGATGAAAAGCGTTTAAGTGCCAAACAGACACTGGTTAAATTTTTAGAAGCATCGGGCGCCATCAAACCCAGCAGCATGGGGGGTAAAAATTATGCCCCACCCGCCAAAGCGAAGTTAGTGCCCTCTGATGAGGCAAAGCTGAAAAAAATTGGCGCGGCTGGTCCTTGTGAATTTCCCTTGTTGGGCATCTCATTGGTCGACCAACAGCACCGGCAGCTGTTTCAATTGATGTATGCTTTACAGGCGCAAATTGAAAATCGGGATAACCGGGTGGATCTCATGATCATGGCCCTAAATAACTACGCAAACAAACATTTAGCCGACGAAGAGGCCCTATTACAGCGTTATGCGTATCCAAGGCTGGCGGACCACCAAAAATTGCATATCAAGCTGAGAGAGGATCTGGTCCAACGGGCCCACGCAGTCAAACAGGCCGCTGATGACAATGAGAAATTTAAGCGTGCTGAGGAGTTGCGCGATTTTATCCAGGAGTGGCTTGTCAGTCATATTGGTAGCGAAGATCGTAAGCATTGTGATTATCTGTTGAGCAAAGGGGCCGTTTAAGCGTGAGCCCCAGCCGTAACAGCGTGGACAGGCAGCTCTCTACGGGGGTCAAACCCCGTTCGAGGGCGTTCACGCCGACACGACGGTGCCGTGGATATTTACCTCAACCCAGCTAAAGCGTGTCGTTTTACATACCCAAAATAGGCGCCAGCCATCCCATGGATGGCTGGCCAAAAATGACCTTTGATCGCTTTTTTCCCAAATATAATGGTTGGTTATCTTCTGCTATAGCGTGATGTAGGGAGGATCAAGCCTATCCCGCTGGATTGGGTTGCTATAAGCGCTGGGGCAGTCGCGCGCTGCTCTATGGGCTGTTTAGCGGCTTGCAAACGCTGTTTTAGCCGACTCAAGCCCGTATTGCCGGGCTATGCAAAGTGCTTTAAAAAATCAAGGTAGTGAAAATTGAATAGATTAGACTGGAAACAATCATGAGCGGTGCCGATATTAAAAAGAAATTGGTGTTCAAACAGAAAAGTAAACAACCTGAACAGGTGAGTGATCAACCGCCTTGGGTGCTGGGGGTAGTGGATGATGAACCCCATCTACACGAGGTCACCGCCCACGTATTGCGTAATTTTTCTTTTCAAGGGCGCCGCGTCGAGTTGGTGCAAGGCTACTCTGGGGCAGAAGCCAAGCAGTTGGTATGCAACCACCCAGATATGGCGGTGTTGCTGCTGGATGTGGTGATGGAAAGCGACCACGCGGGACTGGATGTGGTGGAGTATGTGCGGGACGTGTTGGGTAATCAATCGTTAAGAATTGTGTTACGTACCGGTCAGGCATGGCTGTTTCCAGAAGATGAAGTATTTGAAAAATACGATATTAATGACTATTTGGATAAAGCGGAGCTCTCTGCACATCGTATGAAAGTGGCCCTAAAAGCGGCCTTTCGTTCGTTTGAGACCATGCGTGACCTGGAACGCAGCCAGCAACGGGAGCAGGTGTTGCGTCAGATTGCGGAACAGGCCAGTCAAGCCAAAAGCGATTTTGTCGCTTCATTGGGGCATGAGCTACGTTCGCCCACACAATCCATTATGGGCTTTAACCGCTACGTTATGGATGCGGTCAGCCAGAGCAATATTGAGCCAGACGTCAAAGCAGAGATCGCCAAGTTTATCCGCTATGCGCAAATAAGTTCTGAGCGATTGGCAGGCTTGATTAATAATCTATTGGATCTTTCTAAATTAGAGTCCGGGCGTATGGAGTTCGCCATAGAGCCCCATAATATTTGGGACGCAGTACGTTTTTTACAGATGGAAATGGAGCCCCTGTTGCAAGAAAAGGGTGTGACCCTGGAGCATCCCCAATGCACTGAGCCGCTGGAGTTGCTGTTTGATATGGGCAAAATAATTCAGGTATTGGTCAATCTGTTGAGTAATGCGATTAAGTTCACCCCGGCGGGCGGGGTCATCCGTATTACCGCCCATGCCCTGGATACGGGACGTGTAAAGATTGCGGTAAGCGACTCTGGGCGGGGGATTCCAGAGGAAGAGATAGAGCATATTTTTGGTCGTTATCAGCAATCCACCAGCAACCAACAGAGCGATGGGGGGACCGGCCTGGGATTGGCCATTGCCCGTGAAATTTGCCTAAACCATGGTGACAGCCTCGTGGCAGAGAACAACCCCAATGGGGTAGGGGCCTGCTTTAGCTTTACCCTGGCTGTGGTTGGCTAGACAAAACGCAAACCATAAAATATGGGTTTGAAGCCTCGCTACCCTTTATGCTTCGACGGGGAATGTCACGACAAAGCGGGTTCCTTTCCCCAGTTCGCTTTCGCAGTGTATGCTGCCACGCAGTTTTTGCACCACCAATGATTGCACAATATGCATGCCTAGACCACTGCCACCACTGCCCCGTTGGGTGGTAAAAAAGCGTTCAAAAATCTTTTCTTGGGTCTCCTGGTCCATCCCTTTGCCATCATCATAAAAATCCAAAATTATCTGCTGATCGTGCCGCTTTACGGTCAGCGTTATGGTGCCACGCATACCCACATCAAAGCCGTGTTTGATGGCATTGCTAATCAGGTTGGTGACAATTTGCGAAACAGCACCGGGGAGACTTTTGATGGTTAATCCCTTGGGGCACTCCAGGCGCATCTGTATGGCCCGCTTTCTAAAGAGATAAGAGAGCGCATGCAGTACCGCTTCGATCTGTTCATCGAGTTGAAAAACATGCTGGGCTTCGTCGGACTGGTCAACGGCCACCCGTTTAAAGTTTTGCAGCAGCTCACCGGCCCGTCTAAGGTTGGTGACGGTCAAGCCCAACAGATCTTCACTGCGGTGAATAAACCCTTCAAACTCCTCTTCGCTAATCCCCTCGGTTTCATAGGTTTTACGAAACTTGGCAACTTCCTGCTGTAGTTCGCTAGAGGCCATTACCCCAACCCCCAGCGGCGAGTTAACCTCGTGGGCCACTCCAGCCACCATGGTACCCAAGGTCGCCATGGTCTCTGTCTCTACCAAGAGCCGCTGTAGGCGTTGCACACTCTCCATGCTCTCTTCGAGATCCCGTGTGCGCTCTACAACGCGGAGCTCCAAATCAGCATTCATCTGCATGATCTTACTCTCGAACAGCACCCGATCCGTAATATCGACAATGGCAGCCACAAGCCCCGCTAAGGAGCGATCGGCATTATGAAAGGGGGCGGTAAACAGATGGAGCAAGCGCTCCTGCCCCGTGCTATTGCGTAGATAGCCCTCATAATCCAATAAGCCACCCCCCTGCAACACAAGGTTATCCTTTTTATGGTAAAAACTGGCGGCTTCATTGGGTAATATTTGAAAAATGGTACGCCCCACAATCTCCCATTCGGCCATACCCAGCAGGGTGCAATAGGCGGCATTACAACCCAAAAATACCCCTTGGGTATCTTTAAAAAAGACTGGAATGGGCAGGGTGTTCATCAACACCCGTTGAAAATTGATCTCATGGCGAAGTTCCTGTTCAAGTTTTTTACGGCGGGCGACATTTTGTAAGGTAAAGAGGATGGCGTGCTCAGCGTGGTTACTATTACGAAAGGGGGTAATGGTAACCCGTTCATAACCACTGGCGGCTCCGGAAACGTTGGTTTCAACTTCAGCAGCCCAGGGTTGGCTAAGGGAGACATGTTTGCGCCAAGAGCGATCCAAGGCCGCAGGAAAACCGAGCTGAAATTGATCCATATGTGCCCCAGGCTGGGTCAATTCCTGGCCCCCAGCCGCGGCTCGAAAACGGGCATTGGCGTAAAGGAGCCGCCCTCTGTTATCCAGAATAGCAGTGGCTATGGGGCTGGTATCCATGGCGTAAGAGAGATGCTGGTAGGTACGGTTAAGGGCACATTGATCCGTAAAATCTTTAGATAGTGCATTTAGACTGGCGAGTAGCGTCTCTACCTCGGGTGAACCGGTACGCTCCAGCATGACGAGAGCAGCCCTTGCGGTCTGTTGTGGCGCAAGCCGTACCAATTGCTGGAGGGGTTGGCTTATCCAGGCAGAGCCTAAAAAGCCAAACAAGAGCAAAAGGGTGAAAAAGACCAAAACAAGGGTTAACGCGGGAGAGACGGTCTCTAAAAGGGCCTCTTGCAAGGGCAACAGAGGCAGCGTTGCGCCAATGATATACAGGCGGCCCCGCTTATCTAATTGGGGCAGTTGGATCATGCGCAGGGGCACACCCTTTTGGGTAATGGTGCGGTAGTCGGGGGTTGTGGTGTTCTCTGAAAACAGTTCAGGATGGGGATGGGGGGCAAAAAATGGGGGATAATCTCCCTGTTGAAGAACCAAACTGCGTGAGGTGCTGGAGGTCAGGTAGGGCTGTTTATCCAGCCACAGCACACTCCACATGCCGTCAAGTTTGAGTTCCTGACAGAGCCTGTTGTAGTTTTGCACAATGGACTGATATTTTTTTTGGGAGACCGAGTCGGCCCCCTCAATGTGATCGTGGTATTCAACCGGTAGAATTTGCGCCACAAGAGCGGCGGCCGCGCCTAACTTTTGATCTGCGGCAAAGAGTAAGGCATCGTTGTTATGGCGGTTCAATACCCACCCGTACAGACCCGCCACCAGCAGGGCAAACAGGAGCAGCAGGGTCACTATCTGGGTACGTATGGACATAGCAATCGAAACAATCCCGATGAAAAGGCGTGATAACCCAGCTAACCCCGCAATCGGGTTTTAGAGGGCATCATCGTGGTTGTGTGGGCATCGCCGACCCGTGTATCACACCTTTACCTTGTTGGTAATAAAGTGAGCACTGGGGCGCCCAAGGTGGTAGCCTTGTAGCAGGCTCACCCCTGATGTGCGACACTCTTGGGCAATGGCCGCGCTCTCCACAAACTCACCCACCGTGGCAATGCCTAGATCCCTTGCCAACATAGCCATACTACGCACAAAGGCAAGATCTTTTACATCATCCAACATATGAGCGATAAACTCACCCTCAATTTTGAGATAGTCGATGGGAAACCGTTTAAGATAGTGAAAGGATGAAAAGCCCGAGCCAAAATCATCAATGGCAAATTTATACCCTTCACCATGCAGGTTGCGGATAAATATCTCTAGGTTTTTGAGGTTACGTACGGTGTCGCGCTCGGTAATTTCAAACACAATGTTCTGTTTTTGCAAGCCTGCGGCTTCGATCATTTTTTTCACGGTGGGAAAAAACTCACTAAGTACCATCGCTTTGGGGGACATGTTAATAAATAACAGCCCCTCATAGCCTTCACGGCCCGCTTGGTTAAAGGCCTTTTCCATCCCCACATAGTCGAGTTTATGTACCACGCCCAGACGTTCGGCAATCTCAATAAATTCGTTGGCGCTGTAGAGACGGGCATCGGGCACCTGAATGCGGCTGAGCACCTCATGGGCCACCACTTCCCCGGTGTGGCCATCAAAAATGGGCTGGTAAAAGGGCTGTACCCACTTCTCTTCTATGGCCCGCATGACCAAGGCGCTCTTTTCACCAATCTCTTTAAAAGCATCCACCACATCCTCTTCAGAGGGTATGGTAAAACGGTGTTTCCCTTCGGCCTTGGCCTTGAACATCATATTATCGGCAAACAGAAAGAGGTCTTTGGCACTGTTGGCGTGGTCAGGGAAAATGGCTACGCCAATGGAAGCACTAATGCCAATGGATTGACCATCATGGGTCTGTACGCGGATTTTATCGGTGGCAGAGAGGATGCGTTCTGCGGCGGCAAAGGGGACCCCCTCTTCAACCTCGGGCAGCATAATAACAAACTCGTCACCGCCATGGCGGCCTAGGATATCCCCCTGCCGCAGGGTGGCCCCGATCTGATCGGCAAAGGCGATGAGTAGATCATCCCCCACGGCGTGACCGTGGCTGTCGTTGATGGTTTTAAAGTTATCCAGGTCCACCAGCAGCAGCGCAAATTGATGGTTATGCCGGTGGGCACGCTCAACCTCGGTGCGTAACAGCTCCCACAAAATACGGTGATTATAAAGGCCCGTTAGGGGGTCGCGGGTGGCGTAGAACTCAAGATCACGGGTGTATTTGGAGATCGCTTTAACCGAGCCTACCACATTCAGCAGGGTGGAAAGGGTGCTCTCCATAACCAAGATGCGGGTGGGGTCGCGGGTTAGATCCACATGCACACCAATGCCCACAATGCCGCCAATTTTGGGTAACTCCACCACCAATGATTTAATTTGTAGGCGGAACACCTCGGGGTTGACCACCATCTCAGAGGCATCGGGGCGGGCCACATGGTGGTTGATCCGTGTGACTGAACTATCCACGTGGAAGCTGTTATTTTTTTGTAATTCTGTGCAAATAATGGATTCAATGCCCATGCGGGTGTCAGCGCTGGGGGGATCGCGCCAGAAAATTTCCAGATCAAACTGCTCCTCCTCCACCTTAAAGATGGAGAAAAGGGCATAGGTGCTCATGACCTGATTGATCTCTAGCAGTAGCTGTTTGACATAGTTTTGCCAATCTTTGACCACATCCGAGGTAATGACAAAGCGCTCCAGCAGCCGAATTTCAAACTCCAGCAACTCTTTATCCACGGCAAAACTTTGTAGCCGTCTGGAGAAGTCATTAATCTGTTCTAAAATTTCGCTGACTTCGCAAAATGTGGGTGGGGGGGTGCCCTCATTAAGCTGGGTGAGATCACTAACCTTATTAATACGGGTCATGCGATCTCGTAGATAGTTCAACGCGCCAACCAAACGGCCATGGATCCACAGCGCCACAAAAAAGGCAGCCAGTAGCGGGATGGGTGCAATCCACAGCAGGGTGTTAATAAACTCGGCGCGAGTGCGTCTTAAAATGGGCACCAGATTTTGCTGAACATCAATCACCCCCAGCACATTCCCCACGTTCGCATTGGTGTGGCATTTAAGGCACTCTTCGCGCGCCAGCAAAGGGTAAATAAGGCGTAGGGAGGTGGGTTGATCGATGAGTTTGCGTTCAGCCGTACCGACAACCTCGCCCACAGCTTCATCCAGAGCAGGCTGATGAATAGGGCCAAACAGCTCTTCTACCAAGGGCGCGCGTAGCACCTCTAAACGGTAATCTCCCCCCTCCACGCTGCGACGCAGGGCACCGATAAAATCTTCGACATCGCGGCGTACCCAACCTTTGCGCATAACCTGATACATGGATTGAAAAGTCTGCTCGGCCATGAGCGTGGCCACCTTGCGGGCATCATTGCGTACACTGCGTTCATAGATATCTGAAATGACCCAGTAGAGGGAAAGACTCATCAACAGGGTGGCCCCAACGGCAATGCTAAGGATAAATCCTTTGATGCTTTTAAGGGGATTATACAGAAATAATGGAGAAGCCATCGTAACACCCAGTAGCCTGATAATCCTCTCCCCTAGCGGTTAAGCGAAGGATTGAGAGAGGGTAATAAACCTTTGCGCAATGGGACTGATTGTTTCACACAACGTAACAGCTTGGGAAGCTTCTTGAACAGCCTCCCTTTTTTTTTGGTCATGGTCCGATTGTGTCCGTATTCGGTTGAGAACGCTTCTCCCCCTGTTGAATCAACGTACTTGGATCACCCCCCGGCAAGCGATTCTAGGGTGGTCGGAGCAGGGGCGTTGGGGTGGCAGCAGCGCACGAGGGGCTATGGTGTAGGATCGGCAGATTTTCTCTATTTATAAATACCAATCTGTACGTTTCACCTTTTGGGGGAAATCTGCTATCTTTTTCACCTCCTAATTTATCCTCCTATGCCAAGCGAGTTTTAACTGTTATGGAAGCCTCAACAGGTACTGCATTCCAATCTGAACCCACCCTAGAAATGGCTGCAGAGATTGAGACACGTCTGCAACTTAATCCGGATTACACCAAGCGCATTGGCAATTTTGGCTTTCTAGAGTTGGAAGAGAGTTGGGGAGATGAAGCCACGATTATTAATACCGCTCGCATCTCCACCACCAACAAACGGGTTAACAGTCTGGACGCGTTTACCGACAAAGAGCGCACGTTGCTTCACTATCTGTTGGCGCACAACCATGGTACCCCGTTTGAGACGGTCCACTTTCGCTTTCGTGTGGTGGCCCCCATTTTTGTGCTGCGCCAGTGGATGCGCCATCGCATTTGCTCATTTAATGAGTTTTCCCAGCGTTATCGTATGCCGATAACCGCCTTTTATGTGCCCGATCAAGAGGCCCGTACGGTGGATGGTTTTGAGGTGCTTAGTCAGGAGTCGGTGGAGCGCTATTGCGAGTTGGTGGAGTCGATGCACCGTTTTTACCATGATGAATACCAACAGGTGTGTACGCGCATTGAGGCTGCCGAGCAGGCGGGCCTTGTGGAAAAAACCGCAGGCAGTCGCAACCCTTACCGCGCCCGTGCCCGCGAACTGCTGCGTAATGCCATGCCGGTAAGTACCTATTCGGATCTTTACTGGACCATTAACTTTCGCGCCCTCATGAACTTTTTTGAGCTACGCCGCAAAGCCAATGCCCAGTATGAGATCCGTGCATATGCCGATGCCGCGTATGAGATGTTTTGTAAAAAAATGCCCCTGTTGGGCGAAACCATGAATCGTGTTTTGGAAGAGCGTGCCAAAATGGGTGAGCAAGCATGAGCCAGACGCCAATGCCACAGCCAGACCAAGCTCCACCTGTGGATGTCGGCCAACCCGTGGATGAGGCCGAGGCCAAACGCCGCCGTTTCAAGACCCATGGTCGCAAAAAGGGCAAAGTCAATGATACCCGTCTGGCCCGTATTGAGGCCGGTTTGCTCGCCCTGAGCCTGCCACCGGGCAGTGCGGACCGTGGGGCATTGATTGACCAACTGGGGGGGAATGGCCAGAGCCAACGGGTGATTTTGGAGATTGGCTTTGGCAATGGCGAAACCCTAGCGGCGCTAGCGGCGCGGCATCCAGAGGACTGTTTTATTGGCATTGATGTGTTTTTAGAGGGCTTTGGCACGCTGCTCAACCGCTTGACGCGGGGTGACATAAGCAATGTGCGGTTGGTGTGTCAAAATGCTTTACAGGTGCTGTTAGAGCGTATCCCCGATGCAAGTTTGGATGGGGTGATCATTAATTTCCCCGATCCATGGCGTAAAAAGCGGCATTTTAAACGGCGCATTGTGCAGACGGAATTTTTGGATGCGCTAGCCCCCAAGATGCGCAGCGGGGCCGATTTGACCCTAGCCACCGATTGGGCCAACTATGCGGAGTGGATGGTTGCGCATCTTGAGCCCCATACGGCCTTTGTCAATCAGGCGGAGCCGGGTCCTTTTGCCGCCCCACCACCTTGGTGGATTGAGACCAACTTTGAACGTAAAGGGGTTGCCGCCGGGCGCATCATCCGGCATTTGCACTACAAAAAAAGGTGAGTGGGTTTGCGCTTGGTGGGGTATGCCGCGTTGAGTGCTAAATAAGCGGCTTAAATCGCGCTGGAAAAGTGTTACTATAGCGTGCAGCATAAGAGACCCCCCCTCTTGGAGCGCGATAGATGATCTTGAAACAGGTAGGGATGACAGCTTTGCTGATGATGGGCATGGGTAGCCATGGGGCCATGGCGGCGGATTGCGCGCAACTGCCCAACAAGATGGCCAAAGTGCGGCAGCATGCCCAGGTGTTTACCCAGATGAACGCAGAAACCCAGGCGCTATGTTGGACAAAACACCCCTATTTTCAAGAGCTAGATGGTGAGACATGTCCGCGCTATCAAGATAATTTTGCCATGGGGGTGGCACGCATGGATGCGGTGCTGGGGGGGATTAAATATGCCACCACGCAACTAACCGCTATGGGTGCCTATGGGGCCGAGCTTACCCGCTGTAGCGCACCCTACATGGTACAAAAGTCCCATCTCGTGGGTCAGACCAGCCAACTGTTGAAAGCGCTGCAAACGTTGGGGGTCAAAGCGGATGAGTGTCGCGAAGCCCATGAACGGCTGGGTATTTGGTGTGATAAGCAGGTCGCATTAAAAACCATGCAAGAGATCCAGCCGGCGGTCCCCGTTAAAGAGTAGCGGCTTGCGGAGCTCCGTTAGGCAAGGAGGGGTTAGCTCCCGCTGGCCTTATGCATTCTGGTATGGGCTTGGCGCACCAGTAGCGGAATATCCAACCCTTGCGGACAGCGTGGTAGACAGTCGCCGCAATCGCTACACCGATCCCCATGGGCACCGGGTACCCAGTGGCAGTTAGGCTCCATCAAACCATACCGATATTGTGCAAAGGCGACCATATCATGGGCGCGGGCCAGATGCTCTAAGCGCAGTAAATCGGGTATCTCAATGCGTTCTGGGCAGGGCAAACAGGCGGTGCAATGGCCGCAGCGATCTAGCTCTGTGGTGGCCGCAGCCTGTTTTAAACGAATCTCCACGGCCCGTTCAGCCGCCCCCCAATAGGGTTTACCCAGCGCCAAAGAGTGCAGATGCAAATCCAAGTGGCTTGGCTCACTCATGCCCACGGTCATGGTGTGAATGGCCGGATGAGAGAGAATCCAGCGCTCATTAAAGTTGGCAATGGGCAGGGGTGCGCTCTGTTCGGCCAAGCGTGGCGGTGGGGTGTAGAGTAGTCCCCCTTTATCTTGGGGGGAGATAATAAAAATGCCCATATCCCGCGCCGCAGCGGCCTCAATGGCCGTTCGATTGCCCTGCCGAAAAAAATAGTAGTGGAGATTGATAAAGGCAAATCGGCCCGATTGGATGGTATCCAAAATCACCGGTAGCGGGGCATGGGTGGCAAAACCGATATGGCCAATTTTGCCCTCCCGTTGCAGCGCCTCCAATGCCGACATGGGGCCACCAGAGCGCAGGCTTAATCTCAATAACGGGCGGGTATTAATACCGTGTAGGGCAAAAAAATCAATGTGATCCACCCCCATATGGCGAAGCGCGTCTTCCACGTGGCGGCGCATTTGGCCAGCGGTTTCGGTGGGGCTGGCTTTGGTCATAAGGTGGTATTGGTCCCGGCTTTGCCGCAACCTGGGCAGCGCCCGACCGATAAGACGCTCACTCTTGCCATAACCTTTTGCGGTTTCAATGAGGTTAATACCCCCATCCAGGGCGGTTTGCAGCATCTGATAGCAGTGCTCCTCGCTATCCGCCGGTAGCTGGTCATGGGGTTTATCCCAGACATGCAAAAACCGCATACCGCCCATGGTAAAGACCGAAATCTGTTTTTCTGTTTGCCCAAATCGACGATATTCCATGATTGCCGCACCTGTACTCTCTGTCACCGTAACCTCCTAACAAGGCTTGGCGGGGGCAAGGCTTGGCGGGGGGAGAAACCTGCGCTCGATCGTTATCCCAGGGGGTACGACCTCGGGGGGTGCCCGTTACCGCCATACGTTAACCGACACTATGCCACAAACTGCGGGAGAGGGGCATCCCGTAACGATTTTTTTGCCGCTTGCCCAGCGACCTGCCGCCCTACCACACCCCTGTTGGGGCAGTAGGTGAAACCAAAAATTAATTGATCATGCATTGAAAATACTTAAAGGAATGTTTTTTCTATTGCCAGCTAGGGTGCAAATAGAGATACTAACCCTGCAACTAAGCGTTAACGGGCACAAGCCCCCCCGGAGGTTCACGGGTGGGGGCAGTGAGAAGGCCGGGACTTTGAGCAGTATGAGTTGTACCTATCCGTAGCTGTAGCTGTAACAAACGTTGTAGTAGCCGTAACTGTGACAGACGTTGTAGTAGCGTTAGCTGTAACCGTGTTGTAGTAGCCGTAGCTGTACCGTGTGTAACTTGACCCGTCCCGGTCAATAACGTTAGCGGCGAGGGAGCCTCAGTATCAAGCCGGTGCGCGGCGGATGCGGACGCCCGCCAGCCCAGTGAATGGACCCCCAGGCCCCGGCCGAGTAGGCAACGGACCGCCCCCTGGAGCGTACCGGCAGTCTTATGGATGTTCTGCGAAGAGTAGTCCACAAGAGGAAAACCCGCCACACAAGCTGGCGGGTTTTGTTTTTTTGTGGGGCCTGCCTCTGCTAACCTAACCTCTCCCGTCCGATGAGCGCGCCAGCGCGGGGCATTACACCATGAGCGGTTCCGGCTTGGCGTAATAAAACCCCTGCTGAAAGTCGAAACCTATGGTAAGCAACTGCGCGGCAAGCTCTGCATCTTCGACATGTTTGGCGACGGTTAAAATGTTCATCGAGTGAGAGATATTGTGGATGGACGAAACCACCGTGCGGGTGCTCAGCTTGTTTTTGGCCTGCTGCACCAACTGCCCATCCACCTTTAAGATATCCAGCCCCAGCTGTTCCAGATAGAGACAGTTGCCCAAGGAGCCCCCATAGTTGTCCAAGGCGGTCACAGCCCCGTGCTGCTTGACCTCAAACAAAAATTGGCTGCATACCTCCATATTGTTGATGAGGGTATTCTCATCAATCTCAAAACAGATCTGTTTGGCCCGTTTGGGGTGCGCGGCAAGTAGCGCCAGTAGGGCGGCACTGCTCGCTTTATCCTCCAGCGTTTTGGCCGATAAATTGATGCTGTAAATGCGCCCATCGCTATGTAATAAAAGATTATCTAAGGCCATTTTCAGCACTTTATAATCCAGATCCCCGGTTAATCCATGGCGCTCAGCGGTGGGCAAAAAGGCGTTGGGTGGATGGTGCTTCTCGCCATCGGGTAGGCGCATAAAAATTTCGTAGAGGGGTGGATGGTCCTGCATGGAGGGTGAGGGTACCATGCGCTGTGCCACCAAGGCCAACGGCTCTACCCCCAACACCCGGTGGAGGCGGCCAACCCAGTTGGTCTCTTCCTTGGTGGGTGTTTCAAGAAGGTTGCTCTCAACGGTACGGGTGCGGATGCACATGCGGCCATCATCCTTAGCTTGGAAAACCGCCGCATCCGCGGCTTGAAAGCTTTTTTCAAAGGGCACTTGAAAGTGGATCTCGCAGATGCCGATGGAAAAACCCAGGTTAAATTGTTGCCCCTCCCACAAAAAGCGATAATCTTGCACCTGTTCCAACAGCTTTTCCATCACCTTGACCCCGTCGGCTTGGCTACAGTCGGCCAAAAAAATGGTAAATTCATCGCCGCCGATGCGTGCGGCGTAGTCATATTTACGCACACATCCTTGGATCATGGTGGAAATCTGTTTTAACGCCATATCCCCGGCTTTGTGACCACAGGTATCGTTGATCGCTTTAAAGCGGTCTAGGTCGATGACACAAAGGCAGTGTACTTCATCGGCCTTCATGGCCTCCATGCTCTCGCGGCAGAGGTCGGCAAAGGCGTGGCGATTATATAAACCGGTGAGATGGTCGTGACGGGCTTGATAGCGAATCTTTTCGGACATGCGTTGCTGCTCAGTCACATCCTTAACCGTAATAATGGCCCCCAACACCACCCCTTCGCTGCTTTGTACAGGGGATAGGGTCGCGTCCAGCAGCAGATCATCGCCGTCGCTTTCCAGAACCACCATGGTGTTCATGGATTGGGGGGTGGCACTGCTCAACAGGGTTTTCAGATCCTCATGTAAGGGGGGGCTCTCCTCATCACGGGCGCGGGTGGGAAAAACCTGTTCCAACTGTTTGCCGATGAGTGACGCTGGCTTATGCCCCAGCAGGGCGCCAACCACCTTGTTGGCGTCCTGAATGTAGCCTTCGGTATCGGTGGTGATAACCCCATCAGCAATCGAAATGAGCGTGATTTGAGCCCGTTCCTTTTCATAATGAAGGGTGCTTTCGATGCCCATTACCCGGCGCATGGTGATGTAGCTGGTCAGCAAGACAACCAGCAATACCAGCAGCAATACCAGCAGTTGGCTGTGTAGATTGGTGCGGTAGGAGCTGATGGTAACCGCGGTGGCTTGGGTGATTTGGGTCTCTAGATGGGTTTGAAACTGCATAAAATGGTCAATGACTTGACCTTGGCCGGGTTGCACGGTATTAAACAGCTTGCGCCGAGCGGCGTCCCGCAGCGCGCTATCTTCGACCCATAGGGCGACTTCAATGACCTCCTGTAGGCTTTTGACTGTGGTAGGGATGACGTTGGTGCTTAGATCGTGGAGGATTCTCTTTTCGACCTGATCAAGGGGGAGTTTAAGCAGCTCACTGCGCAGGGTGATAAAGCGGTTGGCCAGTCCATCCAGCTCCATTTTACGACGGTCATTTTCAAACACATCGTTTTCATCCAGCATAACCGCGGCTATACGGGTGCGGGCGCGAATAACCTCCATTAATTCTGAGATAATGTGCATTTTATGCACGGTGGTCATGCTGCCTTGTAGGGTGCCAATCAACGCTTCTGATGTTTTATAGTTGTACCCCCACATGCCAACCATGACCGTGAGCAGCACAACAAACCCCCCCAGCAGTGGCACCATCACCTTGGATCGTCTAACCGCCATGCGGATATCCCCTCTTGGATCTTCACCGCGCTTCGGCTTGCCCCCCATGTGCGATGGGCGGAAAAAGCGAAGAGCGTGAAAGTTCCACCCCCCAATGATCATTTCACAAAGTTTCACTTTAGCGAATGTGGCACGCAGTTGCCACAAAACTAAAGAGTCGGCGGAAAAAAAGCTTTGTTTGGGCGGTATACTAAAAAACAGGTATCGAATGGCGATGAAGCGTCATGGGCCGAGCAAAAGGTTAGCCGTTCATTAAGGCAAGGGAGCAAACCGCAACAGGGGGGTGATGCATAACCCCATGGTTGATGGCGAAATGGAGAGGATTAAGGGGCGTGAATGGTTTGCAACCCATGCGCAAAGCGATAAACATGGGGCGTCATAGAGCTCTGCCCGTGCAAGCCAAAAGACCCGCATCAACAGGCTTCTGCGTATAGGTTTAGGAGCGGTCGGCGCAGTGCAACGGTTCCGTAAGCAAGCTTGGCCAATGTTTAAGTAGTTGATTAAGATCAGCATAGCGATGCAGTGCCACGTGAGCGCAGGCATGGCGCCCCATGGTGATGATGAAGGGTTGAATGTGGTTGCTAGATAGCGTGTGATCCAGACCAGTGATATAGTGTCTTTGTGGCACGCTAGCCAGTTGTTGGGCAAGGAGGTTAAACGCCTCCATGGTGCTCAAGCTTGGGGGCAGCTCTGAAGGGGGGGGCAGCTCTAAAGGGGGGGCGGCCTGCGGGGTAAAAATGCCATCGACACTCAAAAAACGGGTGACAGCGGGGCGTTTCGCGCTTAGCCAAGCCGCAGCGCTGGCACCACTGCCCACCCCAATGAGGTGGATCTGTGTGGCGCCAGCCGCATGTTGCAACCAATCTGTAGCGCGTAGTAGATCGGCCATGACCACATCATCAAGAGCGTGGCTGCTCCAATAGCGTGGTGCACAGTTGCGACGCTGTTGAGGGTTTTCTAGCACATATTGGCAAGGACGGGCCAGATAGGCCACATTGGGGTGTGGATCGACAGCCGCCAGGTAAAAGGCCATGGGGTGGTGCGGGGTCGGATCCTGGCTGAGTTGCCCCCCGCCTTGTTGCACAAATCCACTGGATTCCACATAAAGATGCAAGACAGCTCCGGGTGTTTCGGTACGCTGCCAACTGGCAAGATCAAAGGTTACCCCAGGCAGTAGGTGGTAGCTAAGCATGGCTTGACGGGCCATTTTATGCAGCCGGCTGGTGTAGGGGTTGCTCTGGCAACCGCTCAGCAGTAACCCGCCGAGCAGCAGGGTCGCCACATGACGCCGTATCGTTAGTGCCCTAGGGTAAAACATCGTCATATGGTTCCCTAGTTTGGGTTGAGGGGGGCGATGCCCTGGAAAAGCCCCGCTACGGAGCACTAACAATGTCCGACCCCTTGAACGTGTGCCGAGTAGGCGTCTGCGGCGGTTATGGGTACCATCCTGGACACGTTCGCGGTGCGGCCTAAATGGATTTTGGCTAAATAAATGACAGGTCTGAATGGGTGCCAAAATCCCTTAACAGAGGCCGTGGTGTTACAGGGGTGACGCCAATGGATGCAACATCGCCCGCTGAAAAAGTAACTTATAAAAGGGTGCCTCGACCACCACCGATTGTCCAACTGCACAAATGACATAAAGGAATGGGGATGAACATAGCATCTTGGTTGCCGTCGGATCAATCAATGGCGAGCGTGCTGACGCAGGGTGATATTGCCAGTCTGGGTTTGCCAAATACGCTGTTGGAGCTGCTGCAATCAACCCGGCTGGAGCGCACCAATGCTGCCGATGTGGTTGCCATTGTGGAGCGCTCGCCCGATCTGGCCCAGGCGGTATTGGATTGCACGGGAGAAAGTGAGCGGGGCTTGCATGGGGCGGTTGTGCAGATGGGCTTTAATGCGTTACGCGCAACCGCATTAGAACGTTTGATTTTTAAGCATTTTATCACGGTTCAACCCGCAAAAGAGAGCAGTTTTGATCGTATGACCCTATGGCGTCACAACCTATGGGTGGCCTGCGCGTGTCGCCACATTGCCAACCAGGTGGGTTATGGAGATTGTGAAGAAGCCTATATGACCGGCTTGCTGCATGACCTGGGTAAGCTGCTGATTGATGCCCTAGGTGCGATGGATTATGCCGCATTGCAAGAGATCTCTATGCGTACCGATTGGGATGGTGTGACCTATGAGCGCTCCCTACTGGGGGTGGGGCATGATGGGGTGGGTGCCCATACCCTGCATAAATGGGGCATGAACACGTCTGTGGTATTGGCGGTGGCGTTGCACCATAGCCGCTATCAGGCCAAGGAGATCGGCCAACAGGCCGCCCAGTTAACCGCCATTGTGCAGTTGGCGGATTTTTTAGCATGGATCCAAGGGTTGGGTTCTACAGTCCGTGGACAACACCCGGTATTACCACCCGAGGTGAGTCTCTATTTGCCCCTGAATCGCGCCGCGTATGCAACCATTGTGGAACAGGTTAATGGTGAGATAAAGCGGATCGCTGCCCATGATGGTATCGACTTTCCAGATAGCTTGACCTTTAACCGTAATCTGTTGGATGCAGGCATCTCCTTGGCCCGGGTAAACACAGAATTAAAATATGACAATAGGTTAAAATACCAGCCTAAGCTTGCCGCTGTACCCCTGCCTTCGCCTGTGCAAGAAACCCTGTTAGCACCACATAAAAGTTTGATAAAAAAAGAGATATTACATAATACGTTGGAATCTGTGTGTGCCGCTTTTCAGGTTAAGCGGGGTGTGGTTTTTCATGTAGATCCGGTTAAACGGTGCTTGGTTAATGAGGCCATCTACAGTACCGACAGTGACTTATTGATGCCCCTTAAGCATCTGCAAGAGATCCCCCTCAATGATGAGCCAAGCGCTTTTTTAGAGTGTTTACGGCAACGTAAGCAGTTTTTGTTAAGCGGTCAAACACCTTTAGAAAAACAGGTGCGCAATCAAATAGGGGCGCGACAGATGGCCCTAACCCCCATTGTGGGGCCTCAGCGAGCCTACGGTATAATCGCCCTGGATAATGGCCGGGATGGGGCGGATCTCAATCTTGCCGGTTTGGCCTCTCTTACCCAAGTAGCCCATGAGCTGGGTATGGCCCTGGAGCATGCGCAACAGCTACAGATCGCCAATCAAATGGCTCACCGGGATGCGTTGACCAAACTCTATAACCGTGGCCGCATTGATGAGATTGTCCAAGAGGCTTTTCAGCAAGTGCAGCAGCAGGGTGGGGAGCTCTCTGTGGCCATGTTGGATGTGGACTTTTTTAAAAAATTTAATGACACCTTCGGTCACCAGATGGGGGACAATGTGCTCAAGTTGGTGGCGGCGGTGTTAAAAAAACTCACCCGAGGCAACGGTTCGGTGGGGCGCTATGGCGGGGAGGAGTTTATTGTGGTGCTGCGCGATACCGATTACCGCGAAGCCGCCCGCTACTGCGAGCGTATCCGTTTGGCGATCTGTCAGGTGGGCGAAGCCATGGCACGGCGCTACGCAGGGCGTCCCCTAAGCATTAGCATAGGTGTCACCTGTTACGATGCCAGTTTGGTCAGCAAAGATGAAATGGTCAGGTTGGCCGACCGAGCGCTCTATATGGCCAAAGATGGGGGGCGCAATCAGGTTATCGGCTTAAAACCGGGCGGGTGATTACCATGCGTAACTGGCCAGCGGATTGATACCGTCATGGAGGTTGGAACCACCCCCCTGGTAGAGGGTTTCAATGGTCAGCAGTTGCGCAAAACCAGCAGCCTGCAACTGTTTGGCCAGCAGCGGCTTGCAGTTGATACAGCGTATATGGCCATCCCCCGTACCAATATGCTGAGCGAGCAATAAAAACATGCCCAAAGCACCACTATCCAAATGGGTGACCTGCAAACAGTCTATTATATAGTGCCAGTGGTTGGGATGATCTTTATAACTGGCCCGAAAAGATGGGTAGTGTCGGTTGGAAAAATCCCTCGGCAGGCAGATGGTAAGACGATCATTCTCAATGCGGGCTATACATTCGAGCATGAAAGGCCTCCCTAAAAAAAGGGTGGTTAAAGACAATAAGTATTTACAATATGTTGTATTCAAAATTTGAATGCAAGGAAATAGATCAAGGAGTCTGTATATTAGTTATTAATTAACATATTTTATTTGTTTTATTAGCCGCCATAGAGATTGGGTTTGAGGCGAATGGGTTTGGTGGGGGGTAATTTTTCATCATGTACGGTTAGGTTTAGCTTTGCCAGCATGGGGTCATTGACGCAGCGTTTACCCCAGCGCAGCACGGTCTCTTCATCCAGAAAATTATGGGCGATGGCATAATCAAGGATCTGTCCTAAGATGTGTAGTCGATCCAAGTCCAGTATTTCTGGTGTAATTTCTTTTAATGTTGGCACGCTGGCTTGCACGGGGGGGGGTGGCTGTCTGGGGGGTTCGGGTTGGGGGGTGGTGAGCAGGTGCTGGGCAACGCGGATTGCGCCTCTGCCGGAGGGTGCATCTTCACGGGCGGAGGCTTTTTTTTGATCTTTAAGCTGCTTGGTTGCCTGCATCAGCTTTTTACGGGCACGCTCTTCCTGTTTAAGCCGTTTGGCGGCGGACAGTAGTTTCTCTTTGGCCCCTTTTTTCTTTTTTTTTGCCATGCCTTTACTCCCTATCCCCATCGCGCTGCGACGCTTTTTTTGAGAGGCGCTTTGTCATAAGAATGTCACACTGATTATCAAGCCAATGGCGGGTAGAGGCAATCAAATTTACGAGCAAAGGAACGATTCCGAGCCTGCTTGAGATCGGGGTGCTAAGGTGTCGGCATTAAGGCCGCTGTGAGTCATTAAAAATCGCTTCGTAAAGGGCCATTTCGCGAGCGGCAATAACCGGCAAAGAGACCTCTTGCAGGGCATAGTGGCGGGCTTGTTGGCCTAAGCTTTGGCGCTGTGCTTGGTTAGGGAGTAGCTGTTGTAGGGCGTGGCGGATGCTGGCAGAGTCGGTTTGGCAGAGCCAGCCATTGTTGCCATGCATCACCACATCACGATTGCCCGGTGCGTCCGAGGCCAGTACTGGCGCACCGCAAGCCATGGCCTCTAAGAGTGCTTTGGGGTGGCCCTCTTGCAAAGAGGGCAGCACGAACAGGTCGCACTGTTGATAAAAATCCACCAAAGCGCGATGGGGTAGGGCACCATGAAAGGTAACGGAGAGAGCCTGTTGGGCGACAAACTGCTGCAAGGTTTCTAACTGTTCCCCTTGACCAATAAGATCCAAATGGAGCTTGGGCAGACCGATCATTGCCTGGAGCAGCGCCAGAATATTTTTCTCAGGGTGTAGACGCCCCACCAGCAGCAAGCGCTGGGTTGTGGCATTCTGTTGGACACGGGGCGCGGGTTGAAAGAGGTCGCAATCCACATAGTTGGGTTGCACAAAGATTTTTTGCGGGTCAATCCCATAGCGCTGTTGCAGCAGGCTATGCATATGGGGGGTGGTGACCACCGCCCGATGAGCGCCATGGAAGGCTCGGTGTTCGCGACTAAAGGCTCGGACTCTGGCCAGGGAGGCCGCACCATGGTGCAGTGCGGCAAATTCGCTGAGCAAATAGCCGCAGCGGGTTATGGATTTTTGCTTAAAGTGATTGGCCAGCGACAAACCAAGCAGGGCGCTGCTCAATTGATTGCTTTTAAAGAGAACATGGCCCCGTTGCCACCCCCGCCAAGGCATTTTAAGCCAGCGCTGATAGTGCCAAGGGCGTAATCCCCAGCGGTTACAGAGAATATGCATACCCGGCACCTGTGGGCGAAAATCCAGCTCATGGCGGTTGCCGTCGGAGAGTAGGGTAATAGAACGCAAATGGGGTTGCATGGCGCGGTAAAGGGCCAACTCACGCTCCAGCATGCCCTTTTGTGCCCAGCTTTGCAGGGGTACCCTTTCTGAGAGCAGCAACACCAGATCAATCTGACGGCAGGTGAGCATAAGCGTGGCCATGGGGGGTAAAAGGGCTAAAAGTCTCCCTGTTATACCGGTAATGGTTGGGGAGGCGCAAACAGAAAGGCCGGGATCTTGACGATCCCGGCCTTAACATGATCCGTGGGGGGCGGGCGACTTAGGCGTGGGCCGCCAACCAGCGCTCCGCTTCAATGGCGGCCATACAACCGGTGCCTGCGGCGGTGATGGCTTGGCGGAAGACGGTATCTTGTACATCCCCAGCGGCAAACACCCCTTCAATATTCATGGCGGTAGAGCCGGGTTTGGTAACCAGATAGCCATTGGCATCTTTATCCAACTGGTCGCCAAAGATTTCGGTATTGGGGCGGTGGCCAATGGCAATAAAACAGCCCGTAACGGTCAGTTCAGAAAGCGCACCGGTCTTCACATTTTTAATGCGTACGCCGGTTAGGCCGCCCTTGTTGGGATCGCCCAACATTTCGTCGGGCACGCTATCCCAAACGGGGATGATGTTCTCTTTGGCAAACATGTGATCTTGCATGATCTTTTCGGCGCGCAGTGCATCGCGACGGTGGATCAAGTAGACCTTGTTGCAAATGTTGGAAAGATAGAGCGCCTCTTCCACCGCCGTATCCCCACCACCAACCACACAGACATCTTGGTTTTTAAAGAAAAAGCCATCACAGGTGGCACAGGCAGAAACACCAAAACCGTTGAGCTTTTTCTCCGATTCCATACCCAACCAACGGGCTGAAGCACCGGTAGAGATAATCAGCGCGTCACAGGTGTAAACATCGCCACTGTCACAGTTCAGGGTAAAGGGGCGCTTGCTCAGGTCAGCGTGCATAACTGTGTCAAAAATCACCTCGGTATTAAAGCGCTCCGCTTGGGCCTGCATACGCTGCATGAGCTCAGGCCCCTGGATGCCATCCGCAAAGCCGGGATAGTTATCCACATCGGTGGTGATGGTGAGCTGCCCACCGGGTTGTAACCCCTGAATCACAACAGGGCTAAGATTGGCGCGAGCTGCGTAGATGGCCGCCGTAAAACCAGCGGGACCAGAGCCGAGAATGATCAGTTTGTGGTGCTTGGCTTCAGACATGGATTTCTGCTCCAAATAAGACATCAGCTGTTTATTTTAAGGGTTTAATGCAAAAATAACCCGTGGTTGACGTACTAGGTTAATTTTGTTTGGCCCAGCGGACCAAAAACAGTGTCCGGATGTTGTATGGTGTGAATATAACCACATCCTTATCCAATAGCAAATAAAGGATGATTGGGGTATAATCCCTGCTCCTTTATAACAACATGATAAACAAGGAAAACAGTGTGGGTATCACCATTTACAACACCCTTGGACGCAAAAAAGAACCATTTGTTCCCATGATTCCCGGAAAAGTGGGCATGTATGTGTGCGGCGTAACCGTCTATGACTACAGCCACATTGGTCATGCACGGGTGATGGTGGTATTTGATGTAATCGCCCGGCATCTGCGGGTAACGGGCTTTGACCTTACCTATGTGCGCAATTTTACCGACATTGACGATAAAATTATTAAGCGGGCCAATGAACGGGGCGAATCAATCCAAACCCTTACCCAACGCTATATCGACGCCTTTCACCAAGATATGGCGGCGCTTGGGGTGCAACCGGCGGATATTGAACCAAAAGCCACCGAGCATCTGCCCGAGATGATGCAAATGATCGGTACTTTGATGGATAAAGGGGTGGCTTACGCCAGTGGCGGCGATGTCTATTATGCGGTGGAGCGCTTTGCCAACTATGGGCAACTCTCTGGCAAGGTGCTGGATGAGCAAGAGGCTGGTGCACGGGTCGAGGTAGACAGCAATAAACAGAACCCCATGGATTTTGTCTTATGGAAAGGGGCTAAGCCGGAAGAGCCGCAGTGGGACTCCCCTTGGGGTGCGGGCCGTCCCGGTTGGCACATTGAGTGTTCGGCCATGGGTACCAAATATCTGGGTGCATCGTTTGATATTCATGGCGGCGGGCGGGATCTGATCTTTCCCCACCATGAAAATGAGATTGCCCAAACCGAAGGGTGTACCGGCCAACATGCGGTGAACTACTGGATCCACAATGGCTTTGTCAATGTGGTCAATGAAGAG
Source organism: Magnetococcus marinus MC-1 (assembly GCF_000014865.1). Lineage (NCBI taxonomy): Bacteria > Pseudomonadati > Pseudomonadota > Magnetococcia > Magnetococcales > Magnetococcaceae > Magnetococcus > Magnetococcus marinus. Next base: position 492,775 of record NC_008576.1, read on the forward strand.
GGGGAGTCTGAAAAGATGTCCAAGTCATTGGGCAACTTTCACACCATACGGGATCTGTTGGCCCTCTATCCGGGTGAGGTGCTGCGCTTTTTTATTTTAAACAGTCACTACCGCAGCCCACTGGATTTTAGTTTCTCACTGCTAGAGGCGGCCAAGGCGGGTCTGGACCGTATTTATACCGCCCTGCGCAGTGCCCAAGCGCTGCTGGGCAAGCTGCCCGGTACACCCATTGGAGAGCCCGCCGATGTGCCCGCCGGTGCCCCCCAAGATTTGGTGGAAAACTACCTCAAAGCGATGGATGACGATTTTAATACCCCACAAGCCATCGCTTTTCTGTTTGAGGCCGCCAAAATGCTGAATACCGCCATCAGCGAACAGAAAGATCCCGCTGTCATTGCCACGTGGGCCCGTTTGATCCGGGGTTTGGGGCATCATTTGGGCTTAGCGGGTCAAGATCCCGAGCTCTGGTTCCGCAGCGGCATAGGGGCAGAACAAGGTCTGCAAGCCGAGGCGATCGAGGCGCTCATTGCAGAGCGTAGCGCGGCACGGGCTGCCAAAAATTGGGCAGAGTCCGACCGTATTCGCGACACCCTCGCCCAACAGGGTATCGTGCTGGAAGATGGCCAACACGGGACACAATGGAGCCGTAAATGAGCGACGAGACAAAGATCCATGGGGTCAACCCGGTGCAGGCGTTGCTGGAGAGTGGGCGTCCCGTCTCGTCGCTGTGGGTGCTTAAAGGGCGGCACGGCAAGCGGGTTGAGGAGATGATTGAGGGCTTTCGTGCGCGGGGTGTGCCGATTCAATTTTGTGAGCGCACCGCCATGGATCGCATGGCCGACGGGGGGGCACATCAAGGGGTTATTGCCCGGTGTGCCCCCCGCGAGGCGATGAGTTGGGATGATCTGCTGGATGTGGTGGAGAAGGCCAAACAGCCGCTGTTGGTGATTCTGGACGGGGTGGAAGATCCCCATAATCTTGGGGCGATTATGCGCAGTGCCGAGGCCTTTGGGGCTTTGGCGGTTATTTTACCCAAAGACCGCACAGCACCTTTAAATGCGGGGGCGATTAAAGCCTCGGCAGGGGCGGCGGAGCGGCTCGATCTGATTCGAGTCACCAATCTGGCCCGCGCCATTGAGCAGTTGCAGCAGCGCAATGTGTGGGTGATCGGACTGGCGGGTGAGGCGGGGGCACCCCTTATTGGTACGCTGGATTGCAAAGGGCCTTTGGCGTTGGTGATGGGCAATGAGGGCAGCGGTCTACGCCGCCTGACCCGGGAGCGCTGCGACCAACTGGCCGCTATCCCCATGGGGGGTGGTGTGGGTTCGCTCAATGTCTCGGTCGCCACCGGGGTGGCCCTCTACGAGGTGCTTAGACAGCGTGCAGGCTAGGTAAAAGCCGCAAGGTTTGCTTAACAAGGCGTTAGCCCGGACAACAGGAATCGCATGCGTTGGGTGTTGCGTATCATGAGAGTTCCAACTTTCAATAGCTTTCATGAAAAATCTAGGCTAGGCCAAAACCACCGCCGTCATTGCTGCCATGGTTTACGGGATTATCCTACCATTTTCTAGCACCGGTGTGAGGATCATGCCCCCCATTCACGCACCAAGACCACCAGCGCTGAGCGGAGCACACGTCCAACAAGGCTTTGAGCTTGCCCGCTAATCTGTACATGACCCACCAGCTTGATGGGGGGAGGAAGACCTTCGAGGTGTATGATAATCCGGAAAAAACCACCTTGGGGCACCAAATTTTGACCCGATACCCGCACCGGAATTTCACCGCCATAGAGAGTCGCCAAGGCTGGGTCTGTCAGCACCTTAACGGGATTGCGATCCATGGTGTGAATGGTGCCCACCATGCTAGCCTGATCCAGACTGTAGGGTATGAAGCGGACAGCGTCACCCTCGTGAATCCGCTCCAGGTCATCTTCCGCCACGTAGGCTGTGGCAATGGTCGCGCCGTCCGCGCGGATTAGGGCCAATTGCTGCCTGGGCGACAGCCAAGCGCCGACTTGCAGATCTGGTAATGGATCAAGAAAAAGCCCACTATGGGGAGCCGTTACAGTCAGGCGCTCCGCCTCGGCATCCAACCCCGCTTTCTCAGAATCAAGACGCGCCAACTCTTCTGTGAGGGCAGACAAACGCTCTCGGCCAAAAAGGTCAAGCTTAACCGCCTCTACTTCCGCCCGCTTACCGGCCAATTTTGCGGCGATTGTGGCCTGCCGAGCGAGAATGTCGGGCGCGGTAAAGAGTAAGAGCGGCATCCCGGCATGCACCGGCTGACCACGTTTAACCAACACCGCTTCCAAGCGAGCCGCTGCCGGCAGGAACAGCGGTGCCACAATCTCGGCAGCAACCGTGGCCGGAGCCTCAATGCGGGTGCGCCAAGGGAAAATCGCTACCCATAACACGAGACTAAGACCAAACAGTGGACGCATCCAACGGGTGCCGCAAAAAATGCGTTCACGGCGCTTGACCCACGCCTTCACCTCGCTCCATATGGGCAGCAACACAAACCAACCGATCTCCACAGCAAACAATAAGATACCCACGATTTTAATGAAAAAGTGATAGACCAGCGCGGCAATCCCCAAAAACAGCATTAACCGGTAGATCCATACCGCAAATGCGAAGGCAACCATGGCCCTTTGCCGACCTGGTTTCATGGGCTCTGGCGGTGGTTCGCCCAGCGCAAATAGGCTTTCACGCAGCCACCATCTCGCCATAGCAAAGGCCCTGGGATGGAGATTGGGTAGCTCCAGCGCGTCCATAACCAAAAAATAGCCATCAAAACGCATGAAGGGCAGCAGGTTGATGGCCAGTGACGACACCCAGGTAAAAGCAGCTAAGATAAAAGCACCTTGGCGTAACGACCCATCCGGTAGAAAGGCCCAGAGCAAGGTGGCCCAGGCCGCCACCGACAGCTCGGCCATAATCCCCGCCGCACCGACCAATAGCCGCTGTCGGCGCGATGCTAGGGTCCAGGTCTCGTTGACGTCGGTATAGAGCACCGGCCACATCACCAGAAAGGCAACGCCCATGGTGGGAACCCGACAGCCAAATCGCTTAGCGGTCAGACCGTGGGCCAATTCATGGATAATCTTTACCAGCGAAAGAGCGAGGCCGTAACTGACCATACCGCTGATGCTGAAGGTCTCGACCAAGGTGGCGGCAAAGAGCTCCCACTGCCGCGCCACCAGCGTTAAACCGAGCAACAACGCCCCCAAGCTGGCCCAGCGGAACCAGGGACTGCCCAGCCAAGCCACCAGCGGCAAGACCTTTCCCAAAAACCGGTCAGGCCGCAGCAGCGGAATGCGAAAAAAGAGATAATGATGCAGCAGCCGATTGAATACCGAATGGTTTTCCGCTGTCGCTTGTGCGGTTAGACGTACGGTATCGGCATGACTGCTCGCTTGGGTCAACTGATTACCAGACAAAAATCTGGCGACCTCCATGACCTCTGCGTCGCTCATGTCAATGGTGGTCTCTGCCCGTACCGCCGCAGCCACCTCGCCCGCCGTGCCTTCCCAACGACTAAGTGCCTCAAAAGCGGCCCAGCCGATGCGGAAATAGCGGTTCCGCACAGGATCACGTATTGTCCAAGTAGGGGAGCCATCCCATAACGCCGGGCCAGGATGCAGCGACAGTTCATCTCGTAAACCCGGCAAAGGGGAGGCTGCGGCATCCATCGTCACAGCCCCACGAAAGTGCGGATGATCGCCAAGGGACGCCGCCCCAGCCAATAGATCAAAGGTACCCGGCGACCATCAAGACGGACCGTACCTTTTAAACCCAAGCGTGGACCAGCCTCACCCTTGTTGAGTTCTGCCCGCACGCGGTGGCCCAATGTACCATCGGCTTGAGGAATAGCCTCGTAGGTAATGTAGCGCAGTTTTCCCGAGACCGGTGACAACGGGTCGGCATTGAGGAACAGGCTAACCGGCCCGCCCTCTTCCAACTGAATCACATCGGCTGGAGCCAACCAAGCCTCTACCTCTACATCATGGGGCGATGCCACCGCCAACACCTTCTCACCCACCACCACGGGCCGACCCTGCCACTCGGTGGGATCGTCCAACACCGCAACACCACCCCGTGGTGCCTGGACTTGAGCGCGTGCCAGCAGCTCTTCGAGCTGCGCCACCTCGGCGCTGCGCTCCTCAACACGGGCACGGATGACCGCCAGGGTACCCTTGGCCTTAGGGTCGAAAATGGCCTGTTGCGAGGCTTGGTCCAATTCGGCCCTAGCTGTATCCAAAGCCTTCTTGGCCACCTCCAGCTTGCTGGCCAGCATGGTGCGTTCCAGTTCAAACAGGAGATCCCCTTCAGCCACCGACTGGTTGGGGCGCACATGGACCCGCTGGATCACACCATCCATAGGCGAGCGAATTACCGCTGGATTGTGGGGTACCACCTCGGCGGGGGCTAGCACCGATAGACGCACCGGAATACAGAGCGCAACCACCATCACCACCGCCAGTTTGAGAGGCCATTTTGGGATGGCCATTAACCCACTTTTCCACGTAACCCAGCGCGATGGCCGATGTAATACCGACCATGCATGGCCATAAAAATCGGCGGCCCGGGTCAATAATGCCACCTCTTGCTCACTCCACGCCTCTTCGCGGGCTAACAGCAATACGCCAAGCCGCTTACCGTCTCGCTCTGCCAAGGGCAACAAAAGGGCGTGGCTGGGCAGCCACTCTGACCACTCCTGCCTATCGCTCCCCTCCATGTCGTGCGGGCCTAATTGACGGACATCTTCAGCGGCAAAGCGCTTGAGCAGCCGTTGCAACCACAGGGTAAAGGGAGCACCCTTCTCGATACCCGTCACCCCAGATACCGCCTTTAACCCCTCTCCATCAATATAGAGTGCCGCTTGGCGGTAGAGAGCCAATCTCCGACTATCGTTGACCATAACAAAGCCCAGCGCGGCAGAGTCGACCGCCTTGCGGGCAAGCTCTTCTAACCCCAGCAATGCGACCAGTGGATTATCACTCATACCCTATCCTCTGCCGTATGACGGCTAGCCGCAGCCAAGACTATGGGGACCCTCGGTAGACAGCCCCCGTTGTTGTATCGACGCAGCGCCCGTAACTCGGCAAAATCAGAGCGGCATAAGTCAATCCACCCTCCCCTCTGAAATGCGCTTGACCAGACCCGGGCCTTCGTCGACCCCCAGGGTCAGCAGGCCAAGCACGCCGCGTCGGGTACTGTGTTTGATAAACGAACAACCCCCTCTGTTATGGCGGTATTGGCGTGAATTGCAGGCGTCCGGTCATACCGGCCACCAACTCTGGATAGTCACCACGGATTTCCGCCACCACCTTCATGGAGTGACTTACCGCGTCAATCTTGGCACCGATACGAGCGACCTTGGCGGGATAGAGCTTGCCGGTTTCATGCACCACAATTTGTAGTTGGGAACCTGCTTTAAGGGTGCTCAGCGCCGATGAAGGCACAATGAATTCCGCATTAAAGGCTGAATCATCCAATATGTCCAAAATCGGCTGGCCCACCTGGACATATTGGAAAGCCCTTGCCTTCTGTTCTGCCACCCGCCCTGAGAAGGGGGCAACGATGATGCATTTGGAGGCTGCGGCACGAGCTGAGTTGAGCTTGGCTTGGGCCACCTCAGCGTCCCAAACCGACTTTTCGGCCTCCAGCGTGCCGGTGGCGTGCAACTCCAACAGTCGCTTGTGTACCGCCTTGGATTTTTCGGCGGCCGCCAGCACCGCGCTCGCCTCCTGCACCTGCGCCTGCTGGATGGTGCAGTCAAAGCCCACCAATACCCGCCCACCCTTAAAGCGTTCACCTTCCTTAACCGTGATGCGATCAATCTTGCCCGGCAACTCCGCAGACAAGGTGGTAAACTGCACCGCTACCAACTGAACCGGAATGGTGAGATCTTGTGCTGCCGTGGCTAAACCACAACAGCATAAGCAGGCCGCCAGAGTGATGCCACGAATCATTCATGCCCCTCCGTTTTGATCGCTTTGCTGGTGGAATCCTCCAACCAGCTCAGGGCCGCACCGGTGTGGGCGTCGGCGTCGGCGAGCGGCTCGGCATTCTCATCCCGAACAGTATGGGTCGGATCCTGCTGACGAAAGAGATCATCCTCCGCCAGAACATGTTGCGTTCCCCCCACGGGATCTAACACAATGGCACCCGCAATGCCGTCCAACGCATGGGAAGCCAGCCGCTCTGGAACCGGATCGGCCCCGATGGTAGCTTGGAGCTTGCCGTAGGATAACTGCACCTGTGCATAGGTCTGGTAACGCCGCAATTCAGCTGCAATGGCCGATGTCTCCGTGCTGATACGCTCAATTTCATTGACGGTTCCGCCCCGGCTTTGATTGCCAGCCGCCTCGGCCAAACGCCGCTCTATGGTCCACAGCTTGTGGGCGCGTTCAAACTGTTTTGAGGCACTGGCAAACTGGTGCGAGACTACATGCACCTGAGCCAATACCGCCATGCGCAAGGCAAGACGCTTCACTTCGGCAAGCTTCTCGACACTCTCCGAATGGGCGATACGGTCTGGACCCGAAAGTAAGTTAAGCAGGTTCCATGTCACCTTGGCACCTGCATCGTTCCAACGATTGTCCACCATAAAGGAGTTGGAATCGTACTGCCGGGAGAACGACAGCGTTATACCGGGCAGCAGTTTTAAGATCTCTTTACGGGTGTCATCAAGGGCGATGCGGCTTTGGTAACCCTGCTCACGCAGGTCAGGGTTGTTGACCATGGCCGCCTCTTCCATCTCCTCGACAGAGAGAGGCCATTCGGGAATGGCCATACCATCGTTGCTAGGTACATCAAGCTGAAAATCGCTGCCAGGTGGCAGGTTGATCAACGCCGCCAACTCGGCCTTAGCCGCATTCAGCTCTTGGTCGATGGCTTCTAATTGACGGATGCTTTCCAGCATGGTTTTCTGAACACGCAGGGATTCTATAGGGTTACGCAGGCGTTCCCCCTCGACCCGCTCAGAATCTTGCAAGGCCGATTCTGCCGTGGCAATGACTTGACTGACACGGGTTTTTAAATTTTGCGCAGCGGCGGCACGCCAGAAGGTGAAACGCACCTCCTGCACCAGATTGTTGATGGTCTTACGGCGTTTTTCCTGGGCGATCAAAGCGCGGTCAGCGTTTTGGTGCGCTGTGAAATAACTCACACCAAAATCCAAAATGTTCCAAGTGAGCCCCAAGTCGGCTGTGGTTGAGGAGCGGTCCTCTGAATAGGTCGGGTTCGCGGTGGTGGTTTGGGTTACAAGGTCCCGCGAACGCGTGGCGTTGATTTCCGAACGTTCAGTATGGCCCGCATTGATTTCCAGCTTGGGCAGCAGGTCGTACCGATCCAGGTAGGTCTGCCCCAGTGCCAAGGCTTCGTCCATCATCTTGGAGCGCTTATCCAGGTTATATTTCAGAACCCGGGCAACGGCCTCATTCAAGGTCAGGGGCGTTGTCACAGCTTGCTGCCCCTGGAACATGGCGGTGCGGTCCGCTTTAGCCTGAGCGGCGAACTCCGCCTGGGTGAACGGCGTCGGTTTCACGGAACAGGCAGAAAGCAGCGCCAACGCAGAGAGCGCCGCCAAGAGGCGCGTAGAACGGCGATTGGTGATCGTGGTCATCGTTAAAACATCCTCTTTGTCTTAGCCGAACCGAACCGCGGCCAGACGGGCTGCGGCCTTGAGTTGTTGGGTAAAAGCGGGCTTACCTGTGAGGGTTTCTACCAGCTTGTGGGTCGCTGCATCGCGCAACGCCCCAGAGCGTTCCGTCTGCCCGTTGATGCGCACGGTGATGATGGCCTCGTTACCGAGGTTGTCACGGGCGATAATTTTTACCACCGTTGTCCCTTTGAGGTCGGCTGGGGGGGAGCCGCTAAGGGTGCCGGAACGAGAATCAAAATTAAGCCACGAAGGAAGCGGTTGACCGTTAATGCGGGCAGCGGTTAGCACCACAACCGCATCAGTGCGGGTATGGGCAAAGGCATCCGCCGGCAAAGAGACCCGCACCACATCATCGACCATGTCTGGCGCCAAAATCTCGGGGTGCAGCGCAATGAGACCTTCTACCGCAGGCCCCCCTTGGCTAGCGGTGACCACAGGCACCCGAAAACCACCTAATTCTGTAGATACGGTAAATTGTGCTGTCATCACCACCGGGACGACCGAGGCCGCCGAGGCCGGGAGCGCCGCCGGGGCCGTGCGTGCAGCGTCGCTCGCGGCTGGTGGGGTAGCACGTAGCGAAACCGCAGGTAAGGGTATAAAAGATTGGGACGGCGCGTTGTCGCGAAGCACGGTCACGGTGCTCTCCCCCACTGGAGCCACCACCACCGGCGGCGGGGCGGATGGTGGTGCGGGTGGTGCGGGTGGTGCGGGCAATGGCTGTGCCGCAGAGGTCGGTGACGGTACATGCACCACCGCCACCACTAAGTTATGGTCGGCACTGGTATTGCCGTCGGTGGCTCGCACGCTCAGGGTATAGAAGGGTGTGTTGCTAAAATCAAACTTGCTGGCATCGGCCACTGTGATGACACCGGTGGCCGCGTTAATGGCAAACAGCCCGCTGGCATTGCCACTTTGGATCGACCATGTGACCCCGCTGTTATCTCCCGTTGCCACCGGTGTGGCCACAACGGCTCCAGCGGTGCTGTTATCATTCAGGCTGACGGGAGCAAGGGCTGTCCAGGCGGGGGCAGCGTCGGTTACTGTAATCACCACATCCTGGGTGTGGGTACCGTTGTCATCGGTGGCGCTGAGGGTGACGGTATAGGCGTTGGAGCTGGCCGCGCTGGCCAATGCCTCGAAATCAGGCGCAGCCTTGAAGGTGACTGCCCCAGAGCTTCCGTCAATATTGAATTTGGCACCATCCGTGCCGCCAATGGCATAACTAACCGTGCCACCGCTGGTGGTGGCCGCCGCCGTGTAGACGATACCCGTGCCGTTTTCGGCGAAGGTGGCCGTTGCTCCAGAGGTAAAGGTCGGCCCCGGCGTCACATGGGTGACGGTGACCGTGATGTCATGGTCGGTGTTGGTGGTACCATCGCTTGCCCGCACCGAGAGGGTGTAGCTCGGTGTGGTGGCATGGTCAAACTTGGTGGCATCGGCGATGGTGATCGCGCCAGTGCTGGCATTGATCGCAAACAGACCGCTGGCGTTGCCACCCTGGATGGACCATGTAACACTGGTGGTGTCACCGGTACTGCTCGGCGTCGCTACCGAGGTACCGTTCGCACTGGTATCCGCAACCTCCACAGCGCTTTGTGACCAGATGGGAGCAACGTTATGGACCAAAACCTGTAACGCCTTATCCATGCTGCCGCTCGTATCCGTAGCGGTGATGGTGAGTTCGTAATAGTTGGATCCAGCGGCACTGGCTGGTGTCTCGTAATCGGGTATCGACTTAAAAGTCACCACACCCGTCGCGGCGTTAATATCAAACTTGTCGGCGTCTGCCCCGCCAAGTGTGAAGATGACCTCGCCGTCGGCATTGGCGTAGGCTGTGAATACCGTGCCGCCGCCGTTCTCGCTAAACACGGCATTCCCCGAGGAAGAGAAGATCGGGCCGTAATAGTTGTCCTCACTCTGACTGGTGGTTCTGCCACTGAAATAGAGCTTACCGTTGAAAACCGTTAAATATTGGGGAGATGAGCTGTAGCCACCGCTATGGATATTTTTGACCTGCGTGGTACCAGCCGAGGTGCCGTCACTGCGCCAAAGCTCATTACCAGTCAATCCATCTTGCGCACGGAAATACAAATTGTTATTGTACACAGCTGGATAATAAAATTTATCATTGCCGCTGCCATAGATATTGATATTCTTTACAACTCCTGCTGACGCTCCATCTGAAAAGTAGAATTCTTCATTGAAGTCGGTGTTGCTCGATGAGAAATAGAGAATACCGTTCATGCCGATCAGGAATTGTGGTGTACTATTAAAACCACCGGCGACCGAAACGGTACTGGCAAAGGTCCCGCTGGTTGTTAGAATTTGACTGGCGGTGCCATCATAGGCGGTAAAATAGACATCCCCACCCACGGCAGTAAAATTTAGCGGGCTGCTGTCACCACCTGCGTTAACATCGGCCAGCATGACGGTCCCATCTGCTGTGCCGTTTGTTACCCAGGGTTCGATTCCGTGGCTACCATCACTGGCCGCGAAGTAAGCCTTACCGTTGATCACCGTAAAAAATTGGTAGGGGGTGTAGAGCGTCAAACCGCTGCTGGGACCGGGCCTGACATCCTTCACCAGCGTGGTACCGGCGGCTGTGCCGTCGCTGACCCAAACCTCTAAACCATTGCTATTGCTATCCTTCGCCGCCAGCACAAGTTGGGTGCCCAGATTCTCCAAAGCAGAAACACCACCCGTTGAGCCAGGAAAAATATCGGTTACGGCCGAGGCGGTGTTACCAACCGGGTCGTAAACACACAGCTCTGATCCCTGAAAGGGAACGTCACCAATAAAATAGACCTTGCCCGACAAAACGGTAAGGGCAACTGGATTGGTGATGCCCGCCGTGGTCGCGGCTGTGACCTTAACCGTACCACTGGAAGTTCCATCCGAACGCCACAGTGCCGCACCACTGCCATCGTTCGCGGAAAAATAGAGAATGTCATTGCAGACCACGGCATATTGAATGGAGCTACTGTTGGAACCAGGATTAATATCCTTAACCAACGTAGTCCCAGCCGTTGTGCCGTTCGTGCGCCACAACTCGGAGCCGTGGGAACCATCGATCGCTTGAAAATAGAGGTAGCCACCCATGACGGTAAAGGATCGCGACACCGTGGAGTCACGTTCGGAGGTTCCCTCAATAGGGGTGGGATAACTATCTCCAGATGTTCCGGTAATATCCTTGACCAATTGGGTGCCGTCCGAGGTCCCGTCTGTGCTCCACAACTCAATTCCACGCAGCAGACCGGTAAAGTCTTGCAAGCGTTCCCCATCAAAGTAGGTGGTGGCGGCGTCCACATTGCCCCGCTCCAGTACCCAATCGCCACCGCTGGCGGCGTTGCCGGTGGCATCGTCAGAGGCGGCCACCGCTCGTCCGGCGATGTCCGATATGAGCGATACCAGCATATCGCCCTGGACGGAGCCTGCCACCTCGCAGCCCAGCAGGTCAATATGCCCGTCCTGGTTGAGCATCGTGCCGATTTCCGTCCAGAATGCCCGTGCCTCGCCATTGGCGGCAAGGCTTGCCAAGTCCATGGGCAGTGCCTCTGTGATGTCCAGTGCCCCGGTCCCGGCGTTGTGGGTGGCAAAAGCGATACTGTCTGCCTCTCGCCCATCTAACGCTTGCGCAATTTTTTCCAGGATAGCCGCGCCACTGTCGTTAAACGCGTCATAGCGCACAACCACAACCCCCTCTTGAGCAGCCGCCGCCAAATCGTCACCATCGGCCACATTGGAGGCTACCAGCAACACCCGGATCGGCGGCGTGGCGACGGCCCCCGGTACCTCGGGCACGCTTACATACATGGTGGCATCTTGTGTATCTACGGTGGCATCTTGGCTTGCATGGGTGGCATCTATGGCACCGGCACCGTCGAACATCCAGCGGGGCTCCAGAGCCAGCAGGCCCAAAGCCGTTCTGCGATGGGTAGATTTATGGTCAGTCATGGCTGTACCTCCAGCACTCTGTACGAACGCGCCTTGGTAGGCGAGATTCCAAACTTTTTGGTGAATGCGGCCGTAAAGGCCGACAAATGGGCATAGCCCAACGCAGTTGCAATGTCGGCCATGGAGAGGTCGTCAGCCGTGACCAACTCTAGCCCCCGGCCTAAACGCCAGTCAGCCAGCCATGCCGAGACACTCAGTCCAAAAGCCTGCCTGAACTCCGCGCCTAATTTGCGCTGCGTGACACCCACCATGCGGGACAACGCTGCCATGGTGGGCATATGAAGAGGATCCCGCGCTAAGATGCGGCGGGCGGCGAACGCCGCAGTGAACCGGCCTTGAGCGTGTGGTCGTGCTAAGAGTTCAACAAAAAGCTCCACGACCTTTGCCCTTAAAAACATACTGCGACCAGCATCGTTATAACCGGACTTTAAGATTTCAAGCGCAACACGTCGCACCAGTACCGGGTTATTGATGTGGAATTTCGTCATTTTGCCGGTCAAAATCCCATTTTCGATGGGTACGTTTTGTAACAAGCTTCGCCATTCATCCTTAGTCAAATGCACCAAGAGCGCCGCTTTAGTCCTGCTGTGACCGCTATCCGACTTTGGAAGATAGGTGTGTAGGTGAATTTCGGCGTAGGGAAACGGCATTGATGAAACCCCTTCGATCACACCGATCTCAACGCCATCACCCACGCTAAAGTAGTGCCGTTCTTGCTCCATGATTCCCTCACTGAGCTTGACATTGCAGAAATTTATAGGGGAGTATGGCAGTCAAAACAAGCATCCTGGATTTCGATGTTTTGCCAGATTTTATGATCATTTGCGCGGTCGTTATCCGTGGCTCGATGGTGTGCGGGTGATGATGGCCTTGAAAAGGCTCCGGTTGGCGGCTTCCTCCGTGACCGGATAGGGATGGAGCGCATGAAAGATAAAGAAACCCCAATCTTGTCGCGTGAGTGGTCTCTAGACAGCGGCTACAGTTCAAACCAATTACCCGAAGAGGCTCATCCTGGTTTTCCCCCACATGTTGGTCAAGAGACGTTATCCCACATTGACCTAGGAGAGGGATGCGATGCGTTCCACTATCGCGGTCAAGCCTTCCATCGCCTTCACATCAAGGTACGCATCGAAACCGACGAACCCTTTTTGATGATCCGGGCACCTTTAGCCGGGGTAGCCAACTTCAATTTTGAGGGGGTCGGTCAGACAGAGGATTCACCTGACCGCATCAACCTATTTGTACATGGCAATCCCGAGGATGCCTGTATCTCCACCCACCCAGCCCACGAGGCCATGGATGTGGTGGGGATTATGCTCTCGGCCTCCCGCTTGCTGTCGTTGTGCGATGGGATGAAACTCCCCCGTCCCCTTGAGGCACTATCCGGCCCCCATGCCGCCAATGCCATGGCCAGTTTGACCATGTCTACCACCAGCAGACGCCTCTTTAAGGCGTTGGTCGCAACCCCATATGCGGGCGCTCTTTCCAGGCTCTATGGCGAGAGCAAACTGATGGAGATTGCCGCCGCCATCCTCACCGATCTTGGCGCACAGGCACAGGAGAGCACACGACTGCTGGGGAAAGAGCAAGCTAAGATCAAGCAGGCCTGCGAGTATTTGCGCTCCAAATTGACGGATCTGCCATCCCAGGAGAGACTGGCCAACCTTGTGGGATTGTCACAGCGCCAATTGGCGACTGCCTTCCGCCAATTTACCGGAATGACCATGCCGGAATGGATTTTGGAACGTAGGATGGAGATGGCCGCCGACATGCTGCGTTCTGGGGAGTTGGCCATCAAGCAGATCGCCTTTCAACTGGGATATGCACAGGTAAGTGGTTTTACTACGGCATTTAGCCGTCATTTTGGCATGGCACCCGCCGATTTCAGGAAATCGATAAGTGGGACGTAAGCTGCGTCCATATCCAGGCTAGGGCAGGGCGGCTGCGTGGTCCACGATAATCTGTTTGGTGCGCAGACCAGCCATGACCAGTTGTTGACGTAGGGGGAGCTGATCGGGGTTGGTTATCTCCATGTTAAGGGCAAACAACCATACCCCCGATGGGCTCTCCACATAGCCCACATACCAGCCAACCTGGGGGATAACACCGCTGCCCCAGCCGGTTTTAGCATAGAGGCTGTAACGGTCGGTCTTTTCAACCTGCATCATCTGCTTGAGCAAGTGATAGTACGGCGGGGCGATGGTAAAGCCTTGATGATAAAGGTTCCGTAAAAATGTAACCTGCTCCCGCGCACTGATCTTTAGATCACCCTTTAACCAAAAAGTGGACAACTCTGGACCCAGCTTGGCCGTGCCATAGGCCATTTTTTGCAGATAATCCTGGTAGGCCAAGCCGCTAATTCGGTTGGTAAGCTCTTGATAACACCAGACACAAGAGACCTTAAAGGCGGTAGCTAGGGTGTGATTTTGGTTCCACGCGGCATAGCTACGGTGCTGACCATCCCAAATAAACACCTCCTGGGGGTAGATCGCCATCTCTTGTAAGGCAATCAGGGTATGGGGAATCTTAAAGGTTGAGGCGGGTACAAAGCGCTGAGCAGCGCGGCTGCTGTTGTGTTCAAACTGCTTTTCACCATCCAATGAGGCGATAACCAGGGTTCCCTTAACCCCCTGTTGTGTAAAGAGCTCGGCCAGTTGGGCATCATTGGCCCAAGCACCCACGGCCCCCCCCAAGAGTAGGTGTAGGGTAAAAAGACAACGTTGCCAAAATCGCCACCTAAACATCGAGCGCTCCTAGGATTGGTTGGTTTCTAGCGCAGGTAGATGGTGGTGTAGCGCTTTGAAAAGGGTGTCTCGCTTAATCGGTTTGGTCAAAAAATCATCGCAACCCGCCGCCATGGCATTTTGATGGTCACTGGCCATGGCGTGGGCGGTTAAAGCCACAATAGGGGTGTGTGGCCGCTGCTCACGCCGCTCCTGCTTGCGAATGTGGCGTGTGGCGGTTAAACCGTCCATGAGCGGCATCTGGATATCCATTAATACCAGATCATAGTGGTTTTGTTGCCACTTTTCGATGGCTTCTAGACCGTTACTGGCGAAATCTAGAATATACGGAGATTTTTTAAGATAGGTGCGAATCAGCAGCCGATTGTCTTCGCTATCCTCCACCACCAACACGTTTGCCTGGGTAAGTAGGGGTGTTGCTCCCTCGGTATGCCCCACGAATGGGGTCTGGTAGAGGGATGATGTGTCAGAAATGCCCTTTAATAACGGATAGATCTGCTCAGCTTGAACCGGAGTGTTAAGGTAGTGTATGCCCAATGGTGTGGTGCGGTCCAGCAGGGAACCCCTGACTTTGTTGGTTAGAATAACCGTGCGTTTGGCCAGCTTGGGATAGTGGGCCAGGTGTTGTTCCAAATGGTTTAAGCCGGCGCTATTGAGGGTACCGCAGTTCATGACGATACCATCCAGCGATGCGTCCAACTGGGCCAAACAGGCCGTGGGTTGGCGACAATCTCCCCCTAGAATAACGGTTGCACCCGCCTGCTCAAGCAGCGTTTGCATGCGGTCGCGGTTTTCTACATCGCTGTGTATCAGTAAAATTCGCTGCTGCTGTAAGAGGGTGGCGGGGGGCGGGTATAGGGGTTCCAGTACATCCCATCTGGCGGTGACAGGCAGGGTGAAAAAGAAGTGGCTACCTTTACCCAACTGACTATCAACCCCAATTTTACCCCCCATCATCTCCACCAAGCGCTTAGAGATGGTAAGCCCCAAACCACTGCCCCCATAACGGCGGGTGATGGAGCCATCGGATTGGGTGAACGCATCAAAAATTAGGGATTGCTTCTCTTGGGCGATGCCAATACCAGTATCCTTCACCGAGATACGGATCCAACTGGCCACCGGCGTTTCTAACCGCTCGGTTTCAACACGAATAAGCCCCTGTTCGGTAAATTTAATGGCGTTGCCCAGCAGGTTAAACAGCACTTGCCGAACGCGCCTGAGGTCGCCATGCATAAGGGTGGGCAAAGTGTCGGGTAGGTTGCACTCAATGGGCAAGCCCTGCTGGTTGGCGGTAATGGTGTTGACTTCCACGACGCTGTGAATAAGACCCACTAGGTCATACGGTGCGTGTTCCAGTTGAAATTCACCGGCTTCAATCTTAGAGAGATCCAGCACATCGTTGATCAAATCCAAAAGCGTATGCGCCGCCTGCTGAGAGACCATGGCATAGTGTTTTTGCTCGGTGGTTAAAGGGTCATCCAGCAATACCTCGCCCATGCCGATGATGGCATTGAGCGGGGTGCGAATCTCATGGCTAATGACCGCCAAAAAATCACTCTTGGCACGGCTGGCAGATTCCGCCCGCTCTGTGGTGGTACGCAGGCGCCGCTCTAAATCCTTCTGCGCACTAATATCCAGCAGAAAGCCCCCTAAGTGGGTAAACGTCCCCGGTTTATCGCCGGATAGGGGCGAGGACATATCCCGTACCCAAACCGTACGGCCATCTGCCGCAAGCATGCGGTACTCCATACTATGTTCCCTAGGCTGGGCCAGAATACGCTCCATACTGGTTAGGGTGGCAAGGCGGTCGTCGGGATGAATGCGGCTCTGCCATACCGCCAGATCTAACCAGCTTTCAGGGGGGTAACCGAGCAAAGTGTAGATTTGGGGGCTGATATACTCCAAACGTTTTTTCGTCAGGTTAAGGCGCCAACCCACCGCCCGGGTGGACTCTAATAATGTGCGCAGGCTCTCTTCACGGCTTTTGAAATCCTGATAGACGGTGCGAATTTTATGATGCATGCCCAATAGGGCATCGGTAATGGTGTCCAACTCGTCGGTGTGATGGGAAGGCGCACGTAATACAATGGAGTCAGGTGGGGGCTGCTCCAGATCCACACTACTGGCATAGTGGGCCAACTGGCCCAGATAGCGGATCACCCACAGGTGAAACAGCAGCAGCAGTAATAAAGCGACCGCAGTGATTTTTAGCGCATTGCTGGCAAGCATAAAGGGGATACTGTGGATAAGCCTTGCACGGACCCGATCGACACTGGCAACCACCCGCAGTGAACCAAGCTCCTGAATGGTGTCGCCATAAGGGTAGTTCAAGGGAAAATGGCGGGTAATGTAGTGAGCCGAGCTCACAATGCCGCGATACCACTGCATGGTGCCTTCGACAAAGATCGCCGCCTGATCCAGATCTGGCAGCTGCATGATGCCCTCTAAATGAAGCCTGATCTGCTCATTGTCCTCTACCCACACCGCATGGGAGAGGGCTTTAAGACGGCTCTGCTGGACCATTTCTAAACTGCTTTGAATACGGTTAATCCCGCCTTGATAATCATCATACAGTTGGAACCCGGTAGCCAGCAGGGTGATCAAGGAACTGACACCGATCATCACGAGGGTCAAGCGCCGTCCAATAGGTCGATCCACCTTGCGGGGCTGGTTGTGGTGAAAAACGCTCACGGCGTTACAATCGGTGCGATGAGGGGTTGTAAAGTGTGCGCAAAGATTGCCTGGTAAGTGCCATCTTGTTTCATCTGTTGCAGGGTAGCGGCCAGGGGTTTGACTAAATCACGATGGTTACGGTGTAGAAAAAGATACATGGGCTGGCTGGCCAATGGCGGGTTGACCAAATAGAGCGGCTGCATGCCGATTTGGCTAGCCGCAGCGAGCCCTTGCCACTTCTCCACCACCACCACATCAACCCTATTTTTGGCCAACAGCGTCAACAACTGAACGCTATCTTGGGTGCGTACGGTGGACTTGGTGGTGCGAATGGCATGATCGAGAATGATCCAGCCACGATTATAGGCAACATGGTAGGGGGCCAGCTCCGCCCAGCTATGGGGTTGCATCGAAGGGGTGCGGGTAAAGGCAGAAAAATCCCAGGCCATGATGGATTCAGGCACCGCAACAAGATTAGACAGATGGGCATCTTCCAACAGGCTGGCAATACGGCCGACTGTGCCATCATCCACACCACGGTTGGCCATGTGCAGGGAGGGTTTGCCCGCCAGATGCGTCAAAGAGATACGTAGGTTCTGTCGGCAAAAGGCCTCCAGCGTAAGCAAATCCTGAAAACCAGTAAAGCTATCATTACTTAAAGGGTTTGACGAAGTGGTGTTTAAGCGCAAGCTGGCTTTAAGGGTATGCCATTTTTCGCCACATAGACAAGGAGCTGGGTGGTGTTCGGTTAAAGCGGAGTGATCGCCGTCCAAGTGCTGAAAAGCGTCCATTCCCGCGCAAAAGTCGTAGAATGGGCTGTCCATTGGTATCTGTAGAATATCATGAGCTTGGGCACTGGAAAACAGTGCCACAGCATAGAAAAAACTAAGCAGATAACCCAATGCTAACCGCATGGACCACACCTCCTGCTTTCACTCTAACAGAATCTGCGGTGAAATGGCTAATGCGCAATCTTTTGTAAGAAGCAGAACAGCTCGGTTAGAACGTGGAAAATGAGTGATAGCTCACCCACGGATCGGTGCAGGTGTGTAGGGAAAGTACGCTTTGTTCCCCCTGTAAGGCATTGCCAACGCGCATCTGCTGGGCCTGTTGTAGATCTGCTAGGCTAAGGGAACGGGGTGTGGCACCATAGTGGGCCAAAGCATGACGCCGCCAGAGGCTATCCAATAGGCCATCCTGTAAGGGTGGGGCGTACCACTGCCCATGGCATTGCAGCAGTATGGCGCGGATGGCGCACTCGGTAACATGGCCGTGGGTATTCACAAACAGGACATCATCAAAACCCTGGGCGCGGGCTTGGCTGAGGGCTTCATTAAAAAGGGTGCGGCGGCTGGTTTTATAGCGCAGCAAGGGATCTTCGCCATCCACCGCATGGGGGTAGATCCACAATTTAAGACCATGCTGCGGCTGGGGTCGTGGTGGCGTGGTATATTCTAGAAAGCCGCTACTGTGTAAGGCCAGCCTGACCATGTGAGGCTTTTGGACGAGGGCGGTATCCACCAAATCCTGGGCAGTCTGGGCGTTAAAGGGGATGCCCAATGCCGCCGCCGCGTGCCGCATGCGTGCCATATGCTGGGTTCGCCAGGGAATCATACCAGCGTCTGCCACGCCCATGGTTTCAATTAAGCCCGGTGCCTCTAGGGTAGGCGGGTTGGTAAGAAACCCCCCTTTGTGGGCCAACTCCTGCCACTCGTCCAGGGGTTGCGAATCCGCCACAATGCCGCCCCCCAAGCCAAGCAGTGGCGGGGTGTGGCCCTGCTGCTCTAGGGTACGAATGGCCACATTAAACAGCGCCTCACCACCAGGGCGAATGACCCCTACACAGCCGGTGTAGAGGCTACGGGGTTGGGGCTCAAGGCTTTTGATGATCTCCATGGTGCGTTTTTTTGGGGCGCCGGTAATGGAGGCCGCTGGAAAGAGCGCTTCAAACAGGTGGGCCAGATCCAACCCCTCGCGCAGACGCCCCTCCACCCGGCTTTCAAGATGGTGTACCGTGGCAAAACTGCGGCGGTTTTTTAGGTGGGGTACCCGAATGGTGCCTGTCTCACAAACGCGGCCCAAATCATTGCGGGCCATATCCACAATCATAATATGTTCGGCGGCATCCTTGCTGGCTTGGCTGAGTGCCATGGCCAGTTGCTGATCCTCAGCTAGGGTCTCACCACGGGGGCGGGTGCCTTTGATGGGTGCGGTGGTCACAAGCGAACCCTGCCGGTGGAGGAACAGTTCGGGGGAGAGAGAGGCCACGCTGGTCCCAGGGCTCTCCAGCCAGATGGCATAGGGGAAACGATAACGCGCCTGCCGATCTAAAAAGAGATCCAACAAGGTACCCTCAAAGTGGGGCAGGGCGCGCACCGTGTGGTTCACCTGATAGGTGTCCCCCGCATGGATAAAGTCCAGTATGCGCTTCAGATCTTGGTCATACCGCGCTTGCTGGATTAAGAGCTCCAGGGTGACTGGGGGCGGGGTGGGCAGGTGGGGGTAACAGGCTGGCTGGGGGGGCGCATAACAGCCAAACCAAGCCAAGGGTTGCGTGGTGGGGTGCACCGGCAGATCCCAGGCGCAGGCGGCCTCGTAACGCACATAACCAGCAACCCAGTGGCCTTGATGCGCCTGGACATCGGCCCAACGCAACAGCGGGGCCACCTGCTCGGCCTGCTCCGCTTGGCGCTGGGCAAAGGGTTTATCAAACTGTAAGGGCTGGCCCCAGGGGGCAACATCGACCCAGAGTGCAGGCATGGCAATGTTGTGTAGGGTTAGGGTGAGTGATGCCGGCTAGTATGGCAGAGGCCAACCCCGCTGCCAATGGGTGAGATGGCAGGGCTGATGAGCGGCTGCCCGATGCAAGGCGGTGGGGCAGGGGAATGCCGAGATGGAAAAGGCCGGTTCAAGGATGTTGAACCGGCCTTTTCGCACACACACATGAGCCTCGTCGCTGCTTACAGCACACCACGGGCAACCAACTGGGGACGGGGGCTAACGTGCAGGCGGTTAAGACCCAGACGTTTTTCATCCAACCCCATGGCACATCCGAGCAACTGGGCAAAGTTCATCTCGGGCAGGCCAACCTTTTTACCCACACTCTTTTCGGCAATACCCTGGTAAGAGCCCATGGCCATGTCGCACAGGGTGCAGGGGGTGATCATTACATCGGCCCCGGCCTCCTTGGCGGAGGTGGTGTTGTTAAACACCATCTGCCGCATCTCTTTTGCGTCGGAGAGCATGACATGGAAACCACAGCACTTATCCCGTCCGTCAAAACGCACCGGATTGCCCCCCATCAACTCAATGAGGGTCTCCAGATGTTTGGCCTTCTCGCCCGCTTCGGCCTCAAAAATCTCCGCCGGCCGTAACGAATGACAGCCATAGAAGGGGGCAACCCGCAGACCATTGAGGGGCTTTTTAATCTTGCTTTTCAGCACATCCGCCTCAACATCATCCACCATTACCCAAGCCAAATGCTTGATCTTAACGGTGCCCTTATAGGGGGCCACACCACTCTTTTTTAACACCTCATTGATGCTGTCCAACAGCTCGTCATCATTTTTAAGACGATGGTTGGCCTGACTGAGGGTCTGCAAACAGGTGTTGCAGATGGTGGCGATATCCATGCCCATCTCTTCGGCTTCGACAAAGATACGGGCCGCTACTGCCAGGGCAAAGGCAGGTTTGGTTTCACGCAGACTCACCGCACCGCAGCAGGTGGCTTTTTTCATACGGTGCAGCTTAATGCCCAACTCTTCACACACCGCTTCAGCGGCCCAATCGGCCTCCTTTTGGGTCTGTTGAGCGGCACAGCCGATATAGTAAGCAAAATTCATCGTCATTAGCATTTCCTCCGATCACTCAGGAACGGCATTTTCAGCTTTGGTTTCTACGTCAAGTGGATTTTTTTCCAACGCGTCGTAGATCGCCTGTACCTCACCAAGATTGGCAATCTTGTGGGGGAAGGGCGAAGGAATTTTACCCTTTTTGGCCAAGTGCAGCGCAGCGCCCATCTCACCCAAGGCACCCAATACCCCCAGGGTGCGGTTTAGAATAAACGCTTCGTTCAAGCTGCCGTTGCTGGTGATATCACCATGAAACGCCTGGGCATGTTTGGCCCCATAGCCGCTGACATTGCCGGCATCCATCGCACGGGTACGTAGCTTGACGATGGCCTCCATGGGTTTAACATCCTTGGGGCAGACCATCACGCACATGGTGCAGCGCGAACAGGACCAGATGCCGTGATCTTGCGAGAGCACCCGCAGCCGCTCCCGTTTGTTCCCCTCGCGGGGGTCGGAGACAAACCGGAACGCCTTCGCCAGCGCCGCTGGACCGATAAACGCATCGGAGACCTCGGCCATGGTGCAGTCGGAGAAGCAGCAGGCGCACATGATGCACTGGGTCACATGGTTAACCTGATCAAAGGCGGTATCATTGACCTCGGTTGCGCTCTCAGCCCCCTCTTGTAGGTAGGGTTTGATCTGATGCACTTTGTTGAAAAATTTGGTGATGTCCACCACCAAATCCTTGAGCACCGGCGAGTTTTGCTGGGGGGCAATTTGCACGGTGTTATTTTCGTCCACCACTTCACCAATCTGGGTTTTACAGGCCAGACGGGTTTTGCCACCAATGCGCATGGCGCAAGAGCCGCAGATGGCCGAACGACAGGACTGACGGAAAGTGAGTGAGCCGTCCTGATTGCCTTTAACATCTTCTAGCAGGTTGAGAACGGGGGTCAAAGGGGTGGCCTTGACCTGGAACTCGTCCCATTTGGTTTCCAGTGTGCCGTCATCGCGGCGCACGTTGCGTTGAATGCGCAGGGTGTAAACCTGATCGCTCATGAGCTACCTCCTTGGGATCAGTAAGACCGCACCGCGAGTTTATAGGCATCTTTGCCCACGGTACGTACCGCTTCATAAGAGAAGGCGGTGGTCTGGGCATCGTTATCCCACTTGGTTATGGTGTGCTTACGCCAGTTCTCGTCATCCCGTTCGGGGAAGTCAACACGAGAGTGGGCACCCCGGGACTCGGTGCGGTTGATGGCACCAGCGATGATGGTCTCGGCCAGATCCACCAAGTTTTGCATCTCCATAGCCCGCAGCAGATCGACATTAAACACTTTGGATTTGTCATCCAAGTGCATGGTGGTGAGATCTTGGCGCAGGGTGGGGATAAGATCCGCCGCCTTTTGAATGTTATCTGGGTGACGGAAGACGCTGACATAGGCGTTCATGGACTCACCCAAGCGTTCACGGATCGAGGCCGGGCGCACCCCCTTGTTAGGACGGTCGACCAGCTGGGCAATGTTATCCTTAACCGCCTGAACTTCGCTTGCGGGCAGGGTCGGCATCTCCATGGAGCCAAGCTTGGCACCCAGTTCACGACCGGCGATGTAGCCAAACACAATGGTATCCAACAGCGAGTTGCCCCCCAAGCGGTTGGCACCGTGTACGGAGACACAGGCCGACTCACCTGCGGCCCACAGGCCGGGCAGGATGGTTTCACCATACTTATTGGTACGAATGCCACCCATGGAATAGTGGGCGGTGGGGCGTACTGGAATGGGGGTATAGACTGGATCGACCCCCTCTAGGTCACGGGCCAGTTGGCGAACCTGTGGCAGGCGCTCATTAATTTTTTGCGCACCCAAGTGGCGCAGATCCAAGAAGATGGCACCATCCACCCCGCGCCCTTCAAGAATTTCGGTCTGTTCCGCCCGGGAAACCACATCGCGGGAGGCCAGCTCCAGCTTATTGGGGGCGTATTTGGTCATGAAGCGGTCGCCATCTTTATTGATGAGATAGCCCCCTTCACCACGGGCCCCTTCCGTGACCAGAATGCCGGAGTAGCGTAGGCCGGTGGGGTGAAACTGCACAAACTCCATATCGCACAGGCTGGCACCGGCCCGGTAGGCCAGGGCCATACCATCGCCAGTGCTGGCGGTGGCATTGGTGCTGGTGAGGAACACCCGCCCATAACCACCGGTGCAGAGCAGGGTGACTTTGGCTTGCACACCAAACACCTCACCCTTTTTAATATCGTAGGCCACGACACCGGCGATGCGGCCATCCACATTGGAGATTTTCAGGATCTGGCACTCTTCGTAGACCCGCACCCCAGCCTTGACCAACTGCTCCCACAGGGTATGCAGCAGCACTTGCCCGGTGCGGTCGGCGGCGTAGCAGGTGCGGTCGAAGCTGGCGGCCCCAAAGGGGCGTTGCGCAATCAAGCCATCTTCCAGACGGGAGAAGGGGGTGCCCATACGGTCCATTTCCAGCACCGAATTGGGGGCCTCTTGGCACATCAGTTCAATGGCATCCTCATCACCGATAAAATCGGACCCTTTTACGGTATCGTAGGCGTGGGATTCCCAGGAGTCTTTGGGGTTAATGGCTGCGTTAATGCCCCCTTGGGCTGCGCAGGAGTGGCTGCGTAAGGGGTGCACTTTGGAGATGACGGCAACGTCAACCCCCGCTTTGACCGCTTCAACAGCGGCCCGCATGCCTGCCAATCCCGCACCGACAATAATCAGGTCGTGCTTGTACATAACACCTCCGGTTCTCATCTCCCCACAGTCATGCCTGTGGGGTCGAGCATCAAGATCCGCCAGGATGTCGGTGTGGCGGATGGAAAACGCCGAAACGGTCTAGCAAAAACCGATGGCGGGGAATTAAGGTCTCGATTGTGGCCTGAATAGCGTAGAACACCAAATTTAAAAAACCAATGCCCAGGATTGCTGGGGCTGATACCTGACAGTTGAGGATGTAATGTTTTTTTGTGCTTTAAAGACAATAAAACATCTTGTCACTGTACTATTTAAAGTGGCTTCCACAACGTATTGGCGCAGTGTGCGCCTGTTGAGAGCAGATAGCAACCCTTTACTTTATGGAATAATCTAAAAAAGTGATTATAGCTCAACATGTTATTATTCATTATAAATGAGGGGCATTCCCATAATTATTGATGCGGTGTAAGTGAATCTGGTAAGAGACGCAAAATCCGTGGGTTGCTGTATGGTGTACGCTGTACATATAAAAATTTTCTCCATTCGCATTGTAACCATTGACCACGCCCTCCCTGAAGGTGGTGTCGTGAGCAGGGAGGGGCCATGAAGTTCGGCCCTTTTCCCTGGAACAGGTTTTCAGCGTCTGGGTCGCTGAGACGCCGTTTTTCCGGCAGGTGGAGCGGAAGCTGTGGATACGGCAAAAGGTTGCGGCTCCTACCTGAGAACGGAAACAGCCAGAGATCCTCTGGTAGAGCTTGGTTATGCGCAGGTCGTTCTTGGCTGGGTTGTTCGAAAAGGGGAGATCGGGGCTGTCCAGGAACAGCAGGAGGCCATGTTCATGGCTACGCAAGCGTTGTCAGAAGGTTTCTGGAGTTGCTGCGTTTGAGTCTACCCCGTTTGCCTTTGCGGTGGTACTGGTCGGGTGGTGGGCATTCGGTAAAAGGCGAAAGCGGAATGGGTTTGGCTTGGCTGGAGATTTCTTTAAAATACGCGAAAAACCGTAGCAAGGATTTTTTGTCCGACAGGGCGGTGAATGGATACATTCCATTCACAGAACCGCACAGTACCACAGATTGCCCATCGCTGTAGAGTGGGTGCAACGCATGGCGGGAAAATTGCCGATCGGGGTGAACTGTGGTACAAATGGCTGCTTGCCCACCGCTACGGGGCGGCGCACCCTGTCTCTGGGTGGGTGGAGACTCCCACATCACCGAATAACCGAAAAGTTGGCGATCCATGGACCAAAAGTACAATCCCCAAGCGATAGAATCCAAATGGCAGAAGATCTGGCACCAGCAAAAAACTTTCGCCACCCCCGAAAATCTGGGGGATAAGGAGACCTTCTATCTATTGGTGATGTTCCCCTATCCCTCGGGGCGTATCCACATGGGCCATGTGCGTAACTACGCCATTGGTGATGTCATTGCCCGCTATCAGCGTATGCAGGGCAAAGCTGTGCTGCACCCCATGGGCTGGGACGCCTTTGGCATGCCCGCCGAAAATGCCGCTGCCCAGCGCAAGGTACACCCCCGCGATTGGACCTATGAAAACATTGCCACCATGCGCGAAGAGCTTAAAAGCATGGGGCTCTCTTACGATTGGGATCGTGAGTTTGCCACCTGTGATGAAGATTACGCCCACGCCGAACAGGTGCTCTTTTTGCGGCTCTATGAAAAAGGCTTGGTCTACCGCAAACACGCCTTTGTAAATTGGGATCCTGTGGATCACACCGTGCTGGCCAACGAACAGGTGATTGATGGCTGTGGTTGGCGCAGTGGTGCCCCGGTGGAGCAGCGCGAGCTCAACCAGTGGTTTTTCCGCATCACCCACTATGCCGACGAGTTGCTGGATAATCTCCAACATATGGATGGTTGGCCGGAAACGGTGCGCACCATGCAGACCAACTGGATAGGCAAAAGCCACGGGGTGGAGTTTGCCTTTGCGTTGGAGGGCTATCCAGGCACCCTGCCGGTCTACACCACCCGCCCCGATACCCTGATGGGGGTTACCTTCTGCTCGGTGGCTGCCGAACACCCCATTGCGGCGGCGGTGGCAGAGAATAACCCAGCCGCAGCGGCCTTCATTAAGACGTGTCAAGGGGTGGGTACCTCGGAAGAGGCCCTGGAAAAGCTGGAAAAAAAGGGATTTGATACAGGCATTAAGGCCATCCACCCCATCACCGGCGAATCCTTGCCCGTCTATATTGCCAATTTTGTATTGATGAGCTACGGCACCGGTGCCGTCATGGCGGTGCCGGCCCACGATCAGCGGGATTTTGAATTTGCCAAAAAACATGGCATCGAGATCAAAGTGGTGATCCAGCCCGAAGGGCAGACTCTGCACGCCGAGCAGCTGAGCGAGGCCTATACCGGTCCGGGTCGATTGGTCAACTCGGGTCTGTTTACCGGAATGGACAATGAGCAGGCCAAGCAGCGGGTCGCCGAATATTTTGAGGCCCAAGGGATCGGCAAGGGCACCATCAACTATCGTCTGCGGGATTGGGGCATCAGCCGCCAGCGCTACTGGGGCAACCCCATCCCCATGGTGCATTGTGCAGCGTGTGGTGTGGTGCCGGTACCGGTGGCACAACTGCCGATCCAACTGCCCAATGAGGTGGATTTTAGCGAGCCGGGCAATCCCCTGGAGCGGCACCCAAGCTGGAAAACGTGTGACTGTCCCCAATGTGGCCAGCCCGCCCGCCGCGAAACCGATACCATGGATACCTTTATGGAGTCCTCCTGGTATTTTCTGCGTTACTGTTCGCCCCACATGGGTGGAGTCCCGTTGGACAAGGCTGCGGTTGATCGCTGGATGCCGGTGAACCAATATGTGGGCGGCATTGAGCATGCGGTGCTGCATCTGCTCTACGCCCGTTTTTTCCACAAGGCGCTGCGGGATATTGGCGAAGTAAGCTGCGACGAACCCTTTGCCCGGTTGCTGACCCAGGGCATGGTACGCAAGGATACCCACCGCTGCGCGCAGCATGGCTGGCGCTACCCCAAAGAGGTGCAAGAGCGTGACGGCGCATTATACTGCATCGAGTGTGGTGGGGCCGTTACGGTGGGTCGTAATGAAAAGATGTCCAAATCCAAGCACAATGTGGTGGACCCCAATGATCTGATCGCGGGCTATGGGGCAGATACGGCGCGTCTGTTCATGTTGTTTGCCGCACCCGCAGATCGGGATTTGGAGTGGAACGACAGTGGTGTGGATGGGGCATGGCGGTTTTTGGGTCGGGTCTGGCGCTTGGTACTGGCAGCCATCGAGCGCTGTGGTGAGCGCCAAGCTTGCACCACCACCCCGGCTGATGAGCAGCTGAAAGCCTTTCGTAGCCAGCTACACAACACCATTGTCAAGGTGACGGAGGATCTTAATCGCCAATCCTTCAATACCGCCATAGCGGCGGTGATGGAGATGAGCAACGGTGCCATCGCCACCTTTAAAGGAGAGGATAGATTAACCGGCGAGGCGTCCGCGCTGCTGTGGGAGACCGCGCAGGTAACGGTAAAATTATTGCATCCCTACGCCCCCCATATGACCGAGGAGTTATGGCAGCGTATGGGCGAGCAGAGCCTGCTGAGCGATACCCCATGGCCGCTGGCTGATGCGGCAGCATTGGTTAAGGAGCGTGTGTTGATCGTGATTCAGGTCAACGGTAAATTGCGTTCTAAGCTTGAGGTGCCGGTGGATATGGCACAAGAGGCTATAGAAAAGCTGGCTCTGGCCGATGAACATGTTAAAGTGCAGACGGAGGGTAAAACCATACGTAAAGTGGTGGTGGTGCCCGGTCGATTGGTTAACATTGTGGCGAACTAAGATATGAACGTGACTCTGCGGTTATTGCTGATCCTATCCTCCCTGTTTCTGAGCGCCTGTCTGGGCTATCGTTTTCCTGGTTCGGCGGCCCCCGCGGGTGAGGGCTTGCCCCCGGTGCTGGTGCAGGTTAAGGGGGATGGGGCATACAGTCATCCACGCCTTGCGCGGATGTTGCAAGAGCAGTTGCAACAGCGTTTGGGGGGCACCCCCAGTGGGGATAAGCGCACTTGGCCGGTGCTTATTGTGGAGATGAGCACGCTGGAGCGGGTGCTGCGGGTGCAGGAGCAGTCGGGTCGTTCGGACCACTACCGCATTACCGCCAGCGCCCAACCCAGTTGGCAGATCGGCGGGCAGACGGCTCTGCCCAAATTGCCCATGGTTAAAGCGCGGGCCAACTACTACGAAATGCAGGCTGCCACCACCAACCAAGCGGCTTCCGACCTGGCGCGGGAAGAGGCGATTAAACAGTTGGTGGCGTCGCTGGCCACGGTATTATATGAAACGCCTCATCTCCCCTAGGAGAAAAATGGCGGCATCCAGCCCGTGGTGGGTGGTATGACAGCATGAGACCCCTAAAAAAAGAGCACCTCCGTTGTGGAGGTGCTCTTTTTTTAGGGGTATGGTGGTATGGGATTGCTCCATGCGATTCCCCAAATCAGCGCCATGTGGATGACGGGTAAAGTGCGTTTAAATCGGAAAAATAAGCACTTGGTTTAGGGGTCTGCATGGCGCGTGTGGTAAATGAGGGTGTCTATTTACGCCATACTGACAGTAGGGTAGCGCAGCTATGGGGATTGGCCCGCTGTGTGTTAGCATGGGGACCCTCTTTGGCCGCCTAGCTTACCTTGTGGCCCGCCCCAGGAGCTATGGCAAGGCAACTTTAGAAACCGTGGAGCCCACCTATGTTGTCCCTAGCTGAAATCGGTCTGGATGCGCAGATTTTTGCACGCTTGCTCGAACAAAATAAGCGCTCTCCAGGATTTCTGAAAAAGTTGTTTAATCTTTACATACGTAATGGCGAGCAGTTGCAACAGCACTTTGCGCACGCACACCAACAGGGGGATTGGAGCGCCATGCGTTTGCATGCGCATACCCTAAAATCCTCCAGTCTCACGGTGGGTTTGCAGGGCATAAGCCAGCAGGCCCGCAGGCTGGAAGCGTGTTGTCAAGCGGAGCAGGATCCCCAACGCTTGTCTGTCGCGTTGCAACAACAGTGGCAGCAGGTGATACCCCAACTGCAAGCCTATCTGGAGCAACAAGAGAGGTAATCAAGGAAGATCTTGAAAGGTTGCGTGGAAAATGTTTAACGTAGGATTGAAGTGCGTACAAGCCGTTTTTTAAAGAGGAAACTTTGCTACCCTTAGCAACCGGCTCGCGTGGGATTAAGCCGTGCTGTCCAGGATGGGGGGCTCTGCCATGTTAACCGGGGTGTTGCCCTCTGTATGGGGAAACCGCAGTCGACACATGGCTGGAACGTCGCTCAAACAAGCGTGGCACAGCGGGGGAGAAGACGAACGGGTGGGGTTGACACGGCCAGCGCGCGCATTTTTTATGAGTCAATAAGTCCCTTATGGATGTTAGGAATAGGTACCGTGCGGAAAATTTTAATTGTAGAAGATGATGAAACCAGCGCTTGGTTGCTGGAGAGTTTTTTGCGTAGCGAGGGTTACGAGGTCATTCTGGCGCGGGATGGTTTTGCAGCGGTTGAGCGCTATCAATCGGCCGATCCAGATCTGATTATTATGGATATCCTGTTGCCCGGTCAGGATGGCTATGCGGCCACCGAGCAGATACGCGCCATCACTCGGAATGAGGATTCACCGCCCCCCATTATCTTTCTCACCGCCATTGAGAGTGATGCCGAACTGGCCCGCTGTCTGGATTGTGGGGGGGATGATTTTGTGGTTAAACCTTTTAATCCCATCATCTTGAAAGCCCGTATCCACTCCCTATTAGAGCGTTTGGCCTTGGCTGAAGAGAAGCAGCTTGCCCTGTTTCAGATCGCCTCCGTGTTGGACAAACTCAGGCAGAGCAGCCATTTTCAAACCAGTGATTTGGTTTTTCTGGAAAGGCCGTTAGGGCGCATTAGTGGGGATGTGGTGCTCTCGACCAGTAAAGCCAATGGGAACCGTCTGGTTGTGATTGGTGATTTTACGGGCCATGGTCTGCCAGCGGCTATCTGTGGTTCCTTGGTGATTCCCCTGTTTTATGAGATGGCCGCAGCGGATGCGGACACGGAATCCATTATCGGCTCGATCAATACAACGCTGTATGAAAAACTGCCCAGTGGTTTTTTTATGGCGGCCTCTGTTATCGAGTTTAATCCCCACGCCAAGCAGGTAACCTTCTGGAATTTTGCAGCACCGGGTTGCTTTATCCGGCGAGGGGAGGCGTGGCAGGCCTACCCCCTTTATCAATTGCCCTTGGGCGCAGTGGAGCAGTTGCCAAAGCCTTTGGAGTCGGCAACTCTGGCGGTTCAATCCAACGACCGCGTTTATGCCTATTCCGATGGTCTGTGTGACACCCTTGGGGTAATGTTGGAAAAGGATGATCCCACACCCTTGATCCAATTTTTAGACCAGCTATTCTGTTGCGAAGCGACGGAAGGTGCCATTACGGCCCTGCCACAACCCTTGCTCGATCAATTGACGGGTGCCTATGATGATATTACAGCGGTGGTCTTGACCATTCCTTAAGCAGGTGGTTTTGTGGTAGCATCACCCTCTTTTGCAACCCTCTTTTTAAAAATCGAATGCCAACGATCATGTCAGCAGTGGTTCTACTCTCCGGCGGCTTGGATTCCGCCACGGTTTTACGTATGGCCCATGCCACGGGTCAGCGTATCCATGCCCTGAGCTTTCGCTACGGCCAGCGCCACACCATGGAGTTGGAGATGGCCCGCAAACAGGCCCTTAGCCTGCCTGGGGTGGCGCATCGCATCATGGACCTGCAACTCTCCCTATTCGGCGGCTCTGCGTTGACGGCGGATATTCCCGTGCCAAAGGGTGGGGTGGATGAGAACACGATCCCGGTTACTTATGTGCCGGCGCGTAATATGGTGTTTCTCTCGCTGGCACTGGCTTGGGCAGAGTCGTTAGGGGCGCAACATCTCTATATCGGGGTCAATGCGGTGGACTATTCCGGTTATCCCGATTGCCGCCCTGAATTTATTCAATCGTTCCAGCAAACCGCCAATCTGGCCACCAAAGCGGGGGTAGAGGGACACCCCTTCACTGTGCATACCCCTTTGATTAACCTTACTAAAGCTCAGATTATTCAGCAGGGATTGGCCCTGGGGGTAGACTATGGCCTAACCCGCTCCTGTTATGATCCCGACGCTCAGGGTGCAGGCTGTGGCTTGTGTGATGCCTGCCGTCTGCGCCTACAGGGATTTGCCGAAGCTGGGGTGCCCGATCCGGCACCCTACCAGGGGCCGTGACGCTTGGACGCCAAACAGCGCGCCTCGTTGCAGCGCCGCTTTGCCACCCATCTTCAGGGGCTCTTACCCCAATGGCCGCTCTCTGCCCCGCTGTTGGTAGCGGTGTCGGCGGGGGTGGACTCTAGCGCGTTGCTGCATCTGTTACGGCTCTGCTATCCTGGGCCGCTACAGGCGGCCCACTTTGACCATGCTCTACGCCCCTGTGCCAAACAGGATCTGGCCCATGTGCAGCAGCAGTGTGCCCAGTACGCCATTCCCCTGCATGTGGGCCATTGGCTCCCCCCCGCGCAAAAAGCCAACTTGGCGGCCCAGGCCCGACAGGCCCGCTATCGGTTTTTGGCACAAACAGCCTATGGGTTAAAGGCGCCGTTCATCGGTATCGCCCACCATCAGGAGGATCAAGCAGAGACCCTGCTGGAGCGTTTACTGCTACGGGGCGCAGGATTAAAAGGGCTCAGCGGCATGCGCCCTCTGGCACCCCTGCCCATGGCGGAATTCGCCCAGGTGCAACTGCTACGGCCCCTGCTGCCCTTTAGCAAAAAAGAGCTAACGAGTTGGTTGCAGGGGGAGCAGATTACATGGCGTGAAGATCCCAGCAACCAAGATCTGCGTTATACCCGCAACCATATTCGCCACCGTCTGCTGCCCAGTTTAAATGCTTTGGGGGTGGGTGAGGCGATTCCTCAACGGTTGGCAGAAACGGCTTTGCACCTGCAACAGGCCGATGCGGCACTCCAGTGGATGGTGGTGCAGTTGGCCCAGCAGTTGCCCATTGAACCCTACCAAGAGAATGGCTTACAACTACCGTTACAGCCCTTTGCAGAGTTGCCTGCGGAGCTACGCGCGCGGTTGTTGGATCACATGCTGCATACCCTGGTGGGCATAACGGCAGTTGGCCAGCGGGCTAAGGAAAATCTGTGGCACCATCTGAGCTTGCCCGCCAAACGATGGCAGATGCGTATGCAGGGGGTGGCCGTGACAAGAGTCGAGCAGCGCTTGTTGGTCCAGCCGGTTCTTAGGGCTCCAGGAAAAAGAGGCGAGACGAACCATTGAACTTTTGGCTAAGCATGCCTATCTTCTAGTGAGGCGTGATCCCCTGTTCCACTGTTCTTACCACGAAGCCTTGGCAAAGTGTAGAGCGTTGGTGTGCGGATCGCGACTATATCCTAAACGTTTCCCCAAACCGAGCGAGGAGTTGCTTTCTTGAACGGGTTTTTTAAAAACCTCTCCCTGTGGCTGGTTATCGGCCTTCTTATGGTCATGCTGTTTAATCTGTTTAACAGCCCCCAAGGACCAGGGCAGAGCATCACATTTTCCGATTTTTCTGAAATGGTCGCCCAAGGCAAGGTAACAGCAGTTACCCTTGAAGGGCGTACGGTACGCGGGCTTTCGACCGATGGTAGCCCTTTTTCATCGCGCGTGCCGGATAACTACGAT
Organism: Magnetococcus marinus MC-1; assembly: GCF_000014865.1. NCBI lineage: Bacteria > Pseudomonadati > Pseudomonadota > Magnetococcia > Magnetococcales > Magnetococcaceae > Magnetococcus > Magnetococcus marinus. Next base: position 525,020 of record NC_008576.1, read on the forward strand.
CTTACCAAGGATCTGCTGGCCCATGGGGTGGATATTGACGTGCGGGAGCCCGAAGGCACCCCCATGTTGATGCAAATTTTAATTAGCTGGTTCCCCATGCTGCTGCTCATTGCGGTGTGGATCTACTTCATGCGGCAAATGCAGTCCGGCGGTGGACGTGGGGCGATGTCCTTTGGCAAATCCAAAGCCAAGCTCATGTCCGATAAGGCGGCGAAAGTAACCTTTCAGGACGTGGCGGGCATTGAAGAGGCCAAAGAGGAGCTGCAAGAAGTGGTGCAGTTTCTTAAAGATCCTCATAAATTCCAACGGCTTGGTGGTAAAATTCCAAAGGGTGTGCTGCTGGTGGGTCCTCCGGGTACCGGTAAAACACTGCTGGCGCGTGCCATCGCTGGCGAGGCCAACGTGCCCTTCTTTAACCTCTCTGGTTCCGATTTTGTGGAGATGTTTGTGGGGGTGGGTGCGGCCCGTGTGCGGGATATGTTTGAGCAAGGCAAAAAAAATGCGCCGTGCATCATCTTTATTGATGAAATTGATGCCGTTGGTCGCCACCGGGGTGCCGGGTTGGGCGGGGGGCACGATGAGCGGGAGCAGACCCTCAACCAGCTATTGGTGGAGATGGATGGTTTTGAATCGACTGAGGGTGTGATCATGGTCGCGGCCACCAACCGCCCCGACGTGTTGGATCCTGCACTGCTCAGGCCCGGTCGTTTTGACCGTCAGGTGACGGTGCCTAACCCCGATATTTTGGGCCGCACCCAGATCCTTAAAGTGCACATGAACAAAGTACCCCTGTCGGACTCGGTGGATGCCGAGGTGATCGCCCGCGCGACCCCCGGTTTCTCTGGGGCCGATCTGGCCAACTTGGTCAATGAAGCCGCCCTGATTGCCGCCCAGTTGGATAAACGGGTGGTGGAGATGGAGGATTTTGAGAACGCCAAGGATAAGGTCATGATGGGTAAACCGCGTCGAAGCGCGGTTATTTCAGAAAAAGAGCGCAAGACAACAGCCTATCACGAAGCCGGGCATGCGGTGGTGGCCATGGCACTGGACGGGGCAGACCCCGTGCATAAAGTGACCATCATCCCCCGTGGTCGCGCTTTGGGCCTGACCATGCAACTACCGTTGGAAGATCGCTACACCTACTCCAAGGTGCAGCTAGAACAAAATATCGCCATCTTAATGGGGGGGCGTCTGGCAGAAGAGTTGGTGCTCAATCAGCTCACCACCGGGGCGGGCAATGATATCCAACGGGCTACCGATCTGGCCCGTAAGATGATCTGCTCCTATGGTATGAGTGACACCTTGGGTCCCCTTACTTATGGTGAAAATGAACAAGAGATTTTCCTCGGTCGGGAGATCACGCAGCACAAAAGCGTATCGGAAGAGACAGCTCGGCGCATTGATGCAGAGGTATTTGACATCGTTGATCGCAATTACAAAAGAGCCAAACAGATCTTGACCGATAAAATGGAGGTGCTGCACACCATGGCCCAGGCACTGTTGGAGCGCGAAACCATTGATGCGGATGAGGTGATTAAGCTCATGGCAGGCGAGCCTGCCGAGACCGCTTTAAAGCCTTTGAAGAAAAAGGATGAGCGTGCGAACAAGCCAACCCCAACGGTGGCAGACGATGGGGAACAAGGGGACCAAACGGCAAAAGATGCAGTGGCAGGGAGTGTCACCCAAGCAGAGGATGATGTGGAAGGATCCACCCGTACTGCAACAGAGGCATCCACGCAGGAGGTGGTATCTAAGGACACCCCTGAAGGCGATGATAAGGATAGATGACGCATTATGCCGTAGTAACACCGACCATGGGCGCCGCAGGCGCCCATTTTTTTGCAGCACCCCGCATGGGCGATGGGGTGGCACCCTTCCCGGCTATGCCCGAACTGCCCATGGCGGTACGGCTCTTTCCCTGGCCTGAGGCGTGGGATGGGCTGTTGCCAGAGGGTATGGAGATTTATCTCAGTGGCACCTTGCGCATGGCCCGTGGGTGGCTGTTACCCAGCGTTTTAGAGCGTTGGCAAGAACGCATTTTTCAGACCGTGGCTCAGGATAGCGCCATGGCGTTGCACCAATCCCTGCGCAACCTAAACACGCCCCGCGCGGCCATGAGCTACTTGGATGCACAAGGCAAACGGCGGAAATTGGCCGGGGATCGTCCCCTGATCATGGGTATTGTCAATGTAACCCCCGACTCCTTCTCGGATGGTGGCCACTACCATGATACCGGCAGGGCTGTGGCGCATGCCATGGCGCTGGTCGAACAAGGGGCAGATCTGTTAGACATTGGTGGGGAATCCACCCGCCCTGGTGCGGCCATGGTGCCCGTGGATGAGGAGTTGCGTCGCGTAGTACCGGTGGTGCGGGCCATTGCCGCCCAGACAAAGGTGCCCATTTCGGTAGATACGGCGAAGGGTCGGGTGATGGAAGCGGCCTTAGAGGCTGGGGCAGCCCTTATTAATGATGTCACCGCACTCAAAGGGGATCCCCTGTCGCTTCGAGTATTACGGGATGCCCACTGCCCTGTGGTGCTCATGCATAAAAAGGGCACACCTAGAAACATGCAGAATAGCCCCCACTATGAGGATGTGGTGGCTGAGGTGTATGGTTTTCTGGGTGACCGTATGCAGTGGTGTGTGGAAAATGGTATTGGGCGGGAGCGGCTGGTGATTGATCCAGGTATCGGTTTTGGTAAAACACATGGGCACAATCTGGAGCTGTTGGCCCATATTGGTGCCTTTACGGGTTTGGCCGCGCCTCTGTTGCTGGGGATTTCACGCAAACGTATTGTGGGCCATTTAACAGGGTGTGAAGATGCCGCACAGCGTGATGTTGGCAGCCATCTTATGGCCGCTTTGGGGGTGCAGCGGGGGGCCAATTGGGTAAGGGTACACGATGTGGCGGGTATGCAACAGGCGTTGCGTTGTCTGGTATGAACAGGCCAACGGCTAAGGGTAAGGGGGAACCGCAGAACGCGCCAAGATAAACGCCACTGCGAAGTGAGCGGGGGTAAAAAGGGTTTGTTTAAGAGATAGTGAACAACTGATTAAAGTTGGCATCCATAAGGATCTTACGCACGGCGATAGAGGTGTTGCTCAAGCGCACCTGCTCGCGGTTACGGCCCATGTGTTCCCACACTGCGACCAACATGCCCAACGCCGAACTATCCAAGTGGGTGACATGGCAAAGATCAACCTCAACGGAGCCTTGGCGATCCAACGCCTCATAGCACCCCCGAAACTCATTAAACAGCCGAAAGGTGAAGGTTTCGGGCAGTTGTATAATGGTTAGGTTGCCGGCTTCGTCGAACTGCTTTTTGATGAGATCCATCCTGCCCCTCCAAAATCAACGATACACTATGGTTTATAAAACCCAGATCTAACCCGTTATAAGCGTTCACAGGACAATAACAAACTTCGCTCGACAGGCCAAATGCTCTTTTTGGGAAAACGCGAAAAGCGGATGAATAAACGGGGTCTGACGCTAAACCCTGCTGGGTTCCTCTGCTCTGGTGAGGCCATGCATGTGCAGGACGCAAGGGTGCAAAAATCAAACAGAGCGGTAAACAGGCTTGCATAACCCCCTTTATGTCAGTGCGAGCTCGGCATCTTCAGCCCGTTGCAAAGGGCCCCCCTAAGGCAGACAGAGAGCCTGTTTTTGGAGAGATAACCCTGTGAGCTAAAAGTTTATGGTTATCTCTTAGCTTCATCAACCGATGCGTGATAGAGGTTATCCAAGGCGGTAAACAGTTTGCGACGCTCATCGTGCAACTGGGCCAAGGTGGTCTTGGCGGCCTCTTTCTTTTTCTGATTAAGTTGAACAATGGCAGCACTGACCAGCTCATGGAGCTTACGGTTGCTTTGCTCCACCTCCTTATAAACGGGTAGATGGCTTAAACGGCTGCCTGTTTCGGGATGGTAGAGCCACTCTCCGAGGGGTGAATGACGAGGATCCCCGCCATCCTCCAGTTTAATCTGCCCACAAGCATGCAGTTCCAGTTTAGAGAGCCACGCCAGCAAAGCGCCTTTGATGAGACTCATCTTGAGCTTTTCAGGGCCTAAGTTAAAGGCTTGCTGAGCATGGTTGAGTTTGGTTTCGACCTCGCCAAGCACACCGATGAATAGGTTAATGGTTTGCGTAGTGATCTGCAAATTCCCTAATCCGTGGGTGACATGGCCCATCTCATTATCCATTAATTCGGTCGCGGCAATGGCCATACCAACAGAAATTAAGACCTGTTGGGCGTGTTCATTGGCTTTGGAAGATTGCTCCCGAGCACCTTGTGCATTATGGGACATCGCCGTAGCGGTATTGGAGAGGGCTTGAGCACTTTCACTGAGTTCAGCAACGGTGTTGGCAACCTCTTGGGCTTTGGTGGAGAGAGAATTTAAATTATGCGCCACGTCATTGGTGGCGCTGGCCACCCCTTGCACAGCTTGGTTAACATCGTCGACCCGTGCGCTCTGCTCTTGGGCCATATCCCCAACGTGACGGTTGGTTTCGGCGAGCATGTTGACCACCTCCACGGTCTGCATCACGCGGCTGGTGGCATCTTTGGTCCCAGATTGGATCTCTTCAACCCGTTGAGAAATCATGTTGGTAGCTTGCTCGGTCTGCTTAGCCAGCTCTTTGACCTCATTGGCCACCACGGCAAAGCCTTTGCCCGCCTCGCCGGCTCCTGCGGCTTCAATAGAGGCGTTTAAGGCCAGCATATTGGTCTGTTTGGCAATGTTCTTAATACTACTGACCGCTTTGCCAATTTCGTTGGCAGACTCAGCCAAGCTAGACATGACCGTTTGCGTCTCTTCAACTTGGTTTGCGGCTTCACCGGCTTCGCGCACGGCGCTTTCACTAAACGCCAGCACCTGTTTCTGGCTGGTGGCGTTTTCGCGAATGGTCTTATGCATATCCCCCATTAAACCAGAAATTTTATTAATGCTGTTGCTCACGGAATCCACATTGCCAACCATTTCGTCGATGGCGGTAGAGAGACGGCTACTGCGGTAGCTGCCCTCATCGGCGGATTCTGCCACATGGCCTGCGGCTTCGGCTTGGGTTGCCGCAGATTTAGAGATCTCTTCAAGGGCCTGTACAATCCACTCTGTCGCAGCTTTTACATTATCGCTGATTTTGAGGGATAGGTTCTCATTGGCTTGGTCTGCCTTAGTAATGGCCGTAAAGACCAATCCGACCGCACCATTAAGGCGATCAACCGCATCGGCAAACTCTTTACTGACAGGGGGTAGGGTACCGGCCACGTGGATACGGATTTCACGGATAAGCTTGGTTAGCTCCATCAGGGTTTCGTTAACCCCATCCGAAATTTCGGTAATTTCGTCATGCCATCTTGCAACAGGCACGCGGGCTGTAATACGCCCGGCTTTGACTTCGCGGAAAACGATTTGGATGGTATCGAGACGGCGCAAAATCCAGGTTAGGATAACCGCCATGAGGATGATCAAAAACAGCACCACTACAAATTGAAAAAGCATACCTTGTAGCGAGGTGTGACCAAGCTTGCTCACCATGTCCTGAGCCTGTTTTACTCCGCCAATAATGGCTTTAGAGACCCCTTCAATCTCCTTTTCCATATAGTCACGATAGATGGCATTGACCCCGTTTAAGCTATGCATAAGGTCAACCATCATCAGGTTCATGCCGTTGAGCAAAGCTTCTCGTCCCCCCTCTTCCTGGGGGTCGTACTCCATGCCCATATTGATAATAATTTGCACATTTTCCAACAGTTCATCCAACTTATCGCGGTTACCATTGGGGGGCCACATGGTATTAAGCCGCTCACGAGCCGCTGTAAATTCCTTGACCACCTCTTGGAGGCGCTCCCGGTTCCAGCCTTCTTCTTCATCTGCAATGAGGGTAATGCCATGGTGGATGGTAAGCACCGATTTCATTAAGTCTGAAACCACACCTTGACGGCTCTGTAGATCCTCTAGATGGGTAAGCTCTTTTTCCACCGTGGTGATCTGTTGTTCAACTTGCGTACCGCTATTTTGGATAAGTTGAAAGTTGGGTATGATGAGAATCAACTCGACAATAATGGAGAAGATGGCCACCAACCACATCTTGTTTTTGATGGAAAGCCCGAGTAAATAGTTGAACAGAGACATCCATTCCCCCCAATAAATAACGCAATTCCAATCAGCTGCTGTTTAGAAAAGCCCCCAGTGGAACATAGCAGGTAGCACATGTGACGTAACCGTTCAGAGACCCCGATATCAAGCGGCTACTGGAGCCGGTAACGGCGGTACGAGGTTTCCCTTTCTCCGTTCAGCAATCACCTCAGCAAGATAGTCCCAGGGAGACACGTTCCGCAATCGGCAAGTTTCGATGACGCTAGCCAGCACACCCAATACCCGACTCCCTTCTGCCGTACGAGTTCCGTGGCTGATCAGACGCGCAATGACCCAGTGGCGCAGAGCCCGCTCCGCATCGTTGTTGGTCAGCGGCAGCCCTGGAACTCTCACAGGTTGCCAGATAACATCCCAGTCATTGAGAAGCTCAACGGCAAGGCTGCGAACTTTCTCGGACGGGGGATAATCTCTGTACAATTCGCAGTATCCCTGGAATTCTTCCAAAATCGACTCGGCAGCTGGCGGATCCGATCCATCTTTGACCTCTTCGACCATGTATTCCAGGACCTCCAATACCCTGGAGCCGAATCGTTTGCTCTCTTTATCCAGGCTTGTCGACAACCCCTTGGCTTTTCGGATCAAGTGCGCCCAGCAGCGCAGCCGCCTGGAGAAAATCCGGTAGTTCATGAGTCCATCGCTCATTAGCCAGCCTGCATATTCCTCGGTCAGGATATCAAGGACCATTTGTCGAGTCCGGCGTCCCACGCAAAACAAGACCGTATTTGCCGTCGCGAAAACCCAGAGCCACAAAGCTTGACCTTTTTGCTTCCAAGGCGTTTCGTCTACATGAGCCAGAGCGGATGCACGAAGTTCGGCAATCAGTTCATCCTGAACAGGGGCGGCAGCCAGTCCGACCTCACGTATGCAATTGTCGATGGTCCCGACACTCAACTCCAGGCCGAACCAATCGATCAAAAACTCCTGAACCTTGGAGCGAGACAACCGCATCCGTTTTGCGAGCGCAACAATGAAAGCAGCCAACATGGGGCCGACAATACGCCATTCACTCAAACTGGTTGCGGTTTTGCGTCCTGCAATCTCAAGTCTATCCCCTGTGCCGGGACCGGTACATGAAATATGGCCGCATCTACAGGCAACTTCCCCAAAAAGGTGCTTGGTCCCCTCTAGCCTCAATCCAGGCTGATCCGGGGCACCCCTTATCAGATCGATGGTCACATAGCCGATTCGAGCTGTAAATCGAGCATCCAAGGGAAGGGCAGCATCGCAGGCAGCACACGTTTCCGCTCGATGAACCACGGTACTCCGAATCGGAATTATCTGCGTTCTGCCGAATCCCTTGGCCCCAACTGGCTTCCCAGCCCTGCCTTTCGGCTTCTTGCCTGAGGAATCCGACTTACCATTTCCTGGAGCAGAGGGAGTAGAACTGCCGGATGGCCCTGGTGAATCATCTCCATCCGCATCATCGGTTCCCTTCTTCTCCACCGGCGAAACGTCCTCTTCATCCTCATCCGAAAGCGTTTCGTCTTGCTCAACTGGAATCCCAAGGTACGCCGGACGACTGCTGGGCGGCTGGGAACTGTTGTCGGGTGTTCGGTTCAAACGCTCACGAGATTCCTTGAGATCCTCCAACATTTTCCGGCTGACGGCCAGTAACTCTGCAGACGATAGTGAGGAGAGATATTCCTCATCAATCTGGAGCAGGTCGTGATCTGAAAGCTTCATGGTTCGCGCACCACATCATCGCCGGTGAATGAATCCTCGCACACATGATAACACGGGTTTCCAGGAAGAGATTTTTGCGCTTCTGCGCCCCATTGGATCCAGCGCAAAAATTCGCTCGTACCCGGGGGTGGGCGCCACAGCTGAAAACCCGCCAGAACTCTCCTCAAGGCTTTGATAGGCAAAAACAGATCGGATCGCACTCTCCTTCTGAAATTTCACATTTTCGACGAAAATCGTGTCAAGGATATTCTTTGCCATGGTCAAACAAAATTGGCGCTATTCCCGGCAGTTGACTCCTTCTCAAACGGTGAACATCCTCACTGAACGAGGGGTCTCTGAACGGTTACCATGTGACTGAGTTTACGAACAGGACCTCACATCACGTTTGGGTCATCCGACAGCGATGATCTTGCAGGGATTGCTACTTTGAAAACCCCTAAGCTGTGTACACTTTACCTACATCAAGAAAATCATTAAATGTTTAAATGAGACGAGAACCAAGCATCACTCAATGGCGTTTACTAGAAATCCAAGGTTTATGGACCCACAATTTAAAATGCAGGTGCATAGGATCAAGCTGCGAACGACTCAAGAACATAGCATGAACCAAGCGGCGATACGATGGAATAGCAAAATATGGTATCTATTTTTTTTTCCATATTAACAATAGCATGTAAAATTTTTTTTATACAAAAACAGGCCCATATTGGGCCTGTTTTTGGAGCATTAGGGAAAGAGATGGCTTATTTGCTGGTTAATTCTTGCTCAACCATTTTTTCAAGGGTGCTATAGGGGAGCGCGCCTGAGCTTTTACGGCCATTTATAAAGAAGGTAGGGGTGCCGGTAACGCCCAGGGATTGACCTTCGGTTAAATCGGCATCCAGCTTGGCTTCATGCTTATTGCTGTCCAGACAGTTTTTAAAGAGCGCCATGTCCAATTTTAGGTCAGCGGCCACTTTGTCCAGACCGGCGCGGCTGAGGTCCACACCCTCTTCAAACAGGGCATCGTGAAAGGCCCAAAACTGTTGCTGATCTTCACCGCACATGGCCGCTTTAGAGGCCAGCGGGGCCAGCTTGTGAAAGGATAGGGGGTAGTGGCGGAATACAAATTGAATCTTATCGCCGTACTTGGTTTTTAGCTGTTTGAGGGCGGGTTGAACACGGCGGCAGTAGGGGCATTCGAAATCAGAAAACTCCACAATGGTGACAGGGGCATCGGCTGCTCCAAGTGAGGGGGTCATGGTGGAGTTAAAGGTGTAACGGGGCTCTTCGGGTTCTGGCAAGTTGGTGGTGACCTCGACTTGCGACATCAGCTGAGCCAGCAGCGCACGGCGAAACTTAGCGGCACGTTGCTCGGTGAGATAGGATTTAATGCGCTCTTCCAGCCCTTCGCCAGCATTGGGCAAACGTTCACTATTTTGCTCAATAAATTGTGCCACTTCGGCATCACTGACGGGGGTAACTTTATCGGTGACTTCGCGCTTTTCTAGGGCATCAATGGTGATACCCTGTTTTTTTGCTTCGGTATCGAGCAGATGCTCGACCATCATGCTGTCTAAGGCTTTGGCGCGGGTTTCGTAGATTTTATTTTCCAGCTCAAAGAGCTCACCGGCGATGCTTTTATCCAGCTCCTCCAGTGTGACTTTCCACGTGCCCATTTGGCCAACCACGGGTGACTCTGCATAAGCGCTACTCAGCATAGGAACCATCACGGCCAGGGCCAGTGCAGCCTGTTTAAGATAGGTGATCATCCATTACTCCTTATGTCACACGGGGGTATACCGATCTGGAGCCCTGTGTGGTGCCCTGTATGATGTTAAAATCGAAAGTTTGTTTATTGGAGCATTGGCCACAGCAAAAGTCTAGCGGCTATCTAACGCGTTATCGATAGAGTTTGGCCGCACGTTTGCGGTAGTCACTGACCATCTGTTTAGAGATCATGCTAAAAACAGGCCCCAAGGTCATGTTAAGAACGGGGTTACGAAACTTAAAGTCGATGCTAAAATGGATCCGGCAGCGTGCACCTTGGGGTTCAACGGGTTCAAATACCCACAAACTGGTCAGATGTTTAAAAGGACCTGAAACCAGGGATATCTCGACCCGTTCGCCAGGAACAACCTTATCCAACGTACGAAATTTTTCGCGTATGCCTTTGAACATAATGGTTAACTCAGCTTCAAACTGGTTGCCTTCCTGTTTAACAATATGGGCATGGCAGCACCAATTTAAAAACTCAGGATAGCGGTCCACGTCGACCACCAAGTCATACATTTGTTGGGGTGAGAAGGGAACGATCTCTTCTATTTTTATCTTGGGCATGGATTGTCACCGTCCGTGCTCTAAAACTTCGGCGTAAATTTACCATTTTGGTACCACGATAGGATTGAAAGGTTAAGTAAATTAACCTACGCTTCCCTAGGTGGCGATCTGGCCAACAGACTATGCCTTCTTGGCCGCTGGATCAACGCTATTTGGGTAGAACAAACTTAACTTTCCCACATGCTTTGCCCATAGACAAGCATGTGCCCTGCGTTCAGGCTTGTGGTTACGAGGTTTTCGTCAACCATCGACCGTGGGCCCATTAGGGTGTAAAAATGCATTTATCACTATTTTTTTAAGTTTGATCAGAGTGACCGACAAACCATCTTGGGCGATAGGTATCGCTCTTCGAGCAGAGAACAGACTAGGAATCAGGAGAAACACATGACCATCCGCATTGGCATCAACGGGTTCGGCAGAATTGGCAGAAGCATCTTTCGCGCACAACGTATGGACCCTGCGTTCAAAGATATTGAAATTGTTGCGTTGAATGATCTTACCCCCAAGCCTTCGTTGGCGCACTTGCTTAAGTATGACTCGGTAATGGGTGTATTGAATGCTGAAGTAAGCGCCACAGAGAAGGGTGTTTCTGTGGATGGCAAAGAGATCACTGTCTTTGAAGAGCGTGATCCTGCCAAACTGCCTTGGGGCGAGTTAGGTGTTGATTATGTGGTAGAATCCACAGGTTTGTTCCGTAAGCGTGAGACTGCGGGTGCGCATCTTAAGGGTGGTGCCAAGCGGGTTATTATTTCGGCCCCTGCTGGTGGGGATATTCCTACCTTTGTGATGGGTGTTAACGAGAACGACTACAACCCTGCGACGGATGACATTGTTTCCAACGCTTCGTGCACGACCAACTGTTTGGCCCCTATGGCGAAGGTTATTGATGACAAGTTTGGTATTGAGCGTGGTTTGATGACCACGGTGCATGCATACACCAACGACCAAGCTTTGTTGGATCAGCCTCACAGTGATTTGCGTCGTGCTCGTGCGGCGGCGCTTTCGATGATTCCCACCAAGACCGGTGCGGCGGCGGCCATTGGTTTGGTTATGCCCAACATGAAGGGTCGTTTTGATGGTTTGGCGGTACGTGTGCCTACCCCTAACGTATCTTTGGTGGATGCGGTGATGGAGGTTCGTGCTGAGACCACGGCTGAGGAGGTTAATGCGGCTTTGAAGGCGGCGACCACCCGTTTCTTGGGTTATTTTGATGCGCCTTTGGTCTCCATTGACATGCAGGGTGATCCTCGTTCTTCCATTGTTGATGGTGGTTGCACCCGGGTGAATGGTAAGCAGATCAAGGTGATGAGCTGGTATGACAATGAGTGGGGTTATTCCAACCGTGTGTTGGATTTGATTCTGCACATGGCCTCTAAGGCATAAGGTCGGTTGTATTGATTGTAAAAAGGGCCCCTGCTTTGGTTGGGGCCTTTTTTAATTTTGGTGTTTGTTTTTTTTGTATTTTTATTCATATTTGCACGTGGCTTGATCGTTTTTTTTATTAAAAAAAGGTTAGAGGGGGGTTTGGGGGGAGAAGTTCTCTGTCTCCCTCCAGGGTTTTGTTTTTGATCTTTTGAAATATTATTTATAACAGCAGGATACGCATATAGCGGTAGTGATTTTATGATTAAAAAAAGGTTAGAGGGGGGTCTGGGGGGAGAAGTTCTCTGTCTCCCCCCAGGGTTTTGTTTTTGATCTTTTGAAATATTATTTATAACAGCAGGATACGCATATAGCGGTAGTGATTTTATGATTAAAAAAAGGTTAGAGGGGGGTTTGGGGGGAGAAGTTCTCTGTCTCCCCCCAGGGTTTTGTTTTTGATCTTTTGACTTTTTTAGGCTCGCCCTTCGCTAGGGGAGCTAAGCTGCGGTTTTTTGCAGCTTAGCGACCAGCGAGCCAGCCTTTTAATCCCCTATGGGGGGTCCCTTGAGGCTTTTTTCAAGGGATCTCCCATAGGGGATGCCAAATGCCCCGGCGGGGCTTAGGCCTGGGCTGTGGTGGGGGGATGTAGAGATTTACCTTCCCAGCGCCGATGTGGCCTAGTGCGGTTTTCACCCCAGCCACTCTCTGCCCAACCGCCCGCCACGCTGGCGCGTGACATCGCTACCCCACGCCCCGTACCGCGCCCCTACAAAACCCGTGCTCTCCTAATCAACCTCTGCGCCCTTGTCCAACCGGTACGGGGCTTTACAAAGATCAAAAGATCTCAGGGCTTCGCCCCGAACCCCACTGGGCGCTGCCCAGACCCGGCAGGGCTCTGCCCTGCACCCGCTGGGGGGCAAGCAGAGCTTCCCCCCAGCCCCCCCAATCCCTTTTGATAATGGAACTCCCTGGACATAGAGGCATTCAATTTCAGCCTGGGCTATGTTGGGGGATGTAGAGATCTACCCTCCCAACTCCAATGTGCCCAACCACCCGCCACGCTGGCGCGTGACATCGCTACCCCACGCCCCGTACCGCGCTCCTACACAACCCGTGCTCTCTTAATAAAACCCCTGCGCCCTTGTCCAACCGGTACGGGGCTTTACAAAGCTCAAAAGATCTCAGGGCTTCGCCCCGAACCCCACTGGGCGCTGCCCAGACCCGGCAGAGCTCTGCCCTGCACCCGCTGGGGGGCAAGCAGAGCTTCCCCCCAGACCCCCCAATCCCTTTTGATAATGGAACTCCCTGGACATAGAGGCATTCAAGATCCCTCCAATACACCCTCTACCACATCGGCCCGAATAACTTTCCATAAAAAAAAAGGGCCGAATCCCTCAGAATTCGACCCCTCTCTCTCCTACCACGAAAAGCCCTTAGTGAACCAACACGCCCTTAAGATGGGAATTCACCAAGAAATGGACCCCAATACTCGCAAAGTAACCCAACATGATCACCGGTGCCCACTTCAAGTGACCAAAGAATGTGTACATACCACGAGCCTGCCCCATCAACGCAACACCCGCAGCCGAGCCAATGGACAACATCGAACCACCCACACCCGCCGTCAACGTCACCAATAACCACTGCTGCATGTCCATGTCAGGCATCATGGTCAATACCGCAAACATCACTGGAATGTTGTCCACAATGGCCGACAAAAAGCCCACCGTAATGTTGGCCCAAGTGGGACCCCAATCCACAAACAGCACCTTGGAAACAATTTCCAAATACCCAATGTAACCCAAACCACCCACACACAAAATCACACCATAGAAGAACAACAAGGTGTCCCACTCAGCCCGCTCAACCTTTCTGAAAATGTCAAAACGGACATCCCCAATCTCACCATTACTACCATGCTGCTCCTTAGCATGGGTCAGCTTGAGATAGTAGGCATACAGCTTTAATGCACCCAAACCCGTCGTCATACCCAACATCGGCGGTAAGTGCAAGAAGTTGTGAAAACAGACCGCCGTTACAATGGTCAGCAGGAATAAAAAGATAATCACATAACCACCACGACGAATCTTCACAACCTCGTTGCTCGCCTCCGGCGTCTCCGTCGATACCGTGCGCGACATGATATAGGCCGGCAATACCCAGTTCACCAGCGAAGGAATGAAGAGATAGAAAAAGTCAACAAACGGTACCACACCCTTCTGCCACACCATCAACGTCGTAATGTCCCCAAACGGACTAAACGCCCCACCCGCATTGGCCGCAATCACCACGTTAATACACGCAATGCCCACAAAATTTGGCTTGGTCCGACCCACCGCCAAAATCACCGCACACATCAACAAAGCCGTCGTCAGGTTATCCGCAACCGGTGAAATAAAGAACGCCAGCAAACCCGTCATCCAAAACATCTGACGATAGGTGTAACCCGAACGCACCAACCACGCACGCAAAGATTGAAATACCTGACGCTCATCCATCGCGTTGATGTAGGTCATCGCCACCAACAAGAATAGGAAAAGCTCAGCATATTCCAGAATGTTATGCCGTACCGCCATCTCCGTCGCATGCGTGACCGCCTTCTGCGCCGCCGGATCCGTTAAACCCGCTGCAAAACCAGCATAAACATAAGCGATAAAGGCCCAAATCAAACCCGCCGCGAAAATCACCGGCTTAGATTTACGCATGTGGGTAAACTCTTCACCCATCACTAAAGCATAAGCCACCACAAAGATAATAACCGCCGTGGGGCCAACCCATGTTTGCGTAAGATCAGGCATATTCGCCGGTAAGGCCGATAACGCCGCCCCTCCAGACGCAAGCGCCAACTCAGGCATGCCCAACAAAACCAGCATCGCCGCCAAACTGTACAAGAAGAGCTTATTCAAGGCTTTCTCCTAAAAACTATGGATGGTGTCTGTTGTCGGAATCCCTATATACGTTATCGCTAACACCACATAAGTGCCCAACAGCGGCAAATTCTAGCTGGTTACTACCAGCCTTGCAATACGATAACGTTCTGTCATGTAACAGCTTGCAACATAAAGACTAAATATGAGACCTCTCAACCTCCAATCCTTCTGTGCCCCGCTGAAAAAAACCTGTAGTGCGAAAGAGATAGAGCCATACTCAGATAAAGCCACCCATCTCTCCCAACCCCCACAAAAACGAAGAAAAAAATGAATACAAACCCGCGTACGATCCTTAAAACCCGCCAAAATACCCAAAAACCCCCAACGACATGGTTTGCTTCCACGCCTAACAGGCAACCGCCGGCACATAAAAATCGGGCATAATCCCCTGCTGGACACAGTAGTCGTACCATGTCAAATCCATCTTTGCCAAAATACCGCTCCCCACCAAACAACTCTTTATCCCCATGCCATTGGCCCCCAAGATATCCGTTTCGGGCGTGTCGCCAATCATTAAAATCTCATCTGCCTTAACCCCCGGTACCGACGCCATGGCCCGCTCAAACACCGGTCTAAATGGTTTACCCAAGCCAATAAAGGCGGCACCATAACGTTGGTTCAAAGTAAGCGCCGCATGGCCAGCCACCGGTAACCATCCCCCCTCCGGTAAAGGTACCACCAAATCAGGATTCGCCACCAACATCGGTAAGGGATGCACCGCTAAAATAGACTCAACATGGGCCTGATAAGGCGTACCCCAATAGGCCGAATCACTACAGACCAGCAACACACGTGGCGGCTCAAGCCCTAAGCGGGCATCCCCAGGTGGACGCTCCAACCGCATAGGCTCCGGCGCGTATGCCTGACGACTCTGCTCCGAGCCAATCAAGAGATAGGGCGCCCCACGCAACCCACCTCGCGCCAAATACGACGCAACCACCATACCCGATGTAATGATCTCATGGGGCTCAAAAAACAGACCAACCGCAGCCAACTTGCTCACAATAACCGGTACAGACTCGTGTCCATTATTCGAAAGTAAACGTATGCACTTATCCTGTCTGCGCAGTAACGCCATCGCCTGAGCAACCCCCGCAGGCTCAACCGAACCCCCATAGAGTACCCCATACGCATCAAAAAAAAGGGTGCTAAAGGGTTCCACCACCCCCATAAAGGTCGACTCTAAGGGGCGCTTACCCAAACCCCCGCATGACGGGCTCAACCAGCGCCCATAACTGCGATAAAGCCGCCGCAGCTGCGCACCATCCCCAATGATCTGTTTCGACATCAGCACCCTCTCCGCCAGATTATAAAAAACCTTCCCCAAGCAACACATTTTTATCTATACATCCATCAGAGATTTTTTTAACATAACAAATAAGTTATAAGATTTTTTTTGGGTAGCAGGCTCGGTCAACATCTTAACCTGAGCCGCGTTTTAAGGCCCCACATAAAGTGCCTGCGCCACGCGCGAGGCGCGTACAAAAATTGCCTTAATGCGCCCCCTGCCAGCTTAACGCTGTGGAGGGGCCCTAGGTTAGGATTTTTTTAATCCTTTTCTCGTGGTTTACGGCACGGCCATGGGTTAATAGACGACACGCCCTAAGGGGCGGGGGGGGGAATATGAGTTTTTCCGATACACGTCTACGGGTTTTCTATGCCGTTGCCAAACATCTCTCCTTTACCCGTGCGGCAGAGGAGCTCTATTTGACCCAACCCGCGGTCACGTTTCAAATACGGCAACTCGAAGAGCATTTTGATACCCGCCTGTTCGACCGCCACCATAACCGTATCTCGCTGACCGAGGCCGGTCTTGAGGTGTATAGCTACGCCGAGCGCATTTTGGATCTCTACCGCGAAACCGAAAAAGCCGTCAGCGAACTCACCGGTGTCACCCGGGGCGTGGTCAAAGTGGGGGCTTCAACCACCATTGGGGAGTATCTGCTGCCCCGTATCCTCAGTGATTATCGCGACCAGTTCAACGATGTGCAAATTCGGCTCTCCATTGATAACACCCGCACGGTGGTGCGCAAACTCGAAGATGCCACCATTGATGTGGGTATGATCGAAGGCCCCGTCAAAAATAAAAATATCGCCCGCGATGGCTGTCTGGATGACGAGTTGGTGGTCATCCTGCCCCCCAACCATCCGCTGTGCGACCTGGACGAAATCCCTGTCAAGGAGCTCAAGGCCTACCCCTTCGTCAGCCGCGAAGAGGGCTCCGGTACCCGCCAAGTGGTACACGACCATCTGCTCCATGCCGGGCTGCCCTATGATCAATTGGATATTGTATTGGAGTTGGGCTCAACCGAGGCCGTCAAGGGCTCCGTTGAAGGGGGCATTGGTATTGGTATCGTCTCCAGCGCCTCGCTTATCAAAGAGCTCAAATTGGGTATTTTAGTCGCCAAACGGGTGCAAGGCATGCGCATTACCCGTACCATTAACTTTATTCACCAAAAACAGAAGTTTCGCTCTAAAGCGGTGGAAGCCTTCATCAACTTTGCCAAAGATCACTGCAAACATATGGTCTCGCCCATTGATGAATAAAGCGTCGTTCAAACCCCATTAAAAAGGCCCTTGCCGGGCCTTTTTAATGGGTTGAATACCGAGCAGAAACCTACTCTTCGCTCTCCATATCGGTTTCTGTAAGCAGATGCCGTATCACCACCTTTAAAATGCGCCGCCGGCTGGCCCGTTTCACTTCTATCTCCAGGTCCGCAATGGTAAACCGCTCCCCAAGATCCGGGATGCGCGCAATGTTGGCCAACAACCATTGGTTCACCCGGTCCGTGGGCTTGGCATCCAAGCTACGTCCAAAATAAGCGATAACGTGACGCATCTCGGTAATACCATCCACCACGATCTCCCCGGGACTGTTCTCTATAAGCGCCTGGTGTTCAGGTCCATCGGACTCGTTGTAGATCTCCCCCACCACCTCTTCCAGAATATCTTCCAGGGTAAACAGCCCCAACGCCATACCCATATCATCCACCACTACCGCCATCTTCTGTTTGCGGCCGCGCATGTTCTCTAACAGGTGATCCAGTCGCTGATTTTTAGCCACATAGATAGGCTCGTGAGACATATCTCGGAGTAATTTGCTACCCTCATTCTGAATCAGCGCCTCCAGCACATCGCGGATATGGATCACCCCGTGGATCTCATCAGAACCCCCAGTGGTCATGGGAATGCGTTCAAAAGGTTGAGCCAATAGGCGCTTGGCGGCGGCTTCCACGGTTAAATCACCATCTATCATCACCATCTGCGGGCGGGGTACCATAATATCTTCGGCGCAGAGATCATTCAGCTCAAACACCCGTTTGATCATCGCCTCTTCATCAGCCTCGATCGCCCCCTCGCGGGCCCCATGACTGGCCAGAGTCAACAGCTCCGATTCGGTGACAGTCGGCTCACTCTGCCGGGAAAAACGTTGTAAGGATTGCGTAATGTGCTCCAGCAACCATGTTAGGGGAAACACAGCTTGGGCAAACAGATAGAGCGGGGGTGCCACCACAAGGGCGATAGAGACCATATTGCGGGCCGCAAAGGTCTTGGGCACAATCTCGCCAAAGATCAAAATAAACAGGGTCAACCCCCCCACCGCCAAGCCCGGCCCCAAATGACCAAACTGTTCAGTGGCAAAGACCGTGGCGATGGCCGAAGCGGCAATATTGACCAGATTGTTGCCAATCAACAGGGTGATCAACATGCGGTCCGTATTTAGCTTTAGTCGATAAAGCGCCTTGGCCCCTGGCCGCCGTTCCAGCATAAGCGACTCAACCCGTGCGTGGGAAAGCGCTGTCAAGGCTGTCTCAGAGCCAGAAAAGAAACCGGAAAGGAACAGCAACAGAAGTAGCGTTAACAACGTTTCCACAGTAGGGTCTTAACCTCTCCAAACGGGGTGCAAGTATCGTCATACCAGGGTGGAAAACAATAGCATGAATTTATTTTAAGCAAATAGCGCAATCAAGCACCGGCCCACATCGGGCGGCGACGCCCGAAAGGTTCCTCTGTATATAGGCGTATTGATGCCAAAAACAAATGTACGCTTGAAGCTACTCAGTGAGCGACCAGTCGATAATAGAGTATACCGACCAGTTCGTGAAGGGCCCAGCGAAACTCATAAAAATTATCGGGCAGATAGGGAAGGGGCCACGCAGGGCTTTTGGTTTTAAATAGGGTAGGGGCTTCTGTAACTTGTATGCCCTGTTCCCGGAATGCCCAAGCGGCGCGGGACATATCTTTGGCGTGGGTGACTAAAAAAATGTGGGTCAATCCTTCTCGCTTTAAAATGGCGGCGCTATTTTTGGCGTTTTCCCAGGTGTTGCGGCTGCCACCTTCGCGAAACATAACCGGGATGCGGAACTCCCGCTCCAGCACCTCGGCCATGGCATCGGCCTCGGAACGCTGTTCTCCATAAGGGGCCCCCCCTGCAACCAAAATGGGGCGTCCTGTGGCGCGGTAAAGGTAGGCGCCATAGCGTACCCGCGCCAAACCACAGGTAGAAAGGGTGTCTACCCCACCATACTCTGGCGCTTCTGGGTAGCGACCGCACCCCAACACCACCGTCAGTTGAGCAGGGTCAGCCGCCGCTCGCTGGGGGTTAAGCGCTTGGGTTTTAGACTCCAAATATTGGATCATCGCCTCCGAAACCCAAGGTGCGCTTTGTAGATAGAGCGCCAACATGGCCAACACCAGGGTAAAACGAGCCAATTTAGGCCAACGCCGCATGCACAAAAAAGCCAGCAGCATCAATAGCAGTAAATTGCCCGGCGGAAAGATTAAAGATTTGATTAAACTGTTAAACAGTGGTGAAGTCACGGTAGATCTTTTTGAAATTGAGGGGTTGTACTGGGTCGTGGGGTGCGGCGTTGGGCGCGGGGGTGCGCCGCGTCATAAACCTTGGCCAGTGCCTGCATGTCCAAATGGGTATACTTTTGCGTGGCCGATAGGCTCGCGTGGCCCATCATCTCTTGGATCGCCCGTAAATCCGCCCCTGCTTGCAGCAGGTGGGTGGCGAAGGCGTGGCGCAGGGCGTGGGGGGTCACGCTCTCGGGTAGGTCTAACCGTGCCCGCCATTTTTCCAGTAAACGCTGGCCTTCACGACTGTTAAGCCGCTTGCCCAACTGACCGGTAAAGATTGGACCCATGGGGTCCAACTGGGGTTTGGCGCGGGTGCGGGCTTGCAACCAAGCCTCAATGGCTGCAACGGCGGTGCGTCCTAGCGGCACCATGCGCTGTTTGCCCCCCTTGCCATGGCGTACCCGTAGCTCGCCCCCACGCAGGTCCACATCGGCCCGGTCCAGATTGCACGCTTCACTGATCCGTAAACCGGCACTGTAGAGCAACTCCAGCAAAGCCGTATCGCGCAAACTGCGCAAGACCGCCCAAGCGCTGGTGTCAAAATCGCTCGCCTCTGGGGAGAGGGGGCGCGGGGTGCTTTTATCCAATAGATTGAGTGTCTGCTCCACGCTGGGGGCGCGGGGCAGCCGCTTGGGGGCTTTGGGTGAAGAGACCGCCGCCGCAGGGTTGCCGCTGACCAGCCCTTCTCGCTGCATATAATTGAACCAAGCCCGCAGCGCAGCCATGCGTCGCTGCATGGTGGTGCGGGCCAGACCTTCGCGATGTCCCCGCCCTAAAAAAGCCAGAATATGATCACCATCGAGCTGCGCCAGCTTGGTTGGCGTGAGGGGTTCCCCCTCATACTCCGCATAAAAGGCAGAAAACGCCTCAAGATCACGGCGATAGCCCTTTTCTGTGTGCACAGAGAGGCGCCGCTCCTGCATTAAATGATCAAAAAAGCGCTGTAGATAGGGGAGTTCCACAAGCTTAACCCGCCTCAAGCGTACGGTCGAGGATCAGCACAAAAATATCGGTCATATCTTGCAACAGATCCGACGAGTAACCGGGTAGAAAACGGTTGGTGCTCTCCCCCCCAAGGTTTAAGGAGGCAATGGGTTCAGGGGTTGGGCTCTCAATAGGGAGCAGATCCAAGGGTGGATTAAAAATAGGGATAAGGGCATCGCTCTTAATTTGGCCAGCCTGCATACCAAAAAAGGGTGTGCGGTCGCCCCCTTCACGTCCAACCCGGATGACCGAACGGCCCGTATGGCCGATTACCTTGATCAGCTCAGCATGGGGCATGATATGTACACGGCCCATGAGAGCCCCGGCCAAGGCAGGGTTGCTCTGCATGGCGTGGCGTAGGGGTAACAGCGCCGGGGCGCTATCGCTGAGGGTAAGTGCTACCCGGTAGATGTTAAAGGTATCCTCTAGGGATTGGCAAAAACGGTTGATGAGGGTGGCGACATCCTGCCCCATTTCGACCAATAGCCCCTTTTGGATGGTATGAAAGGCGTGGTAGATGGCATCATTTTGGCCGATGCGCTCCATGATATGGTCCACCTGTTCACGTATACGAGTATTCTCTTGACGCAGTTGATTGAGCTGGCCGGCTTCTAGGCTCAAAACCCGTCCCGAAACGTTGATGGCGCTGGGAAGAAGGTCCCCATTTTCGTTAAAAAACGAAGGATTATCGAGTAAATAATCCCGCACCTGCTTTTCGCTGAGTGGTTCAGTCATCGCCTGTTGGATTGCGGCTTTATTCATGATCGTCTCTATCTGGCTGCACGGGAACTTGGCCCTGTTACCCATAATAGGGTAGACCGGGCAGAGTAGATTTACCCCGATTTGGATTGACGTTAAGGCACGACACTTCTATTATTATTAGATAAAGCTAAAAAGCTAATAAATACAAAACTAACAGAGGTCGGCAGAATCATGCCAGACCCATCGAACTTTGAGGTGATGTGTGGGTTGCGAATTCGATGAAAACAACGTTGAAAAGGTCGCCCGCTGCATGAAGGCACTGGCTCATCCGTTGCGTCTGAAGGTCATTGTTGCTTTGAACGAAAAAGAGCTGTCGGTGCAGGAGTTGGTTGAGTCTGTCGGCACCACTCAATCCAACGTCTCCCAACATTTGACCATCATGCGGGATAAAAATATTCTCTCCTCGCGACGGGTAGCCAATCAGGTTTTCTACCGCGTTGGAGATTGCAAGGTGCTGGATCTGGTCTCCCTGACCAAAAAAATCTTTTGTCAGGAAGAAGACGATAAAACAGGCAATAAAAAACCCTAGAGCTGTTTTTTTGACACGTTGACAGCCAGACCACCCAAAATTCACCGGTGCGACACGTCTCTCCCATGGGGTATAGCCCTGTGACTGCCTTTGATGCAGAGCCGTTCGCCCATCTCTCTCATCATGCTTGCCACGGAACGATAGAACCATGAGTTGGTTACAAGACAATTGGCTTACCCTGTTGTTGGTACTGGTTTTGATGGGATTAATGTTCAAGGGTCCCATCCTCTCTATTCTCTATAAAATCAATCAGATCACGCCACATCAACTGGCCGAGATGCTGGCTCATAAACCACCGCCTTTGCTTATTGATGTACGCACAGCAGCGGAATTTAATACCGATGGCCGCATTGAACATGCGATCTTAGTCCCCTTGAGCGACTTAAGCCGCCGGGCACCAGAGATGTTTAAGCAATATCCGGGCCGAGAAGTGGCGGTGATCTGCCGCAGTGGTAATCGCTCCATCATGGGTTCTGTGGGGCTAAAAAAGGCGGGTTTTGCCAAAGTCTATAATGTTACGGGGGGCATGCTTAACTGGCAGAGCCAGGGTTATAAAGTGCGCCGATAGGCGGTAAACCATGTTGGCTGGTGGCTGCCAGTAGCATGAGGCTACGGTGGCCGCGTGCCGAGATCGTTATTTTTTGAGCTCTCAGTCGGAAATCTAGAGATGAGCGAGTCACTTATAGCTACCTGTGCCGGTTGCGGTACCGGCAACCGTATTCCCACCAACAAGGCGGGCTTTAATGCCCGTTGCGGCAAGTGTGGCGAGCCCCTTAACCGGGTCGGCCCCGATTTTCCCGTAACGGTGGGCGAGCTTCAGTTTCATGACGAGGTATTACACTCGCCTATGCCGGTACTGGTGGATTTTTGGGCGCCATGGTGTGGTCCGTGTCGGCAGATGTCGCCCTTACTGGCGGATTTTGCCCGTGAGATGGCCGGACGCATCAAAGTCGTTAAGGTCAATACCGACGATAACCGCATCCTCGCCAACCAATTTAACATTCGTTCCATCCCCACCCTCATGCTGTTCGATCATGGTCAGTTGAAGGATCAGGTCTCTGGCTCCATGACGCTGCCTGCGTTGCGGGATTGGATTAACCGCATTTTGGAGATCTCTTGATGGGCCATCACCACCACCATCACCCCAAACACCGATTTGATCCAAGCCACGCAGCGCGTTTGTTGGACCCGGCGCGGCGGGGGATTGAGGATCCCCATGCCTTGGTGCAGGAGATAGGCATCAAGCCCGGCATGGCGCTGGTGGATTTGGGCTGCGGCGCGGGCTTTTTTACCCCAGCCTTGTTGCAAACGGTGGGGGCAGAGGGTTCGGTGACGGCGGTGGAGCTTCAGCCAGAGGTGCTGGCGTTCTTTCGCGGGCATGTGGGGACGCCACCAAATTTGCAGGATTGTTGTGCGGATCTCACGCAAACCGGTCTGCCGGCGGCCCACTATGACGCGGTTTTTATTGCTTTTACCCTGCATGAGGTGACGGTGGCCGAGGCTTTGGTGGAGATCAAGCGTTTGCTCAAGCCGGGGGGGGTATTGGTGGCGCTGGATTGGGGCGTGTTTGGCCCCTGCCCAGAGCGGGCGGATGGTAAAAAGATGGGTCCACCGGAGGATCACCGTCTGTTGCTGGATACCCTGCGGGGGCTGTTACAGGCGGCGGGACTGGTGGAAGAGGCGGCTGGAGAGCGGCTTGGGGGCTGTCAATATTGGCTGCGTGCCCATAAGCCCATGGAGGTTTAAGCGTGGCGCTGGAGTTGGAGATCAAGCTCACGGCTGAGGATGCTCTGACTCTGGATGCGGTCTTAGCGGATGCGGAAATCGCCGCCATGGCCGATCCCCCAGAGCGGGTGGATTATCGGGCCACCTATTACGATACGGCGGATCTGCTGTTATTGCATAACCAGCTGGCCTTTCGTTCCCGGCCCGAAGGGGATGGGCGTTGGCGTGCGGCGGTCAAGGGTTTTGGCGGGGTGGTTGATGGGGTCTCGCGGCGGGAGGAGTGGGAAGGCTTTTTGCCCCACAATCCCACCAACCTGAGCGATTTTCCCCCAGGGGAGATGCGCGAAGCCTTGGCCCATTTGCGCCAGCGTGCCCCCTTAGCGCCTCTGCAACCGTTGATGGTGACGGATTTTGAGCGAAGGGCGGTGCGGTTACACTTGGCTGGTGGGACGCAGGTTGAAATGGCGCTGGATCGAGGGCAGGTTGAGGCCGGGGGGCAACTCCAAGGCTTGTGTGAGGTGGAGCTGGAACTGTTGCAGGGGGAGCTGGCCCCAGTGGAGGCCTTAGCCAAGCGCTTGACCCACCGTTATAAACTGGTACCTTCCCCCCACTCTAAGTTTGCCATTGGGTTGCTGTTGTTGGGTTTATTGCAGGCTTAGGGTGTGGTGGTTTAGGCTGGTTTAGCCTGGGCAGGCTTTGCCCAAGTTTTGTACGTGGTGACCTATGGATCTGTATAGGTCTGATATTTATAAGGTTTGTAAAGGGTAGATACGGTGCGTTATATCAGTACCCGGGGCGGTGTGGCCCCTCTCTCGTTTTCTGAAGCGGTGATGATGGGTTTGGCCACGGATGGGGGTCTGTTGGTGCCGGAGCGGCTGCCCCAGGTGGATGGCGCAACCCTGCGGCGGTGGGCCAAGCTCTCCTACCAAGAGTTGGCCCTAGAGGTGATGCGCCCCTTTGTGGAGGAGGATATTCCCGAGGCCGATCTCCGCCCCTTGGTGATCAACGCTTACGCCAAGTTTGAGCATGATGAGATTACCCCCCTGGTCAAGGTGGGGGATGTGCAGATATTGGAGCTGTTTCACGGCCCTACCTTGGCGTTTAAGGATGTGGCGTTACAGTTTTTGGGCAATCTGTTTGAGTATCTGTTGGAAAAGCAGGGGGGACGCCTGAACATTATTGGCGCAACCTCGGGGGATACCGGTTCGGCGGCGATCCATGGGGTACGGGGTAAGAGTGGCATTGACATCTTTATTCTGCATCCCCACCAACGGGTATCGCCGGTGCAGGAGCGGCAGATGACCACGGTGTTGGACGACAATGTACACAACATCGCCATAGAGGGTAATTTTGATGATGGTCAGGCCATCGTTAAAGCGCTGTTTAATGATCTTGCGTTTAAGGAAAAGTACCATTTAGGGGCGGTTAACTCCATTAACTGGGCGCGAATTTTGGCGCAGATTGTCTACTATTTCCGGGGTTGGGCGCGAGCCACGGGTGGGAATCCAGAGCAGAAGGTCAGTTTTTCGGTGCCAACGGGTAATTTTGGTGACATCTACGCCGGTTATCTGGCGCGACAGATGGGCTTGCCGGTGGATCGATTGATTTTGGCCACCAACCGCAACGATATTTTAAGCCGCTTTGTGTTGCACGGCAGCTACAGCAAGGGTGTGGTGGAGCCCACCATCAGCCCCTCCATGGATATTCAGATCTCTTCGAACTTTGAGCGCTATCTGTTTGATCTGCTGGAGCGTGATGGGGATGGGGTAAAGGGGTGCATGGCGGAGCTGGCCGAGCAGGGTGGATTTTCGGTTTCTGCGGAAAAGCTGGCGCAGGTGCGCACCATTTTTGACGCTGTCGCGGTGAGCGAGGCGCAAACATTAGAGACCATTACCCGCGTGCATCGGGAGAGTGGTTATGTGTTGGACCCCCACACTGCGGTTGGGGTGGCAGCGGCGGCCGGTAGGCAGGGTGTGATCTGTCTGGCCACGGCGCATCCGGCCAAGTTTGCCGATGCCGTACGGCAGGCTACGGGTGAGGCGGTGGCTTTACCACCCTCTATGCAGGATTTAATGACCCTACCGACCCGTTGTGAGGTTTTACCCGCCACCGCCGCAGCGATCAAAGCCAAGGTTGAACAGACCCTCGCCTAGGGTTGGAACGCCAGATAGGCCGCCTTACGCTCCAGGTATCCACCTTGTGGGTAAGGCGGTTTGAAGGATAGGGTAGCGCCCTATCGAGCCCGCGACTGCCCCAACTTTCCTGGGGGGTGGCCCGATTGTACACGGCGTGAAACGGCTACTGTTCAAATAATGAGGTATTATTTTATCACGGCGTTTGTCGCTTAACGGATGCCGCACATAGGGTCCGGTGGCTGTGGGATGTTAGAGCTCATCCAGATAGCCCTCTTGTACGGCATGGGGGTCGAGCACGGTGATAATCTGGCCCTGTTCGGCAATAATGCCTTGATCTTTAAGCCCACGAAACAGCCGAGAGAGGGTTTCTGGTTGCATGGATAAGCGCGAAGCCAACACCTTGCGGGGCATCTTTAGGGTACAACTGCTACCATTGCCACAGGCAACCTGTTGCCCTAAATAGGAGAGCAGACGCTCACGGGCGCGCTGCAAGGTGACGCGATCCACCTCCATCACCAAATGGTGCAGGCGCTGGCTCATATCTTTGAGCAGTCCCACGCTGGCTTCAGGATAGCGTTGCAACATAGCCATGTAGGCCGAGGAGGGAACCGCCACCAACACCGTGGCTTCCAACGCCTCCGCCGTAACCGGATAGCGGTTGCCTTGGGCAAACATGACCGCTTCACCAAAGGTTTGTCCGGGCATAATCACTTCAATGACCTTTTCAGCACCATCGGCAGAGAGACGATAGAGCTTGATGCCGCCCCGCAACACCAGAAAAAAAGCCTCAAAGGGATCCCCCTGTTGAAATAAAATCTCTCCGCTCGCCAAGGTGCGACGGCTCAACTGCGCCGCTAAGGGAAGCCAAGCAGGCTCCGATAAGGGTGTAAACAGATGGCTCTTGCGGGTCTGATCCAGATCTGCATCTTTGAGCGGGTGATGATTCATCGTTGGTATCTCTACCCTTAATGGGTTGGTGTAGCGGTTGGCTCGTGCGCTTGCATGCGACGCTGCTGTAAACGCTGCTTTAACGTGACCCGCCCAGGTTTGTTGGGTAATGGGCGGGATTCGGGGGGCGGCGCGGGGGGGAGCTCTAGGGTTTCAAGCAGAGGGGAGATGGCGATGGGCTCCGTAACGCCCACAGGTAAAAAGCGCTCCAGTCCGGCCTTTTGCATGGCATGGAGATGACGATAACCCACATCTTCAGCACCAGTGATGGCCAGTGGAACCTTTTCTTGCACCTCAAAATCAGACCAGATGCTGTTTAAGCGTTCCAGTGAAAGCCGCAGCAGCGCTAAAAAGACAGCGCGCATTTTGGGTTGCCCCCAAATGCGCATACGCAGCGTGCCCGCTTCACGATCCATTTGGATCAAAGCACGGTTGCCACCCCCCTCCGAGGCCAACAACAGGCCATCCCGCCAACAGGTGCGGCTGTGTAAAAAGGGATAAAAGCGCACCAGCAGGCGTCCCATCAAAGCGGGAGGAAGATGGTCATAGTGGTAGGAAAAATCCAAGGTTTCACGGCTCATGCCCACCGAAGTGTAGTTGACGGGTAAGAGATCAGGGAATAAAAAGCGCTCCACGTGGGGGGCTTGGGCCTGCTCTTCACCAGGCTCTTCGAGCAACGGAAAACAGATTTGAAAACGGCGCAACCACGTTAATACCAAAGCATGTTTGCTGCTGCCATGCAGGCCAGGGTCAAGAATCTGTCCCAACTCTTTACGCTCTAACACCCCTCCATTATCGCGGATGCGCTTGGAACCCAGCGGACGGTAAAGCGCTTGGGTTAACCACGCTGGATCTAGCAGATCATCGGTGGAGCCTGCCAGCGGGTGGTTGCGAAAATAGACCGCACTGCCCAGTAAGTGCATACGGTTGGCGAGCTGCTCCTGTTGATCCCCATCATGGATGCCGCGTTCCCGACATAAAGCTTGGTAGAAACGGTAGGGAATATGGCTTTCGTTGATCTCCTCAACAATCGCTTTTGTATCCAACCAGCTGCGCCAGTACAACGCTTGGGCCGGTTCAAAGGTATCCAGCAGCTTGGTAATGGCCTGTTGCACCGACTCAATCCCCTCTCCAGTCATGGAAGAGGCCCGCCGCACGGCCACCTTAATGCTGGGGTAGCGTTGGCGTATTTCATTCCAGTCCAATTCGAGGGGAAAACGGTCGGCACGGTGGCAAATGAGTGCCACACTGGCTTGACGACCCGCCAGTGAGCGTATGATGCGCATCCAGCGGGCCAAGCGGCGTTCGGGTTCAGGTTCAGCGCCATCCATGACCAGCAGGATTAAGCCCTGGGGGGTGATAAAGTAAGGATGGGCGGCAAAATAGTGATCCGCACCGCTAAAATCCCATAGGTTTAAGCGCAGGCGGCGCTGACCGTCGGAAAAACGCCACGTGCGCAGGGAGACCCCTTCGGTGGGGTGCATGTCCGCTACAAAGCGGCCATCTAACAGCCGCGCCACCAGTGAAGATTTACCGGTACCCCTATCGCCCAAAACCATCAACTTGGCTTCATCCAAATGGCGTCGTTCGCTGGCGAGTGCTTTGTGGTAGGCAGCAATAATTTTGCTGGGTTCCTGAACCTCATCAAGAATGGCTTCGGGTACCGGCAGGCTATTGTGGTGTAGATCCAACCAAGCCAAATGGCGCAGTCCGCCCAGTTCAGGCGGAAGATCCATAATGCGGTTGCGGGCGAGATCCAGCCGTTTTAGGGCGGGCAGGCGGGCAAAGCTTTCGGGCAGGGTTTGCAACTGATTGCCCGGCAGCAGCAGGGTTTCCAGATGGAGCAGGCGATCTATGGTCTCAGGCAGGGCAGTCAAGAGATTGTCATGTAAGGCCAATTCTTGGAGCTGGGTTAGGGCGCCGAGCTCGGGTGGTAGGCTGCTGAGCCGGTTGCCCCGCAACACCAAACGTCGCAAGCCACTCAGGCGGCAGACCACATTGGGCAGTTTGCTGAGGTGATTATTACCGAGGCGTAGAAAGGCCAACCGCTGCAACTTGACAAGATTTTCTGGTAAATCGGTGAGTTGATTGTCTCTTAGGTCCAAAAGTTGCAAGCGATCTAGATGACCTAATGCTACGGGTAGCGTTGTTAAACGGTTATCAGAGAGGTCTAGGGATTCCAAATTGCTGCACAAGCCGATTTCATCGGGCAGTTCGGTGAGTTCTAAGCTGGAGAGATCCAGCGCTTTTAGGCCTTGTTGACGGGCCAGTGCCAATTTGGATAGGAGCTCTTCCCGGTTCATAATCCACTCGTGCCTAGCATGGGTTGGATAAAAAACAGTGTGGTCAATCCTTGACGTTCCAGTATGTCTTAAACGGGCCGTCAAGGGGAGGAACAAACCGCGCGAGAGGTGGTTTCATCGCTCAAATTCTTAAGTAGGGCGTGGAATATGGCTATGTAACAATTGGTAGATGTCTAAAAGTGGTAAAAATCGTATACTATGACGCATTTGTGTAATACTTTTTGCCATAGAGTGTTGCCTCTTTAAGATGGATTTTTTGATGTTTATCAAAATAACCAATTATAATATCAGGGAAATATCAACAATAAAGCCTGTTGAAGATGGTAATGAACCATGACACGACGCAATAACCCAACCCGATTCAGACGCCTGAAGAGCCTATTGGCCCTTGCAGCCTGTTTTGCTTGGGCCCCTGCATTACGGGCAGAGTCACTCTCCTTATGGTCGGTAAGCCATGAGAAAGCGGTGGTTTATTCCGCACCAAATGGTGCGGGGGAGCGTCAATTTGCGTGGTTGACGGGCCGTTTTGTTCAGGTTTTAGAAGAGCAGGGTGAGTGGGTAAGGGTGCGTGCCGAGTGGGGCAGTGCTGAGGATACTGGTTGGACCTTAAAGAGTGGTTTGGAGCCGGTTGAGCAGCGCTTACCCCAACATTTTGACCGCACGGTTGAGGTGCGTGTACTTGGGGCTAAGGTACGCCAGTCTCCCCATGCGGGCGCACCGGTGGTGATGCAGGTATTTCGCAAAACCCCCTTGGTGGTATTTGAGGAAAATCATGATAACTGGATGCGTGTCGCCCGCCAAGATGGTTTTGGGCCGCAGGGTTGGATCTATGGTGATCTGGTTGATCAAGCGCTGGCGAGGGATGCGGAGTCTGCTAAACCACAACCACCCATGCAGGAACCCGTTGCCCTAGGGGGTGATACTGGACCGGCTGAAGAAATTAAGCGCGTTATGCCAGAGATGGCCCACTGGGTGGTTAATGTTGATGCCGTCAACCTACGTGAGGGTGCGGGTAGACGTTTTGCGGTCCAGGGGCAGGTGCGTCAGGGAGATCTGTTAATCGCCAGTCAGCAGCAAGGCGCATGGTTACATATCCGTACAGAGCGGGATTCTCGGGTAACCGGTTGGGTTTCGGCGGAGTTGCTGCGTCAAGCGGCCGGATCGGTGGTACAGGGAGAAGCGGCCACCCCACGGGTGGAACAGATTAATTTGCGTGCCGAGCCCAATGCAGAGAGCCAGAAGCTGTTACGTATCTATATGGACCAACAGGTTACAATGGTTTCTGAGCCGAACAATGGGTGGGTTCAGGTACAGCGTGCCGATGGTTTAGGGGGCGTTGGCTGGGTGCGTGAGGATTTGGTGCAACGGCTACCCGATGCGGTGGCATCTCATGCTGAAGTAGCAAATGATGACGCACCAGAAAGCCAGAATACCGAAGAGGCCCGCTTAGCGGAAGAGGCTCGTGTAGCGGAAGAGGCTCGTGTAGCGGAAGAGGCTCGGATAGCGGAAGAGGCTCGGATAGCGGAAGAGGCTCGGATAGCGGAAGAGGCTCGGATAGCGGAAGAGGCTCGGATAGCGGAAGAGGCTCGGATAGCGGAAGAGGCTCGGATAGCGGAAGAGGCTCGGATAGCGGAAGAGGCTCGGATAGCGGAAGAGGCTCGGATAGCGGAAGAGGCTCAGATAGCGGAAGAGGCTCGGATAGCGGAAGAGGCTCGGATAGCGGAAGAGGCTCGGATAGCGGAAGAGGCTCGGATAGCGGAAGAGGCTCGTGTAGCGGAGGAAGCGCGTAAAGCCGAAGAGGCCCGCATCGCCGAAGAGGCCCGTATAGCGGAGGAATCCTCGCCAGCATCGAGCATGGTGGTGCAAGGTGTGGCGGTGAGCCCAGATCAGGCGGCGGCGTATTGGGTGGTTAATGCGGACACGGTTCGTCTGCGTGGGGGTCCTGGTACGCAGTTTGAGCAGATGGGTTATGTGGGTCAGGGTGATGTATTGATTGCCACGGCTCAACAGGATGCATGGCTACAGGTGCATATGGAGCAGGAGCCCGCCAAACAGGGTTGGATTTATGCCCCACTGCTGCGTCAAGGAGCGGGTCAAGTTATGGCGGGTCAACCGGCGGCTTTGCGAGCGGTATTGACCAATATGCGTGCGGAATCTAGTGAAGAGAGCAATAAGGTATTGCGTCTCTATCAAGATCAAGGGGTTATGTTGGTAGCGGAACCCGTGGAGGGCTGGGTTCAGGTTCAGCGTGCCGATGGTATAGGGGGCGTTGGCTGGGTACGTGAGGATTTGGTGCAACGGCTACCCGATGCGGTGGCATCTCATGTTGAAGTAGCAAATGATGACGCACTAGAAAGCCAGAATACCGAAGAGGCCCGCTTAGCGGAAGAAGCTCGTGTAGCGGAAGAAGCGCGTAAAGCTGAGGAGGCCCGCGTAGCTGAGGAGGCCCGCATCGCCGAAGAGGCCCGTATAGCGGAGGAAGCGCGTAAAGCTGAAGAGGCCCGTTTGGCCGAGCAAGCTCGTAAAGCCGAAGAGGCCCGCATCGCCGAAGAGGCTCGTGTAGCGGAAGAAGCGCGTAAAGCTGAGGAGGCCCGCGTAGCTGAGGAGGCCCGCATCGCCGAAGAGGCCCGTATAGCGGAGGAAGCGCGTAAAGCCGAAGAGGCTCGTGTAGCGGAAGAAGCGCGTAAAGCTGAGGAGGCCCGCATCGCCGAAGAGGCCCGTATAGCGGAAGAGGCTCGGATAGCGGAAGAGGCTCGGATAGCGGAAGAGGCCCGTATAGCGGAAGAGGCTCGGATAGCGGAAGAGGCTCGGATAGCGGAAGAGGCTCGGATAGCGGAAGAGGTTCGGATAGCGGAAGAGGTTCGGATAGCGGAAGAGGCTCGGATAGCGGAAGAGGCTCGGATAGCGGAAGAGGCTCGGATAGCGGAAGAGGCTCGTGTAGCGGAAGAGGCTCGTGTAGCGGAAGAGGCTCGTGTAGCGGAAGAGGCTCGTATAGCGGAAGAGGCTCGTGTAGCGGAAGAGGCTCGGATAGCGGAAGAGGCTCGGATAGCGGAAGAGGCTCGGATAGCGGAAGAGGCTCGGATAGCGGAAGAGGCTCGGATAGCGGAAGAGGCTCGGATAGCGGAAGAGGCTCGGATAGCGGAAGAGGCTCGGATAGCGGAAGAGGCTCGGATAGCGGAAGAGGCTCGGATAGCGGAAGAGGCTCGGATAGCGGAAGAGGCTCGGATAGCGGAAGAGGCTCGGATAGCGGAAGAGGCTCGGATAGCGGAAGAGGCTCGGATAGCGGAGGAAGCCCGTTTAGCCGAAGAGGCCCGTGTAGCGGAAGAGGCTCGTGTAGCGGAAGAGGCCCGCATCGCCGAAGAGGCCCGTATAGCGGAGGAATCCTCGCCAGCATCGAGCATGGTGGTGCAAGGTGTGGCGGTGAGCCCAGATCAGGCGGCGGCGTATTGGGTGGTTAATGCGGACACGGTTCGTCTGCGTGGGGGTCCTGGTACGCAGTTTGAGCAGATGGGTTATGTGGGCCAGGGTGATGTATTGATTGCCACGGCTCAACAGGATGCATGGCTACAGGTGCATATGGAGCAGGAGCCCGCCAAACAGGGTTGGATTTATGCCCCACTGCTGCGTCAAGGAGCGGGTCAAGTTATGGCGGGTCAACCGGCGGCTTTGCGAGCGGTATTGACCAATATGCGTGCGGAACCTAGTGAAGAGAGCAATAAGGTGTTGCGTCTCTATCAAGATCAAGGGGTTATGTTGGTAGCAGAACCCGTGGAGGGCTGGGTTCAGGTTCAGCGTGCCGATGGTATAGGGGGCGTTGGCTGGGTACGTGAGGATTTGGTGCAACGGCTACCCGATGCGGTGGCATCTCATGTTGAAGTAGCAAATGATGACGCACCAGAAAGCCAGAATACCGAAGAGGCCCGCTTAGCGGAAGAAGCTCGTGTAGCGGAAGAAGCTCGTAAAGCCGAAGAGGCCCGCATCGCCGAAGAGGCCCGTATAGCGGAGGAAGCGCGTAAAGCCGAAGAGGCTCGTGTAGCGGAAGAAGCGCGTAAAGCTGAGGAGGCTCGTGTAGCGGAAGAGGCTCGTGTAGCGGAAGAGGCTCGTGTAGCGGAAGAGGCTCGGATAGCGGAAGAGGCTCGGATAGCGGAAGAGGCTCGGATAGCGGAAGAGGCTCGGATAGCGGAAGAGGCTCGGATAGCGGAAGAGGCTCGGATAGCGGAAGAGGCTCGGATAGCGGAAGAGGCTCGGATAGCGGAAGAGGCTCGGATAGCGGAAGAGGCTCGTGTAGCGGAAGAGGCTCGGATAGCGGAAGAGGCTCGGATAGCGGAAGAGGCTCGGATAGCGGAAGAGGCTCGGATAGCGGAAGAGGCTCGGATAGCGGAAGAGGCTCGTATAGCGGAAAAGGCTCGTGTAGCGGAAGAGGCCCGTTTAGCGGAAGAAGCGCGTAAAGCTGAAGAGGCCCGCGTAGCTGAGGAGGCCCGCATCGCCGAAGAGGCCCGTATCGCCGAAGAGGCCCGTTTAGCGGAGGAGGCCCGTGCTACAGCGCGGGCGCAAGCAGAAGAGCAGGCGCGTTTGGCGGCACAAGCGCAAGCGGATATTCAGCGATTGGTGGCGAAAAATCAGAATGCTGATGGCTTCACACC
Source organism: Magnetococcus marinus MC-1 (assembly GCF_000014865.1). Classification (NCBI taxonomy): domain Bacteria; kingdom Pseudomonadati; phylum Pseudomonadota; class Magnetococcia; order Magnetococcales; family Magnetococcaceae; genus Magnetococcus; species Magnetococcus marinus. The sequence goes on from NC_008576.1 coordinate 558,361, forward strand.
AAATAGCCGCTGGGTGGTTAAGGTTCAATCGGCACGTGTGCGGCAGGGGCCGGGATCTGAGTTTGCCACTTTGGATGTGGCCCACCATGGTGAAGTGCTGATCGTCCTAGAGCAGCAAAAGGGCTGGATGCGGGTTCGCCAAGAGTATAAAAATGCAAAACAGTTCAATGGTTGGATCTACGCTGAGCTGTTGAAAAATGCCACGGATACGGAACCCAGAGGAACCTTGGCCGAGGTGGTGGTCCCCCAGGCCAACCTGCGCGCAGAGCCAAGCGCTGAGGCAGATAAGCTCTTACGTCTCTATCAGGGGCAAGCCATGGTCATGCTGCAAGAGAGCCAACAGGGTTGGCAAAAGGTGCAGCGGGCCGATGGCGTGGGTGGTCCAGGTTGGATCAATGCTCGGCTTATTCGTCAACTGGAGCAGCAAGCCCAAGGTCAGGTAGAGACCTCTCTGCCTGAGGTCTCCCTCGCCGACAAAACCCCTATGGTCGCTGCTGAAGTGTTGGATATTCCCGTCAGCCAACAGGCTATGTTGGCCCAGGGCAGCTCGGATGATGGGGATGTGGTGGCGTCTATGGCACCAGAGACCCCTCTCATGGCGGATGTGCAAGAGGTCATGGCCGCGGTACCCAACCCCTTGGAAAACCTTATCCTAAAGCACCCGGACAATAAGGCCTTTACAGAGGCTTTCACAGCGATACAGACCGCTACCCAGCGTCTGGTGGGTCATCCCTTTTTTGCCGATGTCGGGTTGGCACAGGATGGTGCCTTGATCCTGGTGGGTACCGATCACATGTTTGAACCCATTATTACCCGCAATCTGCGCCGTCGCAAGATGATCGCTCTAGCCAGAGCATGGCGGGACACCAACCGGCTTACCCATGGGGTACATGTCAAGCTCTATAGCGGTGACGGTACCCAGCAGATGCAAATGTTTCTACCCTAGAGGGTCACCCCAACGGCACCCTGCCCAATGGTGGCTGGGCGCTTGTTGGGGACCGCTTCAACACCTCCCGCCATGGGCACTTTCCACTCAAGTAGAGCTTTCTCCGTGCTTTACAGAGCAGACCCACCCCATGATCAAAATCTACCCAAGCCCCACAGACCAATTGAGACTAGAGAAAATGGCTGGTTCGGCGTATGCTGATAGCGCTAAGCTCTGACGTTCTGTCAGGCTACCAGGTCGGCTATGCAGAGGCCGCGAGAGAGCGATGGGATGCCCCAATCCACCAATCCATCTATGCAACCCAATCCTGCCCAGGCGAGCACCCCACAGGCAGTGCCCCCCAGTCCGCGCCCTGCACAGTTGCGCTTAACCCGCCGCGTGTTAACCTTGCTTACCCTCTTTGCGCTGCTGGTTGCGCTGGGTATAGGCTTGCTCCTAGGGGCGCTGCCGTTTTTGCAGGGATTTAATCTAACCGCTTGGTGGCAGGCTCTGCAACCCCGCCTTTGGACACTACTGCCAGGTGTTGTTTTACTGGTTGGCACCACCCTCTGGCTGTTGCGAGGGGTGGTCTATCCACTGCTCAATAGTTACCATCACCAGCTCAACGTGCTGGACCAACAACGCCTAGACCAGCACGACCAGATCAAACAACACCAACACCAATTGCATGAAGCCAATGCACACGCGCTACGCTTACAGCGTATGTCGCAATTTTTGCATCACATTACAGAATCCACCCAAATGAGTATGGATGAAAAAATTGAACAGGGATTAGAGTATGGCCAATCCCTGTTTGGTATGGAGATCTCCTTTGTTGGTCAGGTACGTGAAGGAATCTGCCGGGTTATCCACGTCTTAAACAGCGACACGTTGCAAAAGAATAGCCGTTTGGTGATGGATAATAGATGCTGTTTAAAGCAGCTGGCACAGAATGAACAAGGGGTCGTCTCGCCGCTGTTAAGTGCCTGTTGTGCGGAGATGGTGTGTGCCCAACTCCACCAGTTTCAAGCGCTTATTTGTGCCCCCTTGGTGGTGGAACATCAATCCTATGGGGTGTTGGCATTTGCCAGTATGCAACCCTTTCAATCGCTGGATAGCCGTAGAGATGAAGCCCTCTTGGAGCTATTGGCGCAATGGGTGGGTACCCATCTGGCGCAGCAACAACGGATGCAGGCGCTCCAGTGGAGCAACGAACGTCTGGCCCGCTTTCGTGCCACGTTGGACCATCTGGATGATATGATCGCCTTGGCCGACCCACGTACCCTACGGTTTGTGGATGTCAACCGAGGTATGGTGGAGAGCACCGGGTTGAGCTTGGATGGCTTGTTAAGCAAACGCCTCGCCGACCTTACGACCCCCCAATCCCAAGCCAAAGTCAACCGGATCATGAACCGCTTGGTGGTTGGCCTAGACCGCATGCTACGCTTTGAGGTAACGCTTCAACATACCAATGGATCATGCATCGAGACCGATGCTTTGGTGCAGTGGGTGGAGCTGGAAGCGGGTAAGCCGGTGGTGGTACATATGCTGCGCGATGCCACCGAGCGTAAACGCGCCGAGACCGCCCTACGGGTTAGTGAAGAGCGCCTTACCTTTGCCCTGGAAGGCTCCAACGATGGCTTGTGGGATTGGAATATTGCCGAAGATAACCTGCACTGTAGCCCTCGCTTAGAAGCGATGTTGGGCTTTCGACGGGGCAGTTTAACCGGCAGCATGGCGCGGCTTAAATCCATGATTGTGGAGCAAGAGCGCCCAGGGGTAGAGGCGCTCTTGCGCATTCACCTAGATGGTCATGTGGATCTCTATGAAGCCGAATATCGCATCAACTCAGCCAGTGGTCGACTGCTCTGGATTTTAGACCGAGGTAAGGTGGTGCAGCGCAATAGCAAGGGCCAACCGATCCGGGCGGTGGGGACCTTTACCGATATTACCGCGCGTAAAGATATGGAAGCCGCCTTGCACGATGCCAAGGTCGAGGCGGAGTCCGCCAGCCGTGCCAAAAGTCGCTTTTTGGCCAACATGAGCCACGAAATCCGCACCCCTATGAATGCCATTTTGGGGCTTTCGTCGCTGGCTTTGGAGCAGGCTAAAGAAGCGCGTCAGCGGGATTTCTTAGAGAAAATCAACCATTCTGGTCACTTTTTAATGGGTCTGCTCAACGATATTTTGGATCTCTCCAAAATCGAAGCTGAGCGTATGGATCTGGAGTCTCAACCCTTTCGGTTGGATGAGTTGCTCAAACAGTTGGCGGCCAATGTACTACCCGCCATGCGTAATAAAGCGGTAGAGGTGCATTTTTTCATCGCATCGGGTACCCCCTTGGCGCTGGTTGGGGATGCCTTACGCTTGGGGCAGGTGTTGCACAATCTGTTGAGCAACGCCATGAAATTTACCCATGAGGGGGAGGTGCGTATCACCCTCACCGCAGAGCCCTATGTCCAATTGACCGATCACTACCTCTTTACCTTTGAGGTTAAGGATAGTGGCATTGGTATTCCGGCGGAGGTGCAGCCCAAACTCTTTGAATCCTTTATTCAAGCCGACAGTTCCACCACCCGCCAATATGGGGGTTCAGGGCTGGGTCTGGCGATCTGCCGCCGCTTGATGGAGATGATGCACGGCAAGATCACTTTGCAGAGCAGCTTGGGGCAGGGTTCCACCTTTACCTGCCGTTTGCCCTTACAGATCCAATCTTGCACAGTCACATGCTGCCCAATGCCAGAGGATGCCTTTAAAGGGCAGCGTTTGCTGGTGGTGAGTAACAGCGGCTCGTTACCAGAATCCATTCAGTTTTCCATGGGCTCGCTGGATCTTCAGCTACGCCATACCGTTGATCCCGAGGCCATGGCCGCGCTGGTTGCCCAGGGGTTTTACCCCGATGTGGTATTGCTGGATGACAATTGTGGCGATAGCACTCAGCTGGTCAATGCGATTTCACAGTTTACCCTCATGATGACGGAGCAAAAAAAACCCACCATACTCATGACAACCGTACACCAGGATAGTACGCTGCTGGAGCGTCTGAGTGCGGCGGGGATGGATGGCGTGCTGGATAAACCCTTACTGCCCATGGCGCTCTATGATGTGTTGATGCGCCTTTTACATACCGGTTCCCTGAATATGGGGGGGTTGGAGAGCGTCAGCAGCCGGGACCATGCCGCCCATTTGGCGGGGTTGCATGTTCTTTTAGTGGAGGACCACGACCTTAATATGGAGGTGGCAAAAGCCATTTTGGAGCGGGTTGGCATACGGGTGATCACCGCGCAGCATGGGGGCGAGGCGTTGGCGCTGTTAGAGCAGACCGAGGGAGCCGCCTTTGATGCCATCCTTATGGATCTACAAATGCCGGTGATGGATGGTTTTGAAACAACACGGGTAATACGCAGTAAAACGGCTTGGGCTCAGCCACCCATTATTGCCCTGACGGCCAATGCCTTTAGCCAAGACCGGGAGCGGGCTTTACAGGTGGGTATGAACGACCATATCACCAAACCCATCGCTCCAGGGTTGCTCTATGCGGCCTTGGAACGTTGGATCGACCGTAAAGATCGTGCCATCGGCCATCTGGATCTATTAAGTCAGGCCGAGGAGGTGGTGGTGTTTCCCCCTTTGCAAGGGTGGCAACAGCAGCAGGTGTTGATCCGCTTTGAAGGTGATGAGGCGTTGGTGCGGCGTCTGTTGGATCGGTTGGTGGAGGAGTGTCATAGGCTGCTCTCCCATGTGGAGCCCCTGTTGACACAACAGGCGTGGCCTGAGCTGTTGGCCAGCGTACATGGCTTTAAGGGTATTACCGGCAATTTGGGGTTAGAAATCTTGCAAAAGAATGCCTCAATCATGGAACAAGGGCTGTGCAAAGAGCGGGTGGTGGCCTCCCAGGTTGCCCAGCATTGGCATATTTTAGCAGGCTCAATCCGCGATTTTGTAGGGACCTATGGGCAGTGGCAGCAGCAGTGTATGGAGGGGGATAAAGGGCACGGGAAGCGTGATGAGCAGGGTAAAGGGGACGATATCCTGCAAGAACTTTTAGAGCTATTGGCCGGACGCCAAATGGGCGCGCGGGACCACTATAAGCGACATCGTAGGGTATTGATGGCGTGGTTGGGCGAAAGCAAGGCCGCAGCCTTAGAAAAGGCCATGGCAGAACTTGATTTTGTAACCGCAGAGAAGGTGCTCTTGAGCCGCTCATAGGGCTGCTTGGGTGGGGCGTAAGTCGCCAGTTCGGTGTGTGGCCGTTGCGGAGAGAGGGGCTTTTAGGGCAGCGCGTGGTTGTGAATAGCCGTTCATGAGAATCATGCGGTATCCCTGGCTATTTTAGCAAATCCTAATTAAGGTGGAGCTTCAGGATTCCTCCCAACCTAAGGAAGTTGCTATGACCGGTTATCTTAAACGGTTGATCGCCCCTGCGACACCAAACGCAAAAGTTGCCGACATGTTTTGGTCTTGGCTCGGTAGCTTTTTGGGTATTGGCTTGGTCGCTTGGCTCCATGACCATCTGCTTACCCAACAAGATTTGGTTTTTATCATCGGCTCCTTTGGGGCTTCCGCAGTGTTGATCTACGGCGCCATCAGCTCCCCCTTGGCGCAGCCCCGCAACCTGCTGGGTGGTCACTTGATCTCGGCCTTGGTGGGGGTTGCTGTGTTCCAAACGATGGGTAGCCTGCCTTGGTTGGCGGCGGCGTTGGCGGTCTCTTTGGCTATTGTCGCCATGCAGTTTACCCGCACCCTGCACCCACCCGGTGGGGCCACCGCACTGATTGCGGTTATCGGCTCGCAACGCATTCACGACTTGGGTTACTGGTATGCGCTGCTGCCTGCGCTGAGTGGGGCGATTTGCCTGCTGGTGGTGGCGCTGCTGGTCAACCATCTGGCACCGGGTCGAAACTATCCCACCACCTGAGTAAAGTGGCGTCAGGCTGGCCAGAACCAACAAAGGGCTGGTGTCAAGCACCAGCCCTTTGTTGGGCACCGCTGGGGTCAAGTCGTTCCCGCTGACTTGAGATCCCCTTAGTGAATGTTCGCCTTGACCTGCTCAATGCGCTTTAAGCGCTGCATGGCCAGGGGTACCGCATTGGCATTAGGATAGTTCTGCACCAACTGCTCAAGGGCACGGCGAGCATTTTCATAATCCTCCAGCTCATAAAAGCTGAAACCAATCTTTAAGAGACTGTCGGGTACCTTGCCGCTGTTGGGCCATTTAACCAATACATTGTTAAATTCCACCAAGGCACTGCGGAAATTACGTTGCACATAGTGCATCTCCCCCAGCCAATATTGAGCATTATCCGCCAAAGGATCGCTGCCATACTGCTTTAAAAAGCCATCAAACAGCTCTTGGGCCCGGTCATATTGACCACTGGTGACATAGAGCTTGGCTTGATCGTAGGCCTCCTTGGCATTGGTGGCTTGGGGTAATACCTTGGGCGCGGGTGGCTGGGCCGCCGTCAAGGCTTGCTGCGTGTTCTGGCCCAGCATGCCCATGGTTGGCTGTCCCATGCCGGGCTGTTGTGGCAACAGGGGGGGTGGTTGCATGACTGCCCCCCCCATTCCTTGAGGTTGCAGCGTGCCGTTACCCAGGTTCGATTGGGCCATGGGCTCCATGCCGGGCTGCATAGCGGCATTGGGGTTCATGCCCGGTTGTTCCATCGTGGCTTGGGCTTGGCGCGCGCTCTCTTGATTTTGCTGCATCCCCACCAGACCCATACCGGGTTGGTTAAAGCCGACCTGAGCACCTTGTTCGGCTGGGGGTTGGGCAAAATCGACGCTGGGGGAGGATTGCATGGGCATACCGTAGGCCCGCGCAATATAGTTGCGCAATTCAGCCACATGCTGCCCCAGCTGCTGTGCACCGTGACGGGTTTGGTCCAGCTCTCCGCGCAGAGAAGTGATCTCCTGCTGCAACAGCTCCAAACGTTTGTTCTGATCGGTCAACGCCGTGCGCCGCGAAGCATCGGCAGCGGTAAGGGCATCCAGCTTGGAGTGAACCTCATCCATGGCCAGTTCCACGGGACTTTTGGCACCCTTGGTGGTGGTGGGGGCGCTGCTAAAATCTGGATTGGTTACACAGGCCGAAAGCGTCACACTGAGGGCTGTCACCCACGCCAAGCGTCGAGCGGTTGCCAATAGAGACTGGGTTTGCATCGACTTATCCATGTCGAACCTCGCACTTCTCGTTTTTAGGGTGATGACACAGGCAAACCCGACCCTATAAAACCAAGGTCGGGCCTGCCACACGCATCACCAACAGGGTTCTGCTGAAATCTTACTGGTAGACCAATACCGCACGACGGTTGCGTGCCCATGAGGTCTCGGTATGGCCGGTGTAGAGAGGGCGCTCTTTACCATAAGAGACGGTGCGCATCACCGTTGTGGGTACACCTTGGGCGTTCAGAAAGTTTTTCACCGAATCGGCCCGCTTTTGACCCAAAGCAAGGTTATATTCACGGGTACCACGCTCGTCACAGTGGCCCTCAATGCTCACCGACTGTACACCACCTTTGATGATCGCCACCGCATGCTGGGCCAGCACAGTTTGTGCCTCGTAGGTCAACGCCTCGGAGTCATAGCCAAAGAAGATCATATTCTCGGGCTGCCCCATGGGGTCTTGTGTGCCACCGGCACTGCCCGCCGCAGACTGTTCATCATAGTAGGAGCCCGATTTGTACTGGCTACCATCCATACCGGCCCCACCACCAATCTCTTCGGCCATGCCCTCGGGACGGGTAAGCGCTTGCCCCTCGTCGGTGGTGCCTTTGTACTGATCCTGCATCTGTTCTTGACGCAGATCACCGGGCTTATCTTTGGGCACCCCACCACACCCTGTCAAAATTACAGTGAGCAGTGTCGCAGTAATGAACAGACCTGTGCGTTTCATCGTCTCATTCTCCCTACGCCTGTAGGCGATTAATTTTCTTTTTCAATGGGTTGTGCGATCCATAAAAATCGCCACCCGGTTGGCCCAAGGCTAAGGCCCCCTCTTTAACAGATTTCACAGCATATTGTGTGCCGTTTTTGAGGCTTTAGATGCACACTACTCTACTTTATTTGATCACCGGCGACCAGGAGGGATCCGACGCGCTGATATCTTGTTCCAACGGTACCTCCTGCTCATTAAAGCCGGTGATGTCGATGGTAAAGAGTCGCGTGCGGCTGCTACCCTGTTGCTGACGGGAAAAGAGAATCACCCGCCCATTGGGCGACCACGTGGGGGATTCATCCATCCAGGAGTCGGTAAGCAGCTGTTCATCCCGTCCCGTTGGGTCGATCACGGCAATGCGAAACTTGCCACCCCCTCCCCGCACAAAGGCAATCTTATCCCCCCGGTTAGACCAGCTTGGTGCGGTGCTGCTTTGACCACGTTGGGTAAGACGGCGCACATCGCTGCCGTCGGCATCCATGATATAGAGCTGGGGGGTCCCGGCACGGTCCGAGGTAAAGACCATGCGCCGGCCATCCGGCGACCAAGAGGGGGAGGTATCAATGGCTGCATTATAGGTCAGGCGTTGCAGGCTCTGGTTGCGCATGTCAATCACATAGATCTCTGAGTTACCGTCTTTACTCAGGGTCAACGCCATGCGGTTGCCGTCGGGCGACCACGCCGGGGTGGAGTTTAAACCAGGATAGTTGGAGCGTTTAACCCGTTTGCCGGTGTAGAGATCCCAAAGATAGATGCGGGGTTCGCTGCTCTCGTACGAGATATAGAGCAGCTGCTCACCATTGGGAGAAAAGCGCGGGGTGAGCACCAGGTCGTTGCGACCCTTGACCTTGAGATCCATGCGGTTGGCACCATCGGCATCCATCATGGAGAGAAAGCTCTGTTTATCCCGTTTGGCAACAAAGGCGATGCGCGAGGTAAAATAGGCACGCTCACCGGTCAAGCGGGTGTAGATCTCATCGGCCACGCGGTGGGCCACATGGCGCCAATTCTCAGGCTTGGTGGTAAAACGCCAGCCTTTGCCAATCAAGGTACCACGGGAGATGTCATGCAAGAAAAAATCAACCTGAATACGGCTGCCCCGATAGGTGATGGCACCCTGTACCACGGCATCGGCCCCTACCAAGCGCCATTTGCGAAAATCGGGGCCTTGCTGCCACAATTTATCCGACGGTTGCAAAAAACCCCGTTGTTCCAGTGGCCGAAACAGGCCGCTGCCGCTTAAATCGGAGATAACCAAGCCGGTGAGTTGATGACTAAAACGGTCCCCAACCTCCACATGACCATTGAGCCCCACCGAAGCGAAGCTGGGGATGGCGATGGGCATGGGTTCCAGCCCCTGTTTTTGTACCTCAATCATCATGCCCTGGGCATGCACTGAACCACTCAGCAAGAGAAACAGGAGAGAGGCCAACAGCCGGATGCCGAGGCGATGGATTGGGGGAAAAATCATGTTCATAATCTGCACTCGCCCGTTCAGGGTTGTTCGTTATGCATGGTGATATAGATGGGACGCAGACAAAGCGTGCAACCCTCGGGGGGAGGTGGCAGTTGCGCCACGGCCTCCACCGCTTTCAATACCGTCTCATCATACCCTTCGTGACCCGATGGGCGCACGGTAGAAACCCACTCTAATGTTCCGTTCTCCAGCCATTGCACACGCAGCATCATACTGCGTCCCACATGAATATCCCCACTGGGGCGCTGCCACTGGTTGCTAATGGCGTGGCGCACATGCTGAAACCATTGGGCCACTTCACGCTGTTTTTCCACCGCCGAGCTGGGCTGTGGTGGGGGTTCATAGGGTTTATGCAAGGTCGGCTCCATCGGCTTGGCATCCTCATGCCAAGAGGGACCTAACCAATGGGGCAGAGCCGGTGTTTCAGGTGGCGAAGGTGCCGCGAGCTCGCTTGCCGCAGTTTGCTCAGCGGCCTTGCGCAATGAACCCCGTTCAAAAGTCATCACCATCGGCTGCTGACACACGGTGCAGTGAGGCGGGGGGGTGGGTAGCTGCGTAATCCCTTGCAAAGCCTGTACAATGGCAGCATCCACCGCCCCATGACCGCTGCTCTGGAGCCGCTCTAAGACCTGCAAGCCACCCTTGCCATTCCAGCCAACCCGCCACTGGCCCCACAGGGTGCGGGTATCCACCTGAGCGGGGGGTTGCCACTGCTGCTGCCACAAAGGGTAGAGCTGTGCCTGCCACGCCTGTTGTTCCGCTTGCTGTTGGGCCAACTGCTGGGGGGTCGGCTGACTTTTAAGCATCTGATCAATGGCTTGGCTAAAATCCCCCTGTGCTGGAGGTGGGGCAGAACCAGCCTTGGCCCGTGGGGGCGGTACACTCCGCGAGATTGCGCGTGGGCGGATCTGCGCCGGCTGTTGGGGTTTTGCCCCTGGAGCAAAGTTAAAGGTAATGGGCTTTAGACAAATTTGGCAACCCACCGGCGGCGCGGGTAAATTTTGGCTTTGCTCAATGGCGTGTACCACCGACTCATCAAAGGCGCGTTGCCCCGAGGCCCGCCGAATGCCATGCATGATTAAAGCGCCCGTGCTCTGCCATTGAATGCTCAACTGTACGGTTAAACCATGGCTATCAATGCCAGCCGGGGCCAGCCAGTTGGCTTCAACCTGTGCAACCAGCTCGGCTCCCCACTGTTGAATGGCTTGGCGGCTAGGGGCCGCGTGTAACAGCCCAGGCCATAACCCAAACAACAGTAAGAGCCATCCGCGCCTACGCATCGTCGCTACCGCGAGGGGGTGAAGCTGATGGTGATCTCACCCCGGCATGCGGAACAGTGGCTGGGGGGCTTGGGCAGATTGCGGGTCGCGGCAATGGCCCGTTGGACCGAATCATCATAGGGCGCAAAACCCGACGTCTGCGAAATGCTGATCAAGCTCAAGCGACCATCCACGGTAATTTTAACCGTAGCCAGACACTTCATGCTGGAAATATCCACCCCAAAGGGGGGCCGCCACGCTTTGTAGGTGGCCTCGCGTAGCGCCCCCTGCCACTTGCGGATCTCCTCAGCCTGCTGCTGCGCAAGGGCGGCTTCGCGCAATTGTTGCTGGCGAATGGCCTCCTCACGCTGCTGCTGAGCTTTGATTTCAGCCTGTTGTTTGGCAATGGCTTCGCGCATCTGCTGCGCGGCGAGCTCCTGCTTACGCTTGATTTCGGCCTGTTTGCGGGCCTCCTCTTTTTTGCGCTGCTCTTCAGCCTGCTTGCGGGCTTCCTCTTTTTTGCGTTGCTCTTCAGCCTGCTTTTTCTTGGCAGCCTCTTCTTGAAGACGTTTTTCTTCGGCCTGCTTCTTCTTAAGGGCCTCTTCCTTGGCGCGCTGCTCTTCGGCAATCTTTTTGGGATCAGGCTTGCGACGCATGGGGGTGATGTCAACCTTTTCAGCCGGTTGATCCGGCTCTTCCACAACCTTTTCCGGGGGTTTTGGGGCCGGTTGGGGCTTGGGTTCCGGGGGGGTGGGCTCTATCTCGGGCTTGGCTACCGGCTTGGACTCCACCGGTTTAGGCTCCACGGGCTTGGGTGCCACGGGCTTGGGCTCGGGGGGCTTGGGCTTTTGCAGCTGCGGAGGTTCGGGCTGGGTCGCTTTGGCTTGCGGTGCGGGCAGATCCACCAAATTAACCATCATGGCTGCTGGCGGTGGTGCCACACGGGGGGTGAGCAGCGGCAACAGCAGTGCAATCAGCACCACACCAACGTGCAGGCCCAGTGACCACCAGAGAAATTGCCGATCCGCAAACATACGAATACCAGATCCCTAATTTTTAGCTGTTGGGTTGGGTGATTAACCCAACCTGTTCAATACCCGCGGCTTTGAGCGCACCCATCACCGCCATAACGTGACCATAGGCAGCATGGGTGTCACCCCGTACAAAAATACGAATACTTGGCGTGGATTTACGCACAAAAGTGACCTTATCGGTCATCTCCGATAAACTCATGCGCTCCCCTTCGATAGAGGCGCTGCCATCGGGGCTAACGCTGATGGTGAGGGGCTCTACTTGGGCGGTGATGGCGTCACTCTGCACATGGGGCAGCTCCACCTCTATACCATGGGTGAGCAAAGGTGCCGTTACCATGAAGATAATCAGCAACACCAACATGATATCCACCAGCGGCGTGACGTTGATATCGCTCATCGCCTGAAAACGGTGGACCCCACCATTACCCATGCCTGCATTCATACCCATCTTATTGTCCCCGGCGGCGGCTGGCGGAGCGGCGCTCCAGAATATTGAGGAACTCGGCACCAAAATTATCCATTTTGGCGTGTAAACGGCGCATTTCTGACGAATATTTGTTATAGGCAATCACCGATGGAATGGCGGCTACCAGCCCCATGGCGGTGGCAATCAGCGCCTCGGCAATACCAGGAGCCACCATGGTCAGGGTGCTGGCTTTGGCCCCGGTGAGTCCTAAAAAGGCGTTCATGATGCCCCAAACCGTGCCAAACAGCCCCACAAAGGGGCTGGTAGAGCCCACCGTGGCGAGGAAAGTAAGACCCTTTTCCAGGTTTTCCAGCTCTCGGTTAAGGGCCACCGTCATGGCGCGGCGCACGTTGGTGACCAGATCACCGCCGTCCCCTTCCGAGGTAGGTTCATTGCTCTCCCAGCGTTTCCATTCGCGAAAACCGGCTGAAAACATCACCACCATGGGGCTATCGGGCCACTCTTTGGTGGCACTTTGAAATAGGCTGGCGACACTGCCACCACTCCAAAAGCGCTCTTCAAAGGCTTCGGCATCCTGGGTGATACGGCGGTAGCGGCGCCATTTGTCAAAAATAATGGCCCAGGAAACCACCGAGGCCGCCAACAGGGCGAGCATCACCAGCTGGACCAAGGGTCCGGCCTGAGTAATGAGGTCAAAAACGCTATGCTTAGTCATGATAGCCTCTATTGTGGCAATCGTTGCAGTAAAACAGCCGGCAGGCGCACGGGGCGCAATCCCTCATCCAGACATGCCACGCGGGCAGAGGCACGAATAAGGGGAGTGTTCTGGCGGGCAATCTCCTGGGTAAATTCAAGACTGGCGGGCCGGCGTCGGAGTTCTGACACGGAAACCGTCAAAAGATCGTCAAGCAGCGCCGGTTTTTGGAAGGCGATCTCCATATGCGTCACCGCAAAACGTAGTCCGGTCTGCTCTGCCAGCGTTGCTTGCTCGATGCCCAGGCTGCGCAGCCAGTCGGTGCGGCAGCGCTCCATAAAGTTAAGATAGCGGCTATGGTAGACCACTCCGCCCGCATCGGTATCTTCATAATAGACACGTATGTCTTGTGAAAACAGGTTCATAGCAGCGTACCCTGTTGCACGGGTCGCGGCGCTGTGCGGCCCATGGCTGTGTAGCTGGCGTGGGTGGCTTTGCGACCCCTGGGGGTGCGGTCCAGCATACCCTGTAGGATCAGGTAAGGCTCGATGACATCCTCAATGGTGGAGCGCTCCTCACCAATGGCCGCCGCCAAGGTATCCAGCCCCACCGGGCCACCCGCAAACTTATCCAACAAGGCTTTAAGCAAGCGATGGTCCATATTGTCCAAGCCATTACGATCGACCTCCAAAGCCAGCAAGGCACGGTCGGCAAGATCTTTATCAATGTAGCCAGGTCCGGCCACTTGGGCAAAGTCACGCACCCGGCGCAGCAGGCGATTGGCAATACGCGGGGTGCCACGGGAGCGGCGGGCGATCTCAAAGGCACCATCCGCTGAAATGTCGATGCCCATGATCGAGGCAGAGCGGGTGACAATCTGTTGGAGTTCATCGGGTTCATAAAACTGCATGCGGGCTAGGATGCCAAAGCGGTCGCGTAGGGGGCTGGTGAGCATGCCTGCGCGGGTGGTGGCACCCACCAGGGTAAAGCGGGGCAGGTCGATCTTGACAGAGCGGGCCGAGGGCCCTTCGCCAATCATAAGATCGAGCTGAAAATCCTCCATGGCGGGGTAGAGGATCTCCTCCACGGCGGGGCTGAGGCGGTGGATCTCATCCACAAACAGCACATCTCCGGGATTAAGGTTGGTGAGCAGGGCGGCCAGATCCCCCGCTTTATCAATCACCGGTCCTGAGGTTGAGCGCAACCCCACGCCCATCTCCCAGGCGATAATCTGGGCCATAGTGGTTTTACCCAAACCGGGGGGGCCGTGCAGCAGAATATGGTCAATGGCTTCGGCACGCTGTTTGGCGGCGTGTAGAAAGACGGTGAGGTTTGCCTTGAGCGGCTTTTGACCGACAAACTCTTTGAGGTATTTGGGGCGCAGACCATTCTCCTGGAACGGTTCGCCAAGCTCAGGATCTCCCGAAATCATACGGGAAGCCATCTCTTCCATGGGCACGCCCTCCATGGCGTGGTACGACGGGGGGTGCATACCCCCATTGGACTCTACAACCCCACACTCTACTGGGGATAAGCTGAGAGGGGAAGGGATGGCATGGCCGGTTAACGGGACTTGGTTGAAATAGAATTGAAAAGAAAGCAGGGGCGTATCGCAAACTTTACGCAAAACCAGTAGTAAAAATAACAAAAATATAAAACAAATGTTAAATAATATTTAAAACATGATTTAAATACGATAAAATAAGAAAATAATTGATAAATATGTAGTGATAACATATAAGATGTTTCTGTAATGAGTCACTTTGTGGATACAAATAGGAGTCCTGGAATGGAAAATTTGCCCAAGCACCGTGTCGACGTTGTACAAGTCGCTGAGAAAGCATTTTTGCACTCAGCAAAAGAGCTAAAAGTTGATGTTACAGCTGCCATGCTGCGGTTATTAATGAAGTCTATCGCATTTTCCGATGTGCAAGCTAAGGTAGACATCACACTGCAAAACGTAAGCGCCCATTTATCCCCATCAACTACCCTGCCGGTTCAGCAGCAGATTTCAAATTCCACGGGAGCAACAAGTCGAACTCATCCACGGTTTGCGCTGTGGCGAGGCCCTCAAAGACCTTTGTGAGATAGACGAAGGGCTCCCAACCATTGGCTTTGGCCGTTTCAATCAAACTGTAGAGGTTTGCCGAGGCCTTTGCACCTCGAACAGAGTTGCTGAAGAGCCAATTTTTCCTGCCAATCACAAAGGGGCGAATGGCGTTCTCGGCTCTGTTGTTGTCAATTTCCAGGCGTCCATCATCAAGATATCGAATCAGAGAGGACCACTGATTGGTCAGATATCCCATCGCTTCGCCGAGTTTGCTTTTCGGTAACACCCCTGCTCGATTATCTTCCAGCCAGGTTTTCAACTCATCGATAATGGGGCGGGAACGCTCCTGGCGCACCTTGTAACGTCGCTCTGGAGTAGCCTCTTCCTCACGCAGATCCTTTTCCACAGCGTACAGTTTCCGGATCAGCGACAGTGCCTGCCCAGCCTTGCCTATCTTGCCTTTTTTGGATTTTCCCAACGCTTTGATCGCCTCGTCGAATTGACGACGGGCATGCGCAAAACACCCCATCAGGATCACATCTTCCTGCGCACCCACACCCAGATAACCTGCATACCCATCCGTTTGCAACCAGCCTTTATAGCCCGCCAACAGCCGTTTCGGAACCTCGGCACCGCGTGTGGGATCGTAATCAAACAAAATCACCGGACTACCCGGGGGACCACCTCGCTGTACCCACATATAGGAGTTGCTGGCTGCAACTTTATCTTTTTCCTTAAGCACTTGAATCGTAGTTTCATCCATCTGCAGGATATCGTAATCCAGCATCTTGTCCCGCATCAGATTGATCAACGGCTGCACCAGTTGGCCGCACTGGATCATCCAATTGGCCAGCGTGGTTCGACAGACATCAATCCCTGCACGGGTCAGAATGGCGCCCTGTCGATAGAGCGGTAACCCATCGGCATACTTGGATACCGCCACATGGGCCAATAGAGCAGCTGTAGCCAACGCCTTGGGAATGGGACGTTTGGGTGTAGGGGCCGTCTTCACGCCCTGTTTGCAATGAGGACAGCCATATTTGATCTGGATGTGCCGCAATACCTGCACCTTGGCCGGAATAATATCCAGTTGCTCGCTGGTCTCACGGCCAATCTCGACCAAATGGTGACCATCCAGGCCACAAACCAATGCCGACTCAGGCAACTCATGAATGATATCCACCCGGGGTAGCCACTCTGGCAATGGCTTGCGCCCTTTGGACTTCACTTTGCGGCTATGGGCAGGAACCTGGATCTCTTCGGCATCCTCTTCAGGTTCCTCGGCAGCCGTCACTTCTGCCTCATCGAACAGACCCAACTGACGGGGATCGCTCTTCTCACTGGAACGCCCAAACCGCTTGGCAATGAGAATATTCAGCTTCTCCCTCAGAAGCTGGGCTTCATGCTCCATACGCTTGCTTTTGTCCTGTAAAAGGACATTTTCAGCCTGCAAGGAAAGTATTATTTCCCGCAAAGCGGCAGGGTCATCAGGGAGTGTCTTTGGTAGCGTTTTCATAGCCGAAATTATACCAAAAAAACCGCCTTAACACTCTATACAATCGAAGAAAAATGCAGTTTATTGTGACCCTTCATTGCCGCCAGGTTGTAGCCATCAAGTAGCCAATTCAGCTGCCGCCCCGTGATTTGGATTTCTGCGGCACCTCCCTGGCGCAACCAGTGAAATCGGTCCTTTTCCAGCCGCTTTTGCCACAGGCAGAAGCCATTACGTTCCCAGTAAAGGATTTTCACCTTGTCCAATGATCGATTGCGAAACACGAACAGAGCCTCATCAAAGGGATTCAACTCCAGTTCTGCCTCCACCAATGCAGCCAGTCCGTTGATCCCCTTCCTGAAATCCACCGGCTCCAAACAAAGATGGACGACAGAAATATCCGGCGATGGGCGCATCATCACAAGGCTGCCACAGATCGCAGGACAGAGAGCAAGCTCTCGCCACCATTCCCTGACCACTCCACCGTCATACCATTTGGGAACTGAATCCGGCAGACCCCTGCTGAAGACTTTGAACTCAATTCCAATCGCTGAAAACGTCGCTTGCCTGATCCTGACTCTTCCAGAAAACCCATTTGCGTCAGCTTGCGCTTCCAAAAATACAACGATGGAAGGCTCAGCTTATGGACTTCAGCGTACTCCTTAATGGTGCCGACCTCAGAACGACAACTGCGTAAATGATCCAGCCAGTACCGCTGCTTCTCACTCAGCACAGACGCCTCAATTGATTTGTCTTCCATGTTCGCCTCCTAAAATTTTGAATTTCAGAAAGCGTGACATACCTTCAGATCAAACTGAACCCTGGGGATAAATGGGCGCTTACTGCAAAACAGCTCGGGGAAATGGCGCACCAAATTAATGCGAAATCACCGGGATGGGGTTAAATCGATGGCCCGCAAATTTGCAGGCAGTCTTGTCATGTTGGGTAGTGCGGAGCATGACATGCACATTGCTCAATGTATCGATAATTGGAGGGATGATCCAAAGGTAAAAAAGGGTTTGCAAATTTATCACCCAGAAACCTACCCCTTCTGCCCACGACATCAAGAATCCGTCAATCCCTAGATTTTTTGCCCACTCATGAGACGAATGACAAGCCGAGTTGCAACAGGGTGGTGACTTGCGCTTGTAGGGTTTCCGTATAAGTAGAGATAAACGGGATGTTCTGAAATTGTACGGAGAGGTACAATGATAAATGGTACAGCAGAAGATGAAAAAGAAGCATT
Source organism: Magnetococcus marinus MC-1 (assembly GCF_000014865.1). Taxonomy (NCBI): domain Bacteria; kingdom Pseudomonadati; phylum Pseudomonadota; class Magnetococcia; order Magnetococcales; family Magnetococcaceae; genus Magnetococcus; species Magnetococcus marinus. The sequence goes on from NC_008576.1 coordinate 575,899, forward strand.
CAAGCTTATGGTTGATACGGTAAAGACCATGCTCACGCTTGCAAGTGTCATGATCTCTGGACTCATTGCACTTATAGGTTTAGTCAGCAGAGCGGGTGGAGCAGCAGGCATCAATGCTATTAACTTTTGCTCTGTAAGTGCGTTAATACTGTCTGTAATCACAATAGGGTCCATGCTATGGACGCTGTGGGTATCCATCGCTTCAGCACACCGAGGTCAGTTTAATGTATGGTTAGATTGTCATAGGTACCCATTCATGGTTTCCTTAGTGTTATTTCTGGTGTCGGTTATATTAACAGCGATCTATATAGCCACAATAGACCTTTCTCCCCTGTCTAATGGTTGCTAGTCACGGAAAAACTCAAGCTGGAGCCAGCAGTTTAAGGGCGCCCTTGAGGGCGACGGAGATGTCGGTAATCTCCCCGGCACTAAACAGCTTGGCCAAGGCCGCATCCACTTGAGGGGGTTTATAGCCCAAGTTAAGCAGGGCCGAGGCAACCTCTTCGCGCAGACCCGCCGGGTTGGCTGCCATGGTGGCTGCACCAATGGCCGTGGTAGGGGCCGCCATGGGTAGCGCACCCAGCTTGTCTTTGAGCTCCATCGCCATGCGTTGCGCGGTCTTTTTGCCTACGCCGGGTATGGTGCAGAGCAGGGTAAGATCTTCACGGGAAAGGGCGGTAAGCAGGGCTTCGGGGGTGTGGCTAGAGAGAGCCGCCAAGGCGAGCTTGGTGCCAATCCCATTCACACTGGTGAGTAAATTAAACACCTTGCGCTGGGATTCACTATGAAAACCATAGAGTAAAAAGGCATCTTCCCGCACATGGGTCACGGTGTAAAGCAGACAAGCTTCCCCAACGGTAGGCAACTCATTATAGGTGGCCAGAGAGATAAACACCCGGTAGCCCACCCCATGCACATCCATCACCACATGGTCGGGATGTTTGGCCGCTAATGAACCTTTAAGTTGGGCAATCATGCACGCCCCCCCCGCTGTAGACCAAGGATCGCCGCTGGCAGCGTCTGCTGATGCCATTGCCGTTGGTTAAGGTGGCACATGGCAATGGCAAGACCATCGGCGGCATCCTGCGCCGGCTTTTTATCCAGATTAAGCAGCATGCGCATCATCTCCTGCATCTGGTTTTTCTCGGCCCGGCCATAACCCACCACCGCTTTTTTGACCTGCATGGCGGTATACTCCGCAATGGGCAGACCCATCTGCGCACCGGCCACAATGGCGGCCCCCCGCGCATGGCCAAGCTTGAGCGCGCTCTGTACGTTTTGCGAAACGAACACCTCCTCCACCGCCATTTCATGGGGTTGCAGGCGCTGGATAAGGCTGACCAACTGGGCGTGGATTTGATGCAGGCGCATGGGTAAGGGCTCCTTGCCATCAAGGCGGATGGTGCCATACTCCACCACCTGCTGACGCTGGCCTAAGCCATCAATGACGCCCCATCCGGTGACATTACTGCCTGGGTCAATACCAATGACACGGATGGGGCTTGCGGAGCTCATGCGGAGAGTGTCTCCATAATCTCATCGGATATGTCAAAGTTGGCGTAGATGTTTTGCACATCTTCATTCTCTTCCAACTTTTCATAAAGTTTCAGCATGGTGCTGGCCTGTTGCTCATCTAATTGCTGGAGGTTTTGCGGGCGCATGACCACTTCGGCCTCGCTGGGGGTGGCAAAGCCAGCAGTCGCTAGGGCTTCCAACACATCCGAGAAATCGTTGGGGTCAGTGAGGACCTCAAAACTATCCCCTTCATGGACCACATCTTCAGCTCCAGCTTCTAACGCCGCTTCGATTATGGCATCTTCGTTGATACCCTCGGCATCAAACATAATTTGGCCTTTTTTATCAAACATAAAGGCCACACAGCCATGGGTGCCCATGTTGCCGCCATATTTATTGAAGATGTGGCGTACATCGGCAACCGTGCGGTTATTGTTATCGGTTAGACAATCCACAATAATGGCAACACCGCCTGGGCCGTACCCTTCAAAACGGACCTCTTCATAATTGACGCCCTCTAACTCACCTGTGCCCCGCTTGATGGCCTTGTCCATGGTATCTTTGGGTAGGTTTTGGGCCCGTGCCGCCGTGATGGCACTGCGCAGCCGGGGGTTGGTAGCGGCATCCCCGCCGCCCATGCGGGCTGAAACGGTAATCTCTTTGATCAAGCGGGTAAAAATTTTACCGCGCTTAGCGTCTTGGGCGCCTTTACGGTGTTTGATATTGGCCCATTTACTATGCCCTGCCATGGTCCTCTCCCTGCGTATGAAAAGCAAAACGCAGGGTGGTCGCCTGCGTGTCTGATATAGAGTTAATCACCCATAATAACCATTTAGCCCCCACGCGTAAAGCCCAAGCAAGTATAGAGGGCGCGCAGGGTAGCTAGGGCTAAGGGGCTGGTGATGGAGGTTTTAAGATAAGCATGGGTGAAAAGGGGTTTAGGCAAACCGGTGGGGATCACGCAGCCACACAATATGGTTAAGCACCAAGGAGGGGTTTGTCTGGGCAAGCCCGCAGCCAATGGCAGGCAGCTTGCGCGGATGGTCCGTGGTAAGCCTCTAGGCCACTTGCAATTGGGGCAGCCCATACCCATATAGTAGGGGGACGGATGGGAAAGGCTCTCTATATTCTGGAATCTTCGTGAACAAACCAAACTATGGTCCGCTTAAAAACGCCGAAAAATGTACCCATTGTGGCTATTGTCTTCCTGTTTGCCCCACCTATCGGGTGGAGCGGGATGAGATGCAATCGCCCCGTGGCCGGGTCTCCATTGTCTTGGCGCTGATGCGGGGAGCCATGCAACCCGCAGCGGCTGTGGATGCACTCTCCCACTGCATCGGCTGTCGGGCCTGTCATGGGGCCTGCCCAGTGGGGGTGCGTCCGGGTAAGCTTTCGCTGGCGGCGCGGGCGTTTCAGCCCATTCCCTCCACCCGTTTGGGGGGGTGGCTGCACCGTATTACCGATAGCCACCAAACAACCGCTGTGGCCTCGCGCATGTTGGACTTCTATGTGAGAAGTGGTCTGCAAAGGGTGGTGCGCCCTCTGTTAAAAGGGATTCCCCCCCTTGCTGATAAAGAGCGTTTAATCCCTAGCCACCGGCCTAAACCCCCGGTGTTTTTGCCCGAACCCCCGCCAGATGCTCCCACGGTGGCGCTATTGGGGGGCTGTATGGCCAGACTCTTCCTGCCCCACGTGGGCATGAGCGCACGGGCTTTGCTGCAAAGTATGGGCTTTCGGGTGATTACCCCCAAAGGATTTGGCTGTTGTGGTGCGCCCCACCGGGAACGGGGGGATAAAGAGGCGTTTGTGCGCCAAGCCAAAAAAACCTTGGATGCCTTTGGGGCGCTGGACCACATTGAAGCGGTTATCTGTGATAGCTCCGTCTGCACCATTACCGCCCGCAGTTATGACAAAGCGGTTAGTAAGCGCGATGGCGACTATGCCCCAATCGCCAAAGCCTTTTCCAGTAAGGTGATGGATCTGACCGAATTTTTAAGTCAGCACCAGCCGCGCTGGCAGCAGGCCGCCGTTGATCCCGGTATGGGTACGTTGGCCTATCAGGATCACTGCCAGATGCGCCATGGCTTGGGCACTTATGCCGAACCCCGTAATCTGTTGGATGCCCTGCCCGTGGCGGTGACGGAAATAGCTGGCGACGGGGCGTGTTGCGGGGCGGGTGGTGAGTATATGATGCGCTATCCGCAACGCAGTCGCTTGATCCGCCAAGATAAGCTGGAGGCCATCCACGCCAGCGGTGCGCAAACGGTGGTTGCCACCAATCCAGGTTGCATGCTCAATACCCAAGCCGGGTTAGAGGCCGAGCACAGCCCCGTGCAGGTTAGGCACTTGGCGGAAGTATTGTGGAAATCGCGGGAAAATCTACTGCCCCGGGTGAAACAGTCGTAGGGTTATGCCGCGCAGCGCAAAAATAGGGAACTTAGCCTTGCCAAGCTACTCCATGCTAAGTAACTTGGCGAGGCTGAACTGTACACACATTTTTGTTGAACAACCTAAATAGGAGAGAATCACCATGGGTCAACGCAGAGGGTTTGCCCTTGTTGCCATTACCCTAACCTTAATGTTTTCCACCCTAACGGTGTGGCCTGAGCAGGCCGAAGCACGCATGGGCCGCAGCTCCTCATTTGGCTCAAAAGGCAGTCGCAGCATGAGTACACTGCCCCAGAGTAGCCCCAGCCGTTTTTCTAGCACGCAACGCCCTTCGGCCACACAGCAAACTGCCAATCAGCCTCAACAAAAGAGTGGTTTTGGCGGTATGTTGGGGGGGCTGTTTGGAGGGCTGTTATTGGGGGGGCTGCTGGGATCCTTGATGGGGGCCGGGGGTGGCTTGGGTGGTTTGCTTATGATGGTGCTGTTGGCAGCGGGGGTCTTTTTTCTGGTCAAACGTTTTATGGGAACGCGTCCCCCAGCGGATGAGGCGGCCTACGCCCGTTCCCATGGTGCTTATCGCCCCCAGCCCCAGGAGATGGACCAACCCATGCAGCGGGAGATGCACATGCCCCAGGGCCTGCCCATGGGTAGCGGGTCGGATGTTGAGGATTTTTCAGCACAGGATGAGCGGCAACAGACGCTGGATCGGCTCTTGGCGGAAGATTCTAACTTTGACGAATTTACCTTTATTGACGGGGCCAAACGTTGCTTCGAGATGCTGCAAACCTCTTGGAGCACCTTTGACATGACTACCCTGCAAGGGTTGTTGACGCCGCAAATGATGGAGGAGGTAGAGAACCATGCCCGCCAATTGCAGGCCAATGGTCAACGGGATGTGGTAAAAAATGTGCATTTTAGCGAGGCCGCCCTGGTGGAAGCCTGGAGTGAACAGGGTCAGGACTATCTGACCGTACGCTTTGATGTCTCCTTGGTGGAATATGTAGAAGACGCCAGTGGGCAGGTGGTGAGTGGGGATGCCAACCACCCGCAACAGGTGCAGGAGTTCTGGGTATTCACGCGGGCGCAAGGGGCGCGTAATCCCAATTGGCAACTGTCGGCCATTCAGCAAGCGCAATAGTCTTGCCGCATAACGGTTATAAGGCCCGGTGGTTTCGCCATCCGGGCCTTTTTTCTACCTGGGAGTCTGCATATGTGGCGGTTTGGTGGGATGGTAAGCCTATTTTTGCTGTTGATTGCTCTGCCGCTGTATGGTGCACCTGAGCAGCATTCTAGCGCGGCGGTGGCACCGGGGGCTGTGGATCGTCTCCAGGGGGAGCCGGGTGAGGTGTCTGTGGCACCGCTTGCCAGGGTGGAGCGTGGCAGGGTAGCGGAATCCCAGGGCAGTTGGTGGATGGCATGGGGGCTGCCGTTACTGGTGGTGTTGCTGTTGTGGCGCTGGATAAGCCGCATGCCCTCGCGTGGAATGACCGGTTTGGGGGATGCCTATCTGGAGGGGTTGGGGGGCACGGCTGAGGCCAAAAATCAGGGGCAAGCGGCAAAAACCGACAAGGAGACAACGGTTAAACCCTCGTAATGTGACAATGGTGCGAGCCCGGTTGTTTATTAAAGGGGAGGTCTACCCAAACAGGCAGGCAAGCCACAGCGGCGCAGTTTTTAGTAGTGGCCGTTTTAATGGTTTTTTTAGGGTAAAAGACAATAATAATGCCTAACAGGAACAGGGGTTGCATGAGGTCAGCTGATCGGACTTTCTTAAACATCCATGCAAACCCAACTTTGGGGAGCACTTTCATGTTACGCAAAAGCCTATGGGCAGCGCTGATCGCCCTTATGGCACTTCTTTCGGGATGTAGCTTTTTTGGTGTGCCAGACGAACCTCTCCCGCCTGTGGAGATACAGCCTGCGCAAGCATTGCAGGAGGTCAACTGGCAGGATTTGCCGATGACCAAACCAAAACGGGCCGATCTGCGGGCCTGGGCCGAGGCGCTGAAGCAGAGCTATCACTACTATAAAAGTCAGCCAGCGGCCAAAAAGGTACGCTTTGGCCGCTACTATACCACCAACGCCAAGATGGCCGAGTTCACCCTTGAGCTGGCTGAGAATGCGGCCCACACGTCACCCTACGGTTTTGCGCGTTGGGTCTACAAAAACGTGACCCCCTTTCGTGCCGTGGGGCATGATGGCCAAGGTAGTGTGCTGTTTACCGCCTATTATGAGCCCCTGTTGTTGGGTTCAAAAACCCCCACTGAGCGGTTTCGTTATCCCCTCTATAAGCGTCCTCCCGAGTTGATTACCCTGCGTTTGCAGGATTTTAGAACCGATCTGCCCAATGTGATGTTACGGGGTCAGCGTAAAGGGGATCAATTGGTACCCTTTCATGATCGCCAGGCCATTGAGCAACGTAACGTATTGCGGGATAAAGCGCTGGAACTGGTCTGGGTGGATGATCCGGTGGGGCACTTTTTTCTACAGGTACAGGGTTCGGGCCGGGTAAAATTACCCGATGGCAGCTTGATGCGGGTGGGCTATGCGGATGCTAACGGGCATCCCTACCGCTCCATTGGCAAGTTGTTGATCGAAGAGGGGCGTGTTCCCAAAGAAGAGATGAGCCTACCGGTATTGCGGCAGTGGCTGGCGGCGCATCCCGATGAGATGCAGAGGGTGATGCATCATAATCCCTCCTACGTTTTCTTTAAGGAGATCAAGGGGGGGCCCTATGGCAATATTGGGGTACCACTGACGGCGGGGCGCTCCATTGCCACCGATTACCGTCTGTTTCCCCGTGGGGCTCCGGCGATGATCCGCACCGAATTACCCGTGTTTAGCGGCGAGGGTCCCCCCAGTGGCTGGGAAAAAGAGGTACGGCTGGTGGCCAACCAAGATACCGGAGGGGCTATCCGTGGTGCCGGGCGGGTGGATCTGTTCACAGGGTTTGGCCCTGATGCCGAACGCACCGCCGGTGAGATGAAACAAGATGGCGGGGCACTCTATTTTTTTGCGCCAAAAAATATGGCGTTGTGGCCAGAAGGGCAGCAGGATTAAAGCGTTTGCTCTAGGCTGATCATGGCGGTAGGGTAGATGAGTGGAACACCCCCTTGCGCCAGCAGGGCGGCCACCACCGTGAAGGTCCAGCGGCTATCCACAAAATCATCCACCAGCAGCACCGGGCCGTTGTGGGGGATGGAGCCAAGGGCAAACACACCATCGAGGTTGCGGCATTGGTAAAAGCTGTTGCGCATCGTTTTTTGACGCGCGTTGGGCCTGCTTTGGCTGACGCAGGTGGCAAAGGGTAGCTTGAGCTGCTGAGCCAAGCGTAAGGCCAGATCCGGCACCCGTGTGGGCATGCGGCTAGAGGGTACACACGTCACCCAAGTGGGGGCGGGTTGGGGGTTCCACTGTTGAATCATGTGGGCCATGGCCTGCACCAAGGCTTCGGCAAAATGGCCCTTTTTATAACCTTGGGCGGCCAGTTGGCCCCACTCGGCCTGCTGCCAGCGGCAGAGGGCACGGCCCACTTGGGCCTGTTGCGCTTTGGGCAGGTGGGTGGCCAGCTTTGTGAGGACAAAGGCCCCCTTTTCCGTCTGTTTTCTGGGTTCCCAGGTGATGGGGTCGGATTGCATGACCGTACGGGCGGCAGCGGCTTGAGCGGCGCTCCAGCGGGTAGGCACGATGGCTTGACCACGACAGACGGCGCAGCGCCCGCAGTTGGAGGCATCGGGATCATCCAAGGCATTGCGTAAGAAGCGCATTAAGCAGGTTGGGCTCTGTACATAGCGTTGCATCTCCTGCCACTCCAGTTCCCGCTGGCTCGTCAGGTAGTCGATGTGGGCATGGTCCATGTTAAAGGGGTGGCCGCTTAACTGCCACTGGCTGCCCTCACGCGTTACCGGTGCAGGCTTTTGCACGCTGAGATATTTTAGGGCCTTCTCCACCGCCCCCCAACCCAAATTGCCATGGCGCATCAACCCACGGGTGGTGGTGGCACCGTGCTGGTGTAACATCTCAAGAATGGTTTCCACCTCCTGCGGCGAGGGGAAAGCCTGTTGGCGGAAATAGTGATGGATGGCCTCATCCTCCGCACCATGAAAAAGAATGCCATAGGCCTGTTCCAGCGCCCGTCCCGCCCGTCCCACCTGCTGATAATAACTAATGACGGATCCAGGGGCTTGATAGTGGATGACAAAGCCAAGGTCAGGCTTGTCATAGCCCATGCCCAAGGCTGAGGTCGCCACCAGCACCTTAATTTTATTATGGATTAACTGATCTTCCAGATAGAGTCGATAGCTGTTGCTCTCGGTAAATCCATGGCCCTGCACCCCGCTATAGTAGGGCAGGGCGGCGATATGGTTCCGGTTAAGCCACTGGCTGACCTGTTCGGCATCGCGTTTGGTGAGCACGTAGACAATGCCGCTATGGGGCAGGTGGGGGATATGCTCAGCGAGCCAGGCTAAGCGGCTGATTTGGTCGGGTAGATGTAGGTTTTGCAGCAGCAGGCTTTCACGCATAAGGGGGCCGCGCAGGATCTGCACGTTGCCTAATTGGGCCTGAATATCGGCCAGCACACGATCATTGGCGGTGGCGGTGGTGCCCAGCACCGGGGTGGTGGGGGGGAGCTGCTGGATGATATGGACCAGCATGCGGTAGTCGGGGCGAAAGTCATGGCCCCAGTCGGAGATGCAGTGGGCCTCGTCCACCACAAACAGGCCGATGCGGTCGAGCATGTGGGGTAGCACGGTATCGGCAAACTGGGGGTTGCTAAAGCGTTCGGGGGAGATGAGCAGGGCATCGACACGGTCGCCATGGAGGTCGTCTAGAAGGCCATCCCACGCTTCGGTATTGGCGGAGTTGATGGAGATGGCGCGGATACCTAGGCGCTCAGCCGCTTGGACTTGGTTACGCATGAGGGCCAGCAAGGGCGAGACGATCAGGGTGGGGCCGGCCCCCCGTTGGCGTAGGATAGCGGTACTGACAAAATAGACGGCGCTTTTGCCCCAGCCGGTGCGTTGTACCACCATAAGTCGTTGCTGTTGATTAACCAGAGCATCCACCGCCTGCCACTGACCGGGGCGAAAATGGGCTTCTGCTGAGCCGACCATGGTTTGCAGCAATGTTTCGGCGTGTCGCTTATCCATAGGGGGCGCCCAAGGGGGTTGTGGTTGGGGAGTTTAAGGGGGGGAGTGTAGCAAAAAGATGGCTGGCTGTATGGGGATTTTGCAGGGCGTGGGGTGTTGATACCTTTTCAAACGGGGTAAAATCTGGTTTTGTGGGGGTGGATGATTTGGTAAGCATTGGACGGGATAGATAACCAGAAGGGGTGTGGCATGAAGGCTTGGCTTAAGGGCACCATGGCGGCGGCGGTTGGGGTATGGGGTTTGGCAGCGGTTGCGGTGCAGGCGGAGGAGATGGTGCGTATTGGTGTGGCAGGCCCTTTTAGCGGTGCCTATGCGGCTTTTGGTGAGCAGCAGTGGCGGGGTGCCGAGGCGGCCATTGTCGATATCAACCGTGGGGGCGGTATTTTGGGTAAGCAGATTCTGCTCATCAAGGGGGATGATGCGTGCGAGCCTAAGCAGGCGATGGCGGTTGCCAACCGGTTGGTGGACAATGATGAGGTGCAAGCGGTGGTGGGCCATTTTTGCTCTTCGACCACCATGCCAGCCTCAGAGGTTTATGATGAGGCAGGTATTTTGGTTATGACCCATGGTTCCACCAACCCAATGGTGACGGAGCGGGGTTTAAAGACGGTGTTGCGCATGTGTGGTCGGGATGACCAGCAGGGCACGGTGGGTGCGGAGTTTGTGGTGAAGCGTTTGGGTGCCAAGCGGGTTGCGGTGTTGCATGACAAGGACACCTATGGCCAAGGTTTGGCCGACGCCATGAAGGCGCATTTGCACACCTTGGGTCTGACCGAGGTTATGTATGAGGGTTTGACTCGGGGCGAGAAGGATTTTAATGCGTTGGTCACCAAAATTAAGGCGGCTAAGGCGGATGCCGTCTATTTTGGGGGGCTGCATAGCGAAGCGGGGCCGTTGGTACGTCAAATGCGTGAGCAGGGGGTGGATGTACCGTTGGTCTCTGGGGATGGTATTGTGTCGGAAGAGTTTGTGACGGCGGCGGGTGGGGGTCGTTTTGTCAAGAATGTCTATATGACCTTTGGGGCCGATCCCCGTAAGAGCCCCGAGGGTAAGGCCTTGGTGGCCCGTTTTCGCGAGGCCGGTTATGAGCCAGAGGGTTATACCCTCTATGCTTATGCGGTGGTGCAGTCCATTGCGGCGGCGATGCAAGAGAGCGGTTCATATAATGGGGTTGAGTTGGCCAATTGGCTAAAGCGTCACTCGGTCGAGACGGTAATGGGGCCTAAATCGTGGGATGCCAAGGGTGATTTAAAGGTGAGCGACTATGTGATGTATCAGTGGGACGAGAACGGCAAATATGCCGAGGTCGAGTAGGCTTGCTCTGCGGCGGGCTGGGGGGGGAGCGTCCAGCTCTCCTTCCTGCCCCCCGCAAGCCTTGTGTTAAGCGTAGCCACTTAAAGTTCGGTGCGGGGATGGGGGCGCGGTATCCAAGGCCACAGAGCTCTTATTGAGTCATTTAAATTAAGAATAACACCCCAACCACCAAGCCAATTATGGCCCCCTAACGTTAGAACCCTATGAATAGCTACGTTATCGGACAACAACTGGTCAATGGAGTGGTGCTCGGCTCCATCTATGGCCTTATCGCGGTGGGCTATACCATGGTCTACGGCATCATTGGTATGATCAATTTTGCCCATGGCGAAATTTATATGATCTCTGCCTACCTGACCGCCATTACCTTGGCCGTGCTTACAACATGGGGCGTCGATTCGGTCTTTCTGGCCCTCATCCTGACCCTTATCAGCAGCATCGCTTTTACCGCCCTGTATGGCTGGACAGTGGAGCGTATCGCCTATCGACCTCTGCGCCGCTCCACCCGTTTGGCCCCCTTGATTTCTGCCATTGGCATGTCATTGGTTTTGCAAAACTATGTACGTTTGGCCCAAGGCAGTCGTAACCAAGGGGTGCCCAGTTTGATGGAAGGTAATCTGCGTCTGGTGGGGGAGAACCCCGAGCAGTTTGTGCAAGTAACCTATGTGCAGTTGGTGATCGTGCTCACCGCTTTGATCAGTATGGGTATTTTAAGCTGGACGATCCAAAAAACCGCGCTGGGGCGTGCGTGCCGGGCTACGCAACAAGATCGTGTTATGGCAGAACTGCTGGGGGTGAATACGGATCGTATTATCTCTGTGGTGTTTGTGCTGGGGGCATCCATGGCTGCTGTGGCGGGGGTGCTGGTTACGGTCAACTATGGCTCGTTTGATTTTCATGTGGGGTTTGTCACCGGCATTAAAGCCTTTACGGCGGCGGTGCTGGGGGGCATCGGCTCCCTACCTGGGGCGATGTTGGGGGGGTTGATTTTGGGGCTGTCCGAGTCGTTTTTTGCGGGGTTTGTCAACAGTGACTATAAGGATGTCTTTGCGTTTTCTATCCTGGTATTGGTGTTGATTTTTAAACCCAGTGGGTTGTTGGGTCGCCCTGCTGTCGAAAAGGTATAAAACCATGCAAAAGGTGATCAAACACGCAGCCATGGATGCCTTGAAAGTTGGCCTGTTGGGGCTACTGCTGTTTGGCCCCATGACGGGTATGTTGTTGGATGGCTACGGTATCCACTATGCGCCCAGCCGGGCCTTTTGGCTGGTGGGTTTGCTGTTGCTGGGGCGCTTTATGGTGGTGGTGGTGATGAACAGCCCGGCACTGAGCGGGGTGGCGGATCTGTTTAAACGCAAAGATCGGGTTGAGGTGGTGGTTTCGCCAATGGGCCAGCAACACCATAAGATCTTGGTGGTGCTTACCTTGATGGTGGCCATGGCGCTGCCCTTTTTGCTGAGTAAATATTGGCTCAATGTGGCGATTTTGGCGCTGATCTATATCTTGCTGGGGTTGGGGCTTAATATTGTGGTGGGGCTGGCTGGGTTGCTGGATTTGGGCTTTGTGGCCTTTTATGCGGTGGGGGCGTACAGCTATGCTCTGGGGGCTGAGTATCTGGGTTTAAGTTTTTGGCAGGCGATCCCCTTTGCGGCGCTGTTGGCGGCCAGTTTTGGGGCTGTGTTGGGTTTTCCTGTATTACGCATGCATGGGGATTATTTGGCGATTGTGACCTTGGGCTTTGGGGAGATTATTCGGTTGGTGTTGAATAATTGGATCTCGTTAACCGGTGGTCCCAATGGTTTGCGCACGCCACTACCAACGCTGTTTGGCATGGAGTTTACCAAGCGGGCCACCCAGGGGGGTACCCCGTATCATGAGGTGTTGGGGCAGTGGATGGAGATCGACTATTCACGGGCGGCACGTTATGTTTTTATTTATGTTACGTTATTGGTGGTTGTGACGCTGCTGGTTTATATGGTGCAGCGGCTTAAACGCATGCCCATTGGGCGTGCGTGGGAGGCGCTGCGGGAGGATGAAATCGCCTGTCGTTCGTTGGGGATTAACCATGTCATGGTTAAGCTGTCGGCTTTCTCCATGGGGGCCATGGTGGGGGGGGTTGGTGGGGTGTTTTTTGCGGCCAGCCAGGGTTTTGTGAACCCGGCGTCGTTTACCTTTTTTGAGTCTGCATTAATTTTGGCCATTGTGGTTTTGGGGGGGTTGGGTTCGGTGGTGGGGGTTATTGTGGCGGCGGTGGTGTTGACGGTGTTGCCGGAGCTGTTGCGGGATTTTACCGAGTATCGGGTGCTGATTTTTGGCTGTGCCATGGTGGTGATGATGGTGTGGCGGCCACGGGGTTTGTTGCGGATTCATCGACCTGAATTTGTGGTGGAAAAGAGGGTGCCATGAGCCTGCTTACGGTAGAAGATTTAACCATGTGTTTTGGTGGGTTGACGGCATTAAACCAGGTTTCGTTTGGGGTGGAACGGGGCAGTATTACATCATTAATTGGTCCCAATGGGGCGGGTAAGACCACGTTATTTAACTGTGTTACGGGGTTTTATCGGGCCACGGCTGGGGAAATATGGCTGCATAGGCCGGGGCAGCAGGGGCAGGATTTGGTGGAGATGTTGGGGCAGCCTTTTCGGTTGGGGGATTGGGTGGATGCTCGGGCGTTTACGCGGCGTGTGTGGTTTAAGGTATTTGGGGGCAGTCATCGTGTGGCGCGGGCGGGGGTGGCGCGGACGTTTCAGAACATACGTCTGTTTCGTGAGATGACGGTGTTAGAGAATTTATTGGTGGCGCAGCATGGGCGGGTGAATCGAAATTTGGTTGCGGGGATCGTGCAGACGGCGGCATTTCGGCGCAGTGAGCGCGAAGCGTTGGAGCGGGCATTGTATTGGTTGGCGGAGATGGGGTTGGAGCAGAGTGCGAATCAGTTAGCGGGGGCGTTGCCGTATGGGTATCAGCGGCGTTTGGAGATTGCACGGGCGTTATGTACGGACCCGGTTTTGATCTGTTTGGATGAGCCAGCGGCGGGTTTGAATCCTCGTGAGACGGCGGAGTTATCGGGGATGATGGAGGGTTTGCGGGCGCGGCATGGTTTAACGATTTTTTTGATTGAGCATGACATGGGGTTGGTGATGGAGATCTCGGATCATGTGGTGGTATTGGATCATGGTGAGGTGATTGCGCGGGGCACGCCGCAGCAGGTGCAGAAGAACCCTCGGGTTTTGGAGGCCTATTTGGGTGTGGAGGAGGCGGCATGAGGCAGGTTGAGCCGCGCATGGTGTTGGAGTTGGAGGGGGTAGCGGCGGGTTATGGTCCGGTTAGGGTGTTGCATGGGGTTTCGTTACATGTGCATGCGGGGGAGATTGTCACCTTAATTGGGGCCAATGGGGCGGGTAAGAGTACGTTATTGATGTCAATTTTTGGCAATCCGCGACCGTTAGCGGGGGTTATACGGTTGCATGGGGTGGATATTGTGGGGGAGTCTACGTATGGGATTGCGCGGCGGGGCATTGCGCAGGTACCGGAGGGGCGGCGTATTTTTGGTGAGATGACGGTATGGGAAAATTTATTAATGGGGGTGACGCCGTTGGGGGCGCGGGATGGTGAACGAGAGGGGCGGGATTTGGGGTGGGTGATGTCGTTATTTCCCCGTTTGGGGGAGCGGCGTGAGCAGCGTGCGGGCACCTTGTCGGGGGGCGAGCAGCAGATGTTGGCCATTGGGCGGGCGTTGATGAGTCGGCCTAGGTTATTATTATTGGACGAGCCTTCATTGGGTTTGGCACCGTTGATGATTAAGCAGATTTTCGCCATTTTGCGACAGATTGCGGATGAGGGTGTGACGATTTTTTTGGTTGAGCAGAATGCCAATCAGGCGTTGCAGTTGGCGGATCGGGGTTATGTATTGGTGAATGGTCGTATAACGTTATCGGGTTCGGGGCAGGCGCTATTGGGGGATGCTGAGGTGCGGGGGGCTTATTTGGGGGGGTAGGTTAAGGGGGTGTGAATGCCTTTATAACCAGGGAGTTGCCCTATTAAAAGGGATTGGGGGGTCTGGGGGGAAGCTCTGCTTGCCCACCCAGCGGGTCTGGGCGGAGCCCAGTGGGATTGGGGCGAAGCCCTGAGATTTTTTGATTTTTCTAATCTTTTGATCTTTTAGCCCCGTACCGATGGAGTAGGGGCGCGGGGATTTTATTAAGAGAGCACGGGTTGTGTGGCAGCGCGGTACGGGGCATAGGGTAGCGATGTCACGCGCCAGCGTGGCGGGCGGTTGGGGCACCCAGTGGCTGGGGGGAAAGCCTCGCTTGCCCACCCAGTGGCTGGGTGTAAAACCTCTGCATCCCCCAACCCCAGCCCGGAACGAACCCCCGCTGAGGCATTTGGCATTCCCGAATGGGGGAACATTGAAAAAAGACTCCATGTTCCCCCATTCGGGAATTAAAAGAGTGGCTCGCTGGTCGCTAAGCGGCAAAAAAAACGCCGCTTAGCTCCCCTAGCGAAGGGCGAGCCTAAAAGCAAAAGCCAAAGCAAAACCCTGGGGGGAGACAGAGAACTTCTCCCCCCAGACCCCCCTCTAACCTTTTTTTAAGAATAAAAGCGATGAAATTCAGTGCGGGATTTTTGAAATTATCACAAAATCAAAAGATTAAAACCACCACCCCACACCCATAAGAGGCCCAACACATGTTCTGGGGAACCGCACCTACCCACTGGAAATCATGGTCAACCCGCGACCGTATCACCATGCTCATCGCCACCGTCGGCGGCAGCGGCTGGTCCCCCAAAGCACCCGGTACCATGGGCACCATCGCCTCGCTACCCATCGCCTGGGCCGCAATGTCCCTAGGGCCTAATAGTCACCTAGCCGTGCTGCTGCTGGTGTGCAGCATAGGCTGGTGGAGCAGCCACCGCGCCATCACCCTGCTGGGTAAAAAAGACCCCGGTGCCGTGGTCATCGACGAAACCGCCGGACTGCTGCTCACCCTGCTGTTCGTCCCCCTCGCCAACCTAAACCTGCTGCTGGGCTTTCTGCTGTTCCGCTTTTTCGATATCCTAAAACCCTGGCCCATCCGCTGGTTAGACCAACATGTCCACGGCGGCCTAGGCATTATGCTAGATGACCTGCTGGCCGGAATCTTCGCCGGAATCCCCCTTTTGCTGCTACAAAGCTACTTGCCGCTTCACTAATCGCCCCTTTGTGTCGATAACAGCTGCAAGCGGTGTAAACAGCTATGCCCAAAACCGACCCAAAAATGAACCAAACAGGGTCAGTAAAAAGTTGGCTCACGACACCTAAGACCATGTTAACCAAGGATTGAATGCAGATATTATGCGCGCTCTGTTGGTCACACCCCGCTGGAGCGAGTTAGAAGGATTATTACGCCCCTCTAACCGCCCGCTGCTGGATCTTATGCTGCTCTCCCTGGGCTATGACCAGTTGGATACCCTGGAGATCGACCCAGCAGAACCCTTTGATCCCACCAGCCTTGATGCTGCCTATGCCGTGGTGATCATCCAAGCCCAAGGCGAATCCCCACGCCTGCGCCGTGGGGTCATCTCTCGCCTGGGCCTATCACTGGGGCTGGATGGCGAAACCTCCTCCACCCTGCGCGTGGTGGGCGCCAAACCCTTGCGCAATGGCGCAGGGGATTCGGTCGGCTTTTTAGCCAACCGCCGTGGCCGCGTGGTGGCCTATTGCGACCACACCGTCGGCGAGGTGATGCCCGCCCTAGAATATGGCCTGCGGGTGATCCTCACCGAAGAGGCCCACAGCCTGCGCCGACTGCCCTTCAGCACCTGCCGCCTGGTGGAGTGCGCCGGAGAGCCAGACAATATCACCCTGCACATGGACGAACAGACCGCCGCCGCCATGCACCGGCGCTGCAAAGTCATGCCCATGCCCAACGGCGATACAGCGGTATTAATCCCCCATGAAGATGTCATGGCAGAGAGCCTACCCCGCATCTGGGGCAACCGGGTCTACGCCCAAGGGGCTGTCGCTTTAGAACAATATGTGGCCGAACTGCTGTGGCGGCGCGGTTGGCGGGTCGCCACCGCCGAATCTTGCACCGCCGGGCTCACCGCCGCCCGCCTAAGCGCCGTGCCCGGTAGCAGTGACTACCTGGATGGCGGCTGGGTGGTCTATAGCAATGGGGCCAAATCCCGCTTGGTGGAGGGTATCGAACCACTCATCGAACGCTGCGGGGCCGTCAGTGCCGAGGTCGCCCTAGCCCTGGCCCGTGGTGCCCTAAAAGGGCACGCCGTGGATCTGGCCGTAGCCATTACCGGCGTGGCAGGCCCCGGTGGCGGTAGTGAAACAAAACCTGTGGGTACAGTGTTTTTGGCTGTGGTTTCCAAGGAAGGTAACATACTGGAACATCGCGGATTTTACCATGGTAATCGGGATCGTATTCGGTATCAGGCCAGCCAAACGGCGTTGCATCTGCTGCGGCGTTTGGCAGAAAAGGTTGGATCATAATGAAAAAATGGCATTATCAACGCTCTCTGCTCAGCATGGCACTGCTGTTGTTCAGTTCGTTAAGCTTTGGCTGTGCCAGCGCCTTTGGCAACCAAAACTGGAAATGGTTTGATGGCACCGAAAAGGATGGCCTAAAAAACCTGCAACTGGATAGCACCTTGGCCCATAAGAACCGCCCACTGCCTTATGCCAATAAGAACGAGGTGATCGGTAGCGGTGCCTTTAACTACCGCATACAGGGGCACGAAACCCTGCTGCTGCTGGCCCGCACCTATGATCTGGGTTATAACGAGGTCTCCTTAGCCAACCCAAAAATGGATGCCTGGGCTCCCAAAAAGGGGCAGGAGGTGTTCCTCTCCATGACCCATGTGCTGCCCACCGATATTCACCAGGGCACCGCCTTGGTCATTAACCTGCCGGAGATGCGTCTTTACCACCGCCGCGCCGATGGCCGGTTAGAGACCTTTCCCGTGGGCATTGGCCGCGAGGGGTTTGATACCCCCATCAGCCGCGCCAAGATTATTCGTAAAAAATCGGCGCCCAGTTGGTATGTGCCTGCCTCCATTCGCGAAGAGAATCCCAAGCTGCCCGCTGTTATCCCCCCTGGGGCCAGCAACCCTTTGGGTTCCCATGCGATTTATTTAAGCCTGCCCGGCTATTTAATCCACGGAACCAATAAGCCCTATGGCATTGGTCGGCGGGTTAGCCATGGCTGCATACGCATGTATCCCGAGGATATCCCCCGTCTCTACACCAGTGCCCGCGTTGGGGCGACGGTGGCCATTGTCAACGAGCCTGCCAAGGCGGGTTGGTTTGGGGATAATCTGCTGCTGGAGATCTATCCTGGGCTGCCTACCAGGAAAAAGGGTGAAAAAGAGACCACGCCCCCGCAACCCATGGAGGAGCAAGCCGCCATGAGCATTCGTAAGGCGTTGGAGCGGCGCTCGGGCTATTCGGCCAAGATTGATTGGGATCTGGTGCGGGGCATGGCCCGCGCCCCCGATGGCATCCCCCGCGTGGTGGGGCGTATGCTGGTGGGGGATGATGTCAAACAGTTGGTGCCGGTCCGGTTAATTGAACCCAGATAAGCCCCACATAATAAAGCGGGTGGCCGCCCCCAACCTTGGGGGGTGGCACCCGCTTTGCGGTATAGGCCCAAGCTGGGCAGAGCAACCGGCCCGGGCGCTGATGGCGCGACCTCTTTGCGTGTTATGGGTTGCTCCACGGCTTAGGGGGCTGGGCTGGCCATCTGTTTAAGCAGTTTATCAAGATTGGCCCTTACTTTTTTGGTGAGGGGATTTTCCGGCCCGTAGCTGTTGTCCAATATTTTCAACGCTCGCTCGAAGCCCGCTTTAGCCCCTTCTAGATCCCCCAAATCTTGGAGCACCCCGGCGAGATTGTTTTCTCGAATGGCCACCTTCGGGTTCTGATTGCCATATATTCTTGTGTCGATTTTAAGGGCGCGTTCGAAGCCCGCCTTAGCACCTTTTAGATCCCTCATTGCTTGGAGCACCAAGGCGAGATTGTTTTCATCCCTAGCGATGTTAGGGTGCTCGCCGTATACTCTGGAGTCGATATTGAGCGCTTTCTCTAAGTTCGCCTTAGCCCCATCAAGATCTCCTATATCTTTACGTATCAAGGCAAGATTATTTAGATCTCTGGCAACTTTATGAGATT
Source organism: Magnetococcus marinus MC-1 (assembly GCF_000014865.1). Lineage (NCBI taxonomy): Bacteria > Pseudomonadati > Pseudomonadota > Magnetococcia > Magnetococcales > Magnetococcaceae > Magnetococcus > Magnetococcus marinus. The sequence continues at coordinate 594,427 of NC_008576.1, forward strand.
GATCACCGAAAACTGCTGTGTCGATTTGGAGGGCGCGTGCAATGCGCGCCTTAGCTCCGTCGAGATCCTTCATCTCGCGGAGCACCCCAGAGAGATTGTTTTCTCGAGTGGCAATTCTATAGTGCTGATCACCGAAAATTGCTGTGTCGATTTTAAGAGCGCGTTCAAAGCGATCTTTGGCTCCGTTGAGATCCCCCATCTTTTGGAGAACCTTAGCAAGATTGCTTTCATCCCTAGCGACGTTCGGGTGCTGATCGCCATATACTTTAGTGTCGATTTGGAGAGCGCGTTCGAAGCGTACTTTGGCCCCGTTGAGATCCCCCATCTCTTTAAGCACCCCGGCGATATTGTCTTCTCGGAGGGCAACGCTGGGGTGCTGATCGCCATAGTTTTTAGTGCTGATTTGGAGGGCACGTTCGAAGAGCTTCTTCGCCTCATTAAGATCCCCCATATCTTGGAGCACCCAAGCAATGTTATTGTAATATCTTGACACCTCTGGGTGTCGATCGCCAAAAATTTCTGTGCTTATCGTGAGTGCACGTTCATAGCCCGCCTTGGCTTCGTTGAGATCGCCCATGTTATGATGCACCCCGGCGAGGGCATTTTCAACCCTAGCGATATTACTGCGATGATCGCCGTAGGCATTTTTGTAGATTTTAAGTGCGCGTTTTAACATCTCCTTGGCACCATTTAGATCCCCCATTGCTTTGAGCACCAGGGCGAGATAGCGTTGATTGTTGGCAACGTTAGGGTGCTGATCTCCGAAGTTTTTTTTGTCGATTATAAGGGCACGTTCGAAGCCCGCTTTGGCACCGTTTAGATCCCCCATTGTTTTGAGCACCGAGGCGAGATTGTTTTCACTAAGGGCGATACTTAGGTCGTCTGCCCCTAAATATTTTTGTTTAAGGGTCAGTATGGTCTGTGCCATGCTCTTGGCTTCCTTCAAGTTGCCCATGGCTCGGAGCAGGGATGCACTACGATCCATAATATCCAGTGCGGTGGGATCATGCAACTCCAGACGCTGCGCCTGTTTAAACCAAGCCATAAGGTTAGGTAGCCAGGGTAGAGCCGCAGGATAGGTGGAAGAATCTTTTACGTCGTAGAGAAAGATAGGCTTCAATAGTCGCGCTGTGGCACTACCCCAGGCTGTTTTGGCTTCCTGATCCATGTCATGTCGGATAACCTCTTGTAGCAAACGGTGTATGGTTAGTGCCTCATTCTCTACTTTAATCAGGGAGTAGCTGCGAAGTGCGGCAACCGCATCGTTAAGCGCCAACGAGTTTTGAGGGAGCTTTGCCAAGGGGTCATGGGGTTGTGTATTGGGTATCTGTTTTAGCAGGGTTAAAGGAATCCCATCAGGATTGAGAAATGCCAACAGGTTGAGTAGTTGAATGGCAGGTTGCTGCTGTTGCTCGGCTAGTTTATCTATTGAGAGTTTCCATGTGCTGGCAATCGAGTGTCTATTGTGGTTGTGCGGTACAGTCTTTTTTTCAAGAATGGGCAGTAGAGTGTTAGCGCCCCTTAATAGGGATAGATAGTTTCTATAGCTGATAGCGGTTTGTTCGATATAAGCGGCCGCCTGTTCCAGCGCCAAGGGGAGATTGCCGAGGAATTCGGCCAGTTGGGCAGCGGTGTCATCGTCACCTTTTCGGCTGGTGAGTTTGTTTAAAAAACGCACAGAAACTTGGGTTGCAAAAGTCTTAACCTCTAGTGTTGGGATTTGCAACTGGCCCCAGTTTGGATTGCGGCTGGTTATAAGAATGCGCCCACCCATGGCGGTGCTGGGTAACAGCCCCTCCAGTTGACTAGGCCCATCATCGGCATTGTCATAAATAAGCAGCCACCCCCCTTGTGCAGAGAGTATGCTAACGACCTGTCGCACACGTAAAGAGTCCGATAAAGGGGGGAGCCCCAGCAGATCGGCCAATTGGAGCAGGTTTTTTTGAATTTGACTGCGATTTTCCGAAGGCAGCCAAACTATTTTCTCAAAGTGCTTTTGATGCTCTTGGGCAAACTTTTTGGCGATCTGACTTTTACCAACCCCGCCTTCCCCTGTGAGTACCACCATACCCACGGTCGCGCCGGTTGGGCTGAGTAAATGCTCTTTCAACTGTTTGAGTTCACCTTGCCGTCCAGTAAATGAGGGGGCAGGCGCAGGGGGGCGTAGGGCCGTTTCTAATAATGCTATGGAACCACTGACTGGTGTGTGGGATGGCGTAGAGGGTGTCTTGGGTGGTGTCATAGCCATAAAAACAAGAAACGCCATAAAGCCTAAAAGCAAGACTACAATATAATTTAAATCTATAAAAACATGTTGATAACGTTTTTGACTTTGTGCAGGAATAACTTCTGTAGAATCCTCTCTCGACTTGGCGTGGATGAGAGCTAGAATGATTGCCACAATAAACATTAAAATAATAATGGCATAACTCAAATTAATGGCAGTTGGTCTACCAAGATTTATGATGTTCAACCGTTGTGGCACAAGCTCCCAAAATGGGTTGTAGAACAGTGAGCTTAATACCAGTAATACAGCTGAAATAAAGATAGTTATGAGTCGACCCAACAGTTTAACCTGCCACGGTTGGGTCCAGAACCATAGGGTATATGCACCGATTATCAGGCCCAAGCCACCGGTAATGGGTAGGCTGCCCCAGCCATCCAAATAGTTGAAGGAGAGGCTGCCCAATAAAAAAAAACCGATCATTCCTCCCCCGAGTACTTTAACCCAGCGGCTAGAGCCTTGACGGGGCTTTTGCTCTGATGGCGGGGTCTGGGATGGCTGTGGTGTTGAGCCAAATGGTAGGATTATGGCCATGTTTGCACCTCCGTGGGATTGTCTGGTCTTTAGCAGCTAGGGCACCGACACGGCTTACCCATATCGAGAGAGAACGCACCAAAAAGCATGTCGGTCAGAACGTTGTATAAAAATTAACCAACCTGTTGCAGGGGAGTATAAATAAACGCATTTAAAAAATCCTCCTTATTGCAGGGCATGGCCACCAGGGGGTTAACGCTTGATAAAGAGAAATTCGTTGCAGCCATGGCCATTGAGGGTGGTTAGATTTTCCAAACTAAAGTGGCGGGCTTTAAGAAAATGAAAAATCTCTTCCGGTTTGGCCACCTCAAAGGGGTAGCCGCCCAGCCAGTCATCCCAGGCACGCAGTTCGGACATGCCCCGATTGCTCTTATCTAAAAAGGCCCCAATGGGGTTGCCGCCATGCAAGAGCACCCCTTTGGCGAGGGTTTTGGTAAAATAATAAGGGTAGCAAAGAAATTTAACCAGCAGCGCGGCTAAGCGGCCCCGGCAGTAGAAGCGCTTAATCTTTTTCCACAACGCCGAACGAACCCCTTGGTGGTTATAGATGGCAAGGCTCAGCAGCCCCCCCGCAGCCACCCGTTGACTGGCATAATCTATGGCCTGCCACATCTGCCCGGTGTGGTGCAAAACCCCCCATGAATAGACCACATCAAAGGTAGCCAACCCCTCCATAAAAGCAGGGTCCAGCACAGAGCCCTCCATCACCTGCCAGTGGGCATCGTCGCAAAAGTAGCGGCGGCGTAGCTCGGTGGTGCAGGCGACGGAGTGGGGATCAAAATCAAAAGAGACCACCTGCGCCCCCAACCGACGCGCCGCCAGACTAAAAAGGCCGCTGCCCGAACCAATGTCTAAAAATCGTTTATCCGTTAGGTCGGTTATGCCCAACAGCTGTTGCAGCGAGTGCTCGGCAGATTGAATGCGCTCTTCATCCACCAAGGATAAAAAAAGGCTCCAATTTTCACCAAATTTAAACCGCTCGCCCTGTTGAATATCCTGTTGATGGCTGGACATGGCCTGGATTTCCTTAAAAATGATGGTATGCGTGGATCATGATCGGTGGCGATACCGGACTTGACTCTAGCCATTCATGGGAGAGAGGTAAAGGATTGGGCTGCGCCCAAGCAGGCTTTACCCGGTAAAAAGTGGCGCCACGGTTGGCTTTTTGGCCAGGGGTAGAAGGGATATAAAACACTTTTTGATTGCCAAAGTGCGGTTCTGTGTTAGAATCACGCCTTTTTTTCCAGGAGAGGAAACCTATGTCCGTTGCGGCAAAAGGCGCCGGTCAGGTGCGTATTTTGATACTCGGCGATATTGTCGGGCGTCCCGGACGTAATGTGGTGAACGAACATCTGGCGGATCTTAAAAAAGAGTTGGAACTGGATCTGGTGGTGGCCAACGCGGAAAACGCCACCAATGGCAACGGCCTAACCCCAAAAACCGCCGATCAATTGTTCAATATGGGCATTGACCTGATCACCACGGGCAACCATGTCTGGCACTATAGCGAGTTGATTGACGAGATCCAACAGTTGCGGCGGGTGCTGCGCCCCGCCAACTACCCCCCCGGCGCCCCCGGTCACGGCCACGGTATTGTCACCACCCGGTCGGGTATTAAGGTGGGGGTGATCAATCTGATTGGGCGCGTCTTTATGAATGATGTAGACTGTCCTTTCCGGGCGGCCGATGCGCTGCTGGATAAAATTCACCGGGAGTGTGATATTATCTTGGTGGATATGCATGCCGAGGCTACCTCTGAAAAGCTGGCGCTGGGTATCTATCTGGATGGCCGTGTCACCGCTGTGGTGGGTACCCATACCCATGTGCCCACGGCGGACCACCGGGTCATGCCCGGTGGCACCGGGTTACAGAGCGACCTGGGCATGTGCGGCGTCTATATTAACTCGGTCATCGGGGTTAAGCCAGAATCGGTGGTCAATCGCTTTGTCAATGGTATGCCCGCTCGCCATGTTACCCAAGAGGGGCCAGCCATGCTGTGTGGTGCCCTGATCACCGCCGAGGCCAAAAATGGCCGTTGTGTGGATATTCAACCGGTTCGCCGGGGTGTTGGGCTAACCCCCGCCCCCTAGAGCCATTTGCTGTTTAAGACCCACTCTGCTTTGCGAAGGAAGCGTGCCATGCAAAAAGGGGAAAAGCTTTACGAAGGTAAGGCTAAAGTTTTGTTTGCCACCGATGATCCCAATATGCTCATCCAATATTTTAAGGATGACGCAACTGCGTTTAACGGCATCAAAAAAGGCACCATCGCAGATAAAGGGGTGGTGAATAGCCTGATCTCTACGCGGATCTATCATATTCTGGAGAAGGTGGGCATCCCCACCCATTTGGAAGAGCTGCTCTCCCCCCGTGAGCAGTTGGTGCACAAGGTAGAAATTCTGCCCATCGAGGTGGTTATCCGCAACCGTGTAGCGGGCTCCTTGGCGCGCCGGTTGGGTATTGAAGAGGGCACCGAGCTGGCCCGCCCACTGGTGGAGTTCTACTATAAGAACGATGAACTGGATGATCCCATGGTGACCATTGACCATGCCGAGGTGTTCGGCTGGGCCAAGCATCGTGAGATTGAAGAGATGATTGAGATGTCCTTGCGTATCAACGATATTCTCATTGGCTTTTTTGCCAACATCGGTATTGATCTGATCGACTATAAGCTGGAGTATGGTCGTCTGGCGGTAAGCCCCTCTACTTTGGTGTTGGCGGACGAGATCTCCCCCGACGGCTGCCGCTTGTGGGATATGGAGACCGGCGAAAAGCTGGATAAAGACCGTTTCCGCCGGGATCTGGGCGGGGTGGAGGAGGCCTACCAAGAGGTCGCCCGCCGTATGGGGCTTGAGGTTCCAGGTCGCTAAAATTAGGCGGGATGGGGTACAAAAAAGGGGGTTCGCGCCAACTGGAGCGAACCCCCTTTTTTTGGTCAAGCTGGTCACCATCGGTAGGGCGGTGGTAGAACCCTGCATGGGTGGGTTAAGCCACCTAATAAAATGTGAAAAAAAGGGGGTATCGTTGTGGCAGTAAGGGTTTTGCGGCGTGGAGATTGGCTGCGGGCCGGGTGGCTGCTTGGGTGCTGGGTGCCACAATGTGCCCTTACCTCTCCTGAGGTGATGAAAATATCGTGGCGGTACTGCCCTTTGGGGCTGAAATAATTTACACTTTACGGTAGCCTATGCACCTCTTTTCCAACCTCGGTATGCTGTAGCATCGGAGCACCCCATGGACGCAACCCACGTTTTGACCCTTAATGGCAGCAGCGCATACTCCAGCTTTCGGTTGGAAAAGTTATTGGATGCCTGCCAGGGGGTGGTTCCCCAACTGCAAAGCGTGGAGGCTTGGTTTGTCCACTTCGCCCATCTACAGCGCCCCTTGCAGGGGGATGAACAGAGCACATTGGAAAAATTGCTCACCTATGGGCCCAAAGAGCAGAGCCTAAGCCAGGTTGCTCAACCTGATCTGTGGATTATCCCCCGTTTTGGCACCACCTCACCTTGGTCTTCCAAGGCCACCGATATTGCCCTGCATTGCGGGCTGGATGCGGTGATCCGTCTGGAACGGGGCATGGCCTTTCGCTTTGGTGGGCTTATGGCGGGGGATCTGGAAAAGCTGCTACCCCTTATCCATGATCGCATGACCCAACAGGTGGTGGTGGATGCCGCCGCCCTGCCTGGGCTGTTTAAAAGCTTCTCACCGGGGGCCTTGCGGCAGGTACCCACCCAGCAGGAGGGGCGTACCGCTCTGGAGCGGGCCAATGCGGATTGGGGCTTGGCCCTCTCGGAGGATGAAATCGACTATCTGCTGGAGCAGTACCAGCGCATGGGTCGCAACCCCACCGATGTGGAGTTGATGATGTTTGCGCAGGCCAACTCAGAGCACTGTCGCCATAAAATTTTTAATGCGGATTGGCATATTGATGGGGAGGCCCGCCCCCATACCCTGTTTGGCATGATCCGCAATACCCACATTCGCGCCCCCGAGGGTACGGTGGTGGCCTATACAGATAACAGTTCGGTGATCGAGGGGGGGGCAGGTCAGCGGTTTCATCCCGATACCCAAGATGGGGTCTACCGTTTTCATGACGAGACCACCCATATTTTAATGAAGGTGGAGACCCATAACCACCCCACCGCCATCTCGCCCTTTCCTGGTGCGGCCACCGGTTCGGGGGGGGAGATCCGCGATGAGGGGGCCACGGGGCGTGGCTCATCCCCCAAGGCGGGTTTAACCGGTTTTTCCGTCTCTAACCTTAACTTGCCCGGCGCGGTACGCCCTTGGGAGCAGCCCTACGGCAAGCCAGAGCGCATTGTTTCGGCCCTGGATATCATGCTGGATGGCCCCCTTGGCGGGGCGGCCTTTAACAATGAGTTTGGCCGTCCCAACCTCTGTGGCTATTTTCGCACCTTTGAGCAGAGCGTTGCCGGTGAGGTGCGGGGCTACCATAAACCCATCATGATTGCCGGTGGTTTGGGCAACATTAATGCCGACCATGTGGAAAAAAAGCCCCTTAAAGCGGGGGATCTGATTATTCAACTGGGTGGCCCGGCCATGTTGATTGGGCTTGGTGGCGGGGCGGCCTCCAGCCAGACCAGCGGCAGCTCCCATGCGGAGTTGGATTTTGCCTCGGTGCAGCGGGATAACCCCGAGATGGAGCGCCGCTGTCAGGAGGTGATCAACCGTTGCTGGCAGTTGGGAGAGGCCAACCCCATTCGCTCCATCCACGATGTGGGGGCGGGTGGTCTTTCTAACGCGGTGCCCGAGCTCATCCACGATGGCGGGGTGGGGGGGCGCTTTGATCTGCGTCAGATCGACAATGCCGATCCAGGCATGTCCCCCATGGAGATCTGGTGTAATGAGGCGCAAGAGCGCTATGTGCTGGCCATTGATGCCAAGGATCGTGCCCGCTTTGAGGCGATCTGCCGACGTGAGCGCTGCCCCTTTAGTGTGCTGGGCGAAGCCACCACAGAAGAGCAGTTGGTGTTGATCGACAGTATGAATGGAGAGCGCTGTATTGATCTTTCCCTAAACACACTGCTGGGCAAACCCCCACGTATGAGCCGTGATGTTAGCCATCATCGGCGGCAGGTTCACCCGTTGAGCATACCCACTGGGCTCTCTTTGAGTGAAATGTGCTACCGGGTATTGCGGCTGCCCACGGTGGCGGACAAGAGCTTTTTGATCACCATTGGCGACCGCAGTGTCACCGGTATGGTAACCCGTGATCAGATGGTGGGACCGTGGCAGGTGCCGGTGGCGGATGTCGCGGTAACCGCCCGAGGTTATACCGGGTATGTGGGCGAGGCCATGGCCATGGGTGAGCGCACGCCCATCGCTCTGCTGGATAGCCCAGCGGCGGGGCGTATGGCGGTTGGTGAAGCATTGACCAATATGGCGGCGGCCCGGGTGGGGGATTTGAGCCGGGTGAAGTTGTCGGCAAACTGGATGGCCCCAGCGGGGCATCCTGGGGAGGATGCCAACCTCTATGAGACGGTGGAGGCGGTGGGTCTGGAGCTCTGCCCGGCACTGGGCATCAGCATTCCGGTGGGTAAGGACTCCCTCTCCATGAAAACGGTGTGGAAGGATGCCCAGGGCAATCCCCGTGCGGTGACAGCACCGGTTTCATTAATTATTTCAGCCTTTGCGCCGGTGGTGGATGTGCGGGATACCGCAACGCCGCAACTGCGTACCGATCTGGGCGAAACCCGGCTTATTTTGGTGGATTTGGCGGGGGGAAAAAACCGTTTGGGTGGCTCCGCATTGGCTCAGGTATTGGGGCAAATGGGGGATGTGCCGCCGGATTTGGATGATGCGGATAGCCTTAAACAGTTTTTTCAGACCATACAGGTGCTGCACGAAGCTAAAAAGATTTTGGCTTACCATGACCGCTCCGATGGCGGCCTGTTTGTAACCCTCTGCGAGATGGCCTTTGCGGGGCACTGCGGCCTGGATATTCAGTTGGCGGGGTTGGGCGCGCAACGGGAGGGTGTGCTCTTTAGCGAAGAGCTGGGGGCGGTGGTGCAGGTGCGTGCCGACGACGCAAAAAAAATGCTTAAGTTGCTCAACTGTTGCGGCATAGCCACCGACATTGGCGCGCCCAGTGAGAGTGGTCGGCTGCGTTTTCGGCGTGGGCATGAGACGGTGTTGGATCTACCACGGGTAGAGTTACAGCGGGCTTGGTCGGAGACCTCGTGGCGCATGCAGAGCCTGCGGGATCATCCCCAGTGTGCCCAGCAGGCGTATGATGCCTTGTTGGATGTGAACGATCCGGGTTTGCATGCCCGCTTAACGTTTGATCCTGCACATAATGTGGCGGCCCCCTATATCAATAGTGGGGTGCGTCCGTCGGTGGCGATTTTGCGGGAGCAGGGGGTTAATGGGCATGTGGAGATGGCGGCGGCCTTTCACCGTGCCGGGTTTGAGGCGGTGGATGTCACCATGGCGGCGTTGGCCAAGCGTGAGCGCTTTTTGTCCGATTATCAGGGCTTGGTGGCGTGTGGTGGTTTCTCGTTTGGGGATGTGCTGGGCGCAGGGGAAGGGTGGGCCAAATCCATTTTATTTGATGCGGCTTTGCGGGAGAGTTTTGCGCAATTTTTTGGTAGCTCCGATAGCTTTGCGTTGGGGGTATGTAATGGCTGCCAAATGCTCTCTAACCTGCATACGTTGATTCCCGGTACCGAGCTGTGGCCCCGTTTTGTGCGCAACCGCTCGGAGCAGTTTGAGGCGCGTTTTAGCATGGTTGAGGTCACCAAAACCCCCTCCATGTTCTTGCACGGTATGCAGGGTTCGCGCATGCCGGTGGCGGTTGCCCATGGCGAGGGTCGGGCGGAGTTTGCCCATTTGGCCCACCAGGATCGCGCTTTGGCCGAGGGGCTGGTGGCATTGCGCTTTGTGGATGGTTATGGGCAGGCGACGGAGCGTTATCCGGCCAACCCCAACGGTTCGCCCCAGGGTATTACGGGCCTGACCACGGCGGATGGCCGGGTTACCATTATGATGCCCCATCCCGAGCGGGTGTTTCGTACCGTACAGAACAGCTGGCACCCCGATCATTGGGGGGAGGATGGCCCCTGGATGGCGATGTTCCGCAATGCACGTAAGTGGGTCGGCTAATCGGCGCAACCATTTTACGCTTGGTGGACACCCACACTAGGGTAGATGGGGTGGTGGGCCCAAGGGTACGGGTTAAGCGAAAGGGATAGCCGGGAGTGTGTTATGGTGGAACCAGTCAAAAAAAATCGCTTACGACACTTGCTGCGCAAAGAGCGACGCATACAGCGTCTTATGATGTTGCTGGTGGTGTTGGTGGGCCTGCCTGGCGGTTTTTGGATTATCCTACATGTTCGTGAGGATGTGGCGACCGATAGCCCCTTTGTAAAAGAGCGGCAAAAGGCAGAGTGGAAGAAAAAGGGGGAGAGCCCTGTGGTGGTGAGCGGTGGTGTCGCATCCAGTAGCGCTGCCAGTGGTAGCCGCAGTGGTGGTGCGGGCGGCCCAGAAAATGAGCTTGCAAGACCACCCAACCAGCTGATCTCAAAAGATGAAATGGCTCAGGCTAAACAAGAGATGCAGCAGTTTGCGGCTCAGCCACAGCCACAGCAGGCGCAGCCCCAAGCACAGCCCCAAGCACAGCAGGCGTATGAGACCCGCACGGCGATTAAAGAGCCTGAAAATTCTGAAGAACAGAGCATTAATGTGGTGGAGCTCGGCCCCATTAAGGTAGGTAATGGTCGCTTAGGTAATTCGCTGCTGGGGCAGCGGCGGTTTTTTGCGGAGATCCTCAACCAGGGTCAATCGGTGGTGACCCAGGTGGCGGTGGTGATTGCCTTTACCAATGGGCAAGGGGGCGTGGTGGAGCAGCGTATGCTGAACCCATTGGCCATTTCTACGGGGGTGTTTGGGGATACGATCAAGCCTTTGCGGGCCGGTGAGATACGCACCTTTGGTACCTCAATCGACGATGTGCCCAGCGGTTGGGATGGGGGAGTGCGCCTCTCCATTCAGGGCATCCAACCGCTTGAGCCGGTGGTTGAAGCGCCGCTGGCGCCCCCTGCTACGCCGGTGCCATAGGGCGATTTGGGTGGTTAGGGGCACCCTGTTGGGCAGGAAAAAGAGTTTGACAGTTGGTGGAGGGTAGCCCAAATTGCAGGGTTTATTGGGCTTGCTGCTGTAGGGTTGGGGATGTGGGTGCGCATATGGTGCAGACAGAGCTGATTTTGGCCTCGACCTCTCCCTACCGGGCGGAGCTATTGGGGCGGTTGCGGCTGCCGTTTCGGCAGCAGGCACCCCAGTGTGCGGAAGCGGCGTTGGCGGGGGAGTTGCCGGCTGCTATGGCGGGGCGTTTGGCCACCTGTAAAGCGCAGGCGGTGGCGGCGGGTTTGCAGGATGGGTTGGTGATTGGTTCGGATCAGGTGGCAACGCTGGACGGGGTTACGGCGGTGGGTAAGCCGGGTGATTTTGAACAGGCACTGGCGCAACTAGAGGCGGCTTCGGGTCGGAGTGTGACCTTTTATACAGGCGTGACCGTGCTGGATGTTGCGAGTGGTCGTATGCAGCGCGCGGTTGAGCCGTTTCAGGTCGTGTTTCGCCCGTTGAGCAGAGCGCAGATAAGCCGTTATTTGGCGCTTGAGCAGCCCTATGATTGTGCTGGGAGTTTTAAGGTAGAGGGATTGGGCATTGTGCTTTTTGAGCGCTTGGTGGGGGAGGATCCTACCGCCTTGATGGGGCTGCCATTAATCCGCTTGACCCGCATGCTGGAGGCCATGGGGGTTGCACCGTTGGGGGGCGAGTTGGTTTCCTAACGCATCGAAACACGGGTCTGGGGGGGCTAGTCGTGTTCCATTCAGCGCGAACGCTCATGGTGGCGTGAGTGTTTAACTTTGGGGTTGAAAATGTCTGGGACAGATAATGCTGGGCGTGGGTGGCCTACGGGTCTATTTATTCAAACCGATTGGTTGCAGAGCAACTTGGAGCGGGAGAATTTGCGGATTATTCAGGTCGGGGGTGAGAACTTTTACAGCCGCATGCATATCCCTGGGGCGGTCATGGTTGGCTATCAAGATATAACCGGGTATCGAGATGGAATACCGGGTTTTCGTGCCGAGACAGCGTTATTACGCAAACTGTTTGGGCGTTTGGGCATCACACCTGAGAGCCATGTGGTGGTTTATGACGCCAGTGGTGGTATGGATGCAGCACGTATGGTGTGGACGCTGCACTGTATGGGGCATACGCAGTGTTATATTTTAGATGGCGGCATGGGTGCGTGGTATACCGAGAAGCGGGTTTGTACGGATCATATGCCACAGATTGCACCGGTTGAGTATCGTGTGGATGAAGATTTGCGTTGGGATGCGGACATTGAGTTGATGCAGCGGGTGGTTGCGGGTGAGCTTGAGATGAAGGTGTTGGACACCCGTAGCGAGGCAGAGTATGAGGGGCAGACCATCCGTGGACCACGGGGCCATATCCCAGGGGCGCGCCATTTTGAGTGGATGGATGCCCTGCGCACTCCACAGGATCCCCAATTGAAGGATGATGAGGCGTTGCGTGAAATGTTGGCAGGTCGTGGGGTAGAGAATCCGCACACCGATGAGGTGGTGGTCTATTGTCAGACGGCACATCGGGCGGCCCACACTTGGGCGGTCTTGCGTCATTTGGGCTATGCCAAGGTGCGCTTGTACGATGGCTCTATGGCGGAGTGGGGTATCTCTGGGCAGCCAGTGGTGGCGGGCATGGTGCCACGTTAAGGAAGAGGGGGATCGGTTGAAGGGGGTGCAGTACGGGGCGTTTGCGACGGCCACGAGCCAGTGGTGGCGGGTGGTCTCAGGGGTGCTGGAACCGCTCCGTGCCCCAACCCCAGCCCCCGCATACCCCCCCTGGGGCGCTTGGCATTCCCTTTGGGAGATCCCTTGAAAAAGCGGACCAGAAAAAGCGAACAAGTCAAAAGAGCAAAAGCAAAACTCTGGGGGGGGGAGAACTTCTCCCCCCTCAAACTTTTTTTAAAAGTAGAAGCCCTGAATAAAGGGTATGGCGAATGCGGTAAAACAAAATTTAAAATCAGTGCCTCATGGCCTAAACCTGCTATTCTTTAATCACTTTGTACACCTAAAGCCGCCTTAAACGAGACGCTACCATGTTCGAATCCCTCTCCGACCGCCTTGAAATCACCTTTAAAAAACTCAAAGGCCAAGGAAAACTCTCGGAACAAAATATTAAAGATGCCCTGCGCGAAGTGCGCATCGCCTTGCTAGAGGCCGACGTAAACCTAAACGTCACCAAAGCGTTTATCCGTCGGGTTCAAGAAAAAGCCATTGGCGTTGAGGTGCTGAAATCCCTCACCCCAGGGCAACAGGTCATCAAAATCGTCCATGACGAACTGGTCGCCGTCATGGGCGCAGCCAACGAAAGCCTAAACCTCGCTAACCAACCCCCGGTGGTGGTGATGATGGCGGGTCTGCAAGGCTCTGGTAAAACCACCAGCACCGCCAAGCTCGCCAAACGCCTCATTGATAAAGAGCGGAAAAAATGCCTGCTCGCCTCCTTGGATGTCTACCGTCCTGCGGCTATGAAACAGCTGCAAACCGTCGGTGAACAGGTTGGTGCGACGGTATTGCCAACGGAACCGACAGAAAACCCGCGAGAGATCGCCAAACGTGCGCTGGAGGAAGCCAAAAAGGGCGGCTTTGATGTGCTGTTCCTGGATACCGCTGGACGCCTGCACATTGATGAAGCCCTGATGAGCGAGTTGGCCGATGTGGCCGCTCTGGTCAACCCTCACGAAATCCTGTTTGTTGCCGATGCCATGACCGGCCAAGATGCCGTCAGCGTGGCTAAAAATTTCGATGACCGACTGAATATCACCGGCGTGCTGCTCTCTAAAACCGATGGTGACGCGCGGGGCGGTGCCGCCCTGTCCATCCGTGAAGTGACGGGCAAACCCATTAAATTTTTGGGTACTGGGGAAAAGCTGGATGGCCTAGAGCCCTTCCACCCCGACCGCGTAGCCTCCCGCATTTTGGGTATGGGCGATGTGGTCTCCCTGGTGGAAACCGCCATGGAAAAGGTGGATCTGGAAGAGACCTTTAAACTTCAGGAAAAACTGGCCAATAAAAAGGGCTTTACCTTGGAGGATTTTCTCACCCAAATGCAACAGGTGCAGAAAATGGGCTCCATCAGTGATCTGGTGGGCATGATCCCCGGTGCCAAACAGGCCATGAAGGGTAAAGAGCTGGATGTGGACGATAAACAGATTAAACGCCTCGAAGCGATTATTCTCTCCATGACCAAAAAAGAGCGGCAAAAACACGCGCTCATTAATGCATCCCGCAAACGCCGCATTGCGGCGGGCTCTGGTACCTCGGTACAAGAGGTCAATAAGCTGCTCAAACAGTTTGTGCAGACCCAGACCATGATGAAAAAATTGGGCGGTATGGGTGGCCTGGGTAAAATGATGAAGGGCATGAAAGGCTTGCCCAAAATTCCTGGTCTTGGCGGTGGCGGTTTTCCTAAGCTACCCTTTTAAGGCTTAAACCTTGGGCACCCATTGGTCTCCTCAAGCGGCCTTTGACCCAACCGAGCAAAGAAGGTAAGCCATCTTTACAAATAAACGGCGTTGTGGAGAGGCTAAAAGAAGCAACGCCATGGGCTAGGTTTTGAGGTCCAATATTTTTAGCCTGTTAGCGGGATTTTATACCCTCTTTGTGTCTTAGACGCGGATTTGTCTTGACGCTTTGATTAATTCGTATACAATCCCAGGATTTCCAAGGTACCCAAGGACCGTGCTGCCCAAAAGGGGTTTAGCGCTGAGGTCCTTTTTTGCAATTTTGTTGTAGTTGAGAGAGGAAAACAGATGGCCGTTTGCATCCGTCTGGCACGTGGTGGTAAGAAAAAGAAACCCGTCTACAGTGTGGTTGTCGCTGACAAGCGCATGGCACGTGATGGTCGCTTTCTTGAGAAATTGGGGCAGTACATCCCCATGAAAGAGGGCGGTACATTCGCCATCAATCAAGAGCGTTATGCGCACTGGATCAGCCAAGGTGCCAAGCCTTCCGAAACGGTGGGTAAGTTGGTTGCCAAGCAACAGAACGCCGCTGAAGCCTAATTCTTCAAGCGGGGTGGAAGACCACCATGTCAGGTACTGAAGAGATCCGTTGGGTCACTCTGGGCTATGTGATGGGGGCTTTTGGTCTCAAAGGCGAGATGCGTGTTCGCTCGTTGACCGAACGGCCCGATGGCATCTTCGACCACCCAGTCTGGTGGCTATTCAACCCCAAGCAGAAGACGCGGCAAGAGATGCGGTTGGGCTCTGGGCGGTTGCATGGCAAGGGTGTGGTGGCCACTTTGGCGGGTGTTACCACCCGTGAGGCGGTGCAGGCACTGTTCGGTACAGAGATCCAAGTACCTCGCAGCATGCTCCCGGATGGGGGGGATGATCCTGGGGTAGATGGTATCTGGGCGGATCTCATTGGCTGCCAAGTGGTTGAGGTGGATGGTACCGAGCTGGGCCGGGTTGTTGAAATGATGGCAACCGGTGCCAACGATGTACTCATCGTACGCGGCGGGCCTGAGGGTGAGAAGCTGCTTCCTTATATCGAGGAGGTGGTGGTGGAGCTAGACCTGGACCGGCAGATCATCAAGGTTAAGCTGATGGAAGGGATGTAGGGGTGGAACCGTGCGGGGCTGAAGTGGCCATGCGGTTTTCCATACTAACCCTTTTTCCCGAGATGTTTGCGCCACTACAGGCCTCGATCCTCGGTCGTGGGCAAAAGAGCGGGCGGCTGGATCTTAATCTGGTACAGATACGGGATTTTGCCACTGACCGTCACCAAAATGTGGATGATACCCCCTTTGGTGGTGGTCCCGGCATGGTGTTAAAGCCGGATATCCTCAGCCATGCGTTACGCGCGACGTTGCAGGGTGAGACCGCGCATGTGGTCTACATGAGCCCCCAGGGTAGCCGCTTTGATCAAGCAACGGCGCAGCGATTGGCCGGTTATGGCCATGTGGTGCTGCTGTGTGGGCGCTATGAAGGGGTGGATGAGCGTTTTATTGATGCTCATGTGGACGAAGAGCTCTCGGTTGGGGATTTTGTGCTCACCGGGGGTGAACTGCCCGCCATGATGGTGGTGGATGCGGTTTCTCGCATGGTTCCCGGTGTGTTGGGGGATCTGGAGAGTGCCCAGGCAGACTCGTTTCAAACCGGGTTACTGGATCATCCTCACTATACACGTCCAGCGCATTGGGTGGTGGATGGTGATCATTATGGGGCACCAGAGGTTTTGCTTTCGGGCAACCATGGGGCCATTGCAGAATGGCGTAGACGACAGGCGCTGTTGCGCACGTTGATACGCAGACCGGATCTGCTGGGCAAAGCCCCGTTAAGCCGGGTTGAAAAACGTCTGATCGAGGCCCTTGCTGTTGATCTGGACGCGCTGGAAAACAAGCATTGATTAGGACACTGTCAAGGTGTTTGCGTTAGCGCCGCCAACTCAGCCCGACATAGCTGGGTTTAAATGGTGGCGGTGTGGATACGAGGAATGAGACGATGAACCAAGTGCAGGCTTTTGAACAGAGCATGATCCCTGAGACCGCCGTGCCTAAGTTTGGCGCAGGTGACACCTTGAAGGTACACGTGAAGGTTGTAGAAGGCACCCGTGAGCGGATCCAGGTTTTTGAAGGGGTTTGCATCGGTCGCATGAACGCGGGTTTGCGTTCCACCTTTACCGTGCGCAAGATCTCTTTTGGCGAGGGTGTGGAGCGGACTTTCCCTGTCTACTCACCCCGGGTAGACAAGATTGAAGTGATTCGCCATGGTGACGTACGTCGTGCCAAGCTTTACTACTTGCGTGGCCGTACGGGTAAAGCCAGCCGCATCAAAGAGAAGCGCGACTGGTAGTCCGTTTTTTTAGCGGAGCACAAAGCGAGATGAGACACAAGGCGCACCCTGGCCCCGATCTGGAGCTGGAGTGCGCCTTGTTGCGTTCAAATCGGGCCATTAAAACCCTTTGCGGGGTGGATGAAGCGGGACGCGGCCCTTTGTGTGGTCCGGTGGTGGCTGCGGCGGTGGTGCTGGATTTGGACAACCTGCCCGTGGGGTTGAATGATTCCAAACAGCTGAGCGCCAAAAAACGCGAACAGCTGTTTGAGCAGATTTACGTCACTTCACAGGTTGGTGTGGGTGAAGCATCGGTGGCGGAGATTGATGCGTTGAACATACTGCACGCCAGTATGTTGGCCATGGTGCGAGCGGTGACGGCGCTCCAGGGTAGACTGGTTGTGGACCATGCGCTAATTGATGGCAATCGTGTGCCAGCAACCTTACCGGTTCCGGGGCAAGCGGTGGTGAAGGGGGATGCTAAATCGCTTTCCATAGCGGCGGCGTCTATTATTGCCAAGGTGACGCGGGACCGCATCATGGCCGAGTTGGATCGAGATTATCCTCACTATGGTTGGGCCAAAAGCCAGGGTTATCCTACCCAAGCCCATCTGCAAGCCCTCGCTTTGCATGGCGTAACCCCCCACCACCGTCGCAGCTTTAAACCGGTTAAGCAGTTGCTTCCCCACTGATATTTTGGCAGTAGGCCTGTTTTTGTGGTAACGCCCCTCCTTCTGAGCCTGTCACATAAGCAATCGGTATGCCTCCGAGGCAAAATAGAGCTCAACGAATCAAACAATGTAAGCCTATGGTTTAGAATGCAAAACCAAGGTGATTTAACCGTCTTGAAAGGTGCCATTCATCTGTCGGGTTGGCCAATCTGGATGAGGGCAACCAGGAAAGAGTGGCTGTGGAAACGCGCCAGCATCAGCACTGGAGGTCGTCAAATTCCATGAAAACGAAAAATTGATGCATAAAGGCGTGCTAAAACCCACCACGTTGAAACGTTGCATCCAACGTGCGCCGTTATTAGGTGCGGAATCATGGCGATCGTTGGTTTAGCGGCCACCTATGGCGCAAAAGCGGCTCGTCGCCCTCGTTAATGCCGCTGCGCCGAGCTGTTTTCTTGAGTGTGGAAGCCGTTTTTTTTCCCGACCTACTTGCAATCTTCGCTTGGGCTACTTACATAAAGGCTGGATTGACGATCTTTACGCTGCCTAACCATGTGCGGCGCTTGTTTTTTTTATTAAAGGAGATGCGGCGCCATGAGTGAAGCCGAAGAGAAAAAGATGAGCCCAGAGCCAGAGAGCCCAGAGCCAGAGAACTCAGAGAGCTCAAAAACGGAATCCCAGGCTGTCGAAGGTGAAGTGGTCGAGGAAGAGACCGAAAGCTGTACCCTGCCCGAAGAGGAGAACAGCACCGAACCCTCATTGGAAGCCCAACTGCAAATGGCCCTCGATAAGGCTGAGGAGCAGCAGAAAAATTATCTGCGCAGCATGGCCGATATGGATAACCTGCGCAAACGCAATGCCCGCGAAATGGAACAAGCCCGCAAATTTGCGGTCGAAGGGTTCGCCCGGGATATGCTCAGTGTGGCCGATAATCTGGAACGCGCCATGAGCCATATGGACCAAGAGAGTGACAATGAGCAGATCAAAGCCATTGTGGACGGGGTCAAAATGGTCAACTCTGAGTTGGCCAAATCCCTAGAAAAACACGGTATTAAACGAATTGAGGCAATGGGGCAAATGTTTGATCCCAATCTGCACCAAGCGGTCATGCAAGTGGCCGATGACCGCGTACCCCCAGATACCGTGGTGCAAGAGATGCAGGCCGGTTATACCCTCAATGAGCGTCTGCTGCGCCCCAGTATGGTGGGTGTGGCCAAAGCGCCATAATAATCTGCCCAATTAAGCTGTGGGGGGCTTGTAAAGCGCAAAGGCAATCCCCATATGGTGAGCAGAGAGAGATAAAGTAGGCCAAATCAGGGTCTTTAACACGCAAATCATAGCCCATATAGGGCTTGTTAAGCATAGCATAAGAGGACAATACAATGGGCAAAGTGGTTGGCATTGATCTGGGTACCACCAACTCCTGTGTCTCAATCATGGAGGGCGGCGAGCCTAAAGTCATTGAGAATAGTGAAGGGGTGCGTACCACCCCCTCGATGGTGGCGTTTACCAATCAAGGGGAGCGTCTGGTGGGGCAAGCTGCCAAACGTCAGGCGGTAACCAACCCGACCAATACCCTCTATGCGATCAAACGTCTCATCGGGCGTCGCTTTAGCGATCCGTTGACCGCTAAAGATCAAGGCTTGGTTCCCTATAAAATCGTCAAAGCAGATAATGGCGATGCTTGGGTGGAAGCCGATGGTAAAAAAATGAGCCCCTCCGAGTGCTCCGCGATGATTCTGCAAAAGATGAAGCAGACCGCCGAAGATTACCTCGGAGAGAGCGTGAGCGAGGCGGTTATCACCGTTCCCGCGTACTTTAATGATGCCCAACGTCAAGCCACTAAAGATGCCGGGCGTATCGCCGGCCTTGAGGTGTTGCGCATTATTAACGAGCCCACCGCCGCCGCCTTGGCCTATGGGTTGGACAAAAAGGATGGTCAAACCATCGCCGTGTTCGACTTGGGGGGGGGTACCTTTGACATCTCCATTCTGGAGATCGGTGACGGCGTGTTTGAAGTAAAATCCACCAATGGGGATACCTTCCTGGGTGGTGAAGATTTCGATATGGCCATTATCGACTATCTGGCCGATCAATTCAAAAAAGAGAACAGCATTGATCTGCGCAAGGATTCCATGGCGCTGCAACGCCTCAAGGAGGCCGCTGAGAAGGCTAAGATTGAGCTTTCCAGCAGCAACCAGACCGACATTAACCTGCCCTTTATCACTGCCGATGCCAGTGGCCCCAAGCACTTAAACCTGAGCTTGACCCGGGCTAAGCTGGAATCGCTGGTGGATGAGTTGGTGCAGCGCACCCTCGCCCCCTGCCGCACCGCCCTGAAGGATGCTGGCATGACCGCGGCTGACATTGATGAGGTGATCTTGGTGGGGGGTATGACCCGCATGCCCAAAGTGCAGGCAGTGGTGGGTCAGTTTTTTGGTAAAGAGCCCCACAAGGGTGTGAACCCCGACGAAGTCGTGGCCATTGGTGCGGCCATCCAGGGGGGGGTGCTCAAGGGTGAAGTGCAGGATGTGTTGTTGCTGGATGTGACCCCGCTCTCCTTGGGTATTGAGACCCTGGGCGGTGTGTTCACCAAATTGATTGAGAAAAATACCACCGTGCCTACCCGGAAGTCGCAAGTCTTTTCGACGGCAGCCGACAATCAGTCGGCCGTGACCATTCGGGTAGCCCAGGGCGAGCGCGAAATGTTCTCCGACAATAAAACCTTGGGGCAGTTTGATCTGGTTGGTATCGCCCCCGCGCCCCGTGGCATGCCCCAGATTGAGGTGACCTTTGACATTGACGCCAATGGCATGGTGCATGTGTCCGCCAAGGATAAAGGTACCGGTAAAGAGCAGTCCATTCATATTGAAGCCTCGGGCGGTTTGACCTCGGAAGAGATTGATCGCATGGTGCATGAGGCCGAGTCCCATGCGGAAGAGGATGCCAAGAAGCGTGCCCTGATCGAAGCCCGCAACAATGCGGACTCTCTGGTCTATTCCAGTGAGAAATCGTTGAAAGAGCACAGCGATAAGCTGGACGATGCGTTGAAAAACCAGATTACCGCCGCCATTGAAGATCTTAAAGCGGTGATGCCCAAGGAGGATCCTGAGGCCATCAGCAGCAAGACCCAAGCGCTCATGGAGCTTTCCATGAAGATGGGTGAGCAGATCTATAAGGAAAATCCTGAAGCCGCTGGCATGGATCCTGAAGCCGCAGCCCATGCAGCAGGGATGCATGGGGGTGCAGCCACGGGTGGTGGCGATGGGGCAAACAAACATGGCAAGGGCGCCGAAGATGTGGTAGAAGCCGAGTTTGAAGAGGTCAACGACGACAAAAAATAGGTCGTTGAGTCGGTGCATAGACCCCGCTAGGTGAGGGGGGTTAGGTAGGGCGGCGGGGGGTGCAATGGGCGCCTTCCGCCGTTGGCCTATCGGGCGCAATAAACGGTAATTGACAGAAGTTAGGGCCAGTTATGTCCAAGGATCTCTACGAAATTCTGGGTGTGTCAAAGGGTGCGAATGACGCTGAAATCAAGGCAGCCTATCGCAAGTTGGCGATGAAGCTGCACCCTGACCGCAATCCGGGTAATGATGCAGCAGAAGCGCAGTTTAAGGAGGTCAATGCAGCCTATGAGGTGTTGAAAGATCCTCAAAAGCGCACCATCTATGACCAGTATGGTCATGCCGGTTTGGGGCAGGGTGGCCCCGGTGGACCTGGCGGCTTTGGTGGACAGGGCGGCGCAGGCTTTGGGGATATTTTTGAAGAGTTTTTCGGGGATATTTTTGGGGGCGGTCGACAAACCCGTGGGGGGGGGCGTAGTGGGGCCCGTCAGGGTGAAGATTATCGCTACGACCTGCGGGTGACGTTAGAAGAGGTGGCGCGGGGGGTGGAAAAGCGGGTACGCATTCCCTCCATGAGCACCTGTGATACCTGTCACGGCAGTGGCGCGCGCTCGGGCAGTAAGCCCACCACCTGTACCACCTGTGGGGGGGCCGGGCAGATACGCACTCAGCAAGGCTTTTTCCAGGTGCAACGGGCCTGTCATGTCTGTCACGGTAAGGGACAGATTATCTCAGATCCCTGTCCCGATTGTGGGGGCGCGGGTCGGCAGAAGAAGGAAAAAACCCTCACCGTAAAAATTCCACCAGGGGTGGATACCGGTACGCGCATTCGTCTCTCTGGCGAAGGGGGGGCAGGCATTCAGGGTGGCCCGGCGGGGGATCTGTATATTATCACCGAGGTTGAACCCCATAGCATGTTTGAGCGCTATGGGGTGGATCTATTGTGTGTGGTGCCCATTACCTTCCCGCAGGCAGCGTTGGGGGCCAAGCTGGAGGTGCCCACCCTCAACGGCAAGGCCCGTATTACCTTGCCAGCGGGCAGTCAGACCGGTAAGCGTTTGGTGTTGCGCAGTAAAGGTTTGCCCCATTTGAACCGCCCCGGCATGTTGGGCGATCTGGTGGTGGAGGTGCGGGTAGAGACGCCGGTCAAACTGACCACCAAGCAGAAAGAGCTGCTTGAAGAGTTTGACCGTTGCGGCGATCCCGACTCGCAGCCCGATTCTGTGGGCTTTTTTGACAAGGTTAAAGAGTTTCTAGGCGGCAATTAAGCGGTAAATCGGATAGAATGCTTCCTTGTCCTGGTGTCGAGGATTTGGAAATGAATCCTTTCACGCCGCCCTTATGGGGCGGTGTGTCTGTATGGATGGAGTCGGCGTAAGATGACCATTAAGGTAGGGGTGACAGGTGTTTGTGGTCGTATGGGGCGTATGTTGGTGGAGGCCACTCATAAGGCGCAAGGCTGCATGTTGGGCGCAGCGAGTGAATACCCAGGGCACACATTGATTGGCGCCGATGCCGGTGAACTGGCAGGCGTGGGCAAGTTGGGGGTGCTGGTGGGGGGGGATGCCGAGACAACCTTTCGCGATGCCGATGTGGTGATTGATTTTTCGGTGGTGGAGGCCACCCTGGCGCATCTGCGTTTGGCGCTGGCCCAAGGCACACCCATTGTGATTGGCACCACCGGTTTTAGCGCGGCAGAACGTCAACAGATTGCCCTGGCGGCGGAGCGTATTCCCGTTGTGTTTGCGCCCAACTATGCGGTGGGGGTTAACCTACTGTTTAAGATCGCTGCCGAGGTAGCCGCCGTGCTTGGTGGCGAGTATGATATTGAGATTGTCGAGGCCCACCACCGGCACAAGGTGGATGCCCCCTCCGGCACCGCTTTGGGTTTGGGGCAGGCCATTGCCGAGGCGGTGGAGCGCAACTTAGATGAGGTGGCCATTTACGGTCGTCAAGGT
The DNA here is from genome assembly GCF_000014865.1 of Magnetococcus marinus MC-1. Taxonomy (NCBI): domain Bacteria; kingdom Pseudomonadati; phylum Pseudomonadota; class Magnetococcia; order Magnetococcales; family Magnetococcaceae; genus Magnetococcus; species Magnetococcus marinus. Next base: position 617,094 of record NC_008576.1, read on the forward strand.
CAGACCGGGGCGCGGGATCCACAAACCATCGGTTTTTCCACCATTCGCGGTGGGGATGTGGTGGGGGACCATACCGCCATGTTTATGACCGATGGGGAGCGCTTGGAGCTAACCCACCGGGCCTCCAGCCGCATGACCTTCGCCAAGGGTGCCGTGCGGGCTGCTAAGTGGGTGGTGGAGCAGAAGCCGGGTCTCTATGATATGCGGGACATTTTAGGGTTTAAATAAACGGCTTTGCCATGGGGTAGGGGGGTAACGCACCCCGCAGCAGGTTCTCCTAGCCACTGAGCAGGGGCCGTGCGGAATAACCCCATCGGGTTGGCCAGTGTGGATGGGTAGCAGCGAAGGCCAAACTCGGTTGCATGGTGGGTACGGTCGCGATCTGCCCATCAAAGGGGTAAGCGTAAAAATCTGGCTGGGTAAGCAGAACACAGGCCACGCGCCTATAGCGGGTTGAGCCGGAAGAGGCGTCAAGCGGGTTTGTCAGCGGTTGAGTAAAGAGCACCATAAAAAAATAATCCTGGAATATACCAGGGAGAGACCTAAAATGCGGACATGAGCATAACCCAGGGGTAGCGCCACTCGGGTTAATCCCCGCCAAAACGAGGATCTATAGGATGGAAATGGAAGAAGGCATCATCGAACTGGACCAAGTCAAACCCGGCACCAAGATCACCATTGAGTTTGGTAACTTGGAACCCGCCTTGACCAAATTGGACGAGCCCAAAAAATTCCTGATGGAAGATTGGGGTGAGGATGAGAAAGAGATCTATATTCTCGAAGATCGCATCGAGGAGGATGAACCGCTGCACTACGCCCTAGAGCCTATGACACTGGAAGAGGGCTTAAAGCGTAACGAGGGTAAATTTGGTCTTGACCGCGTCATGTGGGACTTTCTGGGCCGCGAAGTTGGCGGTTTTGAGGTGGAAGAGCCCGAAGAGGATGAAGATGAGGAAGAGGCCGCCGAATAAAAGCGTCGGCTTAGGTCATGTGAGCGGGTTAAGCCATGCTCGTTATGACAAAAATCCAAAGATCAGCGTTGGCCTAAAGCGCCATAGGGTTTGCTTCTCAAAACAGCGATGGGGCGCGCTGGGGTTGACCGGGGCAATGCCTAGCCTCTGCTGAGGGGCCAATAGGGCGCGTGTCTACGGGACGACACGCTAAGAAAAGGCGTTCGCTAGAGCGCCTTTTTTAGCATTTAATGCAAAGGTTTATAAAAATGTCCAAGCAACCACCCATCTCTGCTATAAAAAATATCCCGTCGCGGGATCGTTTGATGTTTGCCATGGATGTGCCCGATAGTGCCACAGCCAAAAACCTGGCAGAAAGGCTGGGTGGCTCTGTCACGGTCTATAAGCTGGGGTTGGAGCTGTTTCTTTCGGGGGACTATTTTGAGCTGGTGGAGTGGATGCTCAAGCGGGATAAAAAGGTTTTTGCGGATCTAAAACTGTTTGATATTCCCAAGACCGTGGAGCGGGCCACCCGGCAGTTGGCGGGGCGGGGGATCCACTATCTCACGGTGCATGGTAATGATGGCATTTTGCAGGCGGCGGCCTCGGCCAAAGGGGATATGAAAATCCTGGGTGTGACCTCGTTAACCAGCCTGGACCGGGGGGATTTGGATGACCTAGGCTTTCAGTGTGATGTGGAAGCGTTGGTTGCCTCGCGGGCCAAACGGGCGTTGCTGCATGGCTGTGATGGGGTGATCTCGTCGGGCTTGGAAGCGGCGAGATTGCGTGCGGAGTTGGACCACAAACTGCTGGTGATTACGCCGGGCATTCGGCCTGTGGAAAACCGTCCCAGTGATGACCAAAAACGGGTGGTCAGCGTGGAGCAGGCGTTTGCGTTTGGTGCCGACCATATTGTGGTGGGTCGACCTATCCGGGATGCGGAAGAGCCCGCTAAAGCCGCCGAGGCGATCCAACAAACCATTGCCGATCTGTTTAGCTAATGCGGTTTCGAGAGGGGATGGAAGCTTGGCCCCGTAAACCTCTTTTGGGTGCGGTGTTTAGCGGTAAGCCGGTCATGGCATAAAAGGGGTTGGTAGGTTTTATCGCCAACCCTGTTGCGCAAGGTGTCGCCAAGCCACCTTTATTGCCATGCAAACTCGGGCATGTTAGGGTGGTGATGGGCTGGTGGTGGATCGACCAGCAGCGCCTAATTCCCTCTCTTGTTGACCTGCATGGTGCTTCTACCGAAGTTTTGTGCCTGTTGCCCTGAGGCCACACCCCCTCATCGGTGAAAGTACCCTTCATGCTCTCTCTTACAAGCGCCACTGCCCTGTGCGGGCATCGGCCACCCCCACGCCCCACGCAAGGCTATGCATTGCGAGGTGGGGTATGTCCAGCTTAGATTCTGATTTGTGGTTGCAGGCGTGGCAGGATGACCACATTTGCGATTTTCATCAGTTACGGGTGAACCGCCTGCTGATGAAACACTGGCCCTTGTTGCACATGGCCCGTGGCGAGCGGGTTATGGTACCACTCTGTGGGAAAAGTCTGGATATGTTGTGGCTGGCGCAGCAAGGCTACGAAGTGTTGGGGATTGAGCTTAGCGCCCTAGCGGTAGCGGCTTTTTTTGAGGAAAATGGGCTACAACCTACCCACCGCAAACTGGGGGATTTTACCCTCTGGCAGAGCGGGCGTGTCTCCATCTTGTGCGGCGATTTTTTTGATCTTACCCCCCTGTTGTGCGAAAACGTGGATTGGGTCTATGACCGGGCTGCTTTAACCGCACTACCTGAGCCATTACGCAGGCGTTATGCGGCCTATATTCAGCAGTTAACACCAGCCAACATCGTGCTTATGACCATAGAAGAGCAGGAAGATGGGGTGAGCGAAGCGTGCTTTTTGGGCATTGATCCAGAGATTATGGCGCTTTATGGCCCCTTGTGTCACATCGGTTTGAGCTATGTGGGCAGAGAGGAGGAAATTGACCCGAATAATCCTCTTGGCAAGCCCATATCGGTGGCCTATAAGATTTACCAAATCACCCGCTAAATAAGAGCAACTGGCTGTCAACGCTCTCCTGCGACGGGGAGACCGGGTCGTGGTAACAACCCTGGAGAAAAAGTCACTCATGGGAACGTGCTTAGATAGCTGCCATAAAAGGAAAAAGATATGTCACATTCTCCAAAAATTGTGCTGTTGTTGGCTCTGCTCTGGATCACCCCCGCGATGGCCCAAGAGCCGGTCGCGCCTCAACCAGAAGAGCAGGCGACAGGTTGGCAAGAGAAACTGAAACAGGGTTGGGATGCCACCAAACAGTTGGTGGAAGAGAAGGTCGTACCCGCTGGTGAAAAGGGTTGGGAAAAGACCAAAGAACTAAGCGCTAAAGGCTTGGAGAAATCCAAAGAGCTGGGTGCCGAGGGATGGGAGAAATCCAAAGAGCTGGGTGGCCAAGGCTTGGAGAAATCCAAGGAGCTGGGTGCTAAAGGGTGGGAGAAATCCAAAGAGTATGGTGCTAAAGGGTGGGAGAAATCTAAGGAACTGGGTGAAAAGGGGCTAGAAAAATCCAAGGAGCTGTTGGAACAGGTCACCCCTAGCGATGCACCAGTGCCAGCAGAACCTGTGGAACCACCGACCCTAGAGCCGCAACAGCCGATTTCCCCACAGCTCTCTCCAACCATTTAATGAGGAACTGACCACGCCCATAGCCCCTTTGCAGCCCTACTTCGGTTCATGGGAGCAGACCACGGCTCTGTTTGGGTTTTTTTAAAAAAAAGGCGCTCGGAAATAACCTCCCGAGCGCCTTTTTTTATGGCCACAAAATCAAACCCACTTAACGGGGCATGCTGGTGGCGTAGTTACCTGCTTTCATCATGCAGATAATCGCCTCAACCGTGGCATCATCATCATGAAAATGATCGGTGTGCAGCACCAGATCATACTCGCTCTCTAACGAGGGAAAACGTCTGGGCATTTTCGCAATAAACTTGGCCCGTTGGGCGTTGACCGTTTCAATTTTTTTAGCCGCTTCGCTTTCAGAGATGCCTTCACGACTGGCAATGCGCTTAATGGCGTGGCTACGGCCACACTCTAAGCGTAAACGGAAGGTGCGCTTTTCCGGGAGTAACATGTGCGAGCCACGGCCCACCACCACACCACCATTGCGGCTGATATTAATGAGTACCTTAACCAGAGCCTGGAAATAGGCATCCTTAGGAGACTGTTTATCGCTAAAGATGGAGTAGATAAAATCATCCATAAAGTTGGTGGCACGCTCATCAATGCGTTGCATCAACAGTTTGTCTTGATCGGCCTCTTCCAACACCCGGTCAATAAGGCCCTGATCGTAGTAGGGTACATGGAGTTTTTCGGCCAGTTTTTGGGCGATAATGGTGCCGTTTGCACCAAGTGTGCGTGAAACGGCAATCAATGGGGCGGTGGTGGCCTCTCCACTCTCTTTGACCTGCTCTTCAGAAAACAGGCCAGCGCCTACAATAGATTTAACCAAGTCCAGGGAAGGTTTGCTCATAATCACAACGCTCCGCTACCAAGCTCTCATCGTCTGCTAGAGAGCTTGGCACATGTTTAGAATGGGGCGCAAAGCCGTATGGCGAGTGCGACCAACCGAGTAGACATCAGGGCAAAACATCCAACATCCGTACAGGTGGGGCGCATAGGCATCCCCCCCTTTAATGCGTAATCACAGCCTATGTCGGGGCCATCCTGTGGCGTTACCCTCAAGCCCGACCTTGCGGGACAACATCTTAATGGCATTTACCCGCAATGGCACCCTTTTGTGCGCATCCTTGGCTATATTTTAGCAAAGTGTGCGAAATGGACGGTTATTTTGCCCATTTTTCCAAAATTGTGGGGAAAATAGGCCATAATATATGCATTTCAGCGAACGTGTGCCCTGCCGAGTTGGTAGCAACTGGCACCGTCTATAGGCTGCCCGCACATGAAAAAGGCCATCGAACGGTTAGACTGCTACACAAACCGGGGCGTTTCGTTTCTCGAACACTGGTCTATGAGCCGCGCGCGATAAGGTGGCTTGTGCAACGTTAAGGGTGTTGCCCCGATAGATCTCCGCTGCCCACCTTGGCAGACAGAAGCTGCTTTATATGCGCGAGATACGCACTTTGGTCACGATGCGATCATTGGCCTCTAACACTCTAAAATGATACTCCTGCTCCACCACATCATCATCGGGTTTAGGAATCGCTTTAAGACGGTGCATCATCCAACCCGCCAGGGTGTGAACCTCTCCCACTGGCAGTAAAATGTGAATCCTGTCATTGATTTGTGAGAGCGGCATGCGCCCGTCGGCCACATAATCATCCTCACCAAGTTGCTGAAACATTAAGCGACGCTTGGGTTGGTATTCATCAAAGTCGTAACCAACATCAATCTCACCGACCACCTCTTCAAAAATATCTTCCATGGTAAGAATACCCGCCGCCGAGCCAAATTCATCCACCACAATGCCCATGTGGTTGGATGGCCGTGCTTGTAACAGGGGCAGCGCTTGATCAATGGTCTGGTTGGGAGAAAGATAGAGCGGTGGATCGGTAAAATCTTTGAGTGTTTTCAAGCCAAGATCCGGATCCATCAAGGCCCAGCTATTGATGGTACAGACCCCCACAATGTTAATCAAATTACCACGGTAGACGGGCAACCGATTAAAACCTTGGCTATAGATGCGTTCTATGGCCTCGCTTAAAGGGGCTTTTTCCGAGATGCCCACCACATCCACCAAGGGGATCATCGCCTCGCCCACGGTGGTGTCGGCAAAACGGATGATGCGCCGCACGCGGTCACGGTCAAAGCGCCGGCCAGAGGGGGTAGCGTCGCTCATCTCCAGCAACATACGTATCTCATCGCGGGTAATAAAGCCGTTCTGGTGGCTATGGCCCCCCACCAAACGGGTCACAAAACGGGCAATGCGACTGAAGATAAAGATGACCGGGTAGAAGAGAACCGAAAAAAATTTAAGCACATAGATAATGCGTGGGGCGATGACGTCAGCCTTTTGCTGATAGATGCTTTTGGGTACAATCTCACCCAAAATCAGCAGAAAAGGGGTGAGCACCAAGGCCGAGATCATATCACCATGGCCCCCAAACAGATCAATAAACATAAGGGCCGCCATGGTCGAGATGGAGACCGTGGCGATGTTGGTGCCGATCTGGGTGGTGCCTAACACAATATCCGGATTTTTAAACATCTCCACCACCATGCGGGCGCCTTGATCCCCCAACTTGGCGCGGTGGCGCAGCTTAAGCTTATCGCAGTTAACCATGGCGATTTCACTGCCAGAAAAAAAGCCCTTGATCAGCACAAAGAGACCAATCAATAAGATCTGCCCAAAGGAGTCCATATTTATACCTCCCCAGAGGGTGTGGCGGTTGGGGCATCAGGTGTGTGGAGCTCTTTTTCCAAAGCAGCAGCCTTGCGTTTTTTTGATTTAACCTTGGTGGGGGCTGGGGTTTGCGTCTCAGCCGCAACCACCGGGGTCTCTGCCACAGGGCTCTCATCCGGCTTCTCGCGGGCGGTTTCTTCTGGCTTTTCGCAGGCGGTTTCTTCCGGGTTCGCGCGCGCGGCTTCCATTAAACTTACCTCACTGGCCGCCTCGGGTTCTTCATCATCGCGCAGCAGCACTTGCTGTTCAGCGTCTGCACTGCCGTGGTCTGTTGGCGCGTGGCCGCTCTCATCCACCTCCACCGTGCTGGGGCTTTCCAGCGGATGGGGGGCCTCTTGCTCATCGGGCAGGCCATTGTCCACACTGCTTTTGCCGACCCGTAGGGTCTTAATACGCAGACCATCCATCTCTAACACGGTAAAGCGTAGGCCATCATTGACCAAGGCATCCCCCACCTTGGGCAGCCGGTCAAACAGCCGAAACGCTACCCCGCCGATGGTGGTCATCATGCTATCGTCAATACCAAAGGCGGTCAGATCCTCAAAATCAATGAGACGCATATCGCCGGGTATGATGTAAATGTTGTTATCTTTCTCTTTATAGTAGGCTTTGCTTTTGCCCGCGCCAGAGATCTCACCAAAAATAAAGGTGAGCACATCTTTCATGGTGACAATGCCCGTTACCCCACCATACTCCCCCAAGATAATGGCGGCACGGGTGTTGTGGGCTTGGAAATAGTCAAACATTTCATCCACGGTTTTGGTGGGTGGCACATAGTGTACGGGGCGCAAAAGCTCCTCAATACGAACCTCTTCTAGGGGGCGCTGGCTGCGTAGCAGTCGCAGCACATCCTCCGAATGCAGCATGCCCAAAATATTGTCCGCATGGCCGCGAATAACCGGTACGCGGGGGTGCCGATATTTTCTAAAACGTTTTAAAATTTTAGGCAGGGGATCATTGGCATTCAGCAGGTGCAAACGGGTACGGGGGGTCATGATGTGCAGCACCTCGGTCTCCGAGGCTTCCAGCATATTATCAATCAATACCCGTTCCGAGGCATCCAAGGCGCCATGATCGGCACCCTCTTCGACCAGAGTACGGAACTCATCCTTTTGTAAAATATTTTCCTGTTGCACCTGCTCCCCTACAATCAGTGTGGTTATGCGGTCGGCGATGAGGCGGATGGTCTCACGCAAGGGGCTGATAAAAATAATCCATTTGGGCAGAATGCGGGCCGAAATACGGGTAGAAAATTTAATGGGAAAGGTTACAGCAAAGGTTTTAGGTGTGACCTCGGCCACCAGCAACAGCAAGGGTACCATCACCAGTACGTTGAGCAGTCCCACATCTTCACTGCCAAAGCTGAGCAGCAGAATGGCCGCCATGTTGGAGGATGAGGCGATGTTGAGCAGCTCATTGCCACATAGAATAGAGATGATCAGACGGCGGGGTTCGTCAAGCATCTCGTGAATGCGGTCTGAATAAGGATTGCGGGTGGTGCGGAGTTTTTGCAGATCCAGACGACTCAGCGAAAAGAGGGCGGTCTCTGAGCCAGAGAACATGGCCGCCGCGATCATAAGAAAAACCTGCAAGAGAATCCGCAGGGCAAATTCCAGCTCCTGAGTGGTGAAAACGGGAAGCAGTGTGGAGCCATCCATACGGAACCTGCTTTCTTGACCAAAGGGCGTGGGTGAAGAGAGGTGAGCAACGTCGCGTAGAGCTCACCACACGGGCCGCGCTGTGGGGCAGAGCGGTTCCCAAAGCGTCTTATCAGGCGCGTACATAACAGGATTTCGGAAGAGATGGCGCCTTTCCCAGAGTGCAGCGGGGGTACTCTACCACAAACCAACCGACGATTGGAGCACAGAAGCGTGTTAGGTGTGAAACTTCCCAGTAAAAAGTTGGTAAAGTTTTATAACCCGCTTGGAGGTGGGGCATGGCTTTGTGTAGGATGAGCCCACAGTGATAGCGTGGAGCCCCCTATGCCGGTTATGAAAGAGGCTTGAACAACCATGGAACGTCCGCAGATCAGCAAAGTGTCACCGGTACAGGTGGAACAAACGGTGGAAGAGGCCTTTATGGCCATTATCCGCAGCCAGTTTGAGCAGGTATTGGCGTGGGAGCCGTTGGCCCTTGAGGGGAGTGATTCTGAAGGGGTTCATCAAATGCGGGTGGCCTATCGGCGCATGCGCAGTGCCCTAACGACGTTTCGGCGGGCCATTCCCCGTGAGGTGAGTCGGCAGATAGGCAGTGAGATGCGCTGGGCAGCCAGCTCTTTGGGGCCTGCGCGGGAAGTGGATGTGTTTCTGGAAGAGGGCTTGCCGCAACTGCATGGGCACCTAAACATGGCGGAGGGTGAACAGCACCTGACGGCGCAGAGCCAACGCTTTCGTCAGCAGAGCTACCAGCAGGTGCAAGCCGTGTTGGAGAGTGAGCGTTACCGGCAGTTTAAGCGTCATTTGGATGTTTGGTTAAAAGAACGGGGCTGGCGGGTAGAGATTCAAGAGGCCAGTAAATTGGAGCGTTTGGATGGCCCCATCGCCAAGTTTGCCAGTAAGGTGTTAGAAAAGCAGATGGCGCGGGTGATGAGTGATGGGGAAGAGATAAGCCGTCTCTCTGCCGAGGAGCTCCATCAGCTGCGCATTGATTGCAAAAAGCTGCGTTATGCCACCGATTTTTTTCGTGAGCTCTATCCGGCCAAGCGGGTGGATGCCTTTATTGGTGAGCTTAAACAGGTGCAGGATCTGTTGGGTATTATGAACGATGGGGCGGTGATGCCGGCTTTGTTGGATGAGATTTTACAGGGGGTTGAGGATGCCCCGGCGCGTAGCTATGCTGATGCGATATTGGGTTGGCGGGCCTATGCGTTAGAGACGCAACGGGGCCAATTGCCAGAGCGTTGGGGACATTTTATGGCCGCCCCGCTGCCCTGGGCCGAACCCCGCAAACGCAAGGGTCAGCGGGGGTAAGCGGGCAGGCTGGTGGATGGGGTGAGCCTGCTGCGAAAACGCCAACGTAGCCTGTAGACCAGAACAAACACGCCTTGGCTGACATGCTGGAGGGGCCTCTGCTCACTCAATCCGCACATTGCGGTAGAAGGTGTTGAGGATGTCACGGGCGGCATAGCGGGACTCTTCATCACGACGATAGTAGACAATGTGGGGGAGGTTAAGTCCTGATTGGGCGTGGCGTTTTGTTACCACCAGCGCACGAGGGGGCACGTAACCTCGGTAAACTTCGCCCCGGATCTCATCAATGATGGGGGTCTCCCGCTCTAGATCAACACTGCCCACCAAAATCGCCTCGCTGCTTACCAGCACCCCCGCTGAGACCTTGGAAAAAGAGCCAATAAAAGCGCGATCCTCAATCACCGCCGGTACCAACTCCACCGGACGCATCGCCCCGCCCACCGTGGCATTTTTAGAGATCTGCACCCCCATGCCAATGTGGGCACAGGAGCCGACCATGGCGCCATCGTCAATAAAGACATCCGAGCTAACATAGGCCCCCATCTCAATCCGAATGCCTTTGTGTATCGACTTTGGACCAATAAAACACCCTTTTTGGGCAATGGCCGGTGGCGCAATAATGATCTTGGCCGCCTCAAACTGCGTTTCGGTCCAGTTGCTAAATTTTAGATGCCGGTTATCCCAATAAAAAGTGCGACCCGGATCCATCACCGATTTAGATTCCAAACTATCCCCCAACATGCGGTTGGGAACCAGCCGGTCATAGATGATTAAGGCCCGTTTGATCCACCAATTAACCGCCCAGTTGTGGCGAGCATCCGCCCGCAGTGGATTGATGGCGGCCACGCTGATAATGCCATCATCCAACATTTGGATGGTCTCATGGATGGTGTCCCGCAGCAGGCTGTCCATGGCGCTGGGGGTGTGCTGCATGCCCTCTTCCCAGGCCAGATCAATGAGTGCCTCAAAGCGTAACAGACGGGCATAGAGGGTCTCTTCATACTCATCGCAGACTGTGGAACCGGGACAGGTAATGCGACACACCGCATCTTTGGCGCAACTCCAACGGTCGCTGGGATCGGCATCAGGGATAAAAATGGGCTCAATAGGAATGGGTGTCATGATACCAGATCGTAGGGTAAGTGTTGAGCATGAAAGGTAACACCAAAGTTTCTCAATCCAAAACCCCCGAGGTATGCGGTAAAACGCAGTAAACCACGTTTTAAGCAAGGGTGCTGAATCCAATCAATGGGAATATGCCCCGACGAGCATGGGTATAAGTGAGCGGACGGATCAAAAAGTTGTCATAAATAGGCCTGCTTATCCGGGCTGTGTCAGGGTTTTGTGCGCTCCCTCCACAGAACATGGGCGCGGGAGGATGGTGCGACTGACAGCGTTGCTATACCTTCCCCTTTTGCATCGCTAAAAGGGTGAGCCAAGCGGGCAGAGCTTGGTAAAGATCGGCCACCAGCCGATAGTCGGCCACCGCGTGGATGGGGGCGCCAGGGTCGCTGTTGATGGAGACAATACAGCCGGAATCCTTCATCCCTGCCAGATGTTGAATGGCCCCCGACAGCCCCACCGCAATGTAGAGCTTGGGGGCCACCACTTGGCCGGTCTGCCCCACTTGCAGGGCATTGTCCGCTAAGCCGGCATCCACCGCCGAGCGGGTGGCCGCCACCGCCCCACCCAAGGCATCGGCCAGCGCTTCGATAAGGGCAAAATTGCCCGCCCTCTCCAGCGCTTGCCCACCGCATACCACAATCTCCGCCTGACACAGATCGGGCCGGGCATCCTCCCGGTGGCGTCGTTCCAACAAGCGGGTAGGGTGGCTTGGTGCACACTCAGCCGCAGTGACGATGGGACAAGGTTGCGCGCCTGTCGGGGCGGGGGAGAAAGCGGTCAGGCGGAGCGTCGCTAAAATCGCCCCCGCAGAAGAGTGTAGGGTGACTAAGGCATTGCCCGCATGGGTGGGACGTACAAACGAGCGGGCATCCTGGATGGCCACCACGCCAGTGAGGGGCTGCCGCCCCAGCAGGGCGGCCACGCGGGGTAAGAGATCTTTGCCCCAACGGGTTTCCAACATAAAAAGGTGGCTGGCTTGCAGCGCTACAAAGCGATCCCGTATAAGGGGTGCTAAATTTTCTGCCGTCATGCAGGCCAGCGCCACCGGTTGATGCTCCACCAATTCGACCCCTTGCAAGCTGGCGGCTTGTTGCAGGGCGCTCTCCTGGGCTGCTCCAATGACCAGCAGTGTGCAGCTCGCGGCGCACTGGAGCGCCGCCGTAACACCGTGTGCCGTGGCGGGATGCAGCGATTCCCCTTGAAGCTCCACCACCAGCAAAACCCGGTTATCCTTCATGTAAAAGCCCCTCTTTGCGTAACATGGCATGGAGCGCTTCGACCGAATCCACCCACTGGCCCATGGGGCGCATGGGGGGCGGCTGTTGCTGTAACCGCTGCCATTGAGGCGTAAGATCAACCCCAAACGCAGCGGCATCGAGCTGCTCTAGGGGTTTGCGTTTGGCTTTGACAATATTGGGTAGGCTGGCATAACGCGGTGTGTTGAGACGGAGATCTGTGGTGATCACCGCAGGTAAGGGTAGGCTCAACCGCTCCTGCCCATCATCGGTTTCCCGCTGGACCAGCAGTTCACCATCCGCTACCGCAAGGTGGGCGGCAAAGGTGGCCTGGGACCAGCCCAACAGCCCCGCCACCAGTTGCCCCACCTGGCTATCATCTTGGTCCACCGCCTGTTTGCCGGCGATCACCAACGAGCAGCTCTGTTGGTTGACCACTTGGGCCAGCAGGCGGGCAATCACCAAGGGCTCCAGATCGGCGGGCCCATGCAGGCGGATGGCTCGGTCCGCTCCGATGGCGAGCGCTGTACGCAGGGCATCATTCCAACACTCTGGGCCGATGCTGCAACAGATCACCTGCTGGGCATGACCCGCTTCTTTGAGCTGCAAGGCCGCCTCTAGGGCGATCTCATCAAAGGGGTTGATGATCGCTTTGCTGTCACTTGCATCCACACCACCACCATCCGGGTACCAACGGATCGGGGTGGCCGGATCGGCAACCTGCTTGATGGGCACTAAAATGTTCATTTTTGCAGCAACGACTCAATGGTTTTAACCACATCGCCATAGTCGCCGTGGGCAACCACCCGATAGCGTCCATTCACCACCACCGAAGGGGTGCCTTGAATGCCATATTGACGGGCCAGACTATTGACCTGGGCCACCTTGCCAAATACAGCAAAGCTATCCATGGCTTCTTCCAACTTTTTGGCATCAATTCCGGCCTCGCTGGCGATTTTAAGGATATCCTGCTCCTCATCAATCTTGTAGCGGTTGTCGTCAAAATTGGCGGCAAAGATAGCCCGTTTCATCTTTTCGCCTACCCCAAGGTACTCGGCGGCAAAATAGGCTCGTACCGGGGTATCGGGTTGGCTGCCCCAATAGACGGGTAGACTATGCACGTTGAGTTTACCCTGATAGCCGTGCGCCCATTTCTCTAAAACCGGATAAAAATCGTTGCAGTGGGGGCAATGGAAATTAAACACCTCCACCACTTCGGGGGCTTCGCCCTGGAGTGCCACGGGGGGGTTGATCAGGTGATAAAGTTTTTCATTATCACCAGCTTGGACGGGGCTTGCCAAGCCCAAAGTTATGGCAAAGGCTAGCCATAAACGTAAGTAAAAACGCATGGTTGCTGCTCCAATCAAAAAGAAATTTAGCCCTCAATCAGGGTAAAAGAGGTCTCAATCTTGGCGGTCTTACCCAACATAATCGAGGCTGAACAGTAGCTCTCCATGGAAAGATCAATGGCCCGTTGCACCGCCTTTTCCGGAATCTGTTGACCGGTCACGGTAAAGTGCAACTGAATATGGGTAAATACGGCGGGCTGGCTGTCGGCCCGCTCAGCGGTAATCTCAGCCACGCAATCGGTGACTTGATGACGTCCCTTTTTAAGGATCGACAGCACGTCAATGGAGCTACAGCCCCCCATACCGATGAGCAATAGCTCCATGGGGCGAATGCCCATCTCACGCCCACCTACCGCCTCGGCGGCGTCCATGACAACGGTGTGACCTGAGCCAGACTCGCCCAGCATCTGCATGCCCTCAATCCATTTTACCCGTGCGGTGGTGGCCATAAATCGTTTCCTTGGTGGCTGTTAAACGGCGGAGTGCATAAAAATCCTGCGCCGTAAGGGTTGTTTTAATGGTCCGTCATTCCAGACCGATAGAATACTGTATGATGTTGCAGGACCACTTGGCAACCAATCGAGAAAGCCTGCCATTTTCATAACCCCTGATTTTAGAAAAGGGGGTATGCTTAACGTGTGGAGGGCGTGGGCTTGGTCGTGGATGGCCTGCGTGGTCGGCAGCACATGGGGTCGCAGAGGGTCTTGTAAGGGGATAACCAAAATGAGCGAACTGAGCGCCGAAAAAACCCAAGAGTTGCGCGAGTTACTAAGCCGTTGCGAGGGTCAACGACACGCCGTGGTGTTACAGGATTTTCCCGATCCCGATGCCATCTCCTGTGGCTTTGCCTACGCCATCCTCGCCGATGCCTTTGGTATTGAAACCGAGCTGATCTTTGGTGGGCGGGTGAGCCATCAAGAAAACATTGCTTTAATCAATTTGTTGGATATTGAACTGATTCAGATTGTTGAGAGCAGCCTGCTCAACCAGGAGCGGTTTCAAGGTGCGGTGTTTGTGGATAGCCAGGGGACCACCTCGAACCTGACCCAGCCTATCAAGGATGCAGAGATTCCCATTTTGGTGGTGATCGACCACCACGCCAACCAAAATTTTCTTACCCCGGAATTCTTTGACCTGCGTAAGGTCGGCGCTTGTGCTTCGATCCTGACCAGCTATTTTATGGATGAGATGGTGGTGTTAAAGACCACCAAACCGGAACATCGGCGTTTGGCGACAGCACTGATGCACGGCATTATTTCTGATACTGGGGCCATGATCGGGGCTGCGCAGTTGGATTTTCAGGCGGCCGCTTTTTTACAGCCCATGTGCGATGGTGACATGCTCACCGAAATTATGCACCAACAGCGTAGCCACCGGGTGATGGAGGTTATTCGCCAAGCCCTCGCCAACCGTATCGCCCGCGAGGGCATTTGCCTATCGGGGGTGGGCACCATCCGCGCTGAGGATCGAGATGCGATCCCCCAGGCGGCGGAGTTTCTGCTTACCGAAGAGACGGTGCATACCGCTATTGTCTTTGGTTTGGTCACTTATCCGGATAATCGCGAATCGGTTCAGGGCAGTTTACGGACCACTAAACACTCCTTAAATCCAGATACATTTCTAAAAGAGACCTTGGGTCAATCCCATACAGGTGAGTATTATGGGGGGGGTAAAGCGATGGCGGGGGGGTTTGAGATCCCCTTGGGATTTCTCTCCGGTGCCGACGACCCTGAATTGGCGGCGATGAAATGGGAGGCTTATAATGCCAAGATCCGCAAAAAATTCTTCTCTAAAATCGGAGATGATTAGCGGAGTTGATCCACAGACCCATCTACCCTCGGGCAAGCCCCGCTGGTTAAAGGTCAAGGCCCCCACCTCGCCAGGCTATCTTAAGCTCAAGGGCATGCTGCGCCAGGGGGGGCTGCACACCGTGTGTGAAGAGGCGACCTGCCCCAATATCGGCCAGTGCTGGCATGAGGGTAGTGCCGCCTTTATGATCTTGGGGGATACCTGCACCCGTCGTTGTGCCTTCTGCAATGTTAAGACCGGTAAACCTCTGCCCCCCAACCCCGATGAACCCCAGCAGTTGGCCTTAACCGCCCAGCGCATGGAACTCAAACATGTGGTGATCACCTCGGTGGATCGGGATGATCTGGAGGATGGTGGGGCGGGTCAGTTTATTGCCTGCATTCAAGCCCTGCGGCGGGTGCTGCCAGAGGCTTCGGTAGAGGTGTTGACCCCCGATTTCCGGCATAAGCAGGGTGCTTTGGAGCGGCTGGTGGCAGCCAGACCCGATGTGTTTAACCATAATGTGGAGACGGTACCCCGGCTCTATGCCAACGTGCGGCCAGTCTCCAGTTATGCCTTCTCCCTAGAGGTGCTGCGCCGTGCCAAACAGCTCAATCCTGAGGGGATGACCAAGTCGGGCATTATGCTGGGGTTGGGGGAGGATGAGGCTGAAGTGCTGGCGGTGTTTGCCGATCTGCGTGCCGCCGGGGTGGATTATCTGACCGTGGGACAATATCTGCGACCCAGCCCCGCCCACCATGCGGTGGTGCGCTATTGGGAGCCGGAGCGCTTTGAGGCGTTGGGGCAGCAGGCTTTACAGCTGGGTTTTAAGCGGGTTTCCAGCGCACCGTTGGCCCGTTCCTCATTCCATGCCAGCGAGCTCCACGGGGTAGACAATGCATGAACCGCGTGCGGTGGTGGTGGTGCATCGGGATGTCTGGGCGTATCAGCAGGCATGGGAGCAGCAGTTAGCCTGGGTGCAGGCCATTCATGAGGGGCAGCGCCAGGATACCCTGATTTTATTGGAGCACATGCCGGTCTACACCCTGGGTAAACGGGCCACGAGGGCGGATGTGTTGCGGCAGGATATTCCCGCTGTGTACACCGACCGGGGGGGGCAGGTGACCTACCATGGACCAGGGCAGCTGGTGGTCTATGTGTTGTGGAACCTGCGTGGTCAGCTACACGGGGTGCGGGCCCATGTGGCCCGCTTGGAAGAGATGGTCATGGAAGTGTTGGCCCACTATGGTGTGGTGGGCCAGCGTGATGGGGCGGGGCCGGGTATCTGGGTGGGGGATGCCAAGATTGCCTCCATCGGGGTACGGGTAACGCAGGGGGTGACGCTGCATGGCCTGAGCCTTAATCGCGATCCTGATCTCAGCCATTTTCAGGGGATTATCCCCTGCGGGCAGGTGGGCAGGCCGGTGACATCGCTGGCGGCATTGGGGGTGGCGGTATCCCGTCAGGCGCTGGAGCAGCGCATGGTCGAGGCTTTTGAAAGGCAGTTTAATGCCCGTTGTTGGGAGGCGTCATAACCCATGTCTTGGTCCCCTGAAACACCGTTTTTAGCGGTGGATATTTTAATTGAGTTGGTGGATCGTCCAGGCCGTCCGGTGGTCCTCATCGAGCGGGTTAATCCACCCCATGGTTGGGCGATTCCCGGTGGTTTTGTGGATCGCGGCGAGCGGGCCGAGCAGGCTGCTGTGCGCGAGGCGCAAGAGGAGACCTGTCTGGATGTCACCTTGACTGGGCTATTGGGGGTCTACTCCGACCCCAAGCGGGATGCTCGTTTGCACACCTGTAGTTTGGTCTATATGGCCGAAGCTACCGGTCAGCCGAGGGCGGCGGATGATGCAAAAAATGTACGTTTGGTCGATCCCGCTGCGCCAGGGGTTGCGCTGGCATTTGATCATGGGTTGATTTTAAGGGACTTGGTTGCTTACCGTAAGCAGGGGCGGTTGGCGCCCTTGCGCATGGATGAATCGGATTAAAAGGGAGTAGTTTCCCATGCTGGGACAGAAGCAAAAATGGCGGGTGGTTGGGGGCGTATTGGTTGGGTTGGCGCTGCTGTTGGGCAGTGCTCCCCTGCATGCGGGTGCTTGGCCGGTGGCGGTGGAGGGCGACAAACTGCCCACCCTGGCCGATATGCTGGAGCGGACCACGCCGGGGGTGGTGAACATTGCCACCAGCGGTTCGGTAGAGGTGGCGGAGACGCCCCTGTTGAACGATCCCTTTTTTCGGCATTTTTTTGATATACCTACCATGCGTCGGGCGAAAAAGATCCGCTCGTTGGGCTCGGGGGTGGTGGTGGATGCCGCGCATGGTTACATCCTGACCAACCATCATGTGATCGACAAGGCACAGGTAATTACCGTGACCTTGCATGATGGGCGGGCCTTGAAAGCGGTGCAAGTGGGGGCAGATCCCGAGACCGATGTGGCGGTGATTAAGGTAGAGGCGAAGGATCTGCATGCCCTGCCCTTAGGCAATTCAGATATCCTGCGGGTTGGGGATTTTGTGGTGGCCATTGGTAACCCCTTTGGTCTGGGGCAGACGGTGACCTCGGGCATTGTGAGTGCGCTGGGGCGTAGTGGTTTAGGCATTAAGGGGTATGAGGATTTCATTCAGACCGATGCTTCGATTAATCCGGGTAACTCGGGGGGGGCCTTGGTCAACTTGCGTGGGGAGTTGGTGGGGATTAACACCGCCATTTTGGCCAAGGGCGGTGGTAATGTGGGCATTGGTTTTGCTATCCCCGCCAACATGACCAAGCAGTTGATGGCCCAATTGATTGAGTATGGCGAGGTGCGCCGTGGGCTCCTGGGTATCTCCAGCCAGGATCTCACCCCGGAGTTGAACCAGGCCTTTGGGCTGGAGCATCAACATGGCAGTGTGGTAACCCGTGTCACCCGTGGTTCAGCGGCCCAAAAGGCGGGTTTACAAGCAGGGGATATTATTACCGAGGTCAATGGTGTGGCGGTGCGCAATGCAGCCCATATGCGCAATTTAGTGGGGCTGCTGCGGGTGGGGGAGGCGGTGCAGTTAACCCGTCTGCGGGATGGTCATAGCCGCACGGTCAAAGCGGTGGTTGAGGCTTCTAAACGGGAGCAGATTGAGGGCAGCCGGTTAAGCCCCCGCCTTGAGGGCGCTGTGTTGGAAAAAGAGGAGCAGGATGAAAAACCCGGCGTGGTGGTGCGCAAGGTGGTCCGGGGCAGCATGGCCGCCCGCATGGGGCTGCAAGAGGGGGATCGTCTCCTTGAAGTCAACCAGCAATCGGTGAAAAATTTGGCCGATATGGGGAAAGCGCTAGCTGTGGATGGGCGGCAGATGCTGCTCACCTTGGAGCGGGGTGAGCGTCGGATACGGGTGATGGTACGCTGAGGGGGGGTGTGCCACGGCTCCTGCCCTGTCCTGACCTGCGCGTTCAAAAAGAGGGCGTGGGGCGCAGGGGTAGAGCGCTGCAACATCCAACATTATGATTTTCAGGAGTGGTTATATGCAGCAAAAATCGACAGACAAGCCCGCACCATTGCCTCGGCGTCAATTTATTAAGGGTACGTTGGCGGCTACCGCCACGGCAGCGGTGGCGGCTCCCGCGATCGTGAGCAGCAAGGCCCGCACCCGTTGGCAGATGGTCACGGCGTGGCCGCGTAATTTTCCCGGTTTAGGCACGGGGGCCAATGCGTTGGCAAACCTGATTACCGAAATGAGCGGTGGACGGCTAGAGGTGCAGGTTTTTGGGGCAGGGGAGCTGGTGGGGGCCTTTGAGATCTTTGATGTGGTCTCACGGGGTACGGCGGATATGGGGCATGGTGCCTCCTATTATTGGAAGGGCAAACATCCCGCCACCCAATTTTTTTCGGCGGTGCCGTTTGGTTTGACCGCGCAGGAGATGAACGCTTGGATCTATCAGGGGGGCGGTTATGAATTGTGGCAGAAACTCTATGCTCAGTTTGATCTGATCCCCGGTGCGGCGGGCAATACCGGTACCCAGATGGGGGGGTGGTTTAACAAAGAGATTCATAAGGTCGAGGATCTGCAAGGTCTGAAGATGCGCATGCCCGGTTTAGGGGGGGAGGTGCTCAAGCGGGCCGGGGGTACGCCGGTGAACATTCCCGGTGGGGAGATTTTTGCGGCGCTACAAGCGGGTACCATTGATGCGACAGAGTGGGTGGGGCCGTATAATGATCTGGCCTTTGGTCTCTATAAGGCGGCCAAATATTATTACTATCCGGGCTGGCATGAACCGGGTACCACCCTTGAGTGTTTTGTCAGTCGCAAATCGTTCGAGAAGTTGCCGAAAGATCTGCAAAGCATCGTGCTTAACGCCATTCGGGTTGCAAACCTCAATATGTTGTCGGATTTTACGGCGCGTAACAATGCCGCCTTGGAGATTTTGGTCAACAAACACAAAGTCTCGCTGCGGCGTTATCCCGATGAAGTGTTGGCCAAACTCAAAACGCTCTCCGATGAAGTGGTGGCGGAAATCGCCCTTGAAGATCCCCTCTCTAAAGAGGTGTATGACTCCTTTCGCCGTTTTAGGGATCAAGCGGTCGCCTGGAATCGGGTCTCGGAACAGGCCTATGTAAATGCCCGTCAAGTCTAAGGGGGGCATCTGTTGGTGAACGGAAGCACCAGCGCGCCTAGGTAAGGGGTGCCACCTATGGTAGGGTGATGCTTTGGGCCGTGTGGTGAGGGATGTTTTATTCAACCGGCCACAGTGATTGTCCCTTTGGTTTGTCGCCAGCCTTTATTTAGTGAGTGATTTATGCAACGTACACTAATACTTGCCCTGCTGGCCCTGCTGTTATGCAACCACGCTGGGGCCGAAGATCTCTGGGATCCTGAAAAGGCGGTGTTGGTGCAGCGGCTGCAACTGAGCCAGGATAACGCGGAACTGACGGGTAAGGTCTATCTGCACACCCTCTCGCCCCTTAAAGTGGAACTTAAAATTGCCCACTTTAAGGGCCATATGGAGAGCGTGATCAAACTCGTCAGTACCTGGACCCGCAAGCAGAGCGGGCTGGAGATGTGGCGACAATTGGGTGTGACCACCATTAACAATGGCTCTTTACGGGTTAATGGTACCCAGTGGGCAGAGTTAACGGCTGAGCAGGTACAGTTTCAACAGGGTGAGATAAATCAACTGAGTGTGGTGGCCCAGGGTGACCGCTGGCGGGGTTCTTTTGAGCAGTTGCGGCTTACCGACAATGTGGGGCGTATGCGCTTGCCCCAAGGGGTGTTCCCCTTGCAACTGACCCAGTTGCAGGGCAGTGGTACACCCAGCCACGCAGACATCACCATACTGGCGGCACAAATACCGCAACTGGCCTTACAGCCGGTGCATCTTAAGGCCAGCCATGCGGACCAGCGGGTTATGTTTGTGGTGAACAGCCGTGGTGGTGCGCTGTTTAGTCAGCCCCTGTGGCAGTTGGTGCGGGATCATCCCCCGTTAAGTAAACGGCTGTTGGCCCAGGAGCAACATTTGGGTATTCGGTCTCTTACCCTGGCGCAGGGTACCCTTAAATTGGGCAAAACCGAACTGCGCGGTATGTGGCCCCCCAGCGGCCCCAAAAATCCCCTGAAGGGGTGGAGAGGGGATGCCCAGTTGAGTATGGAGGAAGGCTTGCTCAGTTGGGTGGGGGCCGAGCATCTACCGCTACCCTTTAAGGGGCAACAACAGGCCACGCTGCATGCGATGCTGGCGCGGATAGGCATCTCTGATGGACAGCTATTATTGCAACAGGGCTCTGGTGTGGTAAGGCTGTTTGATGGGGAGGTTAAACTCAAGAGTATTCGCCCCGCAACGCTCTATCCCAGTGACAGTGACACCCTGGGTTTTCGGGCCGATTTAGAGGGGGTTCACCTCTCCCCTTGGCGTTGGCAGGGGCACTTGACTCGCACTGGTGCTGGTGGCATGCCCTACAGCTTGAGTGCGACCGACCAAGGTTCGGGTCGGTTGGAAAGTGCCGGTATGGTGCTGCCCTTGTGGGGCAAAAAACAGGTTGGGTTGAGCATTGATGCAGCCTACCTAACCCTGCGGGATAATCAAGCACCCTTTGTCATTGAGTCTGCGCCGCTGCCGCTAAAAGTGGAGATCAAGCGTCTGGGTTGTGGTCAACAGCGGGGGACCAGCACGGTGCAGTGGCAGAGTGGGCAGAAGCCCTTAAAGCTCTGTCAACCCCAACCATAAGGGTGGCTAGCACGGTTGGTGTGCAGCTTCGGACGGGTTGCTGAGGGGTTCTCCCCTGCCACCAACCTGCTTGGAAGGGTTGTTGCAGGCTTTAATAAAGGTACAAGCACCGACTGCGTTGGTAGCTTGCCGCGCTGGCGGTGCCTACAGCCAGGTAAGCGCGTTGTGTTAAAAAATACCCCAAACTGCTCAAGAAATAGGTAGCCCCCCGTAGACTGCCCCTGCCCGATATCCACAAGGCCTCTGCCATGCAGCCAACATTAGGAATCCCCCTAGATGAGCCTGGAGGTGTAACGGCTTGCCAGATCCTCGCTGAATGCCTACCAAAGCAGCCGCATGGGGGGCCGGTCCCATGTTATCCTAGGCGCTTTTCCAAGCGATCCATGTAAGCTTGTAGGGAGCCGTCAGGATCACGCAGCATATGTTTGACAAACATTTGCCGGGATTTTTGTAGCAGGCGTTTGGCCTTTTTTTTCTGCCCCTTCTCCAGGGCTTCTTCCGCTAACACTAAAAAGGTGCGGTGAATACGCCGTAACATGGTGAGGGCGTGTACTCGGATCTGCGGGTTCCAGGAGTAGAGATCCAAGGCCATTTCGGTATAAAACAGCGCATTCCGCCCAGCGGGACGGGAGAGCGCCTTCTCCTTGAGTGCCGCATCGGCCTGAAGCAGCAGCTGCATGGCAAAACCTGGGTGCTCCATGTCAGGGGTCACGGAGGGCGCGTGGCTTTTCAAATCAGGGGATGCATTTAACACAAAATCTGCGGTCGCGAGATTGGGCAGTTGCATAGGCTCCTCGGCCACGCCGTCATGGCTGGGTCGCGCCAACTGCCAAGCCCCAGCCGAGAGAGGTTGCTCGGGGCTTGTTAGACGGGGGGCCGTTTGGGGTTTGGCTGCTGCGGGTTGCTCAAGCAGAGCGGCAGCACCTGCCAAACCAAGATTGGCCAAGGTTGGTGCGGGTTCACCCGCAGGGGCCGTGCTGGGTTGACTCAGCAGCGCAGGCAGCTGGGTAGGGGTTTCCTGGGGCTGCTCTGGGCGGGAGGTCGTGGCAGCAAGATGGGATTCTGGTCGCCGCTTGTCGGTGGCCTCTGGGACAGGGGTTTGATGAAGCACGGTTTGGCCACTCAGCACCACCGCTTTGGGAACAGGGGCGGGTATGGCCCGCTTGACCGCCGCCGTCGCTGTGCGATCCGCCCGTTGCGGTAGGGATGCTGAAAGAGGCGCCGTTTCACGACGTTCAGTCGATGGGTGGGGGGTGGCTGACGTCGCTCTGTCCTGGGAGGCCTTAACCTTGGCAGGGGGTTGTGCCAACCGAGCGGGTTGCCCAGCCATGCTTGGGGCATCCACCGTTCCCTCAGGGAGGGTGGCGGGCTTGATAGCCGTTGGGGTTTGTGCGGCGGGCGTGGCTGGGGTTGCGGTTTGTGCCGCAGCGGGAGCAGGCGTGGCTGGGGCTTGCGCGGCGGCCTCTTCGGGCGTCTCTGCATCGGCCAGCGTCTGCTCATCCTCCGCCGTCTCGGTAGTGCTGCGGGTGGATTTAGGGCCACCTAGGGGGGCATAGCGAACAGGCCAGGATCTCTGCCAAGTTTGCCCGACCTTAAAGGGTTGAGGAACCACTTTTTGGGTGGGAAAGGGGCGCCGTTTGCGTGCTTTCCAGGTTTGAGCATCGGCCAACTGCATGGGCAATAATGCCGGTGCGCTTTGATAGCTGGTACCATAAAGGTTCGCCCCCAGCAGCTTATCCAGGGGACAGCGCTCCTTACCCGCACAGGGGGGGCGGTGGGGTGATAGGTGGGACGCAGCCCCCTCTGCGGCGCGTAGCTGTTCGCTGGTGAGCTCTTGATGCAGTGGGGGGGCAACACTGGGCAGAGAGGGCGGCTCCAGCTCGTTTTGTGCCAAGGCAGGCCCGCTGCTTAACAAAGAGAAACATACCACCATGTAAGAGAGTTGACGCATCAAGGAATCACCCAAAAACCAGCTTAGCCACTTCGGCATATTTTTTTACAAAGTGTACCGTAAAACCTTCACGAATATGTTCCGGCACCTCATCATAATCTTTACGGCAGGCCTCGGGGATAATCAGCTCGCGGATGCCCACCCGGCGCGCGGCAATCACCTTTTCACGAACCCCCCCTACCGCCAGTACACTGCCGGTTAGGGTGATCTCGCCGGTCATGGCCAAACGGCGGGGCAGGGGCTGGGTGCGTGCCAGACTCAGCAGCGCGGTGGCGATGGTAATGCCGGCGGAAGGACCATCTTTCGGGGTGGCCCCTTCGGGTACGTGCAGATGAATATTGCCCTTGAGCCGCTCACTTTTGCCGCCCAACTTTTCCACATTGGATTGTAAAAAGCTAAAGGCGATACGGGCCGACTCCTTCATCACATCGCCAAGCTGGCCGGTGAGCAACAGGGTATTACCCTCGGTGCTGGTCTGGGCGGACTCAATATCCAAGGTCGCCCCGCCAAGGGCGGTCCAGGCCAGACCGGTGACAATACCCACCCCGGTCAAAGGTTTCTCTTCACGGAAATCGGGCTTGCCCAGGTAGCTATCCAGATCATTCTGTCCCACGCTGATGGGGAGTTCAGCCTCCTCCAGCACCTTCACCGCCACTTTGCGGGCAATGGCCCCAATCTTTTGCTCAAGACGGCGCACCCCCGCTTCACGGGCATAGCCTTCAATGATCTCCCGCAGGGCACCATTGCTGACCCGTAACTGGCTTTTATCCAGGCCATTTTTTTCCAACTGCTTTGGCAGCAGATGATTACGCGCAATGCGCACCTTCTCAGAAGTAATATAGCCGGATAGACGAATGACCTCCATGCGGTCGAGCAAGGGGCGGGGAATGGTGTCAAGCTGGTTGGCGGTGCAGATAAACAGTACCTTGGAAAGATCAAACCGCACATCCATATAGTGGTCAAGAAACTCGGAATTTTGCTCCGGGTCCAGCACCTCCAGCAGTGCCGAAGCGGGATCACCTTGATAGCTTGCCCCAATCTTATCCACCTCATCAAGCATAATCAGTGGGTTGGCAACCTTAGTGTGTTTGATCGCCTGCACAAATTTACCCGGCATCGCCCCAACATAGGTGCGGCGGTGCCCCTTGATTTCAGCCTCATCGCGCATGCCTCCTACGGAGAAACGATAAAATTCACGCCCCACCGCCGTGGCTACTGAGCGACCAATGGAGGTTTTGCCCACCCCGGGCGGACCCACCAGTAGAATGATAGAGCCGCCGATCTCACCCTTGAGTTTGCCCACCGCCAGGAACTCTAAAATGCGCTCTTTAACATCCTCCAGACCATCATGGTCGCGGTCCAGAATGCGCCGCGCTCGGGCAATATTCAGCTTGTCGGTGGAGTGTACCCCCCAGGGTAGGCTGGTGAGCCAATCCACATAGTTACGGGTCACGCCATATTCCGAAGAGCCGGTTTCCAGGATGGCCAGTTTATCCAGCTCCTCTTCAATTTTTTGCTCAGCCTCTTCGGAGAGGGTGAGTTTTTCCAAGCGTTCGCGAAAACGGTCGATCTCGGCGGTGCGGTCATCTTTGGTGATGCCCAGCTCCTTTTGGATCTCTTTGAGCTGCTCCCGCAGGAAAAATTGACGCTGATGTTCCGCGATACCCTCTTCCACCTGGCGCTGGATCTTGTTTTGTAGTTTGACCACTTCCAGCTCTTTTTTGAGCAGGGTCAAGACCTTTTCCAACCGCGCCATAATGGGCAGGGTCTCCAACACCTCTTGCAGCTCTTCACGGCTGGAGGAGGTCATGGAAGCGACAAAATCCGCCAACCGATCCGGTTCGCTAAAGTTGTGCCGTGAAAGAAACATTTTGACCTGCTCCTGATAGAGCGAGTCATATTTAAGAATCTCTTTAAGGGTGTTGATCACCGCCATGGTGTAGGGTTTAAGGGCGTCGGTATCCACCACCGAGACCGGGTTATTATGGTGGGTAACTTGGGCCACAATGGGGGGGCCCACGCTCACCACATCCCGCACCTCAAAGCGCCAGAGACCCTCGGCCAGCAGCTTGATCTGTTTAGCCTCCTCATTGACGGAGGCTTCTAAAATGCGCACCACCGTACCGATGCCAAACAGTTGATTGGCGTCAAACACCTCTTGTCCATCCTCGGCGTGACTGGCGAGAATGCCGAACAGCCGCCCGTGGGAGTCCATCGCTTTTTTGATGGTCTCATAGTAGGGGGAGCCCTCTACCTGAATGGGGGTTAACATGCCGGGAAAGAAGGGGCGTCCGCCCAAGGGGTAGATTACCAGCTCGGTGGGCAAGCTGTTTTCTATGCGTACCGGTGGGGTCGCGTCAGTGGTGGCTTGAGCCCCCTGCTGATCCTCAATAATGGCATCCACAACTTCCGGTTCGTCGCTGCGCTGTTCAGACATAGAAGGTCCACCTTCAATACGGTAATAAAGGGAGAATAGCCCGAGATGGTGAGGGGTGTTGCTATGCACGCCCTACGCCATACACAATGGGCTCAAGGTAAATATGAGGTTGTGAGGCGGGGAATGCAAGGTAGCGTGGTGGCAAAAAGAGGCAGTGTTTAAGTCATACAAGCCAAAAAGGCTCCTCACCAGGGTGAGGAGCCTTTGGTATAACCTTAAATTAACCTTAGCATGCGCTTGGCCTAAGCATTAGCTGGCGGCGTGACCACAACCACCACCACCGGTGGCGGCGGGGGTAAAGGAGTTACCACAACCGCAGGTGCTTTGGGCATTGGGGTTTTTGATTTGGAAGGAGGCCCCATTGAGATCTTCGACAAAGTCGATCTCCGCGCCACGCAGATAGTTAATGGAGGTAGGGTCAACCAGAACCTTGACGCTGCCCGATTCAACGACCAAATCGGTATCTTCCTGATTTTCGTCAAAGGTAAAACCATACTGAAAGCCAGAACAGCCGCCACCAGAGACAAAAATACGCAGTTTAAGGTTGGGATTGTTCTCTTCAGCAATAAGCGAGGTCAGCTTGCTGGTCGCATTTTCAGTCAAAGTGATGGACATGGGAAAGCTCTCCTTAACATAAAACCCACAACAAGGGGTCTGGTCGTCATTGAAAGGGTTTGCGCTACCGGCAACTGGGGGTACAATCCACAGATACCGTAGATGCGAGAAAGGTCAGGGTGCCCAGCATAGGCGATCTAAGCATGACAGGCAATAGATGATTAGTCAACTTAATTGTTGATACCTCATCAAGGGCAGGGCATGCTAGCGGCGTCACCCTTATGCTGGGAGTCTATGTGTGGGGATAAAGTTTCCATGGGGTACCAGCAAGCGTGTGGCGGCTGTTGAGTCTTGCGCCATAAGGCGCTATTTTAAAAGATAAAAAGGGTGTTTTTATTATGGAGCGTACCGCGCGACCGCCCAAAAAGGGTAAAACCTTTCCCCCCTGTAGCCTCTGTAAAGAGCCGGTGCGTTTCGCCTGGACCTGCTCGTGTGGTTATGCCATGTGCACCCCCTGTTTGGATAATGAGGAGGTCATCGCCCGCACCAAGTGGAATGGTCGCACCTGGGCGTGTCCTGTCTGTGGTTTGGCCCATATGGGCCAAAACCGTTAAGATGCGCTGGCTTGGGCTACTCCTGCCGCTGCTTCTAACGGGGTGTCTTTCGCCGGGTTATCTGTGGCAGGCGAGTCAGGGCCAATGGCAGCTGATGACCCAGGCGCGGCCAGTGGCCGAGCTCCTGGCCGATGCGCAGACCGATGCGCCGCTCAAGCAACGGCTGGCGATGAGTCAGCGCATACGTCAGTTTGCCAAACAGCAGCTCCTCCTGCCCAGCGAGGCAAGCTATGCTACCTATGTGGCGTTGGATCGCCCCTATGTGGTGTGGTCGGTGACAGCGGCCCCCCCCTTGGGGCTAACCCCCAAACAGTGGTGTTTTCCGGTGGTGGGGTGTTTGAGTTACCGGGGCTATTTTTCGGCCCAGGGGGCGGAGGATTTTGCCCGCGAGCTACGCGCCGAAGGGTGGGATGTGGCGGTCTCGCCGGTGGCGGCTTACTCCACCTTGGGTTGGTTTTCTGACCCATTGTTGAGCACCACCCTGTTTTGGCCTCCAGGGGAGCTGGCCCATCTGCTGTTCCATGAACTGGCCCATCAGCGCCTCTATATTGCGGGGGATACCGCCTTTAATGAGTCCTATGCCGAGTGGGTCGCCCAGCAGGGGGTGCGCAGCTGGCTGGCCCAGCAGGGTAGCCCCGCCGCCGCCCAGCGCTACCAGCAGCACCAAGAGGGACGTCAGCAGTTTGAACAGCGCTTGCTAGAGCTGCGGGCGCAGTTGCAGGGACTCTATGAGAGCACCCTTAGTGAGACCGCCAAGGGCTACCAAAAACGGCAAGCCTTGGCCCGCTTTCGCTATGATTACGCCCAACGCAAAAAGGAGTTGGGGCTAAACTATGATGCTTGGGTGTATAAAGATTTGAACAATGCGCGGTTGGCGCTGCTGGGGCTCTATCGGCAGTGGTTACCCGCTTTTGCCCGACTGTTTGCCCAAGCCGAGGGGGACTGGGCACGGTTTCACGCAGCGGCAGCGGCGCTGGGGCAGCTACCCTATGCGCAGCGTCAACAGGCGTTGCAGCAATTGAATGGGAGTCACGATGGCTGAACAGGTGTTGTGCGTACATGGTCTGTTGATGAAGGGTGGCGAAATGCTGCAACTGGCCTATCGTCTGGAGCAGGCTGGTTTTGAGCCCCACTATTTCAACTATCCCACCCGCACCCGCAGTGTGGATGAAAACGCCGATGCGCTGGCCCAACGGGTAAGGCAGATGGCCGCCCCGGTGCATCTGGTTTGTCACAGCCTGGGTGGGGTGGTGGCGCTGCGTATGCTCCAGCGCCACAGCGACCTGAGCATGGGCCGGGTGGTGGCGCTGGGTTCGCCCTTTTTAGGCAGCCATGCGGCCCACACCACCTTTGAAAAATGGTGGGGGCGCTCCCTGTTGGGGGAGAGTTACAGCAGTGGTCTGGATGGTGAATCGATGGGCGAACTGCCCAAAGATTGTGAACTGGGGGTGGTGGCCGGGGATTGGCCCTACTCTTTGACCCGTCTGCTCATACCCGACCTGCCGGGGCAGAATGACGGCGTGGTGCGGCTGGATGAGACCCGCCTGGCCGGTGCCCAATGGTGTTGTGTGCATACCAACCACATGGGGCTGCTGTTCAACCCGCAAGCCGCCCAGCAGGTGGTGAGTTTTCTTCAGCAGGGCTGTTTTGAGCGTGGCCAGAGCGTGCCTCGCGCCGCCCCCAAAGAGAACCCCCACAAACCGGGGCTGATTCTGGTGCATACCGGTGAGGGCAAAGGGAAATCCTCCAGCGCCTTTGGGGTGGTGTTTCGCGCCGCAGGTTGGGGTAAGCGGGTCTGTGTGATCCAGTTCATCAAGGGAAAATGGCAGACCGGCGAAGAGCATGCCGCCAGCCGCTTTGAAAACATCGACTGGCACGCCCTGGGCGATGGCTTTACCTGGGATACCCAAAACCCGGAAAAAGATCGCCACACCTCCCGCGAGATATGGGCCTTTAGTCAGGCCATTATGCGCAGCGGGGAGTATGATCTGGTGGTGCTGGACGAGATTAACTACTGCTGTGGTTATGGCTGGATAAGCGGTCAGGAGATCGCCGAATTTTTAGAGCAAGAGAAACCCCACGCCATGCATGTCATCCTCACCGGTCGCAATGCCCCGGCAGCGTTGATCGAAGTCGCCCATACCGTCACCGAAATGGGCATGCTTAAACATGCCTATAAACAGGGGATTCAAGCCGCCAAGGGGATTGAGTTTTAACCCCCCCCTCTTAAAAGTAGCGGGCCAGCTCCAACTGGAGCATGCTATCCCGACGGCGGCTGTAGAGGGGGTCGCTGCTCTTGAGGTTAAGGTTGCTCCAGCCATCCAGCGAGAGCTTCCACTGCTCGCCTAAGCGACGGCTGGCCTCGACACTCAGGTAGAGGGCGTGGCTCTCTAAATCGGCGATGGCACCGGCCAAAAACTCGGTGGATTGGGTGTCATTGAGGGTAACACGCCCCCCCACCATCAGATCATTCTGAAAGGGCGAAAGGCTGTTGTTGCCCTGCTCTTCCCACATATATTCGCTGATCAGCCCCAGATCGGCATCACTCTCCAAAATACCGACAAAAGTATACTCAAACCCCCCAACCGCTGCCAGGCTGCGCCCTTGCAGATCATGGCGCGTTACCCCTTCAAACTTCCATAACCAAGCGTCGGTGGTGGCCTGCACCGTTAACCCGGTCTGCTCAAGCTGGTAGTAATAGGGGTAGAGTACCAGCGCACCGCTGGCTTCGGTTTTACTGCGCAGTTGAGGTTCGCGGGCGGTTCCGGAAAAATGGCTGAGGGAGAAATCCCACATATCCACGGTGTGGCTGTAGCGTACCGCAAAATCCTGATGCCACGCCTGCGCCGGGGATTCATAACTGGCCTCGTTCTGACGAACCCGGTAAAAATAGCCTGGGCGCCCCTGCCAACCGGGCAGGGTGCGCTCCCGGAAATAGGGCATCCAGTAGAGGTTTAGGGTACCCCAATCCTGAAAAAAGCCGGCAGAGAGCATGGGCTGCCCTAGCTTATCTTCACCATCAATGCCCTCTACCGCATCGGTCTGGTTGAGGATGTCCACCAGATGACGGGACTCTGTAACCCCCCAATAGAGTTTGCGCAACCCCACACTCACTTCCCAGTTGGCATCATCTAAATGGGTGACGGCCAGCTCCCGCAGGTCCACATGGCTACGCGCATGATCCTGGGCATCCAGGCGCACAAAAGGGGTAAAACGGAGCTGCTTATGGCCTTGATCCCACGCGCGAAAATACTCCCCCTGAGCGCTAAGCGCGGGGTAGAGCACCACCTGCCCACCCCGCAACGGGGCTTCGGGGAAAAGGCGCAGCTCCCCAGCCATATAACCAGACCACTCGCTACGCGGCGCGTCATCGGCCCAAGCTGGGGGGCTGCCAATCACCCACCCTAGGACCGTGGCAGCGGTCATGCCGGTGAGTTGGGGGATCATTGAGGAAAACAGCTTCATGATTAGCGGGTCCGTTGCATGCCGTCTTTGTGGAACTCTCGGTCAGAAAAGCCGTTTTTAAACCGATAATCGAGCCAGCTTAGCGTGGTCTGTTTGTGGGTCTGGTGATTGACCATAAGCATGAGCGATGGGCGCCAATAGCGCCCCAGATATTGCTGGTAGCCAGAGAAGGTTTGGGTTTTTAAAAGGTCGTTTTTACGGTCATAGTAGATAACCTGATTGGGCTGCAAACGCACCTTATCCAACCACACTTCCTGGCGGGTATAACCAGAGTACGCATAGGCCGGGCGGCGCTCAATGACCCAACTGTCGCGGCCATCAATCACCTCGTCACGCAGATAGTTGTAGGTATATTTGGCGACCTCTTGCGAGGCCAGATCCTCAAAGGCAAATTCACTGCCCATAAAGGGACCCGATTTATTACGCGACGCAATACGCTTAACCCGTTTGACGGCGGGTAAAAACATCCACTGATCGTCGGGTTTGACCGCGTGAGAGTGGGTGAGCATCACCGTGCCTTTAACATCCGCCGGGGTATCAAACACCGAGAGGGACATATCACCATCATCGGCGACCTCTTTCATCTTAATGCGAATCTTACGGCTGCTGCTATCCCCTTGGCGGTTGGTGAGCACCATCTCCAATTGGGCGGTGAGATCCACATAGCCAAAATCCTGCTTATCGGCCTCTTGCACCAGCCGCAAACCCTTCTCCTGACTGGTTTCGGCCTGGGCTTGGGGGCTGCCCAAAGCGGGTAGCAGCAGCAGTGTGCCCAGCAGCAGGCGCGGGAACAAACGGGGGGTCTTACGCATGGTTTTTACCTTCCATTTTAAGCAGCAGAACCGGCAGCAATAGAAAATCCACAATCAGGGCGATGGCAATGGCAATAGCGGTCATTAAGCCCATCTCCGCATTGAGTTTAAAGTCCGATAGGGTGAGCACCAAAAAGCCCGCCACCAAGACCAGGGTTGTCACCCACAAGGCGGTGCCCACCGTGGAAAAGGCATAACGCACCGCCTCTTCAGCGGTATGGTGATACTCGCGGCGGGCGCGTAGATACTTGCTCAAAAAGTGCACCGTGTCATCCACGATAATGCCCAGGGTCATGCCGGTTACCACCGACAGCGCCAAACCCACCTGACCATTGATCATGCCCCACAAACCAAAGGCAATCCCCGCTGGCACCAAGTTGGGGATCAGGCTGAGCAGGCCAAGCTTGACCGAGCGTAGAGCAATAATCATGGAAAGAGAGATTAAAAACAGCGCCACAGTAGTCCCCCCCAACATGCTCACAATGTTGCGCTTACCAATATGGGCAAACATCACCGTGGGGCTGGCCCCTTCCACCACCATCTGCGCGGGCCAGTTTTTCTGCATCCAGCCCCGCACCCGGTCGGCAAACGCCAATACCTCATTGGAGCTGATGCTCTGTAACGTGACCGACAGACGGGTCTTGGATTTGTTGACATTAATCTGGTTGTTTAAATCCAATCCATAGGGCAGCGACATCTCATAGAGCAACAGATATTGGGCGGCCAGATTACGCTCATCGGGCAGGGCATACCATTGGGGTTGATCCCCGTGCATATTACGGTTGAGCCGTTTAAAAATATCGGTAATGGTGCTCACATGGGTTACTTCTGGCTGGGTGCGTAGCCAGATGGCCAACTGCTCCACACGGGCCAGAAAATCGGGGTCGGCAATGCCGGAGTTTTCGCCAGAATCAATGGAAAAACCGATATTGTAGATGCCGGTCAGGTTGGCGGCGGTGTAGTCCGTGGCATTACGGAAATCCACATTTTTACTGAAATATTTCACAAACTCATCATTGAGCTGGTTGCGCGGAATAAACGCGATAAAGCCAATGGAAACGGCGGTCATGATGTAGAACAAGGGGGTACGTTTGGCGATCACCCAGTTGGCCAGCATCTCCATGGCATGGCTGGTGCGCGGGCGTTTTTTATGGGGTTTTACCGGTACCATGGCCATAAACACTGGCAAAAAAGTGACCGCATAGACAAACGCCGCCACCACCCCCATGGAGACGATATTACCCAGATCCCGAAAGGGCGGGGCATCGCTAAAATTCATGCTCAAAAAGCCGATGGCGGTGGTCAAACTGGTGAGAAAAATGGGGGCGAAGTTGATACGCAACGCCTCCACCATGGCCCCATGTTTATCCACATGTTTATAGCCGTAGACCACAAAAAAACTGACCAGCAGATGCACCGCGTCGGCCACCGCCATGGTCAAAATAATGGTGGGTGCACTGGCGCTGGGGCCGGTCAGTACAATGCCGCTCCAACCGGCCAAACCCATGCCGGTGATAATGGAGAAGAGGATGACCAACAGCGTGCCAAGGGTTGCCCAGGGGGAGTGCAACAGCATTAAAAAGGTCAAGATCACCACCCCAAACATCATGGGCACCAGGGTGCTCATATCCCTTTTGGAGAGTTCGGGAAAGGAGTTGTTCATCATCACCATGCCGGTGAGCCGTACCTCCATTTCGGGGTGGGCCGCCTGTAGTTGTGCCGCCATATTGCGTACAAAGGCAGCAATCTCTGGCACGGCGGTCTGGGTATTGTCATCCGGTAGCTGGATGGTCACATTAACCGCTGTAACCGTGCTTTGGGGATTGACCAAGCGGTGGAGCAACAGGGGTTCCGTGGTGGCGATGTTCTGGATGGCTTGCCACCCCTGGGCGGTGATCGCCGTTGGATCATCCACCAAATCCCCCACCACCAAATCATCCTCTTCAACCCAGGTGTGCTGATAGTTGGTGAGGGAATCCACCCGGATCGAATAGGGGATCTGCCAAGCCTGTTTGGTGAGATCTTTGATCACGCTCATGCTCTGGGCATCAAACACCTGCCCCGATTTTGGGGTGAGCACAAACATCACGTTGTCATCTTTGGTATAGCTGTTTTGCAACTCATCAAACGCCAGCAGTTGCGGATTATCCTTACCAAAAAAGATGCGGTAGTCGGTGTCAAACTTTAAAAATCGCACCCCCGAGCCCGCCGCCAGCATCACCCCCACCGTCAATAAAATCACCAGCAGCCGATAACGCAGCAGCCAGTTGGCATAGTTACGAATCATACAGTGGGCTCCTTGAGGGCAAAAAAAACAAAGGGGTTAGCCCCGCGCGTTGTTTGGGCTAAGCGTCCGAATATAGATAAAAAGTTGCTCAAAACAGCGGAAAAACAATTGCTTATCCTGGGCCGTTTTGGCGACACTTTCACACCCTTCGCGGGCAGCAAAAATAAACAGCGCAGTGGCGTCGGCATCCAACTCTTGGCGCAACTCTCCATGCTGTTGGGCGGTACGGATCTGCTGGGCCATGGTCTTAAGCCCCCACTGAAACAGCGCATCAATGCGCACACGAAAGTCTTCATCAATGGGGGACATCTCTTGGGCCAAGTTGGCTACCGGGCAGCCCAACTCAATAAAACTGGCGCCACGGTTGCGGATAAAGGTTTGGTGCGCGTGGATAAACCCTTCCACAAACCCCTTTTTTTCATCCATGTGGATGTTAAACTCATCTTGAAAAATGGCCGGTAGCAGCTCATCAATCACCGCTAAGCCCAACGCTTTTTTGTTGGGAAAATGGTGATACATGGCCCCCTTGGTCATCTCTGCCCGCTCCAGAATGGCCGACAGCGAGGCGGCCTGAAAACCCTTGCGATGGATCTCCCCCAAGGCGGCTTCCAGCAGACGTCGGCGGGTTGTGGCAGGATCACGTGTATCAGTCATAAAACCGTTCCAAAAGGGGATGAACATACCAATTGGTTTGTTCATGGTGAGGGTACATACCAATCGGTATGGGCGCAAAGAAAAAAACCTAAAACAGCCTAATTGTTGCTAATGGTCATAATTGGATAGAGTGATACTGGGTGCCCCACGGTCATGGTGGGTCAAGGCACGGCAGGTTTGAGAGGGTTGTATGAGGGGTTAGGGTTCTGCAACAGCGCGCGTGCTTGGGCAAAGTCAAACTGGGCTAGGGCGTTCTCTAAATCTGCCGCCAACTGCCCCTGCCCGCGCTGTTGTAACAGGGGGAAAAGTTGTTGCAGCAGCGCTTTGGCCTGAAGGTCATTGTCGTTTAACAAGGCCATAAATTGGGTCATGTCCGCTTCTAATTGTGGGGAGGGGGGCGTGGTCGCGGGGGGCAGTTGCGCAGGCATGGCCAAGCACGTAGCCTGTTGGCAGGTCAGCAGATGCTGCCACAAGCTGCTAAGTCCGGGTGCATCGCAGCCATGTTGCTGCACCATCGCTTCCAAACGTTCCAGGTAGTCAGCAAGCTGGAGCAGGGAGAGGTTTTTAGCGATCCCCTTCATGGCGTGGGCAGCACTCAGTACGGTGGTGGTGTCCCGTTCGGTATAGGCGTGGGTAAGGGGCGTAAAGTAGCGCTCACACTCCGTGGCAAAGTAGCCAAGGCGGTTCATTAAACGGTCAAAATCCCCACCCAATCGCAGAAACAGGTCTTGCTTGTCGATGAGTTGAGGGTCAGGTTGCCACTGCTGCCAGCGCTGCTGACTCGCTAACAGGGGTTGCTGGTAGGGGTCCTCTTCGCCCTGGGGTTCGGGCAACCAGAGGCGTAAGGTGCTGTAGAGGGTCTGCATGTCGATGGGTTTGATCAAACAATCATCCATACCTGCCTCTAGACAACGTTGACGATCCGCCGCCGTGCCATTGGCTGTCATCGCAATGATGGGTAGGGTGCCCTTAGGATGGTGCAGCCGGATCAGCTGGGTAGCGGTTAGGCCGTCCATTTGGGGCATCTGCATATCCATCAAAACCCCGTGTAGGGGAAAATTATCGCGCTCTAACATCGCCACCGCCTCGGTGCCGTTGACGGCGTGCAGACAGCCAATCTGCGCCCGCGCCAAGAGCTCTTGCAGCATCTCACGATTAAGCCGGTTATCCTCCGCCACCAACAGCGTTACATCGGGCCAATGGGGAATGCTTAATGTCTGTGCCGATGGGGTTAAGCTCTTCGCAAGGTCATCCTTACACAGACTAAAAGGCAGCAGACACGAAAATTTACTGCCTGCGCCCAGGGTACTCTCAAGCTGCATCTCTCCCCCCATGAGGTGGACCAACCGCTTGCTAATAGCCAGCCCCAAACCGCTACCACCATAGGTGCGGGTGGTAGAGAGATCTCCCTGCACAAAGGGTTGAAACAGCCGCTCTTGTTGGGATGCCTCAATGCCAATACCGCTGTCGATCACCTCGAAGCGCAGCAGACAACGGCCCTCGGGGGTGGGCTCGTTGCCATACATGCCCAGCACCACCTTGCCCTGGTGGGTGAACTTGATGGCATTGCTCACCAAGTTGATCAACACTTGGCGTAGCCGCAAGGCATCGCCTAACAACAGGGTTGGCATGCTCCCTTGTTGAAAGGTATGAAAGTGCAAACCTTTGGCTTGCGCCTGGGGCGCCAGCATCTGCGCGATCTGCTGCAACTGTTCCGTTGGGGAGAAGGGAATCTGCTCCAACGCCAACTGCTCAGCATCAATTTTTGAAAAATCCAACACATCATTCAGCAAAGCCAGTAAGGTCTGGCTGGCGGTGCGGATGGCTTGCAGATGGCGATCATGGGGGGCGGGCGGATGCTGGGTTAGACTCAGCTCGGTAAAACCCATAATAGCGTTCATGGGGGTGCGAATTTCATGACTCATATTGGCCAAAAACCGCCCTTTAACGGCATTGGCCCGTTGGGCTTCGGCGGTGGCCTGTTTAACCATCTCTTGATCCCGACGCCGCTGTAATACCCGCCACAACCCTTGGGCAAAATAGTGTAGGTGTTGGATGTCCCGGTTGTCATAGGGTGTGCTTGCACCCAATACCCCCAGTAGCGCGATAACCTGACGATCCTCAAACAAGGGCAGCACCAAAGCAGGCTGATCCGTCGCCGCTTGGGCATGGTGGAGCACCGACTCCTTACTAATAAACGCTTGTTGGCTGGGGGCAAAACGCGCCGGGCGGTAGCGATCCACCGCGGCAGGATCCCTTGGCGCTGGATAGAGACGCTCCTGACAAATATGGTTTAGGCTGCTGTCCATCCAGATAAAAAAAGCTTGGGGACTGGCCGATAAAGTAATGGCACCCTGGAGCGCAAGCTCCATGAGGGCATCCCCACTGGCGTAGGCCACCTCATTGAGTTTTAAGAGCCATGTATTCCGACGTTCCTCGCGAGTATGGGCCTCCTGGATCAGATGTTCACGGGTAATATCCTGAATAACGATGTGAATTTTTATGGTGGCCGGGCCTTGTCGAATGGGTTGCAACAGGGTGCGCAGCCAGAGCTGGTTATGCCCGCCCAGACTGGCGACCATATCCCCTTTTAGACCACTCTGAAGGGCAATCTCCAACATATGCTGGAGCCGCTCTCGATCCTCGATCCCATAGAGATCAAGCAGATCCTGCAACGTGGTAGGGGGAGCCCCATAACTGTTGGTCAGTTGTAAAAAGGCCTCTGTTACCGACAGCTGGTCGTGGGTAGGATCCCACGCACATCCCCCGATGCGGGCCATGCTCTGTACCTCGGCAAGCAAAGAGCGCCGCTCATCAGCCAGCGCAATGGTCTCTTGCAGTGCGGTGGTGCGTTGCGCAACCTCTGTTTGTAACTGCTCATTAAACCGTTGTGTGCGTTGATGAATATGCTGTAATCGTTGCAATAAAAGGTGAATCGCCCGCGCCAAGGTGCCCACCTCATCCTGGCGATTTTGGTGGGGAATGCTGCCCTCATGAAGTGACTTTGCCAACATGTGCGCCGACTCGGTAAGGTCCCGTAAGGGCGCCCAGAGGCGATAGGCCATCCAGGCCGTTAGGAGGGTAAGCAGGGTCACCAGTGCAAGCACGATCAAGGTAAGCTTGTGCGCCAATTGATTGGTAAGCAACTGAAGCATGCGATCTGAGGTTACACCCAGCACAATCAAAGGGGGGCTCCGCTGCTGAGAATCGAGATGGATGAGCTGTCCGGCGATCAGTTTGTGCTGGGCTTTGAGTGGGATCAGAAAGGGTTCCCCTTCAATAAGGGTATTAAAGTCAGGCCATGTTAGTTGAGGATACTCCTGAAACAGTCCCGCAGGGCCACCCTGACTAAGGGTAAACATGCGGGTCGCATCGGGATGGTAGAGGTACTCGCCATTGGGATAGATAAGGCGAATGGATACCCGATTGTCCAGAGTGGCGAGGCGTTTGACCACTTGGGAAAAATCCAGATTAATCACCATAACCCCACGGATGAGGTTGTGAGAATCATACACTGGGGTAGAAAGGCGCATAACAGGGCGAATGGGATGCTCCACCTGACCATGTTCTTGGTTGAGCTCAATGGGGCTTATGGTGTCGCGTCCACGGGGCAACTCTAAAGCGGTTTTGTAATAGGGTCGGTTGCCTTTGGTTTGTAGCTGGGCCGGTACCAAGGTCGCTATAATATTACCGATTCTTCGCTCTATGCGTATCTTCTCCTTGCCCTCATCCTCAATACAAATCAATCGGAACTGAGCATAGGAGGGACGATTTTGCATGATGCCAATCATCTGCTCGCTCAGTGGCGCGGGGCTCCCTTGGGGGTTGTCCAGATAGTCGAGCAGCACCGGACTGTGGAGCAAAATATCCATGTCCTGGCGCATCTGCACAATGGTGTCACGCAAAAAACTAATTTCATTGGTAACGTGGCTGGTCACCATTTGTGCGGTCTGCAACGCCAGCAAGGCACTGGCTTGTTGAAAACCATAGCTGGCGATTGACAATAAGCCGCCGCCCATCAAGACAAAGGCGTAAAAGGCATAACGAATAGGCAGTGAAAACGGCAACATATATGCTTCCTACGCAGTAGGGGAGCTTTATGGGGATGCGGAGATAAGGGGTCGTCATCCTCTGCACAGCCCCTATGCTTGGGTCGAGGAAGAGGCCTCCCTTGTTTGTGACGCAACCGGGTACATCTGTACATGTTAAAGCAGGCAACAGGCTCAGGCTAGCCTGTTCTGAGCATCCGCACAATTCTATCGTCGCAACGCCAACAGGCCGAGTATAATCACCAACGCGACCGAGTAGGTCGCGTTGGTGGCTTAATCATATCCCGGTGTTATAGGGTATCGAGGTAGAGCCGATCTAGGCGTTTAAAGAGATCCTTGCGCAGTTCATTAAAGCGATGCAATCCCTGTTCCGCCCCTTCCTGGTTAAACTCATTCATCAGTTTCACCACCTCACGGGCGGTTTCATGTACCTTTTGGTGGGGGGTCGCAATCTCAATAAACAAGGGGTTATCCCCCATGGTTGACTGGGCCTCATTATAGTACCATTGACCAAAGGCACAATCACGGGCAGTGGCCACATCCTCTGGTTTAATGCTGCTACGACCGCGAATAACCCCAACCAGTTTGCCCAGCCACCCAATATGGGCCTTTTTAACCGATTGGATATCCAAGGCAGGCGTGCCAATATTAAAGGCCTCTGCGGCTTTGTTCAGGGCGTCACAGGACTCATCGCTCATTTCACTCAACATACCTGCATGGGCAATGGCACCATCCAAAAAGTTGGCAAAATCCATGGATTGCAACATTTTTTTCTGTACGTTGGCCGATGCTTCATAGATCTCGCCCGAGTTATTTTTAATCACATTCAGCCGCTGCGATGCTTGACTGCTGTTCTGAGCCACCTGTTCTGCGCTGCGCGCTACCTGCGAAGCCGAGGCCGCGATTTCATTGGTCCCTGCGGCGGCTTCTAAGGCGGCACGGGCAACCTCGGTCGAGGCGGCTTCCAACTCCATGGCGTTGCGCCCAACCTCTTGCCCCGCAATGGTGACATCATGCATGGAGTCATTAATGCGGGCCACTGCCCCGGACTGCTCCTCCACCGCTTCGGTGATCTGGGCTGTGGTTTTGCCAATTTGTTGGATCATCTCATTGACATTAAAGCTAACCTTGGCCGCCTCTTGGGTGTTGTTTTGGATCTCTTGAGTGCGCTGTTCAATCTGTTTGGTGGCATCGGCAGTCTGTTTGGCCAGATCCTTGACCTCGTTGGCAACCACCGCAAAGCCCGCGCCAGCCTCGCCAGCACCGGCGGCCTCAATGGACGCGTTCAGCGCCAGCATATTGGTTTGATCGGCAATGGTCTTAATAAGCCCTACTACCTTAACAATTTCACGGGCTGACTCGGTTAAAGCCTCCATGGTGGTCTGAGTCTGTTGGGTAAATTGCTGGGCTTCATTGGATTTGCGATCAGCCTGAATGCAGCGGTTGCGCACTTGATCCAGAGAGTGGTTAAGCTCATCCAGCGCACCAGAAACATGCCCAACGGAAAGGTTAACCTGTTCGAGACTGCTGTTCACCGCCGTGATGTTGCCGGTCATCTGCTCGGCGGCGGCGGCCATGGTATTCACATTTTGACTGGCCTGTTCAGAGGCTGCGGCAATCGAGGAGACGCTACCAGAAAGGTCATCCGCCGTGGCGGTAAGGCTTGCCATGTTGTTGTCGGCCTGTTCCAAATCCACCCGCAGGGATTGGGTCATGGCATCAATACCATCATTGATAGAGACCACCTCTTGAGCCAATCCATAGCTCTCACCGGAGTCTCTTTTTAGGTCATTCTGGGCCTCTTTCTGCTCCAAGACGGTGGCGCGCATGGTTAAGGCTTGCAGTTTTAAGGTGGCCGCCATTTGGAACAAATCACGGGACATTTGCATGACATGCTGGGCCAAGGAGTGGGGTTTGGCGTTTTTGAAAATGACCCGGTGGGTGAGGTCCCCACGGCCCAAGCGTTCCATCACTTGGCTCAATTCAATGGGATCCGCCCCCAATTTATCAAGCACAAGGCGCGCAACAAAGGTTCCCATGGCCAAGATCACGATGATTGAAACGATAAAAATCAGCACGGAGCGGGTAACCAAATGGCCCATTTGCGTCTCGACGATTTCCAACGCCTTGAGCATGCCCGCCACATATTTCTTTTCTAGAATAATTAGGTCATTTTCTAGCGCTTTGGCTTTTTCATCCACGTCACCCATTAAGGCGTTGCCTTCGGTAGGGCCGCCACTGACGTAGCTTTGGGCCATCTGCCGCGCTTGCGCGTAGTAGGCGTCAAAATGGCTCTCCAGGAGGTCTAAAAAGTTTTTGTCTTTGCCTTCAGCCGCAGAGACTTTACGGAACTCGTGCAACTGTTTTTTAAACAAATTGGCATGGTTGGCGGCTTCATTAAAGCCATCATCTAGACCATTGAGGGCTTGGGTGGCGGAAACATCGGTGAGCCACAGGTTAACCTGGGCCACTTCATACTTCATGCTAAGGGCAAGCTGGTTGAGGGGCACTACACGAGATTGCACATGGTGAATTCGCTGCTGGGAGCTGTTGCTGGCGCTCCATATGACCAACCCTGTGCCGAGCATAGTTAAGGTAGGCACTAAAATAAGCAATCTAATCAGTGTTTTGAACTTCCATAGCGATAGATTAAACACCGCATGATCCTTATCTGTTGTGGTGACTCAACGTCTTCTCCATCACACTGGAAAAAACCGTGAGGATACGAATGTCATATATATGCTGTTTAGAACCCGGCCATTGTAGCCGAGTTTGTGATGAAACCCAAGCGTGGTAAGGTGTCATAACGAACTCTTAGGGCAACTTGGCCACTTTATCTTAAGGGGGAGAAGGTTGCCGATAGACCGCTGAACAGGTGTCCCTTGTGCATTTTTTGCCGCATCCACCTTGTTCTCCCACGCCGCTTACCAAGACCAATGCGCAAAACTTGGTTCAGCCCCCCCTGGCCGTGTCAAAGCCCTGCTCCCATATGTCTTGATGTATATATGCGATTGCCATGCCAAAAAAACAGGTAGTTTCGTAGTGTTAGTCGTTTTGTAAAAATAGACCAAGCACCCTATTAGCAGCAGATTGATGCGGTGTGCCAGAGGGAGCGTTCGGGCTGGAACAGTTTTTGAAGGGAGGGTAGGCGGGGGATAACAAATGAGGCTAAACAGACAAGCCTTGCCTACAAGGTCTGTAAGGAGAGTTAAGATGCGTCAAGCCGTAATTTTGGGGGCCGGCGTCGCCCTAATGTGGCTGGTCAGTGCCCTTTGTATCCTGGGTTGGCAGGGTTTAAGCCAAGATATGGGTTGGGCCGTCAGCATTATCGCCCTATTGGTGGCCTCTGGTACCCTTATGCATTACCTCGTGCAATTTATGAGTGGCGGTTGGGAGAGCGTGGATGAAGCCATGCAACGCTCAAATCGCATCTCATCCCAGTTACGTTAAGCCAACGAGGGTGTGGTAAATCCTCAAGGAAACCAGGGAGCTGAAGGTGCATGCTCCCTGGAGATCCTGGCCGTGACATCCTGTATCTGTGGTTTCACGGCTGCTGCTAACGCCATGGGTGAATGGGTCTGGCGTGCCACCCTAAGGGTGCTTGATGCTCGGCCAAGCATGTCGTGTAAGCGGTGCCCGACGCAGCGGTTATTCTTGTAGAGGGCTGGTTAGTTGCACCACCTCTGGGGTAAATTGGTAACCGACACCATGGATGGTGATCAACAGTTTAGGGTCCCTCGCATCGACCTCTAATTTACGCCTAAGGCGATTGACCATCACATCAATGGTACGGTCGTTGGGGCTCCATTCCCGATTGCTTACCGCATCCAACAGCTGATCCCGGCTCTGCGCACGACCCGCGCGGTTGACAAAAGCCAAGAGCAGACGAAATTCACCATTGGTTAATTCAACCTGCCGTCCATCCCGATGGTAAACCTGCCGCGCCGAATGCGAGAGTGTCCAATGATCAAATCGATAGCTGCCAAGCTCATCCAGATCGCGGCAACTGTTAGCATAGTGCTTGATCAAATCAATGCGTCGTAAGAGTACTTTGACCCGGGCCAGCAGTTCCCTTTCGTTGAAAGGTTTGACCACATAATCATCCGCCCCCAGTTCTAACCCGATGATTCGGTCAACCTCTTCTGATCGAGACGATACCAGAATAATGCCCAACTCAGCAGACTCGGCCCGTAAATTCTGAGTGATGCTAAGACCATCACGACCGGGTAGGTTAATATCCAAGAGCACCAGATCTATCCCACCACCATTAAGCACCCTCTGCATGCTCCGAGCATCCTCGGCAGCATGGGTCCGATAGCCGGCATTGTTAAAATAACCGCTGAGCAACGCACGGGTTACCTTGTCATCTTCCACAATCAATATTTCGTGGCGCTGAGGCATAATAATCCTGATCAAGAAAAAAAGGGGACGCTAGGGTCTTGATGGAGAAGTGATAAGGGCGCTCCGTTAGGTTGATGGTGGCCTACTGAGACAATAGATCCTCCTGCTTTAACCTGGTACCGCAAGGTGGCCCTTGGTTAAGCGCTGAAACGACGCCCCCCAAAAACGGGTTAGTCGCCACGATGCAGCAGGTCCCAGGGCCAAGCCAAGAAAGCCACCCATCTCGAAATATAACATGGTCGGGATGGTCGGCCAAAGTATTTACAACTCATTAACACTTTTTCGGAAAGTGTTAACAGTGTGGCCGAACCATGTTTACATGGCATGTGTATAAATAGAAGGCATGAGATGTTGGGTGGTCAAAATGATGATGAAGCGATTCATTCGCAGCGAGTAGGGCCCTTTTGATGGTGGAGTTCGGTGGTATTTACCCACCGCCAGCATGCAGAGGGGGAGCAAATAAACCTGCTTGGCGCTATTAAACGCCCTGGGATTTTAACAAACAAAAGGCCCTGTTGTAGGATGCAACAGGGCCTTTTGTTGATTTTGGCTTATGATAAAGGCCCTGGGTGTTGACCGCAGGGCCTGTCATTTTGTTCGGGCAAAATCTGGTCGAGCAGCGTCAAACAGGTGATTTAATGTTTCGCCATAACGGGTGTTTGATGAAGACCCATATTCTCTCGCATCACACCCATTGCTGACCAGAGTTGATAAACACGCATGATATAGTCAAAATTACCAGATACCTGCTGGACACGTGCCCGATAGAGCTCGTTTTTGGCATTGAGCACATCCAAATGGGTGCGTTTATCCAGTTCAAACTCTTGCAGGTAGGATTTAACGGTATCTTGCTGCGCTTTGACCTGTTTTTCCACCAGCGCAACGCTGTGCTTAGCCATCTCCATCTGTTCCCATGCGGTGATCACTTGCTCACGCACAGTACGCTGGTTTAGAGAGAGCGTTTCACGGGTTTGGTTGATGCGATGATCGCTCTCACGGTAAGCTGCTAAATCACTGCCGCCATTGAAAATATTATATTTCATGTTCAGCATGGCTGACATAGCCTGGGCATAACCACGGGTCCCGCTCACATTGCCATTATTGCTGGCTGTAAGGTCCAGGGTAATGCTAGGCATGAAGCTGGATCTGGATTTTAACTTGGCAAAGGTCGCCGCATTGAGGTCTTGTTGCGAACCTAACAGCAGCGGATGCATCTGTGCGGCAATCTCTAGGGCCTGATCAAGGGTTTCAGGCAGATTCTCTTTAGGGAGCGCTGGGGTCGCCAACATGCCTGGGCTTTCGCCAATAACCCGTTCGTAGGTTGCCCCGGCGATATTAATCTTACCTTTGGCTTGAACCAGGGTATCCTTGGCGCTAAACAGGCGGCTTTCGGTCTGTTGTACGTCAGCCTTTTTGCCTTGGCCACCAGCGGCGAGAGCTTTAAGCTTTTTTAGGGTCTCTTCGTGGTCTTGCACATTCTCTGCGGTCAGCGCCAAAATTTGCTGCTGCTTGGCGCGTTCCATAAAGGCTTCCATCGCTTGTCTACCCACTTTTTCAGCGGTGCGATCAAAGGCGTGTAATGAGGATTGGTCTGAGGCTTTTGCACGTTTAACGTTGGTGTAGGTGGACAGGCCATCAAACAGTTTTTGACTCACTGTGGCGCTGGATTCCCCCCGGTTCATGGTGGTGGTACCCTTATTAGCGGCCCGCGTGGTGGTATTATCCGTCACCTCTTTACCGTAACCCGCAGCCAGATCGAGGGTAGGAAAATAGCCTGCCCGTGCCTGGCGCACCAGTTGGGTATTGGCTTGTTTGTTTTCCCACGAGGCCAGCACTTCAGGGTTGCTGCTGAGCGCCTTGAGCACAGCATCCTGCAAGGTCAAGGGAGCACCTTCCTGTGCCCAAGCGCTACCCATACCCCATGTGAGGGATAACAGGGTTAAAAGTTGAGTCGATCGATGCTTGAGCATAAATGCGT
Source organism: Magnetococcus marinus MC-1 (assembly GCF_000014865.1). Lineage (NCBI taxonomy): Bacteria > Pseudomonadati > Pseudomonadota > Magnetococcia > Magnetococcales > Magnetococcaceae > Magnetococcus > Magnetococcus marinus. The sequence continues at coordinate 661,322 of NC_008576.1, forward strand.
TCCCAGCCAAAGAGCACAGAGATCTTGTCAGATCGTTAATTGCGGTAAGACTTAAAGTGACAACCCCGCCACTATTTACGCACAAGAGCCAGTTTGATGGCAGTCGTATGCCCTGACAAAGGGCTACCGCATACCCTATGCCAAAGTTTTTAGTGTAGAAGCAGGGCGGCCTAAAAAAACCGAACCCGCTACGTGCCCACGCAAAAGTCATAGGCAAGGCAAAGAGGCGCACCTAGCGACACAGCTTGCACAATATAAGCAAATAACACAAAAAAGGCGAGAGTAAAGTGCATTAGGCGTTTCTTACCATTTTATCGGTAGAGTGGCGGGGGGCTGTAGTGAAAAAACAACCTTGGCACTATTTTTTACGACGACCTATGATTAGGCGTCTGGTTGTGCTGTTTTAGCGTTCACGCAGTGCATTGTCGCGGGCCTTAAAAATAGGTTTAAGAAGATAGTTTAAAATGGTTTTTTGACCGGTTATAACATCCACCGATGCCACCATACCTGGGATGATGGGCAGCACCTTGCCGTTGCGGCGCATGCTCTTATCTTTGGTGCGCACCTGCACCAGATAGGCGGCTTGCCCATTTTCATCGGTAATGGCATCGGCACTGATGTGGGTCAACTCACCCTCTAACCCGCCATAGATGGAAAAATCATAGGCGGTAAACTTAACCGTGGCGGGCTGCCCTGGGTGTAGGAACGCAATATCTTTGGGGTCAATACGCGCCTCGACCAGGAGAGAATCCTCGGTAGGCATGATCTCCATCAGGGTTGCGCCAGACTGCACCACCTGACCGATGGTGTTGACATGGACCCGGATAACTGTACCGTTGACCGGTGAGCGAATGGCGCTGCGTGTCACCCGATCTTCCAAAGCGCTGCTGGATTGTTGGATGCGTGTCAGTTCACTGCTGGCGGTGTTCAGATCTTCTTGAACCTGCGATTTAAAGGCAAGGGTGGCCTCTTCAAGTTTGCTTTTGCTCTCGATTAATGCCGAGCGGGCGCGGGGGATGGCATGTTGCAGGCTGGTGATTTCACCCTTTAGGTTGGCCTCTTCCCGTTGCGCGTGCAGCAGGGTCACTTCACCCACCAACCCTTTTTCGACCAGCGGTTGGGTCAGTTTGATCTCCTTACGGGTTAGGTGGAGGCGCTCTTGAAATTGCAGGATGGCCGACTCTGCTTCAGCCAGCTCCTGTTGGCGCTGCACGATCTGCTGTTCACGGATCTGTATGTTGTTGAGCAGGCTCTGGCGCCGACTTTTGAACAGCGACTGCTCCGAGGCCGCCAGCTCAGGATCTTGTTCAAGAATGGCCCCCGGCACTTCAAACACGCTGGCCCCTTGCGCTTCAGCCGTTAGCCGCGCGATGCGGGCTTGCAGAGCAAGGATACGGGCCGCACTCTCATTATAGGTGGCCTGAAACTGGGTATCATCAATACGCAGTAGGATATCCCCCGTCTTAACCTCATCCCCCTCGCGCACCAAGCGTTCCGTCAGACGGCCCGGTTCTAGGCTTTGAATGCGCTGGACTTGACCTGATGGAATGACTTTACCCATGCCGGTGGTGGCTTCAACCACCTCCGCATAGGCCGCCCACAGCAGCGCCACCGCAAAAAAGAGGGTCGAGCACCATAACAGCACATGGCTAACTACCCCAATACGGGCGGATCGCGCGGTGATGCGGGCGTCTGCAAAACTCTCTGAATTCCATTGCGACATCAGCTTTTAACCCTAAATTTGCCTTCTTTAAGTTGCCATAAAATGGCCTCTTTAGGGCCATCGGCAAGAATTTGGCCATCTTCAATGATTACAACACGATCCACCAAGGAGAGTAAGGAGGCCCGATGGGTTACCAACAGCAAGGTTTTGCCAGGTAACGTATCTTCAATCACCTTTTTAAAACGCTCCTCCGAGCCGCTATCCATGGCGCTGGTAGGTTCGTCCAGCAGCAAAATGGGAGGGTTATGGATCAACGCACGGGCGATGGAAACGCACTGCCGCTGCCCACCCGAAAGGCCCTGGCCCTGCTCACCGATAACCAGATCCAAGCCATCGGGATGGCGATCGGTAAACGCCGCAACACCCCCCTGTTCCACCGCGCGGCGTAGGGTGGAATCATCGGCAAAGGGGGCGCCCAAGGTAATGTTTTCACGAATGGTACCATAGAGTAGGCCGGCATCTTGGGTCACACAACCCATATTGCGGCGCAGGTCGGCGGGGTCGATTTGACGGGCATCCATATCATCCACCAAAACCAGGCCTTCGGTGGGGGGGTAGAGTCCTTGCAGCAATTTAAGCAAAGTGCTTTTGCCTGATCCAACCCGTCCGATAAAGCCGACTTTTTCACCGGGTTCAATGAGTAGATTAAGCTTTTGCAAAGCGGCGGTTTTGGCATTGGGGTACTGGAACGAAAGATCTTTGAGTTGAATCTTACCCGAGAGGCGAGGGCGGCTAAGAAAGGTGCGTCCCTCGGGGCGCTCTTGGGGGGTGTTCATGATTTGATTGAGGGTGCGTAGGGAGATCATGGTTTGTTGAATGCGCACCATCAAACCTGCCACCTGGGAGAGGGGGGCCAAGGCCCGCCCGGTCAGAATGGTACAGGCGATGAGCGCCCCCATGGTGATCTCACCGGCATTGATGGCATAAACCCCCACCACCACCACCGCCACCGAGCTAAACTGCTGCACAAGCATGGCGAAATTCACCCCCAGGGTGGAGAGAAAACGCGACTGCTGGGCGGTTTTAGCGGTTTCGATGATGCAATTTTCCCACTTGCCGGCAAGGTGTCCTTCGGCATTATTAAGTTTGATGGTCTCTAGGCGGCCCAGGGTTTCCACCAGCATGGCGTTTTTCTGGGCAGACTCTTTGAGGGCACGATTCATGACCCGGTTAAGGGGGGCTTGCAGCAGAAGCCCAACCAGAATCACCACTGGCATGCAGACCAGGGGGACCATGGCGACATTAAGGCCACCCAGTTGCGCGACCAACACCACAAAAATCAGGGTGAAAGGGAGGTCGATAATGGCGGTAAGGGTGGCCGAGGTGAAAAAGTCACGCAGGGGTTCAAACTCTTGAAGATTACGCGCCATGGCTCCGGTGCTTTGGGGCTGGTAGCTTAACTGCATGCCGCTAACATGGCGGTAGATGTTTGAGGCCAGTACAATATCCACCCGTTTTCCAGCGGTATCCAAAAAATGGGCGCGTAGGGTGCGTAGTAAAAAATCAAAGCAGTAGACAATGGCTACCCCAAGGGCCAAAACCCAGAGGGTCTCCATGGCTTTGTTGGGCACCACGCGGTCATAGACGTTCATGACAAACAGTGAGGAGGCCACGGTAAAGAGGTTAATAAGTAAGGAGGCCACGGCAACTTCGCTGTAGATAGGCCAGTAACGGAACAGCGCACTCCAAAACCAGTGACCCGTGGTTGGGTTGCCAATAAAGCTGGTGCGGGCATCATGTTTAAACATGGGGCTTACCAGAATGGCGTGGCCTTCGTAGCGCTCGTCGAGTGCTTGGCGATCCAGACGGGTTTCGCGGCCACTTTCGGGCAGCAGCAGGTGGGCTTCATCCTCATCCCAGCCCAGCAGTACCACAGCCATACGGCCATGCAAGAGCAGCACGGCGGGCAGGTGTTCCGTGTGCAGTGCGTGTAAGGGCTGTTTGCGAATATGGGCCTTCAGGCCAGCCTGTTCAGCAGCACGCAAAAAAAGTTCGGGGGTTAGGCCCGCTTCGGTCAGGGGTAGGTTTGCTGTTAGGCTCTGCACCGTGGCGGGCAAGTGCCAATGGTGGGCCAGAAACAACAGGGTGCCCAAAAGGGGGTCTTCACTGCGTGGGTCGTGCCCCTCCAGTGTCCAATGTGGGGGTTGTTGGGGGGTGGTTTGATCCATAATGCTCTAACCGGTGTTTCATGAGTGAATGGTGCCAAGGTGGCCCATCTTCCATGTTAAGGATAGTGCGAACCCGCCTTGTATACTAGTATATTTACCCAAGATTAGTGACAGCTTCCGGGTAAAGGTTGAAGAACAGGGATACCTTTTGCAAATTATGTGGTAGAAAATGGGTGCAGGATGGCACGTCATGTGCCAGAGATGAGGTGCCAGAGGTCAGTCGACCTTATAATAGCAGCCATGGGTTCTTTGTCGTCACTATCAAAGAGGCCCGCAGCGACCGGATGGAATGATGCACGGTGTCATTTTTTTAGCCTTGGAAGAGTACCTGGATGAGCGGCTGGGCGACGATGCATGGGAAAAGGTCGTGGAAACCGCCGGCATTGCCGACACGGAATTTACGCCAGATCGTATGTATGATGCCCAGGATTGGGAAGCGCTACTGTTGGCTGCGGCCCAGGTTATGGAGATGGAGCGTGCTGCACTGTTAGAGGATTTTGGTGCCTATATCGTGCCGGGCTTGATGGAGATGGGCGAGGCGATGAATTTGCTGGATCACCGCTGGCGCACCATGGACTATTTGGAGAATGGTAAGGAGCTGATTCAGGCCGCCATTCGCATGCAAATCCCTGGTTTTATCCCGCCGGATATCCGTACCCTACGTTTGCGGCAGGGGGAGGCCGCCGTGGCCTACATGGCAAAAAACCGCATGGGTCCGTTACTGAAAGGGGTTGCCAAAGGGTTGGGTGAGCATTTTGAAGAGCCGCTGGATATCTGGGTGGCAGAACCCCGTGCGGGCAGCCATTTTTACCGCATCAATGTGCGCTTGGCTGATCATGAAAAACTGCGTGCAGTGGATATGGTGCGGGAGTTTAATACGGTTCGTACTCAGGGTGGCAAGGTTAAGTTTTACAACCAGTTTATGGGGGTTCCGTTTACCAACGAGGGCACCGTGCTGGATGTCAATGAGGATGGCATCCAACTGCTGACCACGCGGGACCAGTTGTTGGCTATGCGACGGACCAATGAGACCTTTTTGGCATTGCAGCATCTCATGGTGGGGGTGCATGCCCACGTGCGCAAAATGGATGTCAATAAAGGCATGGTGGTATTGGACCGTATGCTGTTGACCGATGGAGCCGTGGGCCAGCGTCAGGAAACACGGGTGGAGCCTCCCGCCGAGATTCGTTTACAGATGGGGGTTGCGGGCAAACGTTTTCAGGGATTTTTAAAGGACATCTCTGCCAATGGAGCCTCGTGTCGTTTTAGCCGCTCTGGGTTGAGTGAGCACTTTTTGTTTCTTAATTGCAAGCTGGAGTTTTTGGTGCCGCTGAGTGCCTTTGAAAACCAAGATTCGTTAGCCAATACCAACCAATATTTTATTGCCGAGGGCAATATTTTGGATGTTATCATGGATGAAAAAGAGGTCATTGTGCGCTTGATCTTCGACGTTCTGACCGATAACGCCAAAAAATTGATTACCCTGTTTGTCGCCGAGCGTAAACAATCGGTGATCCGCCATATGTCCCAAATCAGCGCTTAACCCACAAGCAGAGACCGCTTGGTCGCTGGGGTCTCTGCTCGATTCGCCTTACGCCCGTTAGGTCGGGTCTACACGCTCTCTTGTCCCTCGTATTGCCCCTCGTGTTGTCATGAAATTTCCCGTAAGTCCCACTCTATGTTTGTTGTAAAAAAACCTACGGTGTGTTGGCTTTGTTGAGGGTGTTTGGAGCTTAACGTTGCTGCTGTGGCGAGCCAGCTGGTGGGGTTATCGGGGGCGCGAATGGCGGTGGTGGGGTGCGTTGGACGGTCAAAGCCCTGTTCCCATGAAGATCTTGCCAGATAGCAAGCAGAGGGTGGCGCTTTGTATTGTCGGGGAAAAAGAGGGTGAAGGTGGTCAGTTAAAGAATTGAATTATCTAAATATAAAGGGGAATATAGACCCGCTATGGGGTTCAGAGTTCCATTTTTTTCGAGAAAAAAGTGTATGTGGGTGTAAAAAACTGGTCGTTTCTATAGAAAATGTGAGCTAGTGTATATTCTGAAAAAAATCTAAAAAAGTTCCCGTAAGGGGCAAAAAAAAACCTGAAGATGTTCTTTTGAGGAAGGGGTGAACGATGATGAAGTGCACCATGAAAAAACGTGCTCATACGTTTTTAAGAGGATTATTCAGCGTCATAGGGGTGTTGCTGCTGGTTGCCAGCCAACCGGCTATGGCCGAGGACAAGGAGCTGCCAGCAGAGGTGGTTAACCCCTTGGATCGGCCCCTCAAGGCGCTGAAAGCCTTTGCTTCTATGAGCAAAGAGAGCGCAACCTGTGCCACCTGCCACCGCGAAGACAATATCGGTCTGTATAACCAGTGGGGGCGTTCTAAGCACTATGGGGCGAATGTGGGTTGCTACGAGTGCCACCAAGCCAACCCGAATGATCCAGATGCCTACCGTCACAAGGGTAAGGTGATCAGCACCATCGTCAGTCCCAAGGATTGTGGTCGCTGCCATGAAAAAGAGTCCATAGAGTTCCAAAGCAGTGCCCATGCCGGTGCCGCTGATTTCGAGGGCTCCACCGAGCACGCCATGGCGATGATGGCGCAGGGGGCCCACGAGGGCAAAGATGTGGATAAAGCGGCGGGTTCCCAGGCCTGCGTGCAGTGCCATGGTGCCAAAATCAAAGTGAACATGAGCGGCAAGCTGCTGCCCGAGACCTGGCCCAACAGCGGTATTGGCCGTCTGAACCCCGATGGTTCCCGTGGGGCCTGTTCGGCGTGCCATCAGCGTCACGAATTCTCCCGTGCCCAGGCCCGTCGTCCTGAGGCGTGCGGCAAGTGTCACTTGGGTCCCGGCCATCTGCAAAAAGAGATCTATAACCAGTCCAAGCATGGGGTGAGCTACTACTCCAATATCGACCGCATGAACCTTACCTCGCCCAAGTGGATCCCCGGTGAGGATTATGATGCAGCACCAACCTGCACCACCTGTCACATGTCGGCCACCAAAGAGCAGCCCCTGACCCACAATACCAGCCTACGTGTTAGCTGGAACCTGCGCAGCCCCGTCTCTGAGACCGTCAACGATATGATGGAGCGCACCGGTGCCAAAGGTCCAGATGGCGACGAGCGTCGCGATGCCATGGCGAACGTCTGTATCTCCTGTCACTCTGAGCGCATTGTGAAAAACTTCTACGAGCAGTTTGACAGTGCGGTTGAGCTCTATAATAAAAAGTTTGCCAACCCCGGCAAAGAGATTATGGAGAGTTTGGCCGAAGCTGGTTTGATCACCAGCAAGCAGTTGGATGATACCATTGAGTGGACTTGGTTCCGCTTGTGGCACCATGCTGGTCGCGCCATGCGCCACGGGGCCGCGATGAACGCCCCCAGTGTACAGCAGTGGGAAGGCATGTATGAACTCTCCAATCTTTTCTACACCCAGCTTATTCCCCAAGCCCGTGAACTGGCAGACAAGGCAGAAGCGGCCGGTAATAAAGCTGCGGCGGATAAAGTTCGTGGTGTATTGGATGCCATTGCTACCCGTCCAGAGCATCTCTGGATGAGTGAAAAGCAGGTCGCTGCCACCACGGATAAGTGAGGCAGCGTTTATGTTTCGTTATCTCTTACTGTTAATGCTGCTCCTCTCCCCCCTTGGGGGGGAGGCGCAAGCCTATACCATTGGCAAGGGGGACCAGGATCCGGGCTACCAGATTCCGGTCATCGACTCTGCGGCGCAGATGTTGGAGCGGGCTACCCTGGCCAATCCTGTAGCGGTCACGCAAGAGACCACCAACAACCACTGTCTGGAGTGCCATGGCGTTCCAGGCTTTGGTGTGCCGCTTAAACCGGATGCCTTCGGTAAACAGCAGATCCGCCATTTGGATGTGAAGGTCGAGGCCTTCAAAAATAGCGTCCATGGGGTGCGCCGTTGTACCGAGTGTCATACCGATATTCAGCAGATCCCCCATAAACCGGGGGTCAAACGTACGGTAAACTGCGAAAGTTGTCACTTAAAGCAGTTGCATCAACTGGAAACCACAGCGGACGCCAGTAAACGGGCGACCTTGGAGAAAGCGGTTGGCAATGCCAACAATTTTCTAGCCTCGACCCATGCGCAACCCAGTAAAACGGATCCCAGTCGGCCCCGTGCTTACTGTCATGATTGTCACGACGCTCATGCGGTGTTTCCATTACGCAGTGCGCAGGGCATCAACTTTCGTCTCACCACCCCGCAAAAGTGCGGCACGTGTCACGAAAAGCAGTTGATGGATTATGAGGACTCCTATCACGCTTCGTTGGTGTTGCAAAAAGGGGATCGGACTGCGGCGGTCTGTTCGGACTGTCACACCGCGCACCAGATCTCCTCGCCCAAGGATGGTAAGGCCAAAGTTGCCATCACGGAGAACTGCGGAACCTGCCATGCCAAGGCGCTGAAGACCTATCGTCAGACCTATCATGGTCAGGTCAACGAGTTGGGTTATGGGTATACGGCCAAGTGTTACGATTGTCACGACGCCCATAAACTGCGGCAGGTAAAAGATCCGATCTCACCTGCACATCCGGATAACCGGCTAGCAACCTGTAAAAAATGTCATGCCAACGCCCCCCCGGGTTTTACCACCTTCCATGCCCATGGGGATATGCATGACAAAGAGAAATACCCCCTTATGTACTGGGTCGCTACGTCGATGCTGGGTTTGGTGTTTGGGGTGTTTGCTTTCTTCTGGACCCACTCGCTGTTGTGGTATCTGCGAGAGTATAAAGAGGTTGGCAGCTATCGTTACACAGCGGAGAACCATCCGCACCACGGGCATGGGCATGATCTTATTCAGAGCGATGATCCCTATGCCGGTAAATATATCCGGCGTTTCACCAAGGGTTGGGTGATTGCCCACGGCGTGTTGGCGGTGGGGGTGATGATCCTCTCTTTGACCGGTCTGGCGGTGCTCTACAGTGAGACCCTCTGGGCATACTATGTCATGAAACTGTTGGGTGGCCCTCAGAATGCGGCCATTTTGCACCGGATAGGGGCAGTCATGTTTGCGGTGATCTTCTTTGGTCACATTGGCTACATGCTCTACCGTATTATCTTTGTACGCAGCTACAAGTTGCAGTGGTTTGGCCCATACTCCCTACTGCCCCGTTGGCAGGATCTTAGGGATGTGATCGCGATGTTTAAGTGGTTTTTCCATCGTGGCCCAAAACCCACGTTTGACCACTGGACCTACTGGGAGAAGTTTGACTACTGGGCACCCTTCTGGGGTATGTTTATCATCGGTGTTTCTGGTTTGATGATGTGGTTCCCCAATGTGGCCGCAACCTACTTACCAGGATGGGTCTTTAACATTGCCATCATTGTGCATGCGGATGAGGCGTTTTTGGCAACGGTGTTCCTCTTCTCGGTTCACTACTTTAACTGCCACTATCGTCCCACCCGTTTTCCGCAGGATATCGTTATGTTTACCGGAACGATTCCCCTGTCGGAGTTCAAAGATGAGCGTCGGCATGAGTATGATCGTCTGGTGGCCGAGGGTAAGCTGGAGAAATATCTGGTGGACCCCCCAAGCTGCCGGGCAGAGAAAAACGCGAAAAAATTGGGGGCACTACTCATTATCATGGGTATTATCCTCTGTATCTTTGCGCTGCACGGATTTGCCGCAACCTTTGGCGGATAACGGGTAGAGCAATCAGGTTGAGTGGGGCCACGGGAGACCGTGGCCCTTTTTTTAATGCCACAACGGGGAATGAGAGACTTTTTGGAGCAAACCGCTACCCATAGATAGGCGTTATCCGTAGCTAAACTGGAATAATGCTTGCTTTAGAGGGGGAAAGAGCAACAACAGAGCGGCAAAACCCATTAAATTTTGTCGCTTAAAGGGTGACTCTGGCAGCCAATGCCGAGCAGAGCTGGACCATATTAAGGGGATGCCTTATGCACAATTCTATTACACTCACATCGTCATCCTGGCAAAACACCAAGGAGATTGCCGTCAAGTTGGTGGGGGCCGTCTATTTTGGTGGAATCTATGGATTGATTTTGGTCGCGGTTACCCAGCTTTTTCTGTTGCTCAGTCAGGGACTCTAACCCGGATATTTCAGGAATCCCCGACGCTCTCGTTTGATCTTTGGATTTTAGAGAACTTTGTTAGCGCTTGAAAATATCCATAAGTATCTTGTGCATGGTAAAATATCCTTTAAAATCCAAATCTCTACGCGATCATCGAAGGGATTTATGAAATATCCGGGTTAGTTGTTCCACGCGATGTTTGCGTAGTGCTGAAGATGCAGCACTCGGGCTTTGAAGCCGGGCTTGTGGTGTTAATGGGGCGCATGTTTTGTTTTAAAATGACGCCATAACCACAAGCATGGTTCCATCCATCCCATTTTAACAAGGTCGTGTGTATAGGTGCGATGTCACAGAGTTGGCATGGCACTTTTTTGACGTTCTGCCTTCATCTCTTTCGTCCGATGGCCCTAAGCAGGGCATAAAAGCTTTGCAAGTGTGGGTAGCTACGGCCCAGCTGCTGGGCGCGTTGTAGGGCGTTGCCAAAAATAGCCTCCACCTCCATCTCACGGCCAGCCTCATGGTCCAACAGCATGCTGGTTCGGTAGGGCTGCATGCGTTCAGTGGCCTGCATATTGACCTCGATCACATCATCCGCCAGGGCATGGCCCGCCGCTGCGGCCAAATCCACCACCTCGGCCATGACATCCCGACAGAGCTGTTGCAGGGGGGCGTCGTCCATGATTTCGCGGGTGTTTAGCCCACCAGCCAGTACAGAGACCCCGTTAAAGGGGGCATTCCAGACCAATTTGCGCCAGCGGGCGGTAACCACATTGTCGGTGGCGTGTGCGTCAATTTGTGCATGCTTAAAGAGCTGCACCAGCTGGGTTAGGGCGGGTTGCACCGGTTGGGGTGGATAGTGCCCCATGCTGAGATGCCCAAAGCAGAGATGGTCAATGTGGCCAGGTTGGGTACGGCTTACACAAACAAAGGCTAATGCGCTGATCATTGGGGTATTGGGAAAGGCTTGGTGAAGCTTTTCTTCAATCTCAATACCGTTTTGGATGAGGAGTAGGGTGGTGTTTGGCCCAATTTTGGGGGCGACCATGGCAGCTAGGTCAATTTGGGGCAGCACTTTAAGGGTGATGAGCATATAATCGGGGGTGCCGGGAAACGTTTCTGGCTGCTCGTGTACAGAGTAGGGGTGAAAGTGCTGCTCGCCAAACTTAAAGCTGTGAATGGTGATACCCTGTTGGGCGATGGTAGCATAATCGGAGCGACATACCACCGAAACCTGTGCCCCAGCGGCGGCCAGTCGGGCGGCATAAAAGCCGCCCACAGCGCCGGTACCTACCACCAATACGGTGGGTGTGTGTGGGGTTTGGGGGGGTGTGGTTGAGTCAGTCATTGCGTATGAGGAGCTTCTCAAATGAAGGTTAAGATATTCATGGCGGTCGCCATGCTGGGTTTACTGAGTGGACAAACGGCGGCGGCCGACGAGGGCAAGGTGCTGCACGACGAGAGCTGCATAGCGTGTCATGCCAGCCGCTTCAATGGCCAAGCCGAGCAGATGTACACCCGCGCAGAGCGCAAAAAGAACAGCTATGCCAGCCTAAAACAAATGGTCGCGTTCTGCAACAATCAGGTGGGTACAGGTTGGTTTGATGAGGAGGTAGGGTTGGTTACAGACCATCTAAACCGTACCTACTATAAGTTTCCAAAACCTTAAGGGCGATCATGCGCCGCCCATACCTCTGTTGAGGTGGTATGGGCGGATGATGGCCAAGCCCATGGCTTAAGGCAAACATACCGCCGCATAAACCCATGGGTGAGCGCGACTTAGGGTTGCCATTGTCTGTGGGTTTAATCTGGAAATATCTATTATATTCAATAAATTATAATATTATACTGTGTTGAGCCTGGTTTAGGGCGTGACGCAGGATCTGGGCATCCTCTTCGCTAAAGGCCACCAATACCACCCGCTCCAGTGCCACCCCCTCGCGCAGCGCTTGCAATAAAGTAGCCACCGCAATGTTGGCCGCCTGCTGTTTGGGAAAACCGTAGACCCCCGTGCTGATGGCTGGAAAAGCGATGCTGCGTAGCCCTTCCTCTTGGGCACAGCGTAGGCTGTTGCGGTAACAGTCGGCCAAGCGGGCCTGGGGATCAGGATCCTTAGCATAGACGGGGCCGACGGTGTGGATGACCCGTTTAGCGGGTAGCTCTCCTGCACAGGTCGCCACCGCTGCGCCGGTGGCTAGACCATCGGGGTAGTGCGTGTGGCGCAGGGCTTGGCACGCCTGGGTCAGGGCTGTGCCGCCGACCCGATGGATGGCACCATCCACCCCCATCCCCCCTAACAGACTGTTATTGGCCGCATTAACCACCCCATCAATGGGCAATTGGGTGATATCTGTAAGGATGATCTCAAGGGTTGTCATGGGTCGCTCCGGTTAAGCATCCAAAAAAACAGTTGGTTATAACCATTGCCGGGGGTGGTGGGCGGCCATGGAGGCGCGCCTGAATTTGTGAATATAAGGTTTATAAACAGTATGTAATGCATGATGGCATGGCAATTGCTTTTTATACTTTGGGAAACAATTTCCATCGGTCCAGGAGGGACCGCCAAGGGGATAAGCAGGGACAGCTTAGCCCTTTGGAAGATGAGGTTGCAAGGGTGTCAGGGCGAAAGGAACGCCCAGCATGCCGCCGGAGAGTAGGCCGGTTGCGATTTCTGCCAAGGAGGGACAATCATGAATATGTTCCCAACATCCATAACGCCAGCGGCCTGGCAACAGCAAAACCGTGTCGCGAACACCACGACCACGGTGGGTGGCGATGCCGAAGCCTTTCAACAGGCGCTGCAACGGGCCAGTGACACAGGCTTGCGCCCTGCTGCGCTTAATAACACCATGGTGGAGTATCTTACCCGTGCGGTGCAAGGCTCCTTAAACAGTCAAACACCGGCTCAAGGTGGTGCAGCGGTACAGACGCGGCCGCATTTGGTGGATCGTTCGGCGGCCAACTGGATCTATCAGTCGGTGCCCAATGGTGGGGTGGTGCTGGTCAACCCCAAACATGTCAACGCGGTCTATATGCAGCAGCGGGTAGAGAGTCATGTAGCCCCCGGTCAGGTTAACCGCAGCAGCGTGGGGCAGGTGGCGAAAAGCGCCTTTGGAGCGACCCATCAAAATGGTGGTGGTATGGCCGATGAGCAGCACCGTCGAGAGGTGCCTCGCATTGCCCTAAACCACAGCCCGGCGGCGCGTCTGGCCGAGGTAACAGGGGGGCGGCGTGTGGCCGCCCAAACCGTAACCACCTCGCCCAACATCCCTTTTGCCGGTTTAATTGAACGGGCGTCGGTAAGCAGTGGGGTGGATGAGCGGCTGTTGCGTTCTGTCATCTATGTGGGTTCGCATTTTGACCCACGGGCGGTGTCGGCAGAGGGTGCCCAAGGTTTGGTGCAGTTAAAGCCGCAAGTCTGGTCGGATATGGGGGTTACCGACCCCTTTGAGGCCGAGCAAAATGTGATGGGGGGTAGCCGCTATCTGCGTACCCTGTTAGACCGCTATCAAGGGCAGCGGGATCTGGCCTTGGCCGCCATGCACTGGGGCGTGAACCAGTTGGAGCGTAATCCCGATGCCATCCCCGACCGCACCGCCGATTTTATCCACAAGGTGGCTAAATTGTTGGATGCCGATGAGGGTTCGCAAGTGATGGTCTAGGCTGTAGCAAGCATGTTTTTACAAGGGGGGGATGGTGTTTAAGGCCATCCCCCCTTTTTTTGGATTAAAGGTCCACCACGACCCGGCCCTGGATCTGTCCGGCCATGATCTGGTTGGCCGCTTCCGGGCACGCTTCCAGGGGAATATGCCGGGTCAGGCTATCGAGCAATGCCATGGGCAGTTGCTGGGCCAATTGTTGCCACGCCTGTTGGCGGTGCGGTGCAGGGGCATAGACAGAGTCGATGCCCAATAGGCGTACCCCACGCAAAATAAAAGGAAAAACCGTGGTGTGTAGATCCATGCCCCCGGCCAGACCACAGGCGGCCACCGCCCCATTATAACGCATTTGGCTAAGCAGCGTGGCAAGGGTTTGGCTGCCTACGGTGTCGATGGCACCGGCCCATTGTTCTGATTCTAGTGGGCGGCTCTCTCGGCTTAATTGTTCCCGGGGGATGATGTGATGGGCACCAAGCTCTTTAAGGTAGGGTTCCAATGCGGCCCGGCCAGAACTGGCATGCACCTCATAGCCCGCAGCAGCCAGCAGGGCCACCGCAATGCTACCCACTCCACCGGCGGCTCCTGTCACCAAAATGGGGCCATCGTGTGGGGTGATGCCGGATGTTTGCAGGGCCATCATGCAGAGCATGGCGGTTAAGCCTGCGGTGCCCACCGCCATGGCTCGCGCGCTGGAAAAGCCAGTGGGAAGATGGTTAAGCCATTTGGCTTTAACCCGCGCCCGCTGGGCATGGCCGCCCCAGTGGCGTTCCCCCACCCCCCAACCGGTGAGCACCACCCGATCGCCGGGTTTAAACAGCGCACTCTCCGAAGAGATCACTTCACCGGCCAGATCAATGCCCGGCACGTGGGGGAAATGCCGTACAATTTTGCCTGTCCCGGTAATGGCAAGGCCATCCTTATAGTTAAGGCTGGAGTGCTCAACGGCAACCAAAACCTCCCCTTCGGGTAGCTGATCAAGGCTAAGTTGTTCAATGGCAGCCAGCGTTTGTTGGGCATCCTGGCGTAAGACCAGCGCCTTAAAGGTGTCGGACATAATGGGGTGACTCCGCAGTGATTGGGTGAATCCACGCAGGTTTAACTTTGACCCAGCTCGTTAGCAGAATCAATCCATTTGACGATGTGCCCTTTTTTCGCTCGATATTCCGACCTTGGTAACCGATAAATGAACGGCATGTTGGTTTAGGGCTTGGGTTTTCATGGTGCTATTGTCTTGGGGTGGATTATGAATCGTGCTGGCAAGAGTTTAGGTCTGTCTGGCCTGCTCCTACTGATGCTGTTGGTGGGATGTGCGGAAAACCCCCAACCTCTCAGCCCAGAGTTAGAGGCGCAGCGGCAGAGTGCCATGGCTCGGGGGGGACGCCTCTACGATAACTGGTTTGCCGAAAAACAGGCGGGTGCCCCGGCCACCAGTCACCGTTTGTACCCCACCCAAGGTAGCTATCGCGGCAGCATCACTTGGCGCTGTAGCAGCTGCCATGGTTGGGATGGTTATGGCCGTAATGGGGTGTTCCGCTCAGGGCCAGACTACACCTTTATCAAGGGTATTGAGGATGTGGACGCGCTAAGTGATGCCCAAGTTAGGCAGACTTTGCAGCAGGAGCATCGCTTTAATGCCCTGCTGTTGCCCCAGGATGAAGATGACCTTATCCGCTTTATGCGGGAAGGGCAGATTAACATGCGCCGCTATATTGACCCATCCAATGGCCGTCTGCGTCGAGGGGATGCCCAACAGGGGGCCGCTCACTATCAAGCCCTATGTCAGAGTTGCCATGGTGAACGGGGTATGTTAAGTGCCTCTGCGCCCTTGGGGCTGGTGGCTCAGCGCAATCCTTGGCGCACCTTGCACCGCATTTTAAATGGTAGCCCAGGAGTGTCCGGCAAGCCCTTTATGCGACCCTATGGTGAGCAGGTCGTTGCCGATTTGCTGGCCTATTTGGCGTCACTGCCCAACCAACGGTAGGGCAAAACAGCCCTGTTTGGTCATGGGTCACGCCCTTATGCCGTCTCGGTCATGGATCAAGCCCTGTTTGTGGCGGTATAGAGGTGATCGCATTGGTTGTGCCCATTGCTGATGCGCCTAGGTCGTGGGGTAAACGGTAGCACAAAGGAAATGGCATAAGCGTTGAGCGGCGGTTATACTGGTCCCGTTTGCGTTTTTGTTGCGGCCCCAACGTTGTGAGTGAACCATGTCCGTACACCCCCTTTCGCTGCGCCATTGGATCGTTTGGGCTCTGCTGTTTTTGCTGGCGGGCATGCTGTTTGGACCCGCCGTAGAGCGGGTGTTTATTGCCTTCTCTACCGAACCCCGCGCCGTTACCGCGCGGGGCAATCTGGCCGAGGATGAGCGCAATACCATTGATATTTTCAAAACCGCCAAGCCCTCGGTGGTCTATATCACCACCCTTAAACATGTGCGGGATTTTTGGACCCGCAATATCCTTAAAACCCCCCAAGGTACCGGCTCGGGTTTTGTTTGGGATAACCAAGGGCACATCGTCACCAATTGGCATGTGGTAAAAAAAGCCACCGAGGCCATTGTGCGGCTGTCGGACCAAACCAGCTACAATGCCGTGTTGGTGGGGGCCAGCCCAGAACATGATCTGGCCGTCTTGCGGATCAAAACCAGCGCCAGCCATGTACAGCCCCTGCCCATTGGTGAGAGCCACAACCTGCAAGTGGGGCAAAAAGTCTACGCCATCGGCAACCCGTTTGGGCTGGATCACACCCTTACCACCGGCGTCATCTCCGCCCTGGAGCGCAGTATTGACAGCGAAGCCGGCGCCGTTATGGAGGATCTTATTCAAACCGATGCAGCCATTAACCCCGGCAACTCCGGCGGCCCCTTATTGGATAGTGCCGGGCGTTTGATCGGTATTAATACCGCCATCTATAGCCCATCGGGGGCCTACGCGGGTATTGGTTTTGCCGTGCCGGTGGATGAGGTCAATCGGGTGGTGCCGCAACTCATCGCCCAAGGACGCTACCAGCGCCCCAGCTTGGGCATTCAAGCCAGCGACCGCAGCAGTGCGCAAATCTTATCCCGCTTCGAGATCACTGGGGTATTGGTGTTGGGGGTGGCGTCGGGCTCGGCGGCGCAACGGGCGGGCATTCAAGCCAGCCGTTTAGACGAACGCGGTATTGTGTTGGGGGATGTGATTGTGGCCATTGCTGACCAGCCAACGGAAAATATTGATCAGCTGCAAAAGGCATTGGCCAAATATCGGGTGGGGGATACGGTCAAAATAACCCTCTGGCGGCAGGGGGAAAACCAGCAACTAGAGGTGGTATTGTAACGGTTTTAATGGGCATTTTCGGGCGGCTTGCCCCCCCAAGGTCGCGCGGGACAGAGGGGTGTGCCATGCATAATCGAGGCTCAGCGCATCATCCCTAACCGGGCAGCGCGTGCAGCCGTGCCCGCGCACAGATGAGATCATCCGGCGTATCAATATCCACCGAAAAAGCCGCTGGCATGAGATGCGCCAAGGTGCGCTCCCCCAAAAAACTCCGATGTTCCCGAAAATAGGCTACCTCGGCCACATATACAGCACCATTTAAAGCATAATAGGGGCGCACCTTTTGCCGCTGGTAGGGGATCTCGCCGCTTAATAAGGGTTGCATCTCCCCCGTTTCCCCCAGCGAAAACATCCATTGTGGGGGATGCCGAGGCTCCATGACCGATACCACCGGGGCACCTTGTTTGATGCTTAATGCAAGGCAAGCCTCCACATCCTCAACCCGGCGAAAGGGGGAGGTGGGCTGTAAAATTACCAAATAATCATAAGCCTCTTCCAGACTCTCCAAGGCATGCATAATGGCATCGGCTGCTGGTGCGGCGTCGGTGCTTAACGCCGCCGGACGCACAAACGGCACATCACAGCCATAGGCACGGCCACACGCCATAATCGACGCATCATCAGAGCTCAACACCACCCGATCTATGCCGCTGCACGCCAAAGCGGTCTCAATGCTCCACGCCAATAAGGGCTTGCCCCCCAGCTCCACCAGGTTTTTACCCGGTATGCCCTTGGAGCCCCCCCGCGCTGGAATAAGCGCCAATACCCGTTTGCCTGCAACCATTAAAAGCTGTCCTTAACATCCCGGCAAGCCTGATGAAAATCACCCACTTGCCCAATATCCATCCAATATTCCAAAAAGGGAAAGGCCACCGGGTGTTTACCCTCATCTGCCAACGAACGAAACAGATCGGGCATATCAAAAAATTGCCCCTTGGGTATGATCGGTAAAACGTGGGGCTCTAATAAATAGATGCCCGTATTGACAAAATAGCGGTTGACCGGTTTTTCGGTAATGCCGTTTAAACGATGGTTCTCCCCCAGATCCACCACCCCATAGGGCAGGGTCTCTTCCACTTGCCGCACGCACATTGTGGCGTCGGCCTGTTGTTGGCGGTGATAATCCAATACCCGACCAAAATGAATGCGTGTCAAGAGATCCCCATTCATCACAAAAAAGGGATCCTTGGGAGCCTCGGGCATCAACGATAAAGGACCCGCCGTGCCTAAACGCTGCTCCTCCTCTAGGTACTCAATGCGTACCCCCAGCCGGGAACCATCCCCAAAATAGGCTTTGATCATCTCTTTTTTATAATTGACGGCCAAATAAAATTTATGAAAACCATAACTGACAAAGTTTTCAATAATCATCTCTAAAATCGGCTGCTTACCCACATGTAACAGAGGTTTTGGGCAATCCCGCGTCAACTCCCCCAAGCGCGAACCCAAGCCCCCCGCCATCAACACCACCCAGTTATCACGGGGAGTCGGCAGGGTCATATCCTTTAACCACTCCAGCCCAACCACCCGCCCCTGATCATCCACCACCGGTATGTGGTGCAGGGTGCGGGTGCGCATCAGGGTCATGATATGTTCCTGAGTGTCGCTGTCCCGCGCCACGGTCGGCGTGGTACACATCACTTCACGCACGGGCACATCCAACGAGATATGCCGCAATAACCCCCGCCGCACATCCCCATCGGTGACCAGTCCCAGCAGTTTGTCGTCAGCATCCACCACTAGGGCCACACCTAAGGCCCCCTCGCTGATAATCTCCAGCGCCCGCATGAGCGGTGCCTCCGGGGCGACCCGGACCGACTTCCAAGAGATGGTTAACATGCTCTAACTCCCCTACAAACCCAGCTAGGATTGACCAACCCTATGCCAGGAAAAGGCTCCATAACTCCTTGCAAGATGCCCTAAGGAATCCTGTCGTAAGGATAAATGCAATATGTATGCCTGTGTTGGGTGGGGTTGGTCGGGCGTCTGGATAGAAAATACCGTAACAGATTATAAAGAGAGAATATCTTCCCGTTTTAAGCGCAGCGCTTTAAAGTCCAGAGATCGGATAAGTTGGTGAGCCTTCACTTCGCTCTGCCCATCGCCATAGGGGTTTTTTAGCCCCTTTAGGCTGTTTTGAAAGGCAGGTTTTGCCACCTGCTCTAAGGCGTGATCCAGCGCCTCGGGGTGGGGGTCACAAAAGTGCACATTGGCACCCGCCAGCCGTCCACGCTGGCGCAACCCCACATTGATCACCGGGATGGGTATGGAGGCTGCTTCAATAATGCCGCTGGAAGAGTTACCTATTAAAAAGTCACACCGCTTGTAGACCGATAAAAACAGCGCCCGCTCCAAATTGCGGTAAAAATGAAAATGGGGGTCGCCCCGGTAATGCTCCACCACCTCCAGCAGACGACTAAAGCCTTCATCGGCATTGGGGGCACTGACCAGGGCAGGTATGTTACGCTTTTTCAGGCTTAATAGAATGTTCTCAAAATAGTGATGGGCCTGGGCTTTCTCCTCGGCCACCGGGTGAAAAATCACCAGGGCATAACGTGTAAACCCTTCCTGAATCCCCAATTGGGCATGGATCGCCGCCAACTCTGCGGGTTGATGGCGCACAAATTTATCCAGGGCAATGCTACCAATCTGGTGCACCCGCTGGGGGGCTTCCCCCATCTTGAGCAGCCGCTGGGCATGCTGGGGCAGCGAGACCATATGCACCGTCGAAAGCTTGCTGGTGGCATGGCGCACCATATGGTCCACATGTCCATCCTGGGAATGGTCTCCCCCAAAAAAGTGGCAGGTGGGGATCTCCAGATAGGCCCCCAACAGGCCGCCGATGATCACCTCCTCACGGTCTCCGGCATAGAGGATAAGATCAGGATCATAATGGGCCACCAGATCAATGCTGTTTTGGAGCAGCAGACTGGCCGATTTTAAACGGGAAACCCGACTATCGGCATCCAGCAGGGTCTCCAAGGTCAGCAGAATATCCAGACCATCCTGCCGGATCGCCTGCACACTGCGGCCAAAGGTGGGGGAGAGATGCGAGCCGGCCACCAGCAGCTTGAGCTCCACATCGGGATCGGCATGCAGCCGCATATAAAGGCCGCTCATCAGATCATATTCTGCACGGGAGCAGGTGATACCAAGGAGTTTCATAAGCTTATTCCATCTCTTGGGGGTGCCCAGGATCAAGCCATAGGGCCGTGGGGCTTGCAGAGCGTGTCCAACCGCGCGGATAGGCGGCTTTAGCGTTCAATGGGATCATCTTCGGCATAGTCGCGCTGGGCAGGGCGTCCCACCAGCTCATCCCAATACATGGGGCTAAGGCCATCGCCAGGGCGTTTGGTGGTGAGGTTCTCCGCAGTTAGGGGCTCCCCCGCCCGGATGGCGCAGCGGGCAACAATGCTTTTGCGGGCGATGGGGCGGTTGGCCAGCTCCGTTGGGGTGGGGCGTTTGATGCCATCCCCCATGGCCTGCTCAACCTGCCGTATGCCCTGCACCATCTCCCCCAAAGCAGCGGGTTCCAACGAGGCTTTGTGGTCGGGTCCTGGCAGCTGACGATCCAGGGTAAAATGTTTCTCTATGACCGTCGCCCCCAAGGCCGCCGCTGCGATGGCGATGGCAATGCCCTCGGTATGGTCGCTGTAGCCGTAGGGCAGGGCAAAGCTTTGGCCCATGCTGAGCATGGCCCGTAGATTGACCTCCTGCAACGGTGCCGGATATTCGGTGGTGCAGTGTAATAGGGTGATCTGCGCCCGTGGTGTGCCTGCCATGACCAGCACGTTGATGGCCGCCTCCACCTCGCCCAGGGTGGCCATGCCGGTAGAGAGCAGCACCGCTTCCCCCGTGGCACCAATGCCCCGTAGCAAGGGCAGGTTGGTGATCTCCCCTGAGGGAATCTTAAAGGGGCGACAGCCCAGCCCCACCAATAGCGCCAGACTCGGCAGATCAAACGGGCTGGAGAGAAACCCAATACCCCGCTGCTGGCAGCGTTGCAGCAATTGGTGGTGATCTTCTACCGACAAAGCCAGCCGGGCCAACATCGCCTGTTGGCTCTCGGTAGCGTCGGTGGTGCGTTTTTGATAGGCCGCCTTGCCCGCATGGCGGCTGGCGATCTGTTGGGGGTCAAAGCTCTGAAACTTTACCACATCCGCCCCGCAGTGGGCGGCGGCATCCACCAACTCCAAGGCCATAGAGAGGCTGCCATTGTGGTTCACCCCAGCCTCTGCAATCACCAATGTTGCCATGCATGTTACCCTTTCAATACCTGCCTTACCCCATCAATAACCCGCTGCTGGTCCTGTTCCGTCAACCCGCAGGAGCAGGGGAGGGTCAAGATCTGCCACCATAAACCATCCACCACTGGGGTGGCGCTAACGGGGGCGTTGCGGTAGGGGGCCTGTTGGTGGATGGGCTTCCAGAAGGGGCGTGCGTCCACCCCCAACTGCCGCAGTTGCGCGCGCAGGTGTTCTTGCCTCTGGGGGGGGCGATCCACCACCACCCCCGAGAACCACCAAGCGCTCTTGGCCCAACTTGGGGCCTGAAACGGGGTGACGCCGGGCAGATCTCCCAATGCGTCGGCATAGCGGTCGCGAATGCGCCGTTTGGCCCCCACCAGCTCCGTCAAGCGCTCCATTTGGGCACAGCCCACCGCTGCCTGTAAATTGGTCATGCGATAGTTAAAGCCTACTTCGTCATGGTCGTAGCCAGGGCCTTGGCGGGCGGTGGTGGTCAAATGACGCACCCGTTGAATCAAAGCCGCATCGTGGCTGACCACCGCCCCGCCACCGCCACAGGTGACGGTTTTGTTGCCATTAAACGAGAAGACCGTCAGTTCCGCCCCCAGTGCCCCAATGGCTTGACCATGGGCCATAGCCCCCAGGGCGGCGGCACCATCGGCCACCACCGGCAGTTTATAGCGCTGGGCGATGGGGATAAGCCGCTGCATATCTGCCGGGGTACCCAGTACATGCACCGGCATCATGGCGGCGATGCGTCGCCCGCTGGGGGTGTGGATCAAACGATCCCCCTGCCAGTGGCTGTGTTGGGCCAGGGCCTGTTCCACCACGTGGGGATCCAGGGTCCAACTCAGGGGATCCACATCCATAATCCAGGGTGTCGCCCCGAGATAGGCGATGGCATTGGCACTGGCAATAAAGGTAAGGGCGGGTAGAATAACCAGATCATCCCGCTGCACATGCAGGGCGGCTAGGGCGGCGTGCAGTCCAGCGGTGCCGGTGGCGACCGCCACCCCATGGGCTACTCCGGCTGCCTGCGCCACCTGTTGCTCAAAGCGGTCCACAAAGGGACCCACAGAGGAGACAAAGGTGCTCTCAATACACTGCTGCAAATAGTCCGCTTCCCGCCCCCCTAGATGGGGGATTGCCAATGGAATCATCCCTTCACCTCGCCACCACACCCTGCAATTGGTATAACAATTGAGTAAAGCTCTTGGGCATCCATACCCTGGGGCATTGCTCGCAAAATTCTAACCAACCCTTCAAGTAGGTACACATGGCAGCCGTGGATACCATTCGAGAGAGCCTGGAAAAGGCCATTACCCTGCAACAGCAAGGGCATGCAGAAGAAGCGCTGCTGCTTTACCACGCGCTGTTGCAGCACTATCCCAAGCAGGCCGATCTCTACTATCTGACCGGCTTGGCCCACCAGGATTTGCAGCAGTGGCCGCAGGCCTGTGAACGGTTGGAACAAGCGGTGGCGTTGGATGGGCAACGTTCTGATTTTTTACTGGCTTTGGGTATGGTTCTGCAAGAGTTGGAGTTGCCAGAACAGGCCAAGCAGCGTTATGCCCAGGCGGCGTTGTTGGACCCTCAAGATTATCAAGCCTACTACCATATTGGGGATAGCTGTATTGATCTGGGCCAGAACCGGCAAGCCATTGAGGCTTTTACGCAGGCCATTAAGTGCAAGCCGGATTTGCAGGAGGCGTGGCTCAATCTGGGGCTCTGTCTCAAGGCGGCTGGAGAGCTGCCGGGTGCCTTGCAAGCCTTTACTACCGCTTTGCAGCTTAATCCCGACGATGCCAAGGCCAAGGTGGATTATGCTATGGCTCTATTGGCGATGGGGGATTATGCAAACGGGTGGCGATATTATACGGCGCGTTTTCAATTTAGCCATGTTTTTAATGATATGCAGCGCATACCGGCCAATGTGGAAGCATGGAATGGTGAACCGTTGCAGGATAAGACCCTGCTGGTTTTATGTGAGCAGGGGTATGGGGATAATCTTCAGTTTGCCCGTTATCTGCCTATGCTGCGGGCGCGGGGTGTCAAGAAGTTGATTGTGGAGAGCAAGGGCCATTTAATCGAGCTGTTTCGGTATAATGAGTTGGCCGATGCCTATTGCAACGTCATGGAAGTAAAAGAGCAGCAGGCCGATTATTATGTACCCTTGCTGGAGCTGCCCCGTTTGTTGGAGACCCGGGTAGAGAACATACCGGCTGATCTGCCGCTCTATCGGGTCAGTGCGGCGTTGATGCACAAGTTGGCGGCGCAGATCCCCTCGGGTGGGTTTAAGGTGGGTCTGGTGTGGAGCGGTAAACCGCTGCACCCGCGAGATCCGGCGCGGCGTCGCAGTTGTCCCTTTGCTGAGCTGGCACCGCTGGCAACGGTGGCGGGGGTGGATTTTTATAGCCTGCAAACTGGTTTGGAGGAGGATCACATGCCAAGCAAACTGGCGGGTGATACGCCCTTAATAGACTTAAATCCCTATCTGGATGATTTTCATCACACCGCAGCGGCGATGCAGCAGTTGGATTTGATTATCACCATCGACACCGCAGCGGCGCATTTGGCGGGTAGTTTAAAGCGGCCCACGTGGTTGTTGACCCCTTATGCGGCGGATTGGCGTTGGGGGGTGACGGGTAATAGCACGCCGTGGTATCCGGGCATGCGTCTCTACCGTCAGCCAGCACCGGGGGCGTGGCAACCGGTGATTGCCCAGGTAACGGCGCAACTGCGTCAATTGGTGGCGTATAGCACGGGTTATGCGGCCACTGCCCCCTCCCTTTAGTGTTGCGGCCATGGGCGGCGCACTTCCCACCAGTGGGTGCCTCGGTGCCCGCTTGGCATAAGGCAAATGTGATGCAACAGGCGGTTGAAGAGATCTTGACCCTATTGGAAAACTTGCTGCGGCAGCATCCTGAGGGGCTTAAAGAGTTTACCCTTTATCAAATCTTGAAAGAGCGGCAGATTGAGCCTTTTGCGGTGGAAAATTTGCAAGATCCCGAGGTGTTGTTTCGGGTCCATTTTCTGCTGTTTCACCATCTGTATCGGCTGCGGGAGCGGCTTTGGCAGCAGGGGCAGGGGATGTTGCATATTCACTGCCTGTGCATCAAAATAAGCCCCACGCCAGCCCCAACTGTGCCACCCGCCAGCCCCATTCCTTATGATGCTTTGGCGGGCTATTATTTGGATTTGCAGCAGTTGGAGCAGACCACCCGTGCTCAGGTTGAGCAGCTTCTTAACGATTTTTGGGCCCGTTTTGAACGTTTTGAAGGTTTGCCTGCCCGCAGCGAGGCGCTGGCGGTGTTGGATCTGCCGGGTGATGCGGATGCGGCACGGATTAAGCGCCGCTACCGCGAGCTTGCCAAGCAGCACCACCCTGACCGGGGCGGTGCTGTGGAGCGCTTTCGCGAAATCGCCCAAGCCGCCGAAAGCCTGCGCAATCATTAAAGGCCGATGTTTGCTAAGGGCTTTAGAGAGGTGTGCCTGCTGGCCAGCAGAGGCTAGCTCAAAGGAGATGTCCAGGTGAACCCGAACCACTTATCACGCATGCTTCTTGATCGTCAATTCGATACAACACTGTCCGTTTTAGTGTTGCCACAACAGTAGTCAGATGGGCCATTGGCAAAACAGATCGACGAAGCCAATGGGTCAACGCATTAAGGGAGCGCCGAGGCTATAACATCACCTGTGTGGCGGTAGCCAACAAAAATGCCCGGATATTGTGGGCTCTGTTGGTAAAGGGAGAAAACTATCGTGAGCAAACCGCACATGGATAGCCGTCGAACCGCTGTTAAAAGATTCTGATAAGGGAAAGTGAAGGGGTTGTTCTGAGTTCTCACCGAAGATTGCGAGAGAATAAGTTTTGATGGCACAACGGGTCAAGCCCGGCGTTTTCAAAACCTCACGGGGACAGGGGCCTTCGAGGCCGTGAAACTGACCAGGAGAAAACGCGCGGTTTCCATCAGGGCCAGGGATCAAATAGTCATCCCACCTAAAGGCCGAATAGATGTCTGCATTCGCACCTTGTTTGTGTCAGATAAAAAAATTCTTCTTGCAATTAGGGGGTGGGTCCATAGATGTCCCCGGAACTCCCCCCTAACTCCCCCCTCACTTCTCGATGCGAGAGGCTGGACAATGAGGAAACCATTCATTCCACAATTCCAAGTTAAATAGGTGTACGTCAAACCCCTTTTCCCAACCCTTCGTAGGACGACCGAGCAGACAGCCACCATGTAAATTAAGTAGTGCATCTTTTAACACCGTCAGGAATGGTGGCTGCAAAGAACTCATTCCTATTAAGGTCAGATAGCGCATAGGCTTTTTGGAGATACCCTGGTTCAGCCCCAGGTAGATAAGGCTGTCTATCAACTTGGGGAAGAGCTCTGCGTGGAGTAAAGATTGCGAGGATAGTTTTTGGTGGAATGATTCTAATTGAGCAACTCTATGTTGCTTTGGAATTGTGCTTTTTTCTGGATCTTTGATCTCAATAAGCCAGAGCTCTTGTTCCCACTCCACCACAAAGTCGACCGCCTTCATGAGGTGGCTCATGCCGTGTCCTTGGCCGTGACCATCCAAGGAAATCACAGACAACGCCTGGGAAAAGTCAAAATAGAGTTCCCCCTCCATCCACTCTTGGTTCGGCACTGTCATGACTCACTCTCTCCAAAGGTCTGAGCCAACTCTTGATCATAAATATGTAAATACTCTTCTGCGATTTTGTTGGGGGTGATGGCAGCATAGTTGGAACATACATTAGCGGTCACCCCATGTTCCCCAGCATCATCCAGTGCAAAGTAGGTAATAGGTGTCTTTTTTTTCTGTAATTCCAGCTCTTTCAGAAGGGCAAAATGGTGGGAAGCAATGAAGATCTGTACCCCCTGGTCGGCAAGCATGAGAAGGATGCGTGCCACATGTTGCACCAGGACGGGGTTGAGATTGGCCTCGGGTTCATCCCAATACAGGGTTTTGGCCTCCATGAGGGTACCATTACGTATGAGTTGCCAAATGAGCGCCAATTTACGGTGGCCCTCGGCGACCAGATGCATCTCCATGGGATAGGATTGGTCTGGATCATCGTCACGCTGGATATAAAAATGTTCCCCCTCTTCGGTCACAGAGCCGCCGATAATCTCTTGAATAGATTCCATGATCTCTGCATATACACCCTGGGGGGGCTCCTTCAAAGGGGGCCCGTAGGCATGGACAAGAATATCGTTGTAAGTCTCCTCAAACTCCATCTCGTACTTTACATACAAGGTACGAAACTTAGCTGCCCAGGATAGAATTTCTTTGGGGGGAATAAAAACAGCAGAGCCAAAATCCACATCGACTACTCTCTCACTTAAGAGCATATTTTGTGGGTGTGGAAGGATTTCCAGAATTAACTTTGTGGAGTTATTCCAACGTGCTGCGATTTTCGATATGGGAACTGGAGTTGCACGATGAATTAGACGAGCGATCATGCGATCTTTGGGGCAGAACACATTAGCAATTTTAGTAGAGATGGCCGCAGAATCTTGCTGATAATTACACTGCAAGGCATAGAGCAACTTCATAAGATGGGTCTTGCCTGTACCATTGGCACCCACAAAGACGTTAATCCCCGGCGAAAAAGTAAGATCCAGGGATTCAAACACGGTGAAGTTGGACAGGGTGAGTCGGGTAAACATCAGGCGTCTCCTTTTTTTCCGGTCACGTCTTTAACCTGGGCCAGCAGAGCTCCAAATTTTCCATAGTTAACCTTCACGCCATCATCCAATCCAGGTCAACGCGCTGGTCGGCGTAGTGGCGGAGTTTCTCGTCGAACTGAGATAACTCCTCCTGCTGTTTGCGAAGTTTATCCAGAGAGGTCTGGGCTTTTTTGGGGATGTCCCGAGCTCTGTTGAAATTCGGGTGGGTGCCTGATTCATCTTACGCGGCCTCAGATTGTTTTGGAAGTGACATTTCGGCCAAGGTCTTTTGCGTATGCTCCTCAAGCTTGACCTTGAGCTGAGGCAACTGTCTAGGGGAGTTCTGGGGACATCTATGGGAATTCCGGGGACGAGTTCTGAGGTGGAGTTCTGGGGACATACACTTAATGAACGATTAGGAGTGATTACAAATAATGGCGAGATTGGCAAGAGTGGTCATTCCAAGTGTAGCGCACCATATTACGCAGAGGGGTAACCGCAGGCAGGATGTATTTTTTGAGGAATCCGATTATGAGGCCTATTTGAAAGATGTGCGTGTTTGGTGTGAAGCTTGTGGGAGTTCCGGGGACATACACTTTATTGATCGTGAATAAAGTGTATGTCCCCGGAATTCGAACCGCTGTTAAAAGATTCTGATAAGGGAAAGTGAAGGGGTTGTTCTGAGTTCTCACCGAAGATTGCGAGAGAATAAGTTTTGATGGCAACGGGTCGAGCCCGGCGTTTTCAAAACCTCACGGGGACAGGGGCCTTCGAGGCCGTGAAACTGACCAGGAGAAAACGCGCGGTTTCCATCAGGGCCAGGGATCAAATAGTCATCCCACCTAAAGGCCGAATAGATGTCTGCATTCGCACCTTGTTTGTGTCAGATAAAAAAATTCTTCTTGCAATTAGGGGGTGGGTCCATAGATGTCCCCGGAACTCTCACAATCAGTCACAGGGAGCCTGTAGGGGTGTCGTCAGTACGGGCTTTTTGAGGAGGCCCTATGGTAGTTTTATTGCCTCTTATACTTTTCAAGAACCAAGGAGCGTGTGGATTTATGAATACGGATTGGCTAAAAAATATTTCAGTAAACATACGAGCTACTGGGCCCGCAGCAGTCATTATCGTGTGGATAATAGCTGTGACTGTTTTAGGAATTTGGGGTGAAGGCGGCCATGCAAGTTACGCCCAAGGAATGCTTAATTTTTGTGGGGGCATAATTCTGGTTGTGTTAGCAAAAAAAACTTAACCCAATAGATTGTTAAGTTAATATTTACGCTGCTCTACTGTTGAAGATAAATGAAGTCTCAAACGCCAACGGAAAGGGGGATGTCCCGAGCTCTGTTGAAATTCGGATGGGTGCCTGATCCATCTTACGCGGCCTCAGATTGCTTTTGAAGCGAAGTTTCTGCCAAGACCTTTTGCGTATGCTCCTCAAGTTTGGCCTTTAAGTGGGGTAGCTGTCTATAGGCCCGTAGACGCTGGAACCCTTTTTTGGCCTCCAGCATACCGGCAGCAGTCCATCTGAGGCGCATATTGCTGTTTTTCCACCGCTTGACGTTGCGGGTCACACGACGGATAGTTCCCATCATATTTTCGATGGCGTTGGTGGTAGCCAGCGCCTTGCGCAGTTCTGGTGGTAATCCGAGTCGGGGACAAGAGTTCTGGGGACATACACTTAATGAGCGATTAGGAGTGATTACAAATAATGGCGAGATTGGCAAGAGTGGTCATTCCAAGTGTAGCGCACCATATTACGCAGAGGGGTAACCGCAGGCAGGATGTATTTTTTGAGGAATCCGATTATGAGGCCGATTTGAAAGATGTACGTGTTTGGTGTGAAAGTGTATGTCCCCGGAATTCCAGGGGGTGGGTCCATAGATGTCCCCGGAACTCCTTTGATCATGAATAAAGTGTATGTCCCCGGAACTCAATAAAGTGTATGTCCCCGGAATTCCGAAGCGCCATGTTCTCGGTTTGAAAAACTGCACGCGATTTGAAAAGGCTGGTAAGCAACGTGAAAATCATCTGGATAAATGTATTCACGGGGATGGCGTTACCAGGGCCGGTGATTTTCGAGGCATATTGAAGCGAGCCCTTTCTTCTTCAATTTGAATTTCAATATTATCGGGGAATGCGGCAGGATCTTGGTCGACGAGTTGCAGACACTCCCTTTCTGCCCCTGAGTAAGGATCAAAGCAGCATTTAGAATATTTATGCACCCAAACGCCACCAAAATCCTGACACGAATCAGCCTGTTGACAAAACCACTGCCCTTTGATTCCAGGAAGAGTGAAGAGACATGATGCTTGAACGGCAATAAACATGGGAAATCCAACAAAAACATGTATTGGAAAAGCTATAGATAAGCCGATAAGTGCAAGGAGAGCTAAAAGTCTAAGTCGTTTCATGAGATGCTCTAAAAAAAGAGAGGGGCGTTGCCCCTCTCTATTGTGAGGGCTCAGTATTTTGGATTGATACCTCTTACACGATAAGGAGAACAGACCTGTTTACAGGATTGTCCTTGACCTGCACCTGAACGGCCATGCTGATTTGCAGCCTCATCGGCGCGACGGTCCCAAAGTGGATCTCCCTTGACGTGGGTACCGTAAAGCTCTCGAACATGGCTAATGGTTTCGGCGGCTTGATGACCACCAGGGCCACGAGACGTTGCGCGGCAATTGGCCATACAGTGATGATATTTATCACTGAGTTGGACATTGTCATGTCGCATTTTGCCATATTCGTGTGCCATGTCGGCTGCACCAAGTGCAGCTTGCCCCATGTGTTTAACTGCTTGGCCAACTTGGTTAAATGCCTGACCAACCCGGTCTGTTGCTTCAGCCACATAGGCTGATTGGAGCCGCCAAGGTGCTCCAGGATACCAATTCCTTCCCATTACGATTTCCTTTTATCTCGTGATTGAGGTCATACAAGTGAAAAGAGATCGCCACGACTTTTTCCTTGCCCTTTTGGGTGGTCCTGATTACGCTCAGGCTAAATCTGGTGAAGTCATCCGCGTTGCCGCGCGGGTGGACGAATCTCGCAAAGCAGAGTGCTGACCTAAGTTGGCATTCTGCTTTGTGTAACTCCTAATAGATAAGTATGGTCATCAAAAAGTTCAAGCCCTAAGTGCGATTTTTTCAGTGCGATAGTTGTTTTTTTGCTGCATGAGAGGTTGGTGAGTTGATGGTTAACTGAAATAATTATTAAATTCAATGTGTAGCGATGTTTTTCTTTTATGCTTTTTGGTTGGGCGTTCATATCTGAAAACAGAATAAATAATTATTAAAGGTTGTAGAGAGTTTCTGGTTTGAGAAGCGTATGCTTCACCATTAGGTTACGAAAAACCCCGCGTCCTAACGGATGCGGGGTTTTTTGCTATGTGGAAAAGACCAATAAATCCAACGGTTACAGTTGATGTCCGATCGTTGAAACTCCTCTCCATTGGCCTCCAGGAAGGCCCGTTATTCTCTGTTCTCCGCCATATTCTCCAAAAGCTGTGTACCGTGTAAAAAAGTACAATGGCTGTGTACCATGAACGAATTCAATGGAGTACACAGCTTTTGATTCTGTGGCTTTTTGTTATGGGGTTGTTTTCAAGAGACCTCTGGGGACGGAAAGGGAATAAAAACCATATGAAATCCACAACTATCAAAGCATCAGGCTTATATGTTTTTTGATATGCTCTCTTTCCTCGTTTGTTTTTACCTTATCAAGATTCAGTACAAATTCTTGTCCGTAACCTTGGTAGGAAATAATGACATCATGCCCATCAATTGGGGAGTTCTGGGGACATACACTTAATGAGCGATTAGGAGTGATTACAAATAATGGCGAGATTGGCAAGAGTGGTCATTCCAAGTGTAGCGCACCATATTACGCAGAGGGGTAACCGCAGGCAGGATGTATTTTTTGAGGAATCCGATTATGAGGCCTATTTGAAAGATGTGTGTGTTTGGTGTGAAGCTTGTGGTGTGGAGAACTGGGCTTACTGTTTGATGATGAATCATGTTCATCTCATATTGGTTCCAAAGTCATAAAATGCTTTACAGAACAACAAGCTGGCCAAGATTTGTGGCGCATTTGCTTCGCCAGAGCATATTAATGATAGCCCAGCCACGGCTCCCTCCAAACGGATTCAGACAATCTGCAAGAGCTACGATAAAGTGGTGCATGGCACCTTGATCGCCCTAGATATTGGTTTGGAAAGCATTCGCCAGCACTGCCCGCTGTTTGATGCCTGGATAAAGCGACTTGAGGGGTTGAATGCAGCCCCTAACCCATAAAGCAGATTCCCCTAAAAGCCCATGGCAAGCTGGTGGGGTAGATTCCCACCCAATCGAGCTGCACAGCAGGCGCGCAGGCTCCGGCAGAGGCTGCCGATTATGCCGGGTGGTGGTGCATCCAGCGGGCGAGTAGGGCGAGGTGCCACAGCTTTTGTGCCCGTAAACGGTCATCAGCCCGCAAAAAACGCGGCCAGTCGCGGCGTAAAATGGATTGCGAAATGAGCGGGCTCTGCTCAATCCACGCCACAAAAGTGGACTCCAAATTGGCCGGGGGGGTGGTGCGTAAACTAAAACCCTGCTTGCGCTGTTCAAGAACCTGCGCCGGCACATGGGGGGCAATATAGTCCCGAATCAACGGCTTGCTACCCTGGGCCTCGCGGGGGTCAGCGGGGCGGCTAATGGCCCATTCCACCAAACGGCGATCCAGATAAGGTACCCGCACCTCCAGCGCATGGGCCATGCTGGCACGGTCCACCTTAGCACACACATGGTTGCTACAAAAACTCATAAGATCAATGCGTTGCAGCGCTCTTACCAAAGGAAGCTCCGGCGTAAACCAGCGCTGCAAAGGGGCCAAAAAAGCCTCGTCATCATAGCGGATCGCCGCCGGTCGCAACAGCGCCTCAACCTCCGCCGGTAAAAAGCGTTGACTGGTACGCCATGCATGCCGGTGCAGCGGTGAACAGCAGGCGAAGGCCAGCCGCGCCCGCTCCAGCAGTGCCGCAGGTAGGGGGCTGTGACGCAGTAACGGTTTGGCCAAAGCCGCTTTCCACGGCGCTAAGGTCGGTAATGCCGTGGGTATATCCCGGTACCAGTTGTAGCCTGCAAACAGCTCATCACCACCATCCCCCGACAGCACCACCTTATACTCTTTCGCCACCGCCGAGCAGATATTCAACATGGTTAGGTAGGAGCCAAAAAGATGGGGTTCATCCTGTTGCAATAGAGCGGCATCCACCTGTTGCAGTAGATCGCGGCCATCCATGACAACCGCCTCGAACGGGTGGCCCAACCGCTCGGCGGTGGCCTGGGCCAGTGCGGACTCATCCCTAGGATGGCCCGGAAAGCCCAAAGAAAAAGCCTTGAGCTGATGCCCCAACCGCTTAACCCCCACCGCCACCGAGGTGGAGTCCAAACCCCCGCTCAAAAACAGACTCAAGGGCACATCACTAAGCAAATGTTCTTGCAATACCTG
The DNA here is from genome assembly GCF_000014865.1 of Magnetococcus marinus MC-1. Lineage (NCBI taxonomy): Bacteria > Pseudomonadati > Pseudomonadota > Magnetococcia > Magnetococcales > Magnetococcaceae > Magnetococcus > Magnetococcus marinus. The sequence goes on from NC_008576.1 coordinate 693,645, forward strand.
CTCAAAACGTTGGCCCCACGCCTGATCATCGCTCGGCGCGTCGCTCTGGCTGGGGGGGCTCCAATAGGTGTGCAGCCGCAGCCCTTGCTGGGGGGTCCAGCGCAAAAACTGACCGGGGGAGAGCTTGTTGACCCCCCGCCAAATGGCGTAGGGATCGGGAATATGTCCGTAGGCGAGCACATGGCTGAGGGCTTGCGGCTCGTAACCCTGCTGCGCCACCCCATCCAGCCCCACCAGGGCGGAGGCCTCCGAAGCCAGCACCAGCCCACCCGCTGGGGTGGCGGCATAGAAAAGCGGTTTGATGCCCATGCGGTCACGGGCGGCCAGTAGGGTTTGCTGACGGGCATCCCACAACACAAAGGCAAACATGCCCTCCAAATGGGCAAGACAGTCACTCCCCCATTCTCGATAGGCGTGCAAAATCGCCTCATTATCGCTGTGGGAGTGAAATACATGGCCCAATGCCTCCAACGTTTTTTGTAGAGCAGGGGCGTTGTAGATCTCTCCATTGCCCACCAGATGCAGATCCGCTGCGTGAAGGTGCAAGGGTTGGTTGCCCGCGCTGCTGGTATCCACAATGGCCAGACGGCGATGGCCCAACCAGACCGGCACGGGCTGCTGGGCCGACCATTGGCCCCCATGATCAGGGCCGCGATGGCGGAGCCGATCCAAGGCGCGTTGGCGCGCTGCGGCGGGGCTCTGCTGGCCCACTTCGGCAAGAATTCCGCACATTAGAGCGTCTCGGGCACGGGGATGACGGCGTGGATGGCACTGCCCAGCGCCGGGGGATGAAACTGGTCAAGGGCCATCTGCCCCATGGGGGCAAAGTGGCGGTTAAACGCGACCAACAATGCGGGATCCTGGGTGCCGCGCATGCGTGTGTAGCCCACGATGAACAGATGGTTGCTCCAACATAAACCCCGCACAAAATAGGGGCTGGGTTGCAGGGTGTGACGTCCTGTGCGGCCATCGCTGTTAAGCCAAGCAAGGCTGTTGCGGCGAGATTCGGTCACAAACAGGGTATCATCCACAAAAACGGTGTCGTGGGTGCCGTCAAAACTACCCGGTGGGGCAACAAAGTGGGCCGCATGGCTATTGGGGTCTAACTCAATCACCGCACCAGGGTTTTGACTGCCATACCATCCGCTGGTGGTGACGTAAAGTTTGCCCTTGTGGTAGGTGACATCGTTTAAATGGTGGTGATAGGTGGGGCTACAACTTTTATGCCGGTGCCGGTGTTCCCCCGCCGCTAAGGGGGGGTGCTGTGGGCCACCTTGGAGATGATAGGCCAAGCGTTTACGCCAATTCTGGCGCCAACGGGGAGGGCGGTAGAGCTGTGGATAGCTGGCGAGAATGGGGGCATCCGCCCCCCACTGCCATATCAGCTCCATGGTGTTTAGATCAAATCCCAACACCATTTCGGTGGCGGTGGCGGTTACCCATAGGGTGGTGCCGTCGGTGGTTAGACCGTGGAGATCCCCCATCTGTGGGGTGGAGAAGGCGTTGACCACCTCAAAACTGGGATAGTCAATCTCCACAATATGGTTCCACATCGCCACAAACAGACGGTGGCCGGTGAGGCATAGACCGCCAATCAGGGGGGCCATAAAGGCCTCCCCACAGCGAAAGCTGGCGCTGGGTAGACGGAGCTGACGCAGCACACAACGCCGCTCCCAGTCGATCTCCGCCACCACCCCGTAGGAGGCGGTGGGTTTTTCATACCCCTCCGGTTTGAGTGTCACCAGAAGTTTCATGGGGTCTCTGTCTCAGTGTGGTGGGTAAAGTGGGTCTCTGGCAGGTAGACACCGCGTACCACAGAACTGCCCTTAATATGCAGTTGCGCCACATCGCTGACGCGGAACCCCTTGCCCTGCATTTTACCCACACCAATGCCGATACGGATGCGATATTTGCCCGGTTTTAGACGCATATCCTGCCAGGTTAAACCAAACTGGTGTGTTCCCGCAGGCAGCTCATCAAAAATGCGCTGGTCAAACACCACATCTACCGCATCCACACTCTCCAAGGCCACATGCAGGCTGGTATCGTGAAGGGCATGGGCAAAGTTCATATCAAAGCGAAAGGTGACATCCTCCCCCACCTCAATCTCTATCTTATCGCTGCCCGAGGGTAAAAAATGGGGGTGGGTAAGCTTGGCGTGAATATGATCAAACTGCCCCAAATTGCCACGCCCAGCGGCGTCACCATCGCGGCGGATCACCTCCTCATAGACCATCATGCCCTCTTCGGTAGGGCCAACAAACAGCGGCACCCCCTTATCCAACACCAAAACCCGATCACACATGCGGCGCATGCGGTGCAGGTTGTGCGAAACAAACAGAGTACACTTGCCCCGTTCCCGCAGATTTTCCAAATAGCCTAAACACTTATTAAAAAAATTAACATCGCCAACCGCCATCACCTCATCCATCAGCAGGACGTCGGCGTTGACATGCACCCCCGTACCAAAGCCTAGGCGCACCATCATGCCGCTGGAGTACATGCGCACTGGCCGATCCAGCCACTCCCCCAGTTCACAAAAGGCTTCGATGGCGGGCATCTGCTGCTGGATTTGGCTATGGGTTAAACCCAATACCGCCCCCAACATTTGAATGTTTTCCCGGCCCGTTAGCTCCATGTGTATGCCCGCATTGAGCTCGATCATGGGGAACAGGCTACCGCGCATATGCACGCTGCCTTGGGTGGGTGGGGTCACCCCAGCCAGCACCTTGAGCAGGGTGGATTTGCCCGAACCATTGCGCCCCACAATGCCTAGGGTCTCACCGGGAAAGGCTTGGAAGGAGATATCCTGTAGTGCCCAGGGTAGGCCGCCGCTCTCCTGCGTCTCCACCCCGCGCACTCTGTTGATGCCGCGTTTAAGGGTGGGTAGCAGGGGCAGCCCATAACGTTTCCAGACACCTTGCACATCAATAAGCGGGGTTGAAGACATTACAGCACATCCGCAAAATATTGAGAGACCGAACGAAACAGCGGCCACGCGATCAGCCAGATCACGGCGATGGTCAGGGCGCTGCCACCCAACAGGGTGAGATCGGGGCTCTGGTTATGCAGCAGCACGCTGCGAAAGCTCTCGGTAATGCCCACCATGGGGTTAAGATCAAACAGGCTGCGCCAGCGTTCCGGTACCTGATTGGCCGGGTACATAATGGGGGTTGCCAGCAACCAGAACTGCATGCCAAACGGGATGGCAAAGATAACATCCCGTTTAAAGGTGCCAATGGCCGCCAATCCCAAACCCAGCCCTAGGGCCAGCAAGCCGGTGAGTAGGGCCAGCAGGGGGATCCAGAGCAGGGTCCAGCCCACCGGGTGCTGATACCAGATCAGCATAAGCGATAAAATCAATGCCGCGATGAGAAAATCAATAAACGAGGTGAGCATGGAGGCAAGGGGAAAGATCTCCCGTGGCACCGCCGATTTTTTTAAAATGGGAGCGTTGGCGTAGACGCTGGGGGCGCAGCGAATCACCGCATTGGACATAAAGGTCCAGGGGACCAAGGCAACAAAGGTAAAGAGGGCGTAGGGCACCCCCTCATCACTGGGAATGTTGAGCACCCCGCGTAAAAAGATAAAGACCACCATATAGGCCATGGGCTGCAAAAAGGCCCAAGCCGGCCCCAATAGGGAGCGCCGGTATTGTCCCTTGAACTCCCGCACCACCAAGGCGCGTACCAGACTGACCAGTTGCTCATGGGTTTGTCGGTTAAGGTGTATGTAGCGCCCGCGAAACCATGTCATGGGTGTGGGGTCTCCCTAATTTTTTGGCACAGATGGTAAGCGATTTTCCCGCTTTTTCGCGCAAAAGTCTATGTTCCCTCTGCCCCGCCGCCCTGGGCGGCGCGGTGGGTTGGCCGCTGCCGCTTGGAATAGGCTACACCAGCAGGTAGAGCAGCTGTTTAATCAGCAGCAGCGAGGCAAAGGCCAGCAGGATGCCCCAACCGACCATGGCGGCCATCACCTGGGGGGCAAAACCGGCAGCCATGGCCAAGGCTCCGGCGGTGATCATGGAGGGCATACCGGCCTCCAGCACCGAAACCTGCGCCGCCACCCCCTGCCATCCCAGCAACAGGCAGAGCGCCAGTGCCAGCAGCGGTGTGACCAGCAGTTTAAGGGTCAAGCCAACCGCCAGTGCCAAACTTTCACCCGGGGGTGGGCGGAGTTTAAAGGAGAGCCCCACCGCCACCATGACCACCGGGACCAAGGTTTCAGCCAAGCGTTGCAGGTAGAACTCCAGAAAGGGCGGATTGTGGGTAAAGCGCAGTATAAGCGCCGCCACCAGCGCCAAAAAGGGTGGAAAAGTGACCACTTTCCGAATGAGGGGATGAAACCCCGGCATGCCCTGGCCATGGTAGCTGGCAAGAATGATGGAGCCATAGGTGGCCAGCGCCAAAAAACTACCGGTTTGGTCATAGAGGATGGCGTAGGGCAAGCCATGGCTACCATAGAGCGCCTCGATCATGGGCACCCCCACAAAGGAGGTATTGCCCAGGGGCACCACCATCAGCATGCCGCCAACCAGCGGGCGCTGCCAGTGCAGCAGCTTAGCCACCAACAGCACCAGCGCGGCACTGGCAAGCAGCATCAACCAGGGCATCAGGATGGGGGCCAGTAGATCGCTGGAGATGGGCAGGGTAGGGACCTTCCACAGCACCAGCGCGGGCAGCGAGACGTGAATAACATATTGGTTGAGAATGGCGGCCGCTTGGGGGGCAGGAAAGGCCGGTAGACGTTGAAAACCGTAGCCAGCCACCACCAAAAGAAAGACAAGAATAAGGTTTTCCATAGGGATATCTAGCGATTTTGCTGCTGGAGCAGTAGGGCATCTATAAAAAACTTGGCGGCCCAGTTGAGCAGTTCATAGCGTCCATAACCGCCCGAGAAAGGGTATGAGCCCTTGATACCACCGCGAATGCCGGGATCGGCACTGTGTAAATTTTGAGTGCGTTTCACAAACGCCAGCAAACGCGCGGCGCCCTCTTTATAGTCGGGGCGTTGCAGGGGGTGCGCCAGCAGCAGCAGTTGCCCGGCGAGTTGGGCCGAACCGGTCAGACAGGCCCACTCAACCCGGCCCTGCCAGTTGCCATCTAAGCGACCAGGGATAAATCCTCGGTGGTCGATTAGGGGCAAGAGATGGTCCAAGGCCAGCTGTGCCCGTTGCAGATAAACATCGTGTTGCAGGGCTAAAGCGGCCCCGGCGATGCCCTCAATGGCGTAGCAGATGGTGTGCAGCAGGGGGGCCCCTGGGTCGGAGAGGCAGTTGCAGCGAAACCAACCATTATCATTTTGCATCGCGAGGGTGGCATCCACATTACGCCGTCCAGCGGCGATATAGTCGGGACGATTGGCCGTCTGCCCCAAGAGGATTAATGCCCAGCCCACCCGCACATTGTAGGTGGTGGTTTTGGCGTCGGCAAACCGCGAGTTGCCCACCCGCCACTGCCCTTCGGCTTGCTGCACCGCCAGCAGATAATCGGCAGCGCGGCAGGCCGCGAGCAGATAGCGTTGTTGGCCGCTCTGCCGGTAGGCCCGCTCCCAGCCCAAGATCACCTGTCCGGTATTAAAGACGGCGGGGGAGGGGGGCTGCTCAACGGTTCCTCCCATCACGGCACCACTGGGCAGTTGCACCTCAATTTCCCAATCGGCCATGCCGAGGGCGCGTTGCATAAGCGCATCCTGCCCCTGCTGGAGGGCCACATCCATAAAAGTGGGGATGAGATAACCGGTGGTTTCGGGATAGGCGGGCTGCCAGCCCCGGGCATCAAAATGAAAATTCCAAGCGGCGGCATAACCCCGCGCCACGCCGCGCTGCGCGGTGCTATCGTGGGCACGACAGAGCCACGCCAGGGCCCCTCGCAGGTGGTCCTCATCCGAACCCGCCTGACGTTGGCTTAGATCCCCTTCATCCTTGAGTTCACGGCGGGCCGCGCCATCAAACAGAAAGCTGTTGCGCCAATGGTGGTAGAGGGTTTTACCCACTCGTTGGGTTAATGAGGCGCGGTCAACCATGGCGGGTGCCCCGGATGACAAATTTTTCCCAACCCCAGCGAAAGGGGGGGAGATGCCCCAACAGCCGCTCCAGCCGGAAACAGAAGGCGTAATAGCCGCTCAGCAAGCGCGGCGCATGGTCGCGCAGCACCGCATCAATATAGAAGGGTTGTAACAGATATTTATGATAACCAAAACCCACACCACGCCCCTGGATTTGGTGCATGTCGGCCTGTTGCAGCCACCGTTTAACCTGGAACCAGTGGTTGTAGCGATCATAGTCAATGCCCCAATCCTGAAAGGGCGACATGGAACGAAAGATGGCCCGAAATGGTGCATTAAGCCGGGGTGCCCAGGTTTTGGACATGCGCAGGTTTTTATAGAGCGCTTTCAGGTTCCAGCTATTATAGAGTTCCAGCACCAGATCGCCGCCGGGTTTGGTGACGCGGCTCATCTCTTGAACCGCTTGCTGCTGTTGGGTGAGATGCTGCAACACCCGGCAGCTAAACACGGTATCAAACAGGCCATCTTTAAAGGGAATCTGTTCCAACTCGCAGCAGACATGAAAAGAGCCCCGTCCCGCCCGTTTGACAATGCGCAAAAGGTTAAGGGAGGCATCAATGCCCACCGCGTCGGTCTGCGCCGAAAAACGGGCCAACATGCGACCATTGCCGCAACCGGCATCCAAAATGCGCCCCTGCTGCTGGGGACGCAGCAGTTTTTCCATGCCGTAGATTTCGGATTCATGGTTATAGATGCCAAACGGGTCGCCATCCCCCTCAACCTTTTGGTTATAGAGTTGGGACTTCTCTTCGGTATCCCAATAGCGGTGAAAGCGGGCCTCAATGGTGGCCTCCACATCGCCGGGCAGCAGCACGGGAATGCCCTCCACAATGGGATAACGATGGTTACAGGCCGGACACCAGAGGCGGGGTACCTCGGGCTGGTGGGTCAATTCTCCCCGGCAGTCCGGGCAGCAGAGCATGGCCAGCCGCTGGGGACTTAGGGTGTGGGACTCATCTTTTGCACACATACAGCACTCCCAATCAACACAATTAAGGGTGGGGGTGCTCCCCCTACAACGCCACCCTCCTTAATAGCACAGCTTCGCCCCGCTGTCAGGGCATAGGGTATGAAACCGGCCAATGGAGGGCCTTTCACCGAGAATGCAGCCTATGTGCCACGCCAAATATGGTCTTCACCCAGGGGATGGGGCACAATAGGGGGCCGCTGGGGTTGTGTGGCGGGTGTGTGAGGGTCAGCCCCTCTCAATTCAAGCCGTTGAATGGCATTGCGAGACCATGCGTATCCTGACTTTTAGCACTCTGTTCCCTAACCCGCAGATGCCCTATCACGGTATCTTTGTGGCGCGTCGGCTGGCCCAGTTGCAGAGCTACGCCCAAGCGACCGGGTTGGCGCTGGAGAGTCGGGTGGTGGCACCGGTGCCGTGGTTTCCTGTAGCTTCCCCGCGCTTTGGCCGTTACGGACGCTGGGGTGCAGTGGCGGCGCAGAGTGAGTGGCAGGGCTTTGCTGTGCAACATCCCCGCTATCTGCTATTGCCAAAGATCGGCATGAGCAGTGCTCCCTGGATGTTGGCCCGTGGGGCTTATGCTCCCCTCAAACGGTTGGAGCAGAGCTGGCCCTTTGACCTGATTGATGCCCACTATATGTATCCCGATGGGGTGGCGGCGATTCTGTTGGGGCGCTGGCTCAACAAGCCGGTGGTGATTACCAGTCGGGGGACCGATTTAAACCTGATCCCCAACTACACACTGCCCCGCCGTTGGATCACATGGGCCGCCGCCGAGGCAGCCGGGTTGGTGACGGTGTGCGCCGCCCTGAAAGCGTCGTTGGTGGGGTTGGGGGTCGCTCCATCGCGGGTGACGGTGTTGCGCAATGGGGTGGATCTGCAAACCTTTACACCGCCCCTGGATCGACAGGCGTTGCGGGACAAACTGGCGATGCACCATCCCACCCTATTGTCGGTGGGCCACCTGATCCCCCGTAAAGGGCATGAGTTGGTGATCGCCGCTTTGCCCCAGTTGCCTCAAGTGCAGTTGGTGGTGTGTGGCGAAGGTCCCATGTTGGCCGAATTAAAGGCCACTGCGAAACGCTTGGGGGTAGCGCCACGGGTGCGGTTTGCGGGCGCGTTGGCGGCGGCATCACTCAAGGATTATTATGGGGCGGCAGACGCCCTGGTGTTGGCCTCCGACCGTGAGGGTTGGGCCAATGTGTTGTTGGAGTCCATGGCTTGTGGCACACCGGTGGTGGCCAGCTCGGTATGGGGCACACCAGAGGTGGTGGCCAGCCCGGCGGCGGGACGGCTGTTTACCCCCCGCACCGCCCAAGCGCTGGCCACAGAGGTGCAGGCTTTGCTGGCCGATCCCCCCCCGCGCAGTGCCACCCGCCACTATGCCGAGGGCTTTGCTTGGCACAGCACCAGTGCCGGGCAGTTCCAGATGTTTCAAGCCATTCTACCGCATCAACCCTAGGAAACGGTCTCTCATGCGTGTGTTGCATATCCTGGATCATGGTTTGCCGCTGCACAGTGGCTACACCTTTCGCACCCGCGCTTTGGTGCGGGCGCAGCGCAGCATGGGTTGGCAGCCCCTGCTGTTGACCGGTCCCAAACAGGGCGTGGTGGAGAGCCTGGAAGAAGATTTCGAGGATCTGCACTACTACCGCACCCTGCCCTTGCAGGGGCGCTGGGTGCAGCGTGGCCCGCTGCATCAGCTGGGGGTGATCCAAGCCCTCAAGCAGCGCTTGCGGGGGTTGATTCCCCACCTTAAACCCGATCTGCTGCATGCCCACTCCCCGGCCTTGAATGGCTGGGCAGCGTTGTGGGCGGCGCGGCATTTTAAGGTGCCCTTGGTCTATGAGGTGCGCGCCTTTTGGGAGGATGCCGCCGTCAGCCATGGACAGACCCAAGCGGGTTCCTTGCGTTACCGGCTGAGCCGCGCCATGGAGAGCCATGTGCTGCGGCAGGCCAATGCCGTGACCACCCTGTGCGAAGGGTTAAAGGGGGATATGCTGGCGCGGGGGATCGCGGCAGAGAAAATTACCCTGATCCCCAATGCGGTGGATGTGCAACTCTTTAACCCATTGCCCGCGCAGGGCAGCGCTATTTTGCGGCAGGAGCTGGCTTTTCCCCCTGGGCTGGTGTTGGGTTTTGCCGGTTCGTTTTATGGGTATGAGGGGCTGGCTCTCTTGGTAGAGGCGGTGGCGCAACTGGCCCACACTGGGCAGGCTTGTAATCTCTTGTTGGTGGGGGGTGGGCCAGAAACCCAACGTTTGCAGAGATTGATTGAGCAGTTGGGGTGTGGGGCGCGGGTGCGTATGACGGGGCGGGTGGATCACGCCTTGGTAGAGGATTATTATGGGGTGTGTGACTGGATGGTCTATCCCCGTCTCTCCCACCGTATCACAGAAACGGTTACTCCGCTGAAACCCCTGGAATCTATGGCGCTGGGGCGGCCCGTGTTGGCTTCGGATGTGGGGGGGCACCGGGAGTTGATTCAGCATGGCGTGACGGGTCTGCTGTTCCCGGCGGGGGATCTATCTGGATTGGTGACGGTGCTACAACAGCTGCCTCAGGGGACGGCGCGGCAGGGGTTGATTGATGCCGGGCGGGATTTTGTCACCACCCAGCGGACCTGGCTGCGCAGTGCCCAAGCTTATGCGGCGGCTTATGGGATGGCGCTGGGGCGTGAGGTGAGTAAATAGGTCCGCAGAAGCGGATGCTGGAATCTGAAGATGGCTCTTCGCCCTGGTTTAGCCGGGGGTGGTATGAAAAAGGGGGGAGAATCCGGCGTGCTTCTGTTATGGTCGGTGCGGTGAGCGATGCGGGCGCGAGGGGGTGGCGATGCGCGGGTTGCGTTTTTTCTTGCCCAATGTTTTGTCTAGGTGTTGTGGATAAAACATAAGAAGTACAATATATTAGCTAGGAAGTTCTGCTCTTGTTTGGGCTTGAAGAGTAGTGTCGATATGAAGCGCGGTTGAGGTTTTATCCAGTCCATGCGTGATCTGATCCTTACACTGTTTATTGTCGGTTCGCTACCGTATGCCTTTATGCGGCCCAGCTATGGGTTGTTGATGTGGGCGTTGCTCAGCTATATGAACCCCCACCGGCTCACTTGGAGCTATGCCTATGATTTTCGGTTCAACTTTTTAGTCGCGTTTGTCACTCTGGCTGGTGTGTTTTTTAATAAAGAGGTCAAGTTTCGCATCCCCATCCATGGTACCACCATCTTTTGGATGTTCTTCTGTTTATGGACGGTGGTCACTTCTTTCAACTCCTTTGATCCTGACCGGGCTTTTTCGGAGTTTGACCGTTTTCTAAAAATTCAGTTGATGGTGTTGATTACCTTCTTTTTGATTAAAGACCGAAAATGGATGGATTGGCTGATCTGGGTGATTGTGCTCTCCATTGGGGTGTGGGTCATGAAGGGTGGACTGTTTACCCTGACCTCGGGGGGGAATTTCCGGGTGTATGGTCCGGCCCGTAGCTTTATTACCGACAATAATGCCTTGGCGTTGGCCGTGTTAATGGGGCTGCCGCTGACTTTTTATATTAGACAGTTTGCCAAACGATTATGGCAAAAGCAGCTGGCGCTCGTATTAATTATTTTTTCGGTCATTACCGTGGTGGGCAGCTACTCCCGTGGAGGGATGTTGGGCTTGGTGGTGGTCTTGGGCGTGTTGTTTGGCCGTAGCCGACGGGGCATGATTGTCTTTTTGCTGGGGGTGGTGTTGGTGGCCCTCTCTTATACCTCCATGCCCAAGCATTGGCAGGAGCGGATGGATGATTTTTTTGCGATCAGCACGGCTTATGAGTTGCGCGAGGATGCCTCTATGATGGGACGTCTCAACTCTTGGGTGTTGGCCTGGGAGTTGGCGAAGGATCGTCCCTTTGTCGGTGGGGGCTTTAATACCTTTACTGCGGAGCGCTTTCAAACCTACGCACCGGTGCCCTTTGAGCGGCACGATGCCCATAGTATCTATTTTGAGGTCATGGCAGAGCACGGTTTTTTTGGTTTTGCCCTGTTTATTGGAATGCATCTGTTTGCGGTGCTACTAGGCTTTAAGGTCAAACATTTAGCTCGTGGCAAGCCCGAGTTGGATTGGGCGGTTACCCTTGCGACTATGTTGCAAATATCGTTGTTGGGGTACTATGTAGCGGGGGTGTTTTTAGGCTTGGCCTATTTTGACCTGCCCTATCACCTAATCTCCATTTTGGTGATGTTGCACCATATTGTACTCAAACACAGTGATAAAAAAGTGGTCCCCTCTGCCACAGCTTGGCAAGAACCGACCTATGGAATGACAACTTGGTCACGTAAGACGGACTATTCCATTTTTGGTCGCTCTGCGGGCCAGTAGTTGACTTGGGTAGGGATGTTCTGGTGCCGCCAAAACAAGGGGCGTTTGAGGTGATTTTAGGTAACGGTACAGCGCCTTGAGGCCCGACCACTCGGCCCAGTTATTAGGGCATAGGTGGGAGCTTGGGCAGCGACCATTTTTTTTAAGAGACGTGCCACGGCGGGTTTGCCGGGCGAGCGGTACGGGATCGTTATGATACGCATCTTTAAACACTACATCTCCCGCTGGTCGTTACTGCTGGTGCTGTGTGAGACGAGCGCCTTTTTGGCATCGGTCTACTTTGGTGTGGAGCTGCGTTTTTTTTGGGCGGCCGAGTTGGATGAGGTCCACCGTGCGGAGCTGTTGCCTAGGGCGCTCTTTTTTGCTGCGGTGATGTTGATTAGCATGACCGCCACCGGGCGCTATCAGCGCTTGATGCGGCAGGGCATGACCGAAGAGGCGCTTAGTATTGGTTTGAGCTTTATTATCGGCTTGGTGGCAACCTCGGTGCTCTTTTATGCACTGCCTGATCTGTTTATTGGCCGGGGGGCCTTTATCTACGCTTGGTTTATTGCACTGGGGTTGGTGCTGCTCATTCGCGTGGCTTTTTACCAATTTATTATTGAACCCAGTGCATTACAGCGGCGCATTTTGATCTATGGTAGTGGTCAAAAGGCGGGCATGGTGGAGCGCATGATCGATCAAGACCCTGGTGATCGTGTGATCGTCGGTTTTTGGAGCCCTCATAATAGCCCAAATGTGGTTGCTAACCATTTGATCTATAGTGATGAGCGCCTGTTGGTTTGGTGCCAGGAACACCATATTTCCGAAGTGGTGGTGGCGGCAGACCATGGGGTTAGCATGGAGGAGATGCAGCAGTTGCTTGATTGTAAGAGCAACCGCATTTTGGTATTGGATTTGCCGCAATTTTTTGAACGGGAAGAGCGGTTAATCTTGATGGAGGCGTTGGGTACCGAATGGTGGATTGCCCACTCCGACGGCATTGCCTCCAATTTGGTGCAAGAGGTGATGAAGAAGAGTTTTGATATTTTGATTAGCCTGCTGTTGCTGTTCACCCTGTGGCCGATCATGCTGGTGACGGCACTGCTCATTGTTATAGAGGGGCGGGGCAAGGAGCCGGTTTTCTATCGGCAAGCTCGGGTCGGTTATGGGGGTAAAATTTTCCACGTGATCAAATTTCGCAGCATGCGGGCCGATGCCGAGAAGGATGGTCCGGTGTGGGCGCAAAAAAATGATAATCGTGTAACCCGTGTGGGGCGGGTGATCCGCAATACCCGCATTGATGAGCTGCCCCAATTTATTAATGTGCTCAGGGGTGAAATGAGTCTGGTGGGGCCACGCCCAGAACGCCCCGAGTTTGTGGAGCTGTTGCAACAGCAGATCCCTTACTACAGTGAGCGGCATCGGGTTAAACCGGGTATTACGGGTTGGGCGCAGATAAAATATGGGTATGGTGCCTCGGTCGAGGATGCGGTGGAAAAGCTGAAATATGATCTTTACTACATTAAAAATCACACCCTCTTTTTTGATTTGCTGGTGTTAATCCACTCTGTTGAGGTGGTGTTGTTTGGCAAGGGGGCCGATGCCCCACGCAAAGATGTTTGACCCTGTTCAGCGCTTTGTAACCCATGGGGTATTTGCGTCTGTTTTGAGGAGAGCAGCATGTCCCAAGCCCTGCTGGCGTGGCTGAAAAAGTTTTACCACGCGCTACCTAGACCGCCATCCAGTAACTACCACTACCGGGATTTTTCACTCAACCCCTATGATCATGTAGGGGCGGGTGGGGTGATTTTGGATATTGGCGGCAAGGATGCACGGGGCTGTTATGCGTTTGGTCAACCCCCTGCGGAGAGTCGCTTAATCTGTTTGGATATTATGCCCGGCCCCGGGGTGGATATGGTGGCCGATGCCCACGATCTAAGCCAGCTGGGGGAGGCCTCGGTGGATCTGGTGATTGCGGTGAGCGCCTTAGAGCATATGCAGGCCCCTTGGCAGGTGGTGGCGGAGATCTATCGGGTGCTCAAGCCCGGTGGTATGCTCTATGTGAATACTCCTTTTGTGTTTCCCTTTCATGGTGATCCTGACGATTTTTACCGCTTTTCTCACCATGGCTTGGGCAAATTGTGCGGGGCTTTTGAGTGTTTGGAGTCAGGTTTTAACCGGGGTCCTGCCTCGACAATGGTGCATGTGTTGATCCATTTTTTGGCTATTTTATGCTCTTTTAACCGCAAAGTGCTCTATGGCCTTTGGGTGGATGTGTGGAGTTGGCTGCTGTTTTGGATCAAATATCTGGATCGCTGGATTGCCACTTATGGGCAGGCTTATGTGGTCCACTCTGGGGCCTATTTTATTGGGCGCAAGCCGCAATAGGGTGCCGAACTGGGGCGCGCCGCAGGGTGGGGTGTTCGGTGCGGGGGGTGGGGAGCAAAAAGGGGGGGTGCCATGCTTCTACCTGTACTTGGGGGGATGGCAGGGTTAAGATAACCCGCTTGGTTCTTGGGGTCAAAGCTCGATTGGGCCTGTAATTTGCAAGACCGATGGCTGCAATCCTGGTCTCTGCACAGGGTCATGGGCGGGTTGCTGTGGGTGTGGCCCCTTACGGTGTCTGTAAACCCACGATAGCTGGGGCGCTGTCGCCTAAGGGGCGTATGGGGTCTGCATGGGTGGCGGCTTTGCGCGCTCTCTTTAATCTCTAATTTGCTGTTCGGACGATTCATGCAAGAGTACAGCCTGCGCAATTTACAGTATCAGCTCTTGGTACAACTGCACGGTATGTGGCGGTATCGCTGGCATATTGTGTTGGTGTCGTGGACGGTGTGTATCTTGGGTTGGACAGGCACCTTTATGATGGAGGATCAGTACAAAGCCTTCACCAAGGTCTCTATTGAAAACCCCCAAGGCGACCTGAACGAGTATCTAACGGGTGTGGCAAAAATGCGCTTTGATGTCACCAGTGAGGCGCAGCGCATTGTGCATAACCTGCTCAACCAAAAAAATCGTGAGCGGGTGGTGCTCTCGACCAAACTGCGTGAAGAGGTGCGTGATGAGCGCAGCTTGGAAGAGACCATCGCCAAACTGGGTCAGCAACTGACCATTACCTCCCGCAGCAGTAGCACCCAGTCGGTCTACACTCTGACCCATCACCACTCTGACCCTGAGGTGGCAAAACAGGTGGTGGAAGGCTTTTTGACCATCTTGATGGAGCACTCGGTGGAGGGGGTCAAAAACCGGCGTCAGGAAAAAGCACAGCGCTTTTTATCGGAGCAGGTGCAAAAATTTGAGGATAAATTTGCCAAAAGCGACTTGGCGTGGCAAGAGTTTAAACGTAGTAACCCCTTGATTCGCCCCGATCAAGGCCAGGGTTATTATGCCCGCTTGGCTGACTTTAAACAGCGTGCAGAAGATGAACGGCTCAAACTGAGTGCCTTGAGTAAAGAGCGGGACGCCCTGGCGGAGCAGTTGGCCCAACGCCAGCGTGCGACCTTGGCCTCGACCCCGCTACAGGCGCCCCGTGCCGTGGTTGCACCGCTCAATGAAGAGATTGATCGCAACCTGGAGCAGTTGGAAGAGCGCATTCTGGAGATGCTGGAAACCCACTATGTGGTGGGGGGGGAAAAGCGCTATCTCTATGATGAAGCTCACCCAGAAATTCGCTCCTTGCGCAATCAGATTTTGGAACTGCAACGGCGCAAAGAAGAAGAGATGGCCCGGCTGAAAAGTCTGAGTGAGATGCCCCAGCAGGCATTTAACGATGAAAAGGATCCTGTTGCACAGCAGATTTTATTGGATCTGCGCAAGGTAGAGGTGGATCTTGCCTCAGCCCAGGGGCGGTTGCAGGAGTATAATGCGCAGCTGGCCGATTTACGGCGGCGGGAGGCCACGGTACCCGCCAAGGAGGCGGAGTATCTGCGTCTCAAGCAAAATCGGGATACCGCCCTGAGTAAGCTGAACAGTATTTTGACGACCCAGGGTGAGGCGGAGTTTTCGGGGGATGTGGCTGAAGGTTTAAGCAAGCGGGTACACATCAAAGTGTTGCAGAAGCCGCGTCTGCCTTTTGCGCCAGAGGGGCCCAATCGTCCGTTGTTTTTGGTGGTTACCCTGCTGGCGGGTTTAGGGGCCGGTATGACCATGTCGCTGTTTATGTCGATTATGCGACCCGTTTATGATAGCCCATCGGCATTAAAGAAAGATCTTGGGCTGCCGGTGTTGGGCACGGTCTCTATGGCCGATGAGACCGCAGTGGTGGGTTTGGGGGCGCGGACCCTGTTTATGTTGTTGATGATCTCGCTACTGGTGATCTTTGCCATCACCATGTATATCGCCAGATGATAGCCGGTCAGGAGGCTGTTCGATGGCAGGGTAGCTGGATTTAAGGGTTGCAGCGGGCGGGTTTACAAGGTGGTCGAGGGTAACATGACGTTTGATGATCGGGTACGCAAAAAGGTTGTATTGGACTTTGAAAAGCTCAAGGTCAGGGGTATCTTGACCCCGGATGTTGGTCGCAGCTTTCGCGCCGAGGAGTTCCGCGTGGTCAAACGCCCCCTACTGCTCAACGCGCAGCAAGGGATAGATGCGCACACCAAGCGTAATAACAACATGATTATGGTGACCAGCGCCTTCCCTAAGGAGGGTAAGACCTTTACGGCCATCAATCTGGCGATGAGCTTGGCCGCCGAAATGGACAAAACGGTGCTGTTGGTGGATGGGGATGTGGCCAAACCCTCGGTGAGCCGTATTCTGGGTTTTAAATCCAAAGAGGGTTTGATCGACCATCTCTTGGGCAACGTCGAAGATTATCACCAAATTTTAATCCGCACCAATGTGCCCAAGTTAATGTTGTTGCCTTCGGGGCGGCGCCACCATCATGCCACCGAACTGCTGGCCAGCGAGAACATGCGCTTGCTGTTGTTGGAGCTGGCAAAAGATCCCAACCGTATTATTGTATTTGATTCGCCCCCCCTGTTGGTCACCACCGAGGCGCGGGAATTGGCCCGCAATATGGGCCAGATTGTGATGGTGGTCGAAGCGGACAATACCCCCCGCTATGCGGTAAAAGATGCGCTTAATTATCTGGATAATATGGAGATCGTTGGTCTTGTGCTGAACAAGGCCAGAATGCGCAGTGGCGGCGGCTACGGCGGCTACGGTGGCTATGGCGGTTACGGTGGCTATGGCGGTTACGGTGGCTATGGCGGTTACGGTGGCTATGGCGGTTACGGCGGCTATGGCAGCGAGACCAAAAAGAAAAAGGGCTTTTTCCAACGTTTGCTGGGTGGGTGATCCCTCCTGCTAGAGGTTGAATGGGATGGGCATAACGCCCTAGGCGGGGCATACGGGGAGTGACGCCGTGGGAGAGGATAAGCCAATTGTCTGTGTGGTGGGGGCGCGTCCCAACTTTATGAAGATGGCCGCCGTGTTGCCCGCCTTGGGGGCGGGTGCGCAGCCCGTGCCCACCCTGTTGGTGCATACTGGGCAGCACTATGATGCGGCCATGAAGCAGGCCTTTTTTGAGCAGTTGAGCATTCCCGAACCCCAGGTGGATCTAGGGGTAGGTTCAGGCTCCCACGCGGTGCAGACCGGTTTGGTGATGCAGCGTTTTGAGCCGGTGTTGGACCACTATGGGGCCGCTGCGGTATTGGTGGTGGGGGATGTCAACTCCACCATTGCCACCGCCTTGGTGGCGGTGAAAAAGGGGATTCCCGTCATTCACGTAGAGGCGGGTTTGCGCAGTCAGGACCGCAGCATGCCCGAAGAGATCAACCGCATTCTGACCGATCAAATCGCCGATTTTCTGTTTACCACCGAGCGTCAGGCCGAGGCCAATCTAAAGCGTGAAGGAATTGCGGCGGATAAGATTCACTTTGTCGGCAATGTGATGATCGACACCCTGCGCCGTTTGCTGCCGCAGGCGGCCACGGTGGAGGCGTTGGCGCAGCGTTTTAGTCTGCCTGAGGGGGTCTCGTTGGCGGCGGGGGGGTATGGTCTGCTCACTCTGCACCGGCCAGCCAATGTGGATGATCCACAGGTATTGGCCGAGCTGCTCCAGGCCGTGTGTGCCATCAGTCACGAGCTGCCTTTACTCTTTCCGGTGCATCCCCGCACTTTGGCGCGGGTGCAGGCGGCGGGCTTGCAAGGGCTGTTGGAGAGTGCCCCGCAGTTGGTGACGCTGCCGCCGGTGGGCTATTTGGAGATGCTGGGTTTAATGTCGCGGGCACGCGTGGTATTGACCGATTCCGGTGGTATTCAAGAGGAGACCACCGCGCTGGGTATTCCCTGCATGACGCTGCGGGAGAACACCGAGCGGCCCATTACCGTTAGCCACGGCACCAATACCTTGGTGGGGCGGGATGGGGATAAACTGCGCACCACCTTTGCTCAGATTATGCAGAATGGGGGAAAAGCGGGACGCATCCCCGAGCTGTGGGATGGTCAGGCCGCGCCGCGCATCGCCCAACAGTTACAGCAGTGGTACCACCGCCAAGGGTAAGGAGCCTCCCCATGTCACCACACAGTAACGCCTTTAGTGTGGATGTGGAGGACTACTTTCAGGTGTGTGGTTTTGAACCCTGGATTGGTCCCGAGCAATGGTCAAGCTTTACGCCACGGGTGGAGGCCAATACCGAACGCCTGTTGGGGCTGCTGGATGAGGCGGGGGTGCAGGGGACCTTTTTTACCCTGGGCTGGGTAGCGGAGCGCTTTCCCCAACTGGTGCGGCGCATCGTGGCTCAGGGGCATGAGCTGGCCAGCCATGGCTACAGCCATGTGCGGGTGGATCGGCAAGATGCCGCCCATTTTCGCCAGGATGTGCTGCGCACCAAACATCTGCTCGAAGATGTGGGGGGGGTGCCGGTGGTGGGGTACCGGGCGTCCACCTACTCCATTCACGCGCAAACCCTGTGGGCACTGCCCATTCTTAAAGAGACGGGGCATCACTATAGCTCCAGCATCTATCCCATCGCCCACGATCTGTATGGCATGCCCGAGGCACCCCGTTTTGCCCATAAACCCCATCCGCAAGGGGTGGTGGAGATTCCTCCCGCGACGGTGGTGTGGGGGGGGCGGCGTTTTCCGTGTGGGGGTGGGGGCTGGTTTCGGTTGCTGCCCTATGGGGTAAGCCGCTGGGCGTTGCAGCGGGTGAACGGGCATGACCAGCAGTCGGTGGTCTTTTATTGCCACCCCTGGGAGGTGGACCCCCAGCAGCCGCGGGTGGCCGGGGTGGGGTGGAGATCGCGCTTTCGACACTATCTTAATCTGCATCGCACCGAACCCCGGCTTAAAGCACTGTTGCAGGATTTTAGCTGGGACCGTATGGATCGGGTCTTTGCCCAGGAGATTGCCCATGGCTAGGGGGTTGCAGCTCTACTGGCTGCGAGAGGATGAACCCCAGCAGGCCCAAGCTTGGGACCGGTTTGTGGAAGCGGCGGCTGGTGGGAGTTTTTTTCATCTAGCAGGCTGGCAAAGGCTGTTAAGCGGGCTCTATAAACACCCAACCTACTATCTTTATGGGCAACGTGATGGGCAGGTGGTGGGGGTATTACCCCTGGCGCGGGTGCGGAGCCGCCTGTTCGGGGATGCCTTGATCTCGACCCCCTTTTGTGTCTATGGCGGGGTGGTGGCGCAGGATCTTCAGGTGCAAGAGGCGCTGTTGGATGAGGCCCGCTGGCTGACAGCCCGGCTCAATGTGGCCCATTTGGAGTTGCGCAGTGTGACACCGCTGGATGATGGGTGGATCAACAAACCGCTGTATGCCACCTTTCGCAAACCCATTGTGGCAGAGCCTGCGGCCAATTTGCGGGAGATCCCCCGGAAACAACGGGCCGAGGTGCGGCGGGGCATACAGGCGGGTTTGGTGACCCGCCTGTTGCAAAATCCCGATCCCTGTTACCGTATTTATGCGGAGAGTCTGCGCAATCTGGGCACGCCGGTCTTTGCGCGCGCCCATTTTCAAACCCTTAAACAGATCTTTGCCGAGCGCTGCGAAGTAGCGGTGGTGGAGCAGCACGGGGTGGCGGTAAGCGGGGTGTTGAGTTTCTATTTTCGCGATCAGGTGTTGCCCTATTATGGGGGGGCTCTGCCCCATGGGCGGCAGGTGGGGGCCTATCCCTACATGTATTATGATCTGATGAATCGCGCTGCCGCGCAGGGGTGCCGATGGTTTGATTTTGGCCGCAGCAAACGGGGCACTGGGGCTTACGATTTTAAACGCTTTTATGGTTTTAGCCCGCAACCCCTGCACTATGGTTATTACCTGTATGAGCGCCGGGAATTGCCGGATCTAAATCCCCTCAACCCAAAATATCAGCGTTTTATCGCCCTGTGGCGGCGACTCCCCTTAGCGGTTGCCAATGGTTTGGGTCCGCTGTTGGCGAGAAATTTGGGATAGGGTGGTATGGCGAATATTCTGTTTTTGGTCCATCGCATTCCGTATCCCCCCAACAAAGGGGATAAGGTGCGTGCCTACCATCTGCTGTTGGAGCTGGCGGCGCGGCATCGGGTCGCGGTGGGTGCCTTTGTGGATGACCCCCATGATCTCCAATATGCCCAAGAATTGGCGGCGTTGGTGGAGGGTCCGTGTCATCTGGTGCCCTTGGACCCCAAGCGGGCCAAGCCCGCCTCATTACGGGGGCTGCTCAAGGGCGAGGCGTTGAGCATGCCCTACTACCGCAGCCGCCGTATGCGGCGCTGGGTAGAGGCGCGGTTTGCCGCTGGGTTGGTGGATGCCACGGTCTGTTATTCGTCGCCCATGGCGCAATATGTGGCCCATCATAACCAGCCTATTATCATGGATTTTGTGGATGTGGATTCGGATAAGTGGCGTCAATATGCCCAGCAACAGCGGGGGGTGATGCGCTGGTTGTATCAGCGGGAAGGCACACTGCTGGAGTGGCAGGAGAAGGCCATCGCCGACCGGGTAGAGGCTGCCTATTTTGTCAATGCGCAGGAGGCCGAGCACTTTCGCAGCCTGCATCCTGCGCGTCGTGGGATGGTGCACCATTATGATAATGGGGTGGACCTGGAGAAATTTAATCCCCAGCTGGCTTTTCCCAACCCTTACCGTGGTGCTCCTGTCTTGGTCTTTACGGGCATGATGGACTATTGGCCCAATATTCAGGCGGTCGTATGGTTTAGTAAGCGGGTTCTGCCCGCACTCCGCGCCCACCATGGGGATCTTCAGTTGGCGATTGTGGGGGCCAAGCCCACGGATGAGGTGAAACAGCTGGCGGCACTACCCGGCGTTATGGTGACGGGACGGGTTGCGGATGTGCGGCCCTATGTGGCTCATGCTGCTTTTGCCATAGCACCCTTGTTGACGGCGCGGGGCACCCAAAATAAGGTGCTGGAGGCCATGGCCATGGGCAAGGCGGTATTGGCCACGCCCCAGGCGATGGAGGGGTTGGCGAGCTGTGCTGGGGTGGGCCGTTGGGTGGCGGCGGAGACGGCGACGATGGTGGCCCATGGGTTAGCCCTGCTGGCCGAGCCCGAGTTGGCGGCGCAGAGCGGTGCGGCGGGGCGGCGCTGCGTGGAGAGCCACTACCATTGGCCGGCCAATATTGCGCCACTGCTTACCACGTTAGAGCAGCTCTTGTGAGGCGGCGTCACCTCTGTCACTTGGTCTACCGCTTTGATGTGGGGGGGCTAGAGTCGGTGTTGGTGGAGCTGATGCAGCGGCTGCCAGCAGAGCGTTATCGGCACTCGCTGGTGGCGTTGACCGAGGTGGGGGTGCTGCAACAGCGCTTGCAGGGGTATGGGGTAGCGTTTTACGCGCTGCATAAACAGCCGGGCAAGGATCTGGCGGTTTGGTGGCGGCTCTATCGGCTGCTGCGTCAACTGCGGCCAGACCTGCTGCATAGTTGCAACCTGGCCACCATCGAGGGGCAGTTGCCCGCCTTTTTGGCGGGGGTGCCTCGGCGCATCCATGCCGAACATGGCCGGGATAGTTATGATCTGGACGGCAGCAACCGCAAATATCGATGGTTAAGACGGTTGCTGAATCCCCTGATTCACCACTGGGTCGCCGTGAGTGGGGAGCTACACGACTGGTTGGCTGGGCCACTGAAGATTCAACCCGCCAAGATTGTAACCATCGCCAATGGGGTGGATCTGGAGCGGTTTCACCCGGCGCGGGCGGATCGTGCCCAGTTGTTGGCCAAGAGCGGTTTTGCCGATGAGCAGGTGATCGCCCTGTGTGTGGGGCGGTTATGGCCGGTGAAGGATCAGGCCAATCTGCTAACGGCGCTGGCACTGCTCCAGCAGCAGGGGCGTTTGGGGGGGTTGCGCTTGGTGCTGGTGGGGGATGGCCCCCAACGTGGGGCATTGGAACAGCAGGTGTCGGCCAGCGGGTTGGCAACGGTGGTGCGGTTTTTGGGCACTCAGTTTGATGTGGCCCCGCTGATGGCGGCCGCCGATCTGTTGGTATTGCCCTCCCTGGCCGAAGGAACCCCCTTAACGGTGTTGGAGGCGATGGCGTGTGGCGTGCCAGTGGTTGCCACTGCCGTAGGTGGGGTGCCGGCGCTGCTGCAAGCAGGGCAACAGGGTGCCCTGTTACCGCCGGGAGATGCCCCCGCTTTGGCCGAGGCTTTGCAACCCTATGGGGTGGTGTCGGCCAAAGCGTGGCGTCGGGCGCAAGGCGCACAAGGCCGGGCTAGGGCCGAGGCTCAATTTGGCTGGGCGCGCACCGTGGCCGCCTATGAAGGGCTGTTCCAATAGGTGTGGGGGCAGTTTACCATAGCGGCTTTGTGCAAGAGCGGTTAGACTGGCTCCAGTGCCCCCAACCGATCAGCAGCGGCTGGGGGATCGTGATGGATGGTGGTTAGAGCGCCTGTCAGGGTGGGCGAGGGTATCGAAATGTCTGAGCAAAATCTATCTGATGAGAGCACGCAAGCGACGGTTACGTCAGAGGAACAGCAGCGGGCGCGGCGGCGCAAACTGATTAAGGGTCTGGCGCTGTGCGCCCCCATGGTGGTGACACTGCGTCCCGGTGCCGCTTTGGCGGGGGGCAGTAACTCCCCGGAGTGTTTTATGGAGGGGGACCCCAAGCAGACCCTCAACTTTGGGGGTAACGCTTTTGGGGGCAATCGCTGTACCAGCGATGCCACCAACGATACCGCCGTGAACGATAATACCTGGAGCGGTTATATTGTTAAGGATCGCAGTGAATTTTCTGGTGATACCAGCTTTATGACCGGCGGTACCAATATTGCCACCGATGACTGTTTGGTGTTTGTGGATGGCACCGGCACGGTCAACAATACCGCCACCGGCGATGCGACGGGTTGGGGTAATGATGGTGCCCACTATCTGGTCAAATCCTCCTGCTGGTCCTCGCTTGCTACCTAATCTTTATGGCTGATCGTCTCTCCCCTCCCTTGCCGGTTACGCTCCAGGGTTTTGCACCCTGGGCGGCGGAGAGGGTGTGGTATGTGCCTTTGGGCTCCCCGCCTAGGTGGTGCCGTGTGGGGCAGCAATACGCCCTGTATAACCCGCTCAACGGGGCTACCCATTTTTTACAAGAGAGTGCCTACGAAACCGTACAAGCCCTCGTGCAGCAGCCCATGACCATGACGGCGCTTATGGCCTGTCTGGGGCTGGATGAAGCGCGAGAGGAGGCCGAAGCCCAGGTGGTGCAGAGCGGTTTGCTCCGGCTATTATGGGAGCTGGATAATCTGGGCATTATTGCCCCATTGCCATGCTGAGGCTGGCGGATTTACCCCACGCCGAGGTGGTGCGGCGGCTGGCGCAGGAAGGTTTGCGTTGGCGGCTGGGGCCAGCCCTCTACCATTTGCACAGCGATGTGGCGGCGATTGGGGTGTGGTTGCAGACGCTCTATGCCGATGCACCGGTGATGGAGGCCGGGCAGGGGGTGACGGGCTGTCACGCGGCGCTGCTGCGGGAGCCGGGCTTACGCCGCTGGTTCAGGCCCCAGGTGCGTTTGTGGGTGGATGGTCCCACGCCATTTTTGCCCTTTCCGCTGGATCATGCGCCGCCCCATCTGGAGTGGGGACTCAATTTTTTATTTACCACCCGTCACGCCCATAAGCTGCTGCTGCATGCGGGGGTGGTGGAGCGGCACGGGCGGGCGCTGATCTTGCCGGGCTTTCCCGGATATGGCAAAAGCACCCTAACCGCCGCCCTAAGTCTGCGCGGATGGCGGCTCTTTTCCGATGAATTTGGCCTGTTTGAGCCGGGCCAGGGGCTAGCGAAACCGATGCCCAAGGCTATCGCCTTAAAAAATGAGGCCATTGAGGTGATCCGTGCCTGGGCCCCCCAAGCGCCGCTGGGTCCGCTGTTTCCCAAAACCCGTAAAGGCACGGTGTGCCATCTTTATCCTGCCCGCGAGGCGGTGCAGCGCATGGATGAGGGGGCGGTGGCGCGTTGGATTGTCTTTCCCCGTTATCAGGCGGGTGTCCCGCTGCAACTCTATCCCCTTACTCCGGAACAGCTCTTTCCCCGTTTGGCGGGAGGGGCCTTTAACTATGAGACCCTGGGCGAGGCGGCTTTTACCACGGTGGCACAGCTTTGCCAAAGCTGCACCGCCTTTGAGATGCCCTATAGTCAGCTATCGGAGGCGGTGCAGGTGCTTACGCAAATGGCCGATGAGGGGATCGCATGAGCTGGGGTGATGCTCTGCTTGCGGTGTTGCGTGAGCCCCGTTATCTGCTCAGCTTGCCCCCTGCTGAGCAGGAGCCGCTGTTGCGCATGTTGCGGGTAGAGGGGTTGCTGGCCCATGTGGGGGCCCGTTTGCAAGCCAGCCCCCACTGGCAGAATATGCCTGAGGATTTACAAGGGGTGTTTCTGCCCGCCATGGTCTACGCCCAGGATCGCCGCCGTATGCTGCTGTGGGAGGTTAATCGCATCCGTCGGGCAGTGCGGCACCTGGCGTGCCCCATTCTACTGCTCAAGGGGGCCGCGTATGCCATCCTGGCGCTGCCCAATGCCCGGGGCCGCTTGGTGGCGGATGTGGATATTATGCTGCGGCGCGAGGATCTGGCGCAGGTGGAGCAGGCGCTCTTGGAGCAGGGCTGGGAGGCGGTTAAGCTGGATGCCTATGATCAGCACTACTACCGGCAATGGATGCATGAACTGCCCCCGTTGATCCACAGCAAGCGGCAGGTCGAGCTGGATATTCACCACACCATTGTGCCCCTCACCAGCCGTTTAAAGCCGGATGTGCAGGCGCTGTGGCAGGCCGCCGAGCCCCTGCAAGCTCCGGTAGAGGGGCAATATCAGGGGCTGTTGGTGTTGGCCCCTACCGATATGGTGTTACATGCGATTGTCCATCTGTTTCAAGAGGATCTGCACCATGGCTTGCGGGGTTTGATGGATATTCATCTCCTGCTACAAGCCTTTGCCCAGCCATCGTTTTGGGAAAGCTTGGTGCCCCGTGCTCAGCAGCTCAAGGTGACGCGGCCCCTCTATTACGCGCTCTATCAGTGCCATCATCGGTTGGGTAGCGCCATCCCCGCGCCGGTGTTGCAGGCCAGCGCGGCCCATGCACCCCGTGCCCCACTGCGTTGGTTTATGAATGGCTTGATGACACGCCTGTTTACCCCACGTTTGCGCCCGGTGGGGCGAGAGGATGGGCTGGATCTGCCCGCACGATTTTTTATGTATATCCGAGCCCACTGGTTGCGTATGCCTGTGGGGCTATTGCTGAAACATCTCAGCCGTAAAAGTGCCAGACGATGGGGGCCCGATGTGTGGACTCAGCGCAATCCTTGACCTGACCGGCCAGCGCCTACCCGAGGCGGAACAGCTGACCGCGATGACCCGCGCTTTGGCCCACCGTGGCCCCGATGGTGAGGGCATGCATCGTGAGCCGGGGGTGGGGTTGGGGCACCGGCGTCTCTCTATCATTGATCTGGCCGGGGGGGCGCAGCCACTCTGGAATGAAGATCGTTCGGTGGCGGTGGTGTTTAATGGGGAGATCTATAATTTCCCAGATCTTATGCAGCGTTTGCAGGGCCTAGGGCACCAATTCCACAGCCGCAGCGATACCGAGGTGATTGTGCATGCCTGGGAGCAGTGGGGGGAGCAGTGTGTGGAGGCGTTGCAGGGGATGTTTGCCTTCGCCCTGTGGGACCGCTGCCAAGGGGTGCTGTTTGTGGCTCGGGATCGCTTGGGTATTAAACCCCTCTACTATGGGTTTAGTGAGGATGGTTGGCTGCTGGTGGGTTCTGAATTAAAGGCGCTGACCGCCCATCCTGGTTTGTCGCGGAGTTTGGATCCTAAGGGGGTGATGGACTATTTCGCCTATGGCTATATTCCCGACCCCCACAGCATCTACCGTCAGGTAAAAAAATTGGAGCCGGGCTACTGCGCCCGCTTTACCCTGGGCTCTGGGGATTGGCGTCTGCGCTGTTATTGGGATTTAAGCTTTGCCGCCCAACCCTTGACAGAGGCCGCCGCACTCCAGCAGTTACAAGAGCTGCTGGGGCAGACGGTGCAGAGTCACACCCTAGCGGATGTGCCATTGGGGGCCTTCCTCTCCGGTGGTGTGGACTCCTCCTTAATCACCGCGCTGCTGGCCAAGCAGAGTCAAACCCCGCTCCAGGCGTTGACGGTGGCCTTTACCGGTAGCCGTGAGGATGAAGCGCCACATGCCCGTGCGGTCGCCCAACATCTGGGGGTACAGCAGCAGCTGTTGACGGTGGATCCCCTGGATTTTGAGCGTTTGGAGCGTCTGCCGGGTCTCTATGATGAACCCTTTGCAGACAGTTCGGCGTGGCCCACTTTTTTGCTCTGCGAGGCGGCGGCCAGTCGTATGAAGGTGGTGCTCTCTGGGGATGGTGGGGATGAGTTGTGTGCAGGTTACAGCCGCTATCGCCTGTTTATGGCCGAACAGCAGGTGCGGCAACGGGTACCCAGTTGGCTGCGTCGTGGCCTGTTTGGGCCCATGGGCATGCTCTATCCCAAGCTGGATAACGCCCCGCGCTGGTTGCGGGCCAAGAGCACCCTGCAAGCCTTGGGTGAGGGGCCCCTTGAGGGGCTGTTTCGGGGGGCCTCCATGATGGATCCGGCCATGGGGCAGGGCTTGTTGGCCCCCGATTTAATGTTGCTGGATTATCATCCCATAGAGCATTTTTACCGCTTGAATGCGCGGTTGCCCGAGCAGGTAGCCTTTCATGATCGCATGCTCTATCTCGATTTTAAGACCTTTCTGGCAGGGCGGGTGTTGACCAAGGTGGACCGTGCCAGCATGGCGGTGGGGCTGGAGGTGCGGGTGCCGTTGCTGGATCATCGCTTGGTAGAGTGGGCGGGGCGTCTGCCTTGGTGCCTCAAGATGCAGGGGGGGCAGGGCAAATATCTGTTAAAAAAACTGGCCGCGCAACAGGTGCCTGCGACCGCCGTCTACCGCTCAAAACAGGGTTTTATCCCACCCCTGGCGGCTTGGTTGCGGGGGCCGTTGCAAGAGCGTTTGCAGGATCGTTTGAGCAGTCGGGTGATCACGGAGTCAGGGCTGTTTCATCCCCGCTGGATCCACTGGATGCTGGAACAGCACCGCAAGAAAAAACAGGATCTCTCCATGCCCCTGTGGTCGCTGTTGATGTTTGAGGGCATGCTGCGCAAGGCGCAAAATAAGGGTTAGGTAAGCCCGCGAGGTGAAGAGGAGAGGGCGGGGGGCATGCCGCTTTACCCCTTTACAAAAAAACCCGCCAAAGCTGGCGGGTTTTTTTGTGGGTTCAGCAAGTCAGCGCTTAGGCTAAACTTACTTGTGCATGTTGTGCTCAAACATGCGCTTGCTTTTTTCAGCAGAGGTGCCAGCCTTGGAGGCTTCCAGCTTGGCTTTCTCGGCGGCACTCCAAGCGGCGGCGGCCTCTTCTTTGGCCTTTTTAGCCTCTTCACGTGCGGCATTGGCTTCAATCTGGGCAGAACTGGCGGCAACGGATGCACGCTCAGCAGTGACCATAGCTTTATCAAGCTTGGCTTGATCTTCGGGGCTCAACGTGGCGCAGCCACCAAGCAACATGGCGGCGGCCAGAGCCAGGGTGGCGGTCTTCTTGGCCATGGTAAGTCTCCTGACAAGGTGATGGGTCAAAAAATACTGACCTCATTCTATACGCTTTTCATTGACCATTTGCCAGAAAAAACAGAGAAAAAGGGTAACAAGCGTGTAAAAAATAGCAATGATTGGCGAATGAGTGGGCAAGCTGCGTCCAATATTAGGGGGCGTAGCGATGATCGCTCTAAGGTTGGTGGTGCGTTGTGCACCGTCGCCAGAGGGGTGCCCGCACGCAGAGGCTGTACCACAGATACAAAAAGGGGGGCGCCCTTGTGCCCCCCCTGATGATCAAACCGACACGAGCCCGCCAAATCTATTTGGGCATGTTGTCGATGAGGTTTTGCACCACCGATGGATCGGCCAGGGTTGAGGTATCCCCTAGGGTGTCCACTTCATGGGCAGCAATCTTGCGGAGAATGCGGCGCATGATCTTGCCGGAACGGGTCTTGGGCAGGCCGGGGGCAAACTGGATCACATCCAATGAGGCAATGGGGCCAATCTCCTTGCGGACCAGCTTGACCAACTCGGTTTTGAGTGCGTCAGAGGGCTCAACCCCGCTCATAAGGGTCACATAGGCGTAGATGCCCTGACCCTTGATCTCATGGGGCATGCCCACCACCGCCGCTTCGGCAACTTGATCGTGCAGCACCAAGGCGCTCTCTACTTCAGCGGTACCCAAACGGTGGCCGGAGACGTTGATCACATCATCCACCCGCCCCGTGATCCAATAGTAGCCATCTTCATCACGGCGGCAGCCATCCCCACAGAAATAGTAGCCGGGATAGTTGGCAAAATAGGTGTTGATAAAACGATCATGGTCGCCATACACGGTACGCATCATGCCCGGCCAGGGATGATCCAAAACCAGGATGCCTTCACAGGGGCCCTCCATCTCTTTGCCCTCGTTGGAGAGCACTTTGGGGTTGACCCCAAAGAAGGGACGGGTTGCTGAACCGGGTTTTAAGGGGGTTGCCCCAGGCAGTGGGGTAATCAAAATTCCCCCGGTTTCGGTCTGCCACCAAGTGTCCACAATGGGGCAGCGCCCTTCACCCACTACATGGTAGTACCACTCCCACGCCTCGGGGTTGATGGGCTCACCCACGCTGCCAAGGATGCGCAGCGATTGACGCGAGGTGGCCTTAACCAGTGCGTCCCCCTGGCTCATGATGGAGCGAATGGCGGTGGGAGCGGTGTAGAAAATGCTCACCTGATGTTTATCCACCACCTGCCAAAAGCGGGAAGCGTCCGGGTAGGTGGGCACCCCTTCGAACATCAAGGTGGTGGCCCCATTGGCTAAGGGTCCATAAACAATGTAGGTGTGGCCCGTTACCCAGCCTACGTCTGCGGTACACCAGTAGATGTCATCCTCATGATAATCGAAGATATATTGGTGGGTGATAGAGGCATACAGCAGATAACCACCGGTGGTGTGCAGAACCCCCTTGGGCTTGCCGGTGGAGCCCGAGGTGTAGAGCACAAACAGCGGATCTTCGGCATCCATCTCCTCGGGGGGGCAGTCGGCACTGGCGGCTGCAATGGCTTCGTGATACCAAACATCGCGCCCTTCGGTCCACTCAATCTCTAATTGGGTATCTTGCACCACAAAACAGGTGTGTACGTTGGGGCACTGGGCCAGCGCGGTCTCGACATTTTTACGCAGGGGGATCTTTTTAGAACCACGCATGCCGCCATCGGCGGTGATCACCACGCGACACTCGGCATCAATAATGCGGTCCCGCAGTGCATCGGGAGAGAAACCCCCAAAGACGATGGAGTGCACCGCGCCAATGCGGGTACAAGCGAGCATGGCCACAGCGGCTTCGGGAATCATGGGCATGTAGATGCAAACCCGATCCCCTTTTTTAACGCCCCGTGCTTTTAAAGCGTTGGCAAACTTATTGACCAACGCAGAGAGTTCACGGTAGGTGATTTTACGGTCGGCAGCGGGATTATCCCCTTCCCAGAGGATGGCCACTTTATCCCCGCGTTTTTCCAGGTGGCGGTCAATACAGTTGTAGGAGACGTTGAGTTTGGCCCCCTCAAACCATTTGATATGACCTTTACGCAGATCAAAATCCAGAACGTTGTCCCATTTTTTAAACCAATCAATGCGCGCCTCGGCCTGTTCAGCCCAAAAGGCCGCCGGGTCGTCGATGGAACGTTTATACATTTCTTGGTACTGTTCCTCGTTGATCAGCGCGTTGGCCGCAACATTGGGATCAACGGGGTAGACTTTAACGTCGCTCATAAGATTCTCTCTCCACCTAAAGCTGGCAATAGGACAAACACCCCCCACGGCACCGATCGTTATTGGTATAGGATACGATGGTGGTTCTCCTTCCTTGAATTTTGCGAAAGGAAAGAAACAGCTTTCTCCTACCTGCATGTTACCATTATGTTTCGATTGTAGCGGCGCAAAAGGTCCTTGCAAGCATGTATGGGGGGGGTTTCAGAAAAAAATGGGGCGCTTAACCTGAAAGGGAGCTTGTCGTTTCAGGATAATTAACCTAACACCATAGAATGATTTATTTATTAATATATGCTGTAAACGTTATATATGTGACCACAAAAAAACCGCCCCGGGTGGAATCCCGGGGCGGTTTGAGGGTTTTTTACTAATAGTGATATTTTATTGTCATATCTTTGCAATAATACAAAGATAATTGGTTAATTTCGGCAATCCTCATCGGGTCCGCAGCGCCACCAAAGAATGCGGCCACACGCTTCACACTTTTTAACGTGGGCCATATAGTAGACCAAACCCAAGATGATAAAGATGGGTAAAATAATGATCGCAGCAGCCAGGAAAGGGCCCATAGCGGCATCGTCGGAGATAATGCCACCCATCTCTAAAATACCGATGAGGGTCCAGAGCATGATTAAAAAACCGCCTACGAAGATCAGGGTGTTGATTCTGATCAAGGGTCTTGCATGTTTACTCATGAACGCAACTCCTGGACTTGTGGGCAGGCATAGAAATCTGCATTTCATACGACCCGACATTAACCGTAAAAATATGCCCCCTCAAGCAAGCTAATGATAGGGGCTATTCAAAAAGTAGGCAACACTCTTTTCTACGAGGTCGCGGCCCAGGGTGGGCGGGGGCGTGGTTTGGTGTTGTTTTTATTCGCTATGATTGGCGGCATTGTTGGCGCCCAAGGGGGTGCTGCCAAGCTGGTGGGGCTGCTGTTGGTGCTGCCCCTGCTCGGGTTGATGGGGGGTCATTTTAAGTCGTGGCGCCATGGCTTGATTCTCTTATTAGGGTTGGGGGTCGGTTTTTTTAATATGCAGTGGCGGGGTAATCCGGCCCCGCTCAGCGTGCCTTCCCAGTGGCAGCAGGGGGTGGTGGTAGAGGGGTTGCTGGCGCAACGGAGCCAGCGGGGGCTTGCCAACCGTTTACAGCTTACCGAGCTGGTGGTAGAGGGAGAGGCGTTGCCGGGCGAAGCGTGGATTACCCTCTACCACCAAACCACGTCGGTCACACCCGGTACACGGCTGCGGCTGCACGCCAAGCTCCGCACCACGCAGGGGCTGCGGGTGCCCGGCGGTTTTGACTACGGTTTATGGCTGCGGCGGCAAGGGGTGGTGATGACAGGCCATAGCAGCCACCCGGTGGTGGCGCTGGCCGATGGTGGAGGTTATGCCTGGAACCGTTTTCGCTGGCAGGTCAGCCAATGGATCGCCACCACTCTGCCCGGAGCCACCGGCGCGGTGGCACAAGCCCTGTTGGTGGGCATGCGCGACGCCATGGCGTTGCCCTTACAAGAGCAGTGGCAGGTGGCGGGTCTCTACCACCTGGTCGCCATTTCAGGGTTGCACGTGGGGCTGGTGGCGGCAGGCTTGTTCCAGTTATGGCGCTGGTTGCTCAGCCGCCGTTTACGCTGGGTGGCGCGTTGGGATCTTAAACCGTGGGCCGCTCTGTTGAGCCTGCCCGGTGTCTTGGCCTATGGTTTTTTGGCGGGCTGGGGGGTCTCGACCCAACGGGCGGTGGTGATGGCGGTGGTGTTGCTGCTGGCCTTGGGCAGTGGTCGCTGGCCACAAAGCTGGCGGGCGTTGCAGTGGGCGGCGCTGCTGTTGCTGCTGTGGCAACCATGGGATCTGTTTGGGGCGGGCTTTCAGCTCTCCTTTTTGTGTGTGGTGGTGTTGCTGGGCGTGTTCAGCCCAGCAGCTCCTGAACTGGCCGGGGTCATGCAGCGGGCGTGGTCGCCTCCAGAACCGCAGAGCAGCAACCGCTGGCATAGGCTGCTTAAAGGGGGGCTAGAGAGTGCTAAAGCCTCCCTATTGCTGGGGTTGGTGACGGGGCCGCTGGTGGCGGGGGTGTTCCACCGCGTCGCCCTCTATGGGGTGGGGTTAAATCTGTTGGTCATACCCTGGGTCGGTTTTTTGGTGGTACCGGTGGGGCTGCTGGCGGTGGTGCTCTATCCCCTTGTTCCCCCCCTGGCGGGTTGGCTGTTGCAACTGACCGGTTGGTTGTTGTGGCCGGTGCAGGAGCTGGTTAGCTGGGTCAATACCCTGCCCGGAGCGTGGTGGCGGGTTGCCGGGCAGGGGGATGACCTGCTGTGGGCCTATGTGCTGGTGGTGGGTTTGGCTTTTATGCAGCGTGCTTACCGTGGTCCATTGCTGCTGCTGGCGCTGCTGCTGGCCAGTTGGCCCCAAAGTGCCACCCCCCCCACCACCCTAGAGGTGACGGTGTTGGAGGTGGGGCAAGCCCAGGCGGTGGTGGTGCGAGATCGCGCCAATGGCTGGAGTGTGTTGGA
The DNA here is from genome assembly GCF_000014865.1 of Magnetococcus marinus MC-1. Classification (NCBI taxonomy): domain Bacteria; kingdom Pseudomonadati; phylum Pseudomonadota; class Magnetococcia; order Magnetococcales; family Magnetococcaceae; genus Magnetococcus; species Magnetococcus marinus. The sequence goes on from NC_008576.1 coordinate 725,784, forward strand.
TGCAGGTGGGGTGGTCAGCAGCCATTACCATGTGGGGGAACATCTGCTGTCGGGCTATTTGTGGGATCGTGGGGTGCAGCACCTGCAACGGGTGGTGGTGAGCCATGCCCAGCGTGACCATATGGCCGGTGCGGCGCGGTTGTTGCGGAATTTTGCCGTGGAGGAGCTGTGGCTGCCCCTGCGCCCCGCCGATGAAAAACCACGTGGGGATTTGCAGCATCTCGTGCAGGTAGCCCAGCAACGGGGGGTGCTGGTGCGCTATCTGAGCCAGGGCTTTGAGCAGCGAGCAGGGGAGCTGCTGTGGCGCATCGGCCACCCCGATCCGCAGAACCTGGAGCGTGATGCCAATGAGGGCTGTCTGGTGGTGGAGCTGGTGGCGCAAGGGCAACGGCTGCTGTTTCCCGGTGATATTGAAAAAAGGGGGGAGGCTGCCCTGCAACGCTCTGGCTGGTTGCATGGGGTGGATTGGCTGATGGCCCCGCACCATGGTAGTCGCACCTCCAGCTCCGAGCCCTTTGTGCGAGCCAGCGCAGCCAAACAGGTGGTTTTTTCGGTGGGGGTTGCCAATCAATGGGGTTTCCCCAAAGCGGAGGTGCTGGAGCGCTGGCGCCAGAGTGGTGCCCGGATTTGGCGCACCGACCACAGCGGATCGCTACGTTTTTGTGTGGATAAACAGGGCGTTCACCAGCAAAACTGGCAGGAAAACCCCTTGCAAGGTTGCCCGTGATTATTGGCACCAAGGTGATGGGCAGGGGGCTGCTGCAAGGCGGGTGTGGGATCTTTTGATTTTTAAAGGCAAGCGGGTTAAGCTGACGCCCCACATTGAGATAGGCAACAGGCGGTTAAGGGATGAATGGGACCTCTTTTTTTGGCGGCGATGGCACGCGGCTCTCCCACTATGACTACGATCTGCCCGCAGCGCACATCGCCCAGCGCCCCATGGAGCCCAGGGATCATGCGCGGCTGCTGGTTAGCCGTGCGCAAGGGGTTGAAGATAGCCGTTTTGACCAACTGGTGGAGCATCTACAGGCGGGGGATCTGTTGGTATTAAATGATACCAAGGTGATCCCCGCGCGGCTCTTGGGGCACAAACCCAGCGGTGGAAGGGTGGAGATTTTTTTGCTCAAACCCGATCCCCAGCACCCCCCCTTATGGCGAGCCATGACCCGCAGCAATAAGCCCTTAAAGGTGGGTCAACGGGTCGAATTTGGCGAAGATTTTTATGCTGAGTTGGTGGAACGACAGGCCGAGGGGCACGTGCTGGTGGCCCTGCATGCGGTAGGTATGGGTCTGGATGAGGCGATGCAGCATTATGGGCAGATGCCCCTACCACCCTACATCAGCGGCTCCGATGCGCAGCAGGATAAAAGCCGCTATCAGACCGTCTTCGCCCGGCGCGATGGCGCAGTGGCCGCCCCGACAGCGGGTTTACACTTTACCGATGCGCTGTTTGAGCGTTTGGCCGCCAAGGGGGTAACGTGGTGCCATGTGACCCTGCATGTGGGATTGGGGACCTTTCAACCGGTACGGGTGGAGGATCTGGATGCCCACCCGATGCATGGTGAGTGGCGGCAGTTGGAGGCCGATGCCGTTGCCAAGATCCAGCGAACCAAAGCCGCAGGGGGGCGGGTGGTGGCGGTGGGGACCACGGCGGTGCGTACCTTGGAATCCTCGGTGGATGACCAGGGGGTGTTGCAAGCCAGTTGTGGAGAGACGCGGCTGTTTATACGGCCAGGCTACCGCTTTAAGGTGGTGGACCTGATGCTCACCAATTTTCACCTGCCCAAATCCACCCTATTGATGTTGGTGGCCGCTTTTGTCGGACGGTCGCGGCTACGCCGGGATTATGCCCATGCCATGGGGAAAAACTACCGCTTCTACTCCTATGGGGATACCACGCTGCTCTATCCCCAGCTTGAGGAGGAAAGGGGTCTATCCTGAGGGTGGGGTGTAACCAAAATAGTCAAAAATCCGCTGATTGCTGGGATGCTTGGGGTCGAGCAGATGGGGGTGAATATCCCGCAGCAGCACATCGGCATTCCAGGGATCATAGGGAATCAACTTTTCCAAGGCGGGATCTGGTCGCATAAACAGGCGGCTCTTTTGGTTAAGCATGGAGGCGGCAAACGAGAAGGATGAGTTGGAGATTGCCAGCAGGTGGGCCTGACTCATCACATAAAAATCTGAAAAATAGGGGATGCCTTGCAGCCCGATACGCAGATCCATAGCGGTCTTGGGCTGGTAGTGGGCAAAGGCGGGTAAAACCTGCGGCAGATCATCGCTGGCGATGTAGAGCACAGGGTTGCGCAAGCGGGGCCAAATGTCGGCCAAAAAGGCTAAATACCACGCCTCTGGCGCGACAAAAAAATAGCCATAACCATAATCCCCGCGACGGAGATGCAGCACCACCAGCGTGGCCTCTGGACCAATCATCGTCTCAATGGCTTGATCCAGGGGCAGACGAATCTCATCCTGTACCCGATACAGGCGCAGAAAAAGTTCACGCCAGGGGCGCATCAGCGAGCTATGGGGCTGGAAATAACCGATAATCTCGCAATCTCGCTGGGGCTGCTGCTGGATGAGGGGCACCATCTGTTGGGCGGCCATGCGGTCGGTGGTGTCTTTAACCACCCCATAGGGGCCGGTTAAACCTCGGCTGGGGATGCCGTACAGGGCGTTACCCGCCCAGGGTGGGGTTTCAATCACGGCATCGAGCTGCTTGGCCATGATCTCCAGGGCAAAATATTGAAAAATCTGGTTGGCAAAACGACCAATTTTGCCAAAGGTGGGCATGGAGAGACGCCGACGCCGCACATAGAGGGCATCTCCCCAGTTTATGTCATAGGGTGAGCGCTCGGCCTTGCGCACAAAATCCCGCTGCTCTAACCAGTCATCCATCTCATCAATAAGGGGGGCCCCGGCATAGAGTTCCCGATAGCTAACCTCAACAATAATCGCATCAAACCGCCCCAGCAGCGATTCTGCCCCCCGCAGTACCTTTAATGCCGTCTCCTTAATATCCAAAATTAATAAATTAAAACCTTTTATATCAATGCGATGCCATTCTAAAAGGGCGGGTAGCGTGGTGGTGTTCAGGGGCAGGGTTGCGGCGGTTTCCGTTGGTGAGTGTCTCTCTATCGGCGCGTTGACGGGCGAGCTTGTATGGCTTTGACGAACAGAAGCCCGGTGCACAGTGAGCGGCTGAGGCTGGTCGGATAGGATTCCTTGCAGGCAGCGCACAGCGGGGATGTGAGCAAAACGCTGGGCCAGTTGGCTGTAGGTTTGTGGGTCTGCTTCAATAAACAGCACAGTCCCACAGCCAGCCTGTTGATAGTTGGGGTAAGCCTCCCCCAAATGAGCCCCAACATGGATCACGTTTTGGGCTTGGATGCCATGTTGGGGTAACGTTTGATGCAGCAAAAACCTATGCTGCTCCTGGGGCATGAGTCGTCCCATGTGGCGTGGGGCCAGCACCATCACCTCGGCGGGGTGCTCAGTCAACCAACTTTGGGGCTGTTGATGGCGGGTAAGCTGCCCATTGGCGGCCACCTGTATGATCTGGTAGCCATGTACCCCACAGCGTTCAAACAGGTGGGCCAAACTTTCATCCAGCGGAGCGGTTAAGTGGGGTAGGTGCAGCCACTCGATGGCGCGGCGCTGCAACAGCCGCTGCGCTCCTTGCAGCAAAGCTTGCAGATCCAGCCCCGGCCCAAGCTGGAGATAGTCAATATGGGATAATCCGCCATTGAGACAGTAATCATCCAAGCTCGAATTGGGCGGTGTGTGGGGGTAACGGGCGCGGTCGGGCTGATGGTCCACACAGAGGTAGAGGCAGTGGTTGCTGGGAGAGAGGGGGAAGGGGGGCTCGCCATGCAGGGTGGTATGCCACACCTTGTGGTCGCTTAGCAATTGGTGCAACTGGGCATCGTGGCAGTGGGGCAGCAGGGTATGGTGCAGGGTGGCTGAGCCAACCTCCATTAAAAGGGGCTGCTTGGGGAGTAAGCGTTGCCACAGGGCCTGTTTAACCGCTGTCATTGAAGGGTTTTCCTTAACTCAAGAGGCACTAAGGTGCCCTAAAATAGGCCAATATGGGCGGTTAACGACCACTCTATCGCTATGATAATAAAATCGTTGCAAAGTTTACAAGAGCGACCCGCTTGCATGCTGATGAATGGTTGCAAATGTTTAGACTCTACAACCCCTTGCAATGCGGAGTCTTTTTGATGGGCCTTGGATCATCGAAGGGTTCGATTCAAGGAGATCAAGGATGAGTGATATAGCCAAGAAGGCTCAGCCATACAATCGGATGCCAGTTTAACTTGAGGAGCAGGTGTTCAATCAATGGATCCTACCGTAGCTCGCAATGTCCAAGCGTGGTCCCAGAAGCCAAATTGGCTACCACAAGGTGTTCAACCTGATCCTTCAGCTCCTCTATACGGGTATGCCGTGGAAACAGCAACCGATCCCTCAAGAGCCACCGGGGAAGCCAGTGATCCACTACACCGGACTCTATAAACCCTATGCACGCTGGGCTGAGGATGATTCTTTGGCTAAAGCCTTTACCGGATCGGTCAAGTATTTGGGAGAGCAGGAAAAGCTGGACCAGCCTCTCCTTCATGGTGATGGTTCAAACATCGTTGCAAAAAGGGGGCGACGGCATCGGCTACTCGGGCCACAAGTAGGAATAGAATTCTGAGAATTCCGTATGAAGTGTATGTCCTCGGAATTCTTAACTTAGCGCCATTCGCCCCTGTCCCCAGAATTCACAGAACTCTACCCAATTAAGTGTATGTCCCCAGAACTCCCCCACTGCTCGGAACTCCCTGAACTCCCTAATTTTGGATTCACTTACATTCAATGGCTAGTGACTGTCTTGGGGCAATAATCATCCCGTTAGCTGTGGGCAAGCCTACCATGGAACTATCTTGATTGATTACCTTGTAACCTTCAGGACATAAAACCCCAGCTTTTTGGTAACACTGAGCCAGATTCCGCCCCATCCCACTGCAATGCATAATAAAACCAGGTTTTCCATCCGGGCCTAAAAAAGGTTCAGGCTCAATAGAAGCACAACCAACCAGAAGGAATACTAAGCTGAAAGAAAGAGAGCGCATGATTAGACCTCATTAATTTTTGGTAGTGTCGCCGAATTCCGGGGACAGTTACATTACCCAATTAAGTGTATGTCCCCAGAACTCCACAGAACTCCTAAACTCCTAAGTGTATGTCCCCAGAACTCCAACCCTGATGTGCCCAGTGACTTACACCCAATTCAAGTTGTTTTCAGCTTTATATCAATATATTATGCTGTTTTTTTTAAGAAGAAAGTCCGGTCTAATCGAGGACGCGACTGATAATACGCTCGGAGCATTTCACGAAACCAATTACTCCCTCCAGCGACCTCGTGCGAATCACTTTTTGGTCTTGCGTGTATTCAGAATTAGCAACCATAAGATCCAACGGCACCAATACATCCATCCCACCAATCTTTCGGTTATACACGATAGATACTTTTCTCGAAGCCATTAGTTCAAGTAGCACCTTCTTAGTATCGTTATCGGTGGCGCTATAAACAAAGAGCTTGTAGCCAGGCTCTTCATCGAACGATTGTTGTCGTGACTTCGCTGTAGAACCAGAAGCAGTCTGTAGATATGCAAAGGCTGGCCGCTCAAATGAAGACGATGGCGAGGTCATGTTTTTCAAGCCGACTTTTAGCGCCAGGCCTAAAGCACGATCGGTTGCTCTGAGAACTATGCTTCCATTTACAGCGACTTGATTACCGTTGAGATAAACGCGATCTGCGGTTGCCGTCAAGAATGTTAGTTGACATCCTTGGATATCACCGGCCACTTGGATAGGCTGAAATATCACCCAATGCGTTCCGGAAAAGGAATCATCCGCAGCTAGAGCGTTGAACGAGAGGCAGGTTAGTATCATGACGAAAAGTGCGCGTCGCATAAAATTTAGTTCCTGATGAGTTATAACAAGTTATTACCTGAATCGGTGACTTTCTTTGGTGCGTGCTGACCGAACGCTTCTCCCAACATATCAACCCCTGTTTTTACCCTCAGAATGGAATTCCGAATTCCGGGGACATACACTTTATTCATGGGAATTCTGGGAACACACACTTCATTGTTGGGGTTAGGCGTGCCCCAGAACTTCCCCAAAAACATGACGAGACAATTCTACGGCTGAAACCCCTCTATTTCATAAGGGATTACCCACCCAAAACGGTGACTTTTGGCGGGGGACGCAGCCAGCGCACACCTTAAAATGGTGTTGTTTTCTCTCGTACAGATTGCTGTTGCGCTCATGCTAGCCTTTTTCATCGCACCATAATAGATATTTTTTTCATCTCTATTATTTATTACCGCCGACCACTACCCGAACCCACAGGATAAAGCTTTTCAAACCACTGGTGAAAATTCTGGAGACATACACGAATGGCGCTAAGTTAAGGGCTTATACCAGGAAATTCAGGACATACACTTTATTCATGAGCAACGCTCTTTTTTGACTTTGACCGAATTATGGGGACCATCACGTCCTTCCAGGTTACGTTGCATCAGTCTCCTTCTTTCTCTTTTCATCTGTATTTTGCGAGGCATCACCCATGGGCAGGGTAATCTTGCGGTTGGCTGGGTGGGCTTGAAATCGCTGCTTGGTGCGTTTACGGTGGTAGCGCGTGGGGAATTTGGTTATAACTCCCCTTCCTTCGATGCGCCAAGGTGGAGAACCCTATATGGCCCCCGCAGACCGCTTTTCTGCCGAGCTGAGCACCCCTTTTACTTTTACCCTGCACAACACCGATGCCAGCGGTGCGCGGCGCGGGGTCATGCATACCCCCCGTGGTAGCATTGAGACCCCCGCGTTTATGCCGGTGGGAACCCAAGGCAGCGTGAAGGCAATGACCCCCCAGGAGGTGGAAAAACTGGGTGCACAGATTATTTTGGGCAATACCTACCATCTGTTTTTACGCCCAGGTCATGAACGGGTTCAACAGTTGGGAGGACTACACCGCTTTATGAACTGGCGGGGGCCTATTCTAACCGACAGTGGCGGTTATCAAGTCTTTAGTCTGGGCGAACTGAATAAAATTAGCGAAGATGGGGTGACGTTCCGCTCCCATATTGATGGCTCCAAGCAGTTTATCAGCCCAGAAATCTCGATACAGATTCAGCAGGCGCTGGGGTCAGACATCATGATGCAGTTTGATGAGTGCCCCCCCTATCCCGCCCAACGGGATTATGTGGCCAACTCCCTGGAGCTTACCCTGCGTTGGGGACGCCGCAGTTTGGCCGCTAAAACGCCCAACCAACCCGGGCGGGCGCTGTTTGGTATTGTGCAGGGTGGGATGTATGCCGATCTACGGGAAATCTCTGCCCAGCGTACCCTAGAGATGGGCTTTGATGGCTATGCCCTGGGTGGTCTATCGGTGGGCGAACCCAAAGCGTTGATGGAAGAGGTACTGAGCTATGCCCCCGCTTTTCTGCCCGCAGACAAACCCCGCTATCTGATGGGGGTGGGAAAACCCCCCGATCTGGTCATGGCGGTAGAGCGGGGTATAGATATGTTCGATTGCGTGTTGCCCACCCGCAATGCCCGCAATGGGCAGTTGCTCACCCGTTATGGACCAATCAATATCAAGCGCGCTGAGTATCGGGAGAGTCTGGAAGCAGTGGATCCCAGTTGTGGTTGTGACTGTTGCCAAAACTATAGCCGTGCCTATATCCACCACCTGTTCCGCACCAATGAAATCCTTGGCATGCGCCTCATGACGCTGCATAACCTGCATTACTACCAAACGCTTATGGCTGAAATGCGGCAGGCGATTAGCCAGGGTGATTTCGCAGCTTTTAAAGCAAATTTTCTGCACAACTACTTTGCTGTGACAGAGGGTGCTTAGGGGTTGTGGGAAGAAAGCCTGTCGCTCGGCATAGGCTTTTCGTATAATAAATGAAAAATATCATCTATCCACCCTTGTTGAAATTTTTCCTGGCAAAAAAAATGGGGGAGAGTGACGTGTGGATTTTTAGGATATCCAATAGGTTACTGAAAACTGACATACTTTTGTAACAGTTTGGTGCTTTACATCTTCCCGCTTAGCCAACACAATTTTACAGTTAGAAATTAGAGATACGAAAAAACTTCGATTGCAGAAGGTGGATCGCCATGTTGGAAAAAGCTGCTTGGACCAAGGCCGTTCAAATCGTCATCATGGTGAGTATCCTCTTGGTACTGGGAATCACTGTATGGAGCGGCCAGCAGCTGCGTCACATGAGTCTCTCGGGTGAGGCCCAATCGTTGGTTACTTGGTCGATGGTGCTGGTGTGCGGTTTAATAGGGCTGCTTAGCATGGGCTTACTGGTGTTGCGGCAGCAACTCCAGCGGCAACAGTGGCGGTTAAACCAGCAGTTGGATGTGTTGACCACAGGAGATCTTACGCATCGGGTCGATTTAGACGCAAAGACGCGCGGGAGTGGTGTGGAGCAGCAAGTCGGTATGCTGACCGATCAGTTGGATTGGGTGTTGCGTATCGTCAAACTCCAGGCCCGGAGCGTGGCGGCGGTGGTGCAGGAGTTGGGGCCGCTGCGGGAGCAGTTGTATAAAGATTCGCATGACTCTAAAGCGCTCTCTTGGGAAGTGACACGGGAGAATGATCGCCTGGATCAAGAGATTCAACAACTCAATCAGCATGTTGGTGAAGCGCAACAACGTATTGTCAATGTCGCGGGCGCGGTGGAGAGTCTGGCGCAAAATATTACAGAAATTGCTCAATCGGCGCAGTTGGCCGATGTCAATGTCTCTACCATGGCTTCGGCGGCTGAAGAGATGACCTCCAACATTGACCAAGTACGGTCTTTGTTGGGGCGGGTTAATGACTCGGTAAGTCAAGTATCGGGGGCTATTGGTGGCTTAAATCTTTCGCTCAATGATGTGCGCAGTCGCTGCCAAACCGCCGATGGCATGTCCGCCGAGGCTAACCAGCTCTCCCATGCTACCCGTGAGGTGATGCGGGGCTTGGCTGGAGAGGCTGCCGAGGTGTATAAGGCCGTAAAAACCATCCGTAATATTGCGGACCAAACCAATATGTTGGCGTTGAATGCGGCCATTGAGTCGGCTGGCGCGGGGGAGGCGGGTAAGGGCTTTGCGGTGGTGGCCAATGAGGTCAAAGCGCTGGCGGCCCAGACCGGTGAAGCAACCAACATGATTGAGAGTCGCATTCAGCAGATGCAGGCCAGCACCGAGGGTGCCGTGCAAGCTACCCGCAAGGTGGATGAGGTAATCAACAGTCTGGCTAAAACCAACCAAGCCATTACCGATGCGGTGGATGACCAAGCGGCTGGGGTGGATGAAATTAGCCGTTCTATTGAGTCTGTGACCTTTGCCGCAGATGAGGTAACGCGTAATACCTCTGAACTTTCCGTGGCCGCGCAGGAGGTGGCCCGTTCCGCTTTAGAGGCAGCCCAGGGTACCCGGGTTATTGCCGAGACCGCTTCGCACTTAGCGGAACTTGCCGAAGAGGTCGCTCGTCAGAGCGAACTGGCCCAGCGCGAGTCAGATAAAGTTCAGCTGGGCGCAAAAGAGATTTTTTCGTCATCGGTGGAGGTGCAGAAACGCATGATTCAATCCATCCGCTTGATGGATTATCTGCACGGTTCGGTGGAGCATGCGGGGTTCTTAACCGGGGTGATCGACGCCACCGATGTCGCCTTGCGGGATGCGGTCCGTGGCTACCATACGCCCCCCGAGCCCTTTGATGTGCAGGGGGTTAAACAGGCCCACTTGGCGTGGCTGGGTAAATTGGAACAGGTGATCCGGGGTCGCATTGCCATGCGTGCCGAGGAGATGGCCAGCGGTCGTCAATGTGCCTTTGGCCTGTGGTATTATAGCGAGGGTGAAACCAAATTTAGCCACTTGCCGATTTTTCAAGAATTGGGGGAGGTTCACCTTAAGGTGCACGAAATGGCCAAAGAGGTGGTCACCTTAGCCAATCAACAGGAGTTAGAGGCTGCCGTGGCAGGGATGCAGCGTTTTGATACGCTACGTGGCAGACTGTTCGATATGCTGGACCAACTCTATATGGTGGCAGAGATGGCCATCGCAAAAGATACGCAACCCAACCTCATGCCATGGAACAGCCATTTGGTCATTGGGGTCGCGCAGATGGATAAAGAGCACAGCCAGTTGGTGGCGTTAATTAACCAACTTTACCATACCATTCTGGAGGGGGGCAGCTCCAAACAGGGGCAGCCGGTTCTAGAGGCTTTAATGCGTTATACCCAGGACCATTTTAAGCATGAGGAGGCGCTGCTCAAGCAGATGCACTACCCCGATTTGCAGGCGCATATGGCAGAACATCGGGCGTTGATCGAGCAGGTGCAGCATTTTCAGCAAGATTTTGAAAGGGGTCAGGCCAGTATTAATTTAAGGCTGGTGGGTTTTCTTAAAGATTGGCTAAGCAACCACATTCTCGGCAGCGACAAGCCCTATGGCACCTATGTTCGTTAGTGGCAGCTCAGGGCAGTCCAGGTTTAAACAAGGAAAAAATGGTCCATAATAAAGTTCGCCACGACCTCGGCATCATTCAGCGGCAGCAGGGGGAGCTGGGTGGGGTAGTGGGGATCATCACTCACCACAGCAAGCAGGTTATCCGCCCGCAGTGGGGATGGCGAGGGTGGCGTGGCGGCGCGATCTAATGCGTGCCGATGGACCAGAATTTTGGGAATATCACCGCCCTTCATGCCCTCTACCAAAATTAGATCCGGGTCATCCATATAGGGTAGGAGCTGACGGGGGTCGGGTTGCTCCGTGGTGGGATGCTGACGTATTTGAAACCAGCTGTTGGGTCCCGCATAAAAGACGCTCTCGGCCCCTGCACGTCGAAAACGATCACTATCCTTGCCCGGTGTATCGGGGTTGGCCTCATGATGCCCATACTTAACCACAGTGACCACATAACCCCGCTGACTGAGAATATGTGTGAGCTGTTCGATCAGGGTGGTTTTGCCGGTACCGCTGGCTGCAAAAAAGCCAATGATGGGGGTATCCATGGTGTCAACCGCCACTGACGGGTGGAAAAAAGGCGATTTCATCTCCATTTTGCACAGGGTCTTCACCTCGGGCATGGGTTTGGTTGACAGCAACCTGCACATCTCCGCCTGCCAAGGCATGGGCATAGGGATCACCCAAACCCTGTAGATAAAGCATCAGACTGGCAACATTCGTGACGGATGCGGGCAGGGCCAGTTGGGTGGCAGGCATGCCCATCTTATCTTTGACCGAGGCAAAAAATAGCAGATTAGCCATGGGCGTCCTTTCGTAACCATACGGGTGAGAGAAAAACGGCTTGTGTTGCGGCGTTGCAACCATCGTTGCACCATGGCCTGGTGCATCGAACGGGCGGGCAAGGTGCCGTGGCAGCTAGGGTGAGCCGCGCTGGGTTCGCATCAAGGGTCGTCTGGATGCGAACCGTTAAGCTTGTGGCCAGCACCCCGTTAAGCCATGGGCACGCTTCGGCGGCACGCTCTATCCTTGCCCGTCTCTAGGCTGCCAGCACCAGCGACCAACCGCCCCAGATCGCCATGTTGCGTTATTTTAGGCAGAGGCGCACGATTTAGCAGGCTGAATTGGCTAAAAATCCACCGCAAATTTGACGGTAGCCGCCTCATCCGAGGCTTGATCGGGCAGACTATCCCGACGCAGTTCCAAAGAGAGGGCGCTGTTGGGGAAGAGGTTCATGCGCACCCCCGCCAAAAAACTATCCTCAGGCGATTCTGCGTTTAAGGATGAGACGCTGCCCTGATAACCCACGGCAAAGGTGGTGTTGACACGGCCTAGCACGTAGCGATAGCCCAACTCGGTATTCCAGGCGCTGGGGCGCAGGGCGGTTGCGCTCTCTGAGACGTATCCCCCATCTGTGGTGGCGACATACTCCCCAAGTAGGGTCAATGAGCCCATGTTAAAAATGCCGTGGGCACCGATGCCTTGAAGTTCCTGGGTTCCCATGCTGCTATTTAACTGCATATGGCTGCTATAGCGCACCCCCACATCCATGGAGAAGCTTTCACCATTGTGTAGGTAGCCCATATGGGCGGCATAGCTGTTGGGCTGCGCTAAGCTGCTGTGCAGGCTACCCACGTAGAGCTCACCATAAAGGCCATCGGCAGCTTGCACACCAAGGGCAACCCCCTGTTCGGGGAGTTGCGCCATCTCACCAGCTAGGGAGAGATTATCCCAATGAGTGGCGGTGGCGGCAAAGGGGCGGTTCTTGCGTCCAACCTCCAGATAAAGATTGGGGTTATCCCCATAAAACAGGCGTAAGCTTGGTTGTTCTTGGGTGGTGAGGTTCGCGCCATCCAAAAACAGCGTGGTCTTTAGGTTAGGCTGTAGGTTAAGCCCGTCAGATAAGGGTTCGGTAGCCGGTGCGGTAAAGCGGCTGCTGGGGTCTTGATGCGCATGCAGTTGTGAGGCGACCAAGACGGGATAAGCCAAGCCGGTTAGGTTGTCGGCCAAGGCGTTGCAGCAAAACATAAGGCTGCCGCTCAAGCCACCCAAACAGAGCATGAATGGTTTGATGACAGCGTGGCGGTTAAGGCGTTTAAGTAGGGGTCGCATGATCTAAGGTCCAGCATGGGTTAGATGATGGGTAGTGGTCGCATTAAGCGCTTCCCTTTGTGACCACAGTATAGTGAAAGTTTAAAAAAAAATCTATTTTAAGGGCACTCTTATTGTATTGTCCTAAGCCATGCCCGTTTTGGGTTGCCGTGGCAACCGCGCGGTTTGATCCAGTGGGGTACCTGGAAAGGTATTGCGCGTGGGTACAAAGGGAGCCTCAACCGATTATGGAACCGACGGCTGCATTGGCTTGGGAGCATTAAGATGAGTTACCCCTGTGAGGCGTGCCAAAAACAGCTACGTTTGGGGCGTTATGCGGCGCCCCATGGCGCGCTGCAAAGTCAGCCGCAGGCGACCCAGGCTTTTTTAAAAGCAGCCCCGGTGTGGCTGTGCCAAACCTGTGGATCGGTACTGCACGCTCCAGACCGGCACAATGATTGGCGTTGGGTGCGCGAGGGCTGTTATTAAACATGCGGTACGGTGCGCCCAGTGGTTGAGGTCTCGACCGCTTTAAAGGGTTGTTGTGCGGTGGGTATGGATCATGGCCGGCAGGTGGGGTGACGCGCTATACAGGGCAGACGCTGGTGTTACGAATGGAAAAAATGATGAAAACATGGCTTTTCGATGCGTGGAACCCTAAGGCCAAAGATGGCAGTGTTGGGGTCGTGTTGCTGTTTTGTCTGCTCTTGGGTTTTACCTATGGCACCCTCATCGAACCAAAATGGCTGGTCAGTACCCTCCTGGGGCAATTGATGAGTGGTAGTACCACCTGCCGCAGCGACAGCACGCTCTACCTCTTGCATGGGGCGACCTATACCCTAATCGCCCAACTGCCGGCGCTCATGATTAAGTGGGGTCTCTCAAGTTGGGTGGCCAATCTGCTCTGTTCAGGGCTCTATACCGCCCTGGCCTTTGCGGCGGTGGGGGTGACGACCCTGGTGATTGCGCGGATGCGTTTAATGGCCTTGCTCATGCCTTTGGCCTTTTTGGATGTGCGGCTTATGCCGGACCATTTTTATGTGGTCTCCTACCCGGTCAATGAGTCCATATTTGGCATTGTCGCCATGTTTTGGGCGCTGTTAACGGTTGCCCTGCTGAGCGCCGGATGGCGTACCACTGCCCTGTTCATGGCAGGTATGGCCCCGGCTATCCATCCAACCTGGGGGGTGGCGACGTGGCTGCTGTGCGGCATCGCCCTTAAAGTGCAGCGTGAGCCGCTTTTGCAAAGATCGCTAGGCATACCCCTTGCTGCTGGGCTGCTGGTCTTTTTATCCTCCATCACGGTACATTTCCTCTATGTTCACCCGCCGGCATTGGGGGTGGATGCCGAGCAGCTACAACAGCTTGCCCAGCAATGGGTGCAGCAACACGGGCGCACTGGACACAACCAACTCATTGGCGACGCCGCCAACCCGTGGTTAACGGGTTTGCATTTCTTCTTACCAGAACTGACCTTGGCAATGCTTGCTTGGTTGGCCATGAGGCATAAAGATACCACGTTGCTCCAAGGAGCTGGGCGCACGTTGCTATTTACCATGCTGATTTTTACAGCGCTGTTGGTGGGGGTGCGCACCCTGCATGAGCTGTTTGCCCAGCAGGTACCGGTTTTCCTAGACATGCTGCTCTATAACCGTTGGCTTAACCTTAATACCATCCTTAATCTTATCCTGATGGTCTCCTTGATGGTACAGCTTGGCTGGCAGCGTCAAAACCGTAGTGCCCGGTTTGTGCTGGCCTTTCTGACCCTGCTTTTTATCATTTCAGCGGTGTACCGTAACCACCTGCCTCTAACACCCTGCGTGGATTGTAAAATATTTGGCAAATCCCCGGGGGGCAGCGCGGCGGCGGAGGTGCTGTTGGCGCTGCTCTATCTTGCGGTTCTGTTGACCTTAAAAGGGGTTGCGCTGCCCACGGATCGCTGGTCATGGGTGGCGGCCCCCAAGGTGTTGCTGGGGGTTGTGGTGGCGCTGTTTGTGGGGGGCTCCATCTATGAATTTCGCCCCGCCCAGATTTTTTCGGAAGAGGCCTTCCATAAGCGTCGTCATCATGTAAAAAACAGTTGTTACGATGATTTAGGTGCCTTTAAAGAGAAGGTGGCCCAGGGGGATGGCATGATGATGATCGGCCCGGGTGCCCTAGGTCGGGGTTCACTCAATAAAATGGTCCTGTATGCCACGGGTAAGTGTCAGGCGGCGTTTCCCATCATGGGTCATGCCTATAACCCCAATAGTATATGGAAAGCTCAGCAGGTGGGGCAGCAGTTTGGCTGTGCGCAAGCGCAGGGCACCCCTGAGGAGGTGCAAACGTGTTGGCAGGGCCGTTCACAAGCGCAGTGGCAGGCCCTCGCCACGCCGCTGCATTATGACCGGTTGTTGGTGGATGATCGCTGGCAGTTAGATCTGCCGGTGGTTGCCGAGTTTTGTCGCATGCGCCTGTATGAGATCCCTCAATAAAACCCAGGGTCCAGCGTCTAACAGGATGCAGCGGCGGTTCTCCCCAAGGCGCAAAAACGCCTTGGGGAGAACCGCCGCTGCATGGCTAAATCTGTATTGATCTTATTATTTTTCCAATAAAAAATCTTCCAGCGCAAGACAGTCTAAGCCGCTGCTGTAAAAGGTTTGAATGGCTTCGGTTGGGGTGCAGACAATGGGTTGGCCCCGTAGGTTGAATGAGGTGTTCATGGTTACAGGATGCCCCGTATAGCCCTTGAGATGTTCCAACATATGCCAATAACGCCCGTGGGTCTGTTTATCCACCATCTGGGGGCGGCAGCTGTTATCCACATGGGTAACGGCGGCAATTTCGTTGCGCATCTCCTGCTTGACTTGCCGCGCATTAAGCATAAAGGGTTCAAAATCGGCAATTTCCAGGTAATCGGCGGCATGTTCCCGTTGCATGGAGGGGGCTAATGGGCGCCACGTTTCACGGCCTTTAATATGGTTCACATGGTCAAGCATCCCTTGGCGGCTGGGGTTGGCTAAAATGGAGCGTTGCCCCAATGCCCGTGGCCCGACCTCCATAGCACCCTGGAACCACCCCACCACTTTATCCTCAGCAAGAGACTTGGCGGTGGTGGCGGCAATATCATCACACCGTTTGGCTTTAATGTTGTACCGTTTAAGCGTGGCGGCCACATCATCATTGGTAAATCGGCTACCCAACGCCGCACTACGCAAGGGTTGAAACTTTTGTGGATTGGGATGGTAGAGTTGATAGCAATATTGCGCACTGCCCAGCGCAGTGCCCGCATCGTGAGAGGCAGGCATTAGATAGATGCTGTCTGCAATGCCCTGTGCCAACAAAAAGCCGTTGGCGGAGCAGTTAAGGGCAACCCCGCCAGAGAGCACCAAGTTACGAGAACCACTCTTGTGCAGCGCTTGTTTGGCCAGGTTGAGCAGTACACGCTCTAAAGCCCGTTGCACGGAGGCCGCCACATTTTTTTGGTGCTGGGTAAAGTTGATCTCATAGTGAAATTGTGAGGCGTTATGATTAAACTCAGGCCGTGTATAGGGTGACGCGCCAAACTGGTGCTCAAACCAGGCAAACCACATTTTGATGGTACCAAAATCGTCGTTATCATCGGGAAAGAGGTTGCTTAAATTAACTTGGTAGCCATCCTCCGTGATCTCTAAGGGTTCAATCGGGTCGATGACCTCTCCATAGCAGGCCAGCCCCATGGTTTTGCCTTCGTTCCCATTTTTCATGCCCAGATAGCGGGTGGCGGCATCGTAGAAGTGGCCTAAGGAGTCATGCACGGGAAACGATTGTATCTTTTCGACATGATAACCCGAGGCCTTATAAATACTGGTGGAAAAACCCTCAGCATCGCTGCCATCAACAACCAAAATGGCGGCATCGTCATAGCCAGAGCTAAAATAGGCAGACATGGCATGGGCAAGATGGTGCTCCGATTGTACAATTTTTGGTACACGCAGCCCTAAAAACGACTTGCTTTTTAATAGACCTTCCAAAGCCCCTTGATTGGTTGGGTTGAGCATCCAGCTTGCCGCGATATAGTCAACATCGTTCATGGTGATGCCCGCGTGCTGTAGAGCGGCGGCCGTTGCATGTATGGGGGCTTGGTGGCGGGCATGTTTTTGGCGGGTGTAACGCTCCTCCTCGGCCATAAACAAAATTTCATGATCGCGCATCAAACAGACGGAAGGGTCATGACCCAGACCGCCATTTAAACCTAAAACAAACATGCCATACTCCTGTAGGGGTATTGATCTGTCATGGGCTCGCCCGTTTGTTGCTCGAATGCATAAGGGCCGCACTCTTCATGCGAGGATCCATGCAACCGGTCCATGCAACCACCATATAATGGCCTATGCATAAGATGCCTAAGATGGTAGAGCCACATGCATGGGCATCGCCCCCACCTGTAAGGTTAGTGGGCGCGGGTTAAAACAGGGTTGATGATCATTTTTGGGCAAAAATATCATTATGCGACCAAAAGGAGGTCTCAACCGCGTGGTTCTCTCATGCATAAGGGCAGACTTTTGCTCAATGCACCGAGCCAAAACGTACCCGCAAAGGGTGCGCAAACACGACTGCCTTTGGGTCCAAGCCCTGCTCGCAGGTGACCGTGTATTGGTTGTTAATTAGCAAAATCCATGCAAAATTTATCGGTAACATGCCTAAAAGATGTATTTAGATCGATCAAAACGCTATGTAACCCCTGCAAAACGTAATAAATAGGTTAATAATCATTCATGTTAGGCAAAAAGGTCGTTTGTTTACAGATCGTCGCTGCGGCTGGGGGCAAAGAAGTGGTGGGCCTGGGCAAAACTTGCGGGGGTGCCAAAATCGATGAAGGGGGCGTCACAGGGGTAGCCATAGAGAGGAAAGGGCAGGCTCCCCATAAAAACATCATGCTCAAGGGAGGGGCCGGGCATGCGTTGGATCTGTTCGAGCATGGCCGGTTCAAACAGATAAAAGCCGCCATTGATCAGGCCGGGGCGGTGATCTTGGGTATCTTTTTCCGAAAAACGCACAATCTGTTGATCCCCATTGCAGGTGATGCGGCCAAAGCGACTGCAATCCTGCATGGCCACGCAGAGCAGGGTGGCAGCGGCCTGCTTGGCTTGGTGAGCTGCGACAAACCGGGTGAGGTCGGTCTGTACCATGCTGTCGCCATTCATCACCAACAGGCTTCTGTGGGGGTCCAGCACGCCACTTTGCAGCCCATAGCGAATGGCCCCCGCTGTACCCATGGGGGTTGGCTCGGTGACGGCACGCAGCCTAAGTTGAGGATCGGCATGGTTCTGCAAAGCCTCCACAATGGGTGCGGCGAGATGACCCAGACCAAAGCTGATTTCACAAAACCCAAAATGCGTTAACCACCCCAAGAGATGGTGCAAAAAGGGTTGACCCGCCAGCGGAGCGAGCAGTTTTGGCGTGTTCTCTCCCAACACCGAGCGAATGCGGGTGCCCTGACCCCCCGCCAGTACAAACACCGGAATATGGCCACAGCTTGGGCGGCTCATCGGTCAAGGTTTCTTGGCAAGGGGGTGCGTGCATCGTGCACCATGCGTCCATCCAAACCCTTGGTGGTGTTAACGATAAAGCGTGGGCGGTTTTTAATCTGTTTAAAAATCTTACCCACATACATGCCCAATACCCCCACCGTAAAGAGGTTGAGCCCCCCCAGTAACAGTTGTGCAACCATAATGGCGGTCCAGCCTGGCAAGTTCCAGCCGATCAATTTGGTCATAAGAATAACCACAATGTAGAGCAGCGCCAGGGCCGAGACCACCAAACCCGTGATCAGGGCAAAATAGAGCGGGGCCACCGAAAAAGAGAGCAGCCCATTGATGAACACCTTGGTGGGCATCAAACTACGCAACAGGGGAAAATGGCCCTCACCCGCAAAACGAGGCTCGCGTTTATAGTAAATGTAACGTTGGTCAAAACCAATCCAGTGAATCAAGCCGCGCATATAGGGCTCGATCTCATCCATGGTGATCAAACGATCCACAATATGGCGGCTAAGTAATTTATAATCACCTGTATTTTCAGGCATATCTACATGTGAGATGGCATTGATTGTCCGATAGGCGAGCCGCGTAATAAACATTTTTATGGCGTTTTCCCCCTGCCTTTCGGTGCGGGTGGTGTGCACAATATCGGCACCATTGCGCCACTGCTCCAACATTTGCGGGATGAGCTCGGGGGGGTCCTGAAGATCGGAATCCAGATAGATAACCGCATCGCCAACCGAGGCAATCATGCCTGCCAACATGCACTCATACACGCCAAAACGACGAGACATGTTCAAGATCTTAATGCGGCTATCTTCGCTGTGGTGACGCTCCAGAATTTCCAAGGAGCGGTCATTGGAGTCATCATTCACAAACAGCAGTTCAAAATCTTCGGGCACATCCACAAAGGCCAGTTTAAGACGCCGAATCAGTTCATCCAGATTATCTTCTTCATTGCGGAATGATAGAATGATGGAGATTAAGGGGGCATCGGTGGACATGGTGTGGCCTCACGGAGAAGGGACGAGCAATGCCCTTGGCCAAGCAGGACTCCCGTTGGGGATAAGGAGCCCGTGCCTGTGACCAAGAGGGTGGTTTATGCCAGCAAAGCAGTTTTGACATCCTCGATGCCCATGCCGCAAGCGGCGTGTAGATGCTCGCGGGGGGCAAATAAAAATTGGTGGGCAAGAGGAAAACCCAAGTGTGTCACCGGCATGCTTAGACCATGCTGGCGACAGAGGGTGTCAATTAGGGTATCCAACCCACCCCGGCCCAGATAGCCTTCGTGCAGGGTAACGAGGCGTCCATAACCGCGCAGGGTTTGGGCCAGCGCCTGTTCATCCAAATCGCGGGTGAATTGAAACAGATCAATATGCCCGATGTCCGCCTCGCCCAACTCAGCCACCAGTTTTTGCCCCTTTTGGGTCATGAAGCCGGTGGTCAGTAGAGCGGCCCGCGCCCCCTGTTGCAGGGTTTGAAAACCTTGACGCCACACCATCGGTTGGGTGGTTACCGGTTCATGACCCTTGCCGTCGAGGCGAATATATTTAGGGTAAGGCGCGGTTTGGGCAAAATCGGGCAACTGGGACGCAGCCAACCAGTCGGCGGGTGAGATCACCGCCACATCGGGCAAAGAGCGCAGGGTCGCCAGATCCTCCAGGGCGTGGTGGGAGGGGCCGGAAATATCATAACTCACACCGCCACCAATCCCCATCATATTGACATTGAGCGGATTAAAGCGCGCGGCTATGGAAAGATTGTTACGGATCTGCTCAAAAGCACGCAAATAGAAGGGGGCAATGGCCAAGGTGTAGACGCAGCACCCCTCCATCGCCAGACCAGCGGCGACATTGATAAGGTTTTGCTCAGCAATGCCCACATTGATAAAACGCTTGGGGTAGCTCTCCCGCAGGGTGTCCAGCAGGGGGGCCCCCATATCCGCCGAGAGGAAAAAGAGGCGCTCATCGGTTGCCATCAAATCAAGAATCCGGGCGATCATGGCATCGCGCATGGTCTTTATGCCGCTCATGGGCGCAACTCCTGGATGGCCGTCTCCACTTGGTCGTGGCTTAGGGAGAGTACGTGACTCAATGCCCTGTTCTCCAGCGCGGCCACCCCCTTGCCCTTAACCGTATCCAACACCACCGCACAGGGGCGTTGCCCTGGGTTAAGCCATAGCTGCTGCATCCGTGTCTGCACCTGGGCCATGTCGTGACCATCGAGGCGGTGGCAATCCCAACCAAAGGCGCTCAGTTTATCCACAAAGGGGGAGAGATTAAGGATCTCCCGTTGGAAACCCAGCATGGAGATTTTGTTGTCGTCAATCACCAACATAAGATTGTTCAGCCCATGCTTGGGGGCAAACATGATGGCCTCCCACACCGAGCCTTCGTTCATTTCGCCATCGCCACACACCACACAGACGCGGGCTTGGGAGCCCTGCGCTTTGAGTGCTATGGCCATACCGGCGCCTACCCCCAGGCCATGCCCCAACGCGCCATTGGTGGTCTCGACGCCGGGAATGCCCGCATCGGGGATAACCCCTAAATAGCTCTGTTGGGTGGCAATTTTGGGCAGCTCTTCCATGGGAAAATAGCCACAATCGGCCAAAATGGGGTAGAGACTAACCAGACCATGCCCCTTGCTCATAATCAGCCGATCCCGCCCCGCCCAACGCGGCTCCTGGGGGCGGTGGCGCAGATAGCCGCCATAGTAAAGGGAGACCAAAAACTCTACCGGCGAGAGTGACGAGGCAACCCGCGTACCGGGCGCGTATTGGTGCAGCAGCAGGGTCTGTTCACGCACCCATATCGCTTTGGCGCTGAGCTCCATGGGGCTCTCCTGACGGTGAGACATTAGGAACACGCCTTGTCGAGTACCCCATGAGCGCGGTGAATCTGCGCGGTGAGGTCCACCGGGGCATTGCCCACAAAAAAGCCAAGATCATGGGCGGTTTCGGCGTGGGTTAGGGTGTTGACCACATCATAGTCGTAATATTTAACCATATCGTGCTTGGTAAAACAGCCACCGGTGATGATGCGGAAATCAATATCCGCCGCCTTCAGAGCGGCAAACACGCGGTTGCGGTCAGGTTGCATGGCTGGGTTGAGCACAATGGGAAAACAGAAGCTGGAGTTCACCCCATTTTCACGCTGGATGATAAAACGTGGATCATCCTGAAACAGGGATTGAAAAAGCGCCAAATTTTGGCGACGGCGCGCGGTCATCTCCGGCATTTTGGCCAGTTGTTGCACCCCCACCGCCGCATGCAACTCACCAGGGCGCAGGTTATAGCCGGGCATAAGAAAGCGGTAGGCTTCGAAATGGTCGCTCTCGCCCCGTTGAAAAATGTCGGTCTCAGCTGGTATATCCCGGCTCCAGCCATGGGCGCGGATGGCACGCATACGGTGATCCAGCTCCGTATGGTTGGTAAGCACCATGCCCCCCTCCATGGTAGAAATATGGTGGGAGAAGAAAAAACTAAAGGTGCCCAAATCACCAAAGGTGCCGGTTTTTTGCCCGTTTAACGAAGCATCGCACGATTCGCAGTTATCCTCTAAAAAATAGAGGCCATGCTGATCTGCAAATTGGCGCATCACATCCAGCGCCGCTGGGTTGCCGAGAATGCTGACACCTACCAGCAGACGGGTTTTAGGGGTTAAAGCGGCCTCCAGTTGGCGCACATCCATGTTCAGGCTCTCTGGCTCTACATCCACCACCCGCAGGCGCATGCCGTATTGCTGAAGAGGGTGATAGGTGGTGCTCCAAGAGATGGCGGGCACAATGGCCTCATCCCCAGCTTTGAGCGGGTTATCCTGCTTGTAAAACAGCGCAGCCACCGCAGCCAGATTGGCCGACGAGCCCGAGTTGAGCATAATCGCGTGCTTGACCCCAAAATAGTCGGCAAAGGCGGCTTCAAACTGTTTAACCCGTGCCCCCATGGTGAAGTAGCCAGAGTCGATCACCTCATGCAGTATCTGTTTCTCTTCGGGACCAAAGGTGTCAAAAGCCAAGGGATAGAAGCTCATCAACGGTATCCAGTCTGGGGTTCATACACAATGACCTGGGAGCCATCGTTATCAATGGCGCAGTTTACATGAATCAGCTTATGCAGCCGTTTTTTTACCTGTTCGCGTCGCTCCGGTTTGACCACAAACACCATAAAACCACCGGAACCTGCCCCCATCAACTTGCCCCCGGTCGCCCCGGCGGCCATGGCCTCGGCATAGATTTCGTCGATGTGGGGGTTGCTTACAACGTCAGAGAGGGTGCGTTTGAGTTGCCAGTTTTCGTGCAGCAACGTCCCCAAACGGTCGATGGGCTGTTTGCTGTCGTTGAGAATACTCAAGCCTTCATCCACCATGGCGCGCATGCTATGCAGTTGCGTGCTGCGCTTGTGCAGGTTGGCAATCTTCTGTTTGGCGACATCCGAGGCAATCCGGGTAAGACCGGTAAAGACCAGTAACAACGACTGTTCAAACGCTGCGATGCGTGCCCTAGGGAGAATAACTGGAATGACATTAAAACTGCCGTTTTGCAAAAACTCAACCTTATTGAGCCCCCCGTAGGTGGCCAAAATCTGATCTTGGCTGCCCACGTTTTCACCAATCAGGTTTTGTTCCAGATCAATGGCCTCTTTGGCCAGTTCGAGCTTGGTGATCATGCGACCTTCAAAAGCATGCAGGGCTTTAAGAAAGCCCGCTGCAAACGAGGAGCTGGAGCCCAAACCCGAGCGGGCAGGCAAATCGGCGTCATGGTGGATCTCTAGCCCATGTTGCATGGCATATTTACGCAAGCCTTCACGCACCACCGGGTGTTGAATTTCATCAATCTCCCGCACATGTTCCAGACGGGAGTAAGCAATGCGATATTTGTGTTCAAAAAAGGGCGGCAATTCGCGTATGGAGATGTAGCAATACTTGTTGATCGCTGTGGCGAGCACGGCCCCACCATGGGCCTCGGCCCAGGCGGGGTAGTCGGTACCTCCACCGAAAAAGGAGATGCGAAACGGTGTGCGGGTAATGATCACGCGAGCATCCCTTTATGATCGGCCTAGACGTTGGTATAGCGGGTATTGCGTATCATGGTATAGCCCTTAATCAGCTCTTTAATGCCTTGATCCAGCGAGTAATCCGGGGACCACCCTGTCGCTTCAATACGGGCATTAGAGACAAGGTAGTCGCGCTTGTCGGGATCTTCGCCGATGGGGGCCTCCATGAACACAAAATTGGGTAGCTGCTTCTGTATGCGCTCACACAACTCATATTTAGAGAGGTTGGCATCCGATAGTCCCACGTTGTAGGGCTTATCTTTCATCTGTTCAAAATGGTGCAGGCCGTGGATAAAGACCTTGGCCACATCGCGAATATGGATATAGTTGCGCTTAAAGTGAGACTCAAACAGTACCACGGCACGATCATGGACGGCGCGATAGACAAAATCATTGACCAGTAGATCCAGGCGCATGCGCGGGGCCATGCCAAACACGGTGGCAAGACGAAAGCTGATGGCGTTGCCATGGCTCAAAATCGCCTCTTCCACCTCAACCTTATCTCGGCCATAGAGGGAAATGGGGCGCAGGGGGCTCTCTTCGGTGCAAAACTTATCCTGCTGACCAATGCCATAGCCGGAGTTGGTGATGGGCATAAGAATGCGCTGCTCTTTGCTAAGCCAGGCCAGCATGGTGATGACAGCATCTTTATTGGTGGTGGTAGCCCCCACTTGATCGCGGCTGCACAGCGGTGCACCGACCAACGCGGCCAGTGGGATGATCACATCGGCGGCGGCAACCAAGGGACGCATGAGGGCTTCGTTGCGGACATCCCCGCGCACCACAGAAAAATGATCGTTGACACAGAGGGTATTCAGGGGGTCCTGCTGGAACATAAAGTTATCAACCACCGTAACCTTGTGCCCCAATTCAAGAAGGGCCGGTACCAGCATGGAGCCAAGATAACCGGCACCGCCAGTAACCAAGATGGAAAGCTGTGCGTGCATAAGACAAACGTCCTTGTCTAACTAAGGTTGGGGCATCGGTAGGGAGAACAGATCGACGTTGCATTCTAGGAAACTGTGTAAGGCGGGATCAATGAAAAATCGGTGTAAACCATCCCTCTGGCACAGGTTGCGTGCAGATTTTGGGCATGTTGCGGATCTCATCCGCATCTGCTCAGGGGGGCAATGCCCAACCCATCGCCTGCTTGGCCAAAAAGGGCGCCCCTTCTTAGCCCTTACCGAGGGGTAAGGTTATTGAATATAACGATCATGTAGCGCTTGCACGGTGCCGTCCTTGCGCATCTCAACCAAGATGGCGTTGAGCCGTTCTATGGTCTCTTGGGGGACCGAATGGTTGAGCGCAAGATACATTTGTGTCGTTTTAAAGGTATAGACCGCCTCCAAATCCGCTACCCCCATCTGTTTAGCCAGATAGGGCCCTAAAAGATGACCCGTCGCCCAGAGATCAATCTTCTCTTGCTCCAGCCGTTTGGGGTTGCTGCTGTCCAGAGAGGCGAGCTCAACAATAAACTCCTCACCCTGCAAAAAATTGGCGACCGCATCGCCCGTATAGCTGCCAACCTTATAGCTGCGAGCATCATCAAGGCTGTTAAGGGTGATATGGCGACTCTTTTTTGCCATAAATACCCAGTTATTTTCCACCAGCGGCCCCACCCACTGAAACAGCTTCTCCCGGTTGGGGGTGCGGGTGGTGGAAAAGAGACCATAGCCCGGTTCGTTTTGGGCCAGTGCGTAGGCGTGACGCCATAAGATCATGCGCAGGGTGTAGGGGATCTCCGCACGTTTGAACAGCTCCTTCACCATATCCGTGGCAATGCCCTGGATCATGGGGGCGTAGGTTTCCGTCGTGCGGCCACTCTTGGCCATGTTAAAAGGGGGATAACTCTCGGTCATCAATTGCAGTGGCGCTTGGGCCTTTGCAAAAGGCAGCCACGCAAAACATAACCATAGTGCCAATAGATAACGAGAATATTGCATGTAATTACCCCTGATTCGTGAGCCAAAACCCCTGATTCGCGAGCCAAAAAAAGGGTTCACCCACAACACTATGTCACGACAGCATTAGGTTTTATAGATAAAAAGCGGGTTATCTCCCCCCGGGGGGTGTGCCGGGACTATTTGGCCAGCAGGCGGGTCATCTCTAAGCGTATATGCGCCGTTTCGGTGATACGGTGAAACAGATGGTGTACACTGCTGGCGCTGGCGATGAGATCGTCACCATCCTTGTTTAAGGTACGGTAAAGTTGCAACAACCGTGGATCAAAACGGGCCAGTGCAGCCAGCAGGGGGTCCCGCCGCCAGCGGGTGAGGATGTGCGCGAGAGGCTCCTGGAAAAAATCTCCCATGGTGATGTGGCTCGCTGAAAAGAGCGAGACGTGCCCATCCAGCCAGAGCATAGGGTCAATATCAAACCCCTCCGTTGGGGCTTCCCCTTGCAGATAGCGCTCCAGTTGGGCCTGATCATTGATAAACAGGCTCGGCTCCAGATAGGCCGCACGGCCATAGCGGTCGGTGGTGCCGCTCATCCAGTGGATGGGGCTTTGCGGGGCGCTGGCCAGGGCCATGAGCGCCTCCCGTATGACCGGGGCGTGGTGATCGGATCGAGCGGGGTGGCGTTTGGTTGTGCTGCTCTGGGTCACCTGCAACAGTTGTAGCGATTCGCCCATGTCGGCGAGTGCCCGCTGGAGCCGCTCAAACACCCCATCCGTAAACAGCGCGTCCGAAAAATTGAGGCTGTTCTGCTTATGCAAGAGAGAGAGCTTAATCTCTGGCATGCGGGAGACCGCGCGGACAATCCGGGCAATATGGGCAACCGGAATACGTTCACTCAAGTGACCCTGACGATCGGCCAAAATCTCTTGGTGAAACTCATCAAAACTGATCTGTAAGACAACCTGAGCCACCGCCGCTTTTTTAGAGCGGCTCTGTAAGGCGCAAAGCATGCCCTGCAACAGCGTTTGGGTGGCCTGCTCGTCATGGGCAAAGCTGCCATTGAGTAAAAGGGCAAACAGCTTAACCCGTGGCATGCTGCGGATGGCCTGATAAAATTGCGGCATAACCGGGGTAAGGTCCCCCCCCGTAAACAACACTTGGGTGGTTAGACCATTGACCTGTTTATAGAGCGGAGTCGGATCGGGCAGATCCCGCATCACCGGACGCCATACAAACATGCAGTGACGACAGCTTTGGGCACAGGCCATGCGGGGAATAAGGCCCACCTTGGCAAAGCTGGGTGGGGTGGGAAAACGGTCGGGCAGGCGGTCCACCAGCGCCAGTCGAGCGCGCTCATCCTCATCGAGCCGCTCGGCGTAGCGGCTTTTTTCTATGGCGCCAACTTGGCGCACCGCCTGTTGAAAATCCGCACAGGGAGGGAGGTCGCTTTGTTGCCACTGGGCCAATACCGCTGCCACCGTTTGCGCAAAATCGTGGTCGTGGTGAGCCAGCAGTTGTCGCACACGCAGGTGGCGGGGATGCTCCGCTGGGGTGGCCAAAGCGCTACGTAGATGGGCCTCCATAAAGGCACGATCGTCGAGCTGTTGGGTGAGCAGTGCCACCAGAAAAGCATGTTCTGGGTTGCGGGAAAGGGCGGCGACCGCCGAAAGATAGCGGGGGTGTACTTCGCTACGTAACCACGCATTGGCAAACAGATGGGCGAGGGGTTCGAGCATGGGCTCCAGCACCGGTTGCGGCACAACGCGCTGCTGCAAAAGCCGATTGACCCGCGCCACAGCCTCTTTAAAAGCCCGCTGTTTGTTGCGGATATAGTCGCTCTCTAGGGTGGGCTCGCTCATGGGACCTCTTCCTGAAACCAGCAGTAGAACCAAATGAGATGAAACAAGAGCCACGCTGTTCCCACCCACACCGGTGTTAGGGCGCGATGCTCCAAGAGTGCCGCGAGGTGGTGTTCATAAAAAGTGAGCCAGCCTGCCGGGGTGGGGTCATGATCCAGCCAGAGGGCAAGCTGCCAGAGGTTATGCTGAAGATAGCGGCCCGCCTGCCACCAAGGGGTGCCCGTGGCATGGGGTTGGCGCATAAGCTGTTTGAACAGCTTGAAAAAGGGATGCAGTAGGGGTGGGCCACGGCGTTGGCGATAGAGGGCGTTGGCCTGACTAAAAAAAGCCTCTAAAGGCAGGCTGAAGGCGGCCATAATAAGTAGATTGAGCAGGGTACGCTGGCCGTAGCCCTCCTGCTCAAAGCGGCGGGCAGAGCTCTCTAACAGGCCGGGCAGGGTGATCCAGCGCCCCTGGGCGTGAATCGCCGCCGCCAGCCGTTGATCCTCCAAAAAGGGTAGGCGGGTATCAAAGCCGCCAAGGGCATTAAAAAAATGACGGGAGAGTAAAAATCCCTGATCGCCTTGGATCACTTGGGCACGGTTTAAGTGGGATTTGGCAGCGTGAAAAGCAAGTCGGTGCAGGGTGGCCGGGGAGCCCTCCACAAAACATAGGGGAAAATGCCCCGCCACCGCCGCCAGGGTTCCATCCTCCTGGTAAGGGTCGTGGGCACGGGCCTGCGCTTGTAGATGGTGCAGGGCCTCGGCCAACTGCCGGGCATGGGTCAGGCGGCTGTCGGCATGCAGAAACAGCAGCCATGGGGCGCGGCTGTGGGTGGCGCCCTTGTTCATCTGTTGACCCCGCCCCGGTGGGCTTTGCAGCGTGATCACGCCAGCGGCCTGAGCAGCGGCGAGGGTGGTGTCGTTAGAGCCACCATCCACCACCACCACTTCCAGCATAACCCCTTGTTGCTGTGCAAGTTGTGCAAGCAAGGCGGGTAGAGCAGCCTGTTCGTTGAGGACAGGAATGATGACAGAAAGCTGAAAGTGAGCCATAATGGCCTATTTAAATGGTGTTTGTGGTTAATGTCCAGAGCTAGCGTGGGGAAACAGGATGGCAGCGCGTCAGCATATAAGCCTATGGCTGTTGGGGTTGTGGTGTTTGCTGTGTGGCCCGGTGTATGGGGAGACGTTGGCGCAGGAGGTGGGTACGCTTATCTACGTGGGATCCGATCACTGCCCTTACTGTCGCAAATTTGAACAGGAGGTGGGGGAGGTCTATCCCAAAACCGCCCTCTCCAAGCAACTACCGCTGGTTAAGGTGGACCATGACCGCCCTGTCTCCCGTTACGCACAGCTTAATCGCAAGGTACATTTTGTGCCCGCCTATTTTATTTTGGGTAAGGATGATCAGATCCAGGCCAGCTTTAGCGGCTACCGGGGTGAAGAGTTCTGGTGGTATGACCTGGAGCGTTTGGTGGCCAAATTGCAGGGTGTCAAAGAAACCCAGGCCCTGCTGCTTAAACCCTGACAGCAAGGGGAGCGGGTTATCCAAACCCGCCTCGTTTTTTAGTTGGTTGTTATCCATTGCACGCCCCTTGCATGCCGGTTAAAGCGGCTGTGTCGGGCGTTTTTGTTTGGAAGAGATCATGGCCTTTTTTGATAAATTGCGGAAGAGTCTCGCTAAGACCCGTGAGAGCTTTACCCATACACTCGAAACCATCATTACCGGCAATGCGCTGGATGTGGATGTGTTGGAGGAGTTGGAAGAGCTCCTGATTACCTCTGACTTTGGGGTGCAAGCGGCCCATAACATCATTGCAGAGACCAAAGAGCGGTTCCCTCGGGAGGCCCCGGAGGGAAACCATAAAGTCAAGAAGATGCTCAAAATCGTGATTGCCGATCGACTGCGGCGGCATCACGCGGCGCTGCAATTGGTGACCCCAGGTCCCCACGCCTTGATGATGGTTGGGGTCAATGGGGTGGGTAAGACCACCACTATCGGCAAATTGAGTGCCTATTACAAAGAGCAGGGGTTGGATCTGCTGTTGGCGGCGGGGGATACCTTTCGCGCGGCGGCGGTGGAGCAGTTGCAAATTTGGGGTGAGCGCACCCAAACCCCGGTCATCGCCCAGGGGCAAAATGCGGATGCCGCCTCGGTTATCTACGATGCCTATGCCGCAGCCCATAAACGGGGCGTGGACTTGCTCATTGCAGATACCGCAGGCCGCTTGCACACCAAAACCAATTTGATGGAAGAGCTGAAAAAGGTCTTGCGGGTCATCAAAAAGTTGGAGTCCACCGCCCCCCACGATATCTGGTTGGTGCTGGATGCCACCACGGGGCAAAATGCCATTAATCAGGTGAAAATTTTTCATGAGGCACTGGGCCTGACTGGGCTGATCATTACTAAGTTGGATGGTACAGCCAAGGGTGGTGTGGTGGTGGGCATTTGTGAACAGTTTAATCTGCCCATCCGCTTTATAGGGGTGGGTGAGGGGGTTGAGGATCTGCGTCCCTTTGATCCCCAGGAGTTTGTGGAGGCGCTTTTTGCAGAGAGCTGACGAGCAAAAGCCAAAGGATTGGCCTGCTCTGGGCTGTATGCGCGGGTAACTGGCTAAGGAATAGCTGCGGTGAACAGGTCTGTTAAAATGCGCGTTGGTGGGGTTGGGCTGCTGGTGTGGTTGCTGCCTCTGCCCCTGTGGTCGGCTGTGCCGGACGCCGCTCTGGAGCAGAGTCCAGTCACCGTCGAAAAGCGTGCTGTGCCCACGCCACGGCAGGTAGAGAATCTGCCGCAGCCTGCCGTGGGCCAACCAGCCCACTCCGTACAGGCTCCTCTTGAGATCAAACCGCTGGCTGCGGTGGCCCCGCCCCCTAAACCGCTGGTGGCGCTCCCGCCATCCTCCAAGCCCACTGCGGGGGTGGCTTCCGCGATCCCAGTACGGCCCCCCCTGCCACACGCCAACGATCTACAAAAGCAGGCTGTAACCTCCAATAGCCGGGCTACGCCCATGCCAAAAAGACGGCAGTCCTGGCTTAAATTACCCGTAGAACAGCGCTTTAAAAAACGGTTCGAGGCTCTGCTTAAACCCAAGTTGCCCACAGAACTGTTTGAGGATAACTTCTGGGCCGAGGATGATTTTTTAGCCTCTTACGTGGCTTGGGAGCTG
The DNA here is from genome assembly GCF_000014865.1 of Magnetococcus marinus MC-1. Taxonomy (NCBI): domain Bacteria; kingdom Pseudomonadati; phylum Pseudomonadota; class Magnetococcia; order Magnetococcales; family Magnetococcaceae; genus Magnetococcus; species Magnetococcus marinus. The sequence goes on from NC_008576.1 coordinate 755,843, forward strand.
CTGTTTCATCCGGATTATCACGCCACGGTCCCCCGCCTACAAGCGTTTCTGCAAAAATGGCCGGAACACCCCATGGCCGATCGGGTTGAGGCGTTGATGGATCAGCGCATGGTGGGTCATAAAGATGATCAAACGGTGCTGGCATGGTTTGCTAAACGTACCATTAAATCGGTAAAAACCTCACAGCGGCTTCGCTACCTGGAGGCCTTGCTGCATGAAAAAATGACCGAGCAAGCCTACCCCGTGTGGCGCCAGCTCTATCGCGAAGGGGCCAATCTGGAAATAAAGGGCGCAAATGCAGAAAGTTGGCGCTTTAATAAGCGCTTACAGCAGTCAGACCATGAAGCACGGGCGCGGGCTCTCATCCAGAAAAAACAGGTCAAAGAGTTTGATCGCTTGCTGGCGGATTTTCCGAAGGAGCAGGCCAACTATTTTCGGGCGCTGGCATCGGCCACCTATGGGCGCAGTGATTTTGACAAACGCTATGGGGTGCTGGATGCCAAACAAAAGGTGGATGCGGATCTGTGGGAGGCACGTATTAACGGCTTGTGGCGGCTCCGCCACTACACCGACGCGATCCAGTTGTTAATGGGGGTCGAATGGGCCTATCTGGGGGATCAACAGCGTCGTCTTATGCGTTATAAATTTGGCAAAGAGCTGTTATATAGCCGGGATGAGGTGGCTCAGGCGCATCGGCTGTTGCAAGCCAATGCAGCCAGTGGTGCAGAAGGGTTAGACGACTCTACCTGGATGGCCGGATGGAGTGCCCTGAAGCTGGGTAAACAAGGGGTTGCGCTTGAGGATTTTCGCCGTTTAGGTCGTTATGCCAAGGATCGTGACCGCGCCAGCCAAGGGGCCTATTGGAGCGCCAAATTGCTGGAGAGTGAGGGTAAACCTTATAAAAAATGGTTGCAGCGGGCGGCGAAACATCCCGACACTTTTTACGGCTTACTGGCCATTGAGCGGCTACAAGGTGAACTAACCCCGGCAGCCATTGGGGGGCGTGCCTTAGCGTGCGATGATCTGCCCTTTACGGATACCCGGTTGGCCGAAGCCCGGCAACGCATGGCAAAATTGGTCGAGATGGATCGTGCCTACTATGTGGGTGGCGAGGTGCAGCGGGCGGCACGCAAGCTCAAGCTTAATGCATTACAACAGATCTGTCTGGCCGAGGCGTATCAAGATCCCTATTATGTCCTGCGAACCGCCTCGGCTTTGCGCAATCAGGGGGGGGGGCGGCTGTGGCGGGGGCTCTATCCAGAACCCAGTGGCTGGGAGCCTTCGACGGGTTGGTCGTTGCATCCCGCCGCCGTGTGGGGCACGGTACGGCAGGAGAGCCTGTTTAACCACCGTATTCAATCCTCAGCAGGGGCCATGGGTATGATGCAGCTCATGCCGGCTACCGCCAGAGGCGAGGCGCGTATTCTTAATCTGCCTCGGGCAACCTCCTTAAAACTGTTGCGCCCGGAGTATAACCTTTCCTTGGGGCAATCCTACCTACAGCGTATGTTAAATAACCATGAGGGGGATATGACCCTGGCTTTGATCTCCTATAATGCCGGACCAAACCGGGCTAATTTATGGAAGGTGAACCGGGATAAAATGGATGACTTGACCTTTATTGAGAATATCCCCTTTTCTGAAACCCGTCACTATGTCAAACGGGTTACCCATGGACAGGCGATCTATCTGCTACGTTATCAGGGTAAGGCTTCATTAAAGGCGTGGATTCAACCCCATGGGCCTGGGCTTGAACGGCTGCAACCGCCGAAAAACTGGCAGGGGGTAAAATCTCGTTTGGTGGAGGCTGAGGGGGCTTTGCAAGCCACTGCGCGGAGACCGCCCCCACGCGCTGTGCTGCAAAGTTTTTATGACCCTATGGGGCAGACCGAGGAGAGGTTTCAATAGGCTTAGGTTTTGTTTAAAATGGCTTCCGACCAGCAGCCATGGAGAACCGCTAAGGGGAGGGCTATGACCGGCCCGCGTAGCGGTAGATGGTGGGTTGGAGCAACTCCAGAGGTACGTCAAGGCCATTGAGGGTCTCTGAATGGCCAATAAACAGAAAGCCGCCGGGTTCAAGATGTTGGCAAAATTGGTTGACCAGCCGCTGTTGGGTGGGTCGATCAAAATAGATCATGACATTGCGGCAAAAGATCACATGCATACGCTCTTTCAGGCCAAATTCACCATCCATAAAATTGAGTCGTCCAAACCGCAGCATGCGGCGTAATTCAGGCCCCATGCGCACCTTGTCACTGTTGGGGTCTTTGTGGCGCAGCAGATATTTTTTGCGTAAGGCTTGGGATATGGGGGAGATACGCTCCATGCCATAGACCCCGTTTTTGGCCTGCTTGAGTACCCGGCTGGAGATGTCGGTGGCCAGAATATCCACCTTAAAGGGCTGTCTGAGTTGGGCTTCATACTCTTTGGCGACCATGGCGATGGTGTAGGGCTCTTCGCCGGTGGAGCAGCCTGCACTCCAAATTTTAACCGCGCGACCCTGGCCCAGACCAAGCTGGCTTAATTGCGGAAAAAGGGTGTGGGTAAGAAAGTCAAAATGGACCGGCTCACGGAAAAAGTCGGTTTTATTGGTGGTGACAATGTCCAGAAAATTAATGTACTCCTGCCCCGCTGTGACGGGATCGGTAATCCACTGCACATAAGCCTGCATCGACTCAATTTTGAGCACACGCAGCCGCTTTTGCAGGCGTGCGGAGAGCATGGTTTTTTTAGAGGCGGGCATCTGAATACCCAACTGCCCCTGGATCAGCTGGGCCAGCTGTTGAAACTCTTGATCGGTAAGGGGGGTGCCTAAGGGTTCATGATACGAGGCATCGTTCATGGTTTTTCACTGCTTAGCTGCATAAGTTTAGCCGGTATGTTGGGCAGCGGTATGACGGTATCTACCCCTCCCCTGGCAATGGCCTCCTTGGGCATGCCAAACACCACACAGCTCTTTTCATCCTGGGCAACGGTGGGGCTGCCGGTTTGGTGCATCTCCCACATGCCGTGCGCACCATCATCCCCCATGCCGGTCAAAATAGCGCCCACGGCAACCCCAGGGGCAAATTGGGCGGCAGAGCGAAACAGCACATCTACCGAGGGACGATGACGGCTAACCAGGGCACCATCCCGCAGCTCGACCCGGTAGCTGCCGGCGCTATAGCGGAGCAGCATATGGCGGTCGCCTGGAGCGATGACCGCCATGCCGGGTGTGACCACCTCTTGATGTTCCGCTTCTTTTACCTGGATCGCGCAGAGTTCATTCATGCGTTTGGCAAAGGGGCCGGTAAATTGGTGGGGCATGTGTTGCACAATAAAAACCGGGGGGCAGTGGCTGGGGAGTTGGGTGAGCACCGCTTTAAGCGCCTCGGTTCCGCCGGTGGAGGCCCCAATCACCAAGACCCGCCCTTGACCGGGGGCCGCTCGGCAAAAACTGGCCTCTTTGGGTGGAAGAATTGAGTCCGCATTGAGCTTGGGGGGGACCTTGATAGCGGAATGGGGGGCCGGATCGTTTTTTTTGGGTTTCGGTGTGGGTTTGTTGTTAAAGTTGACCTTGGCGGCGGCCTTGATGGCATCACAAAATTGAATGCTAATCTCTTCTAGCTGCAAGGCATCGCCCAATCTTGGTTTGGCAAAGACCTCCACAGCCCCTAGCTCCAGCGCTTGTACCGCTTTAGCAGAGTTTTCTAGCGTGAGTGAGGAGCACATGACCACCGGTATGGGGTGTTGACGCATAAGCTTACGCAGGAAGGTTAGGCCATCCATGCGGGGCATCTCGACATCTAGGGTGATGACATCAGGTGCTTGAGTGCGCATCAATTCAGCCGCTTGGTAGGGGTCGGCGGCACAGCCAATGACCGCAATACCAGGATCGCTGTTGAGGATTTTGGTTAACGTTTTTTGTACCGTAACCGAGTCATCAATGATCAATACACGGATGGTAGGGGCATTGGGCATAGTGCAAAAGCAGCTCTCGGCATGGGTGTCAGTAGAAAAGGAGCAAGATTTGTCTGACACCATCTATAGCTCAAGCAAGCCGCACATGACAAGCTTGTTGGCAGAGCGTAGGTCAGAACATGCAAGATTAAACAGGATCTGGGCTGCCGCTCTGGGCTTTGGTGTGATGCGGGTTTGATCCCCCCTGTAGAGCAGCGGTGAAAGAGGGCAAATGATGGTCAGTAAAGTGTTGCTATTATATGGGTATCACTATGGTACCACGGGCAGTTTTATCGAGCAGTCGCTGCGCCGCCAGGTGCAGCTATGCGCCGTTGGTGCGGGCCATGAGCAGGCTACTGAGCCGGGCTGGCGAGCCGGCTGCGAGCGGGCCGCAACATTGCAAGAGATCTACCAGCTATTGCCTAGAGATTTTGAACCAGAGGTGATTTTGGTGGTGGAATCGGGGGAGAAATTTTTCCCCGATGGTTTGCAGGATGCCCCTTGCCCGTGCTGGTACTACGCCATTGACCCTCACTTTAATGGCGAGTGGCAGCGTGACTACGCCCTGTTGTTTGATCGCCTGTTTGTGTCGTTTAAGCAATACCTGCCTCTTTTTGAAAATGTGGGGCATCCCTGGGTAAGGTGGCTGCCCCATGCTTATGATCCCCATGTTTATTATGATCATGGCGCACCTGAGCGGGATATAGATATTGCGTTTGTGGGGGATATGGACCCGCAAACTCGGCCCCAACGGGTGATGCTGCTGCAAGCGCTACAAGCGGCGGGGCTGCAAACCTGCTTTACCAAAGGAATCTGGAAAGAAGAGGTGGCCAAGCTGTTTTCCCGCAGCAAGCTGGTGTTTAACCACAACCACGACGGGGTATTTAATCCGCGTAATTTTGAAGGCTCCAGTTGCGGTTCTGTGGTGGTAACCAATCCCGCAGAAAATCTTACCGATTTTTTTACCCCAGGGGAAAATATCTTAATCTATGAAGACGCCCCTTCACTGGTTAAGTTGGTTCAGGTGGTGCTCTCCCAGCCAGAACGCTTGGCACAGTTAGCGGCGGGGGCTGCGGCGGTGGTCAAACAGCACAGTTGGGATCAGCGTATGATAGATCTCTTTACCATGGCGCAAGAGCCCGCAGTGCCCATACGCACCCATTTTTCACAGCAGCAGCAGATGCGGGCCAATGCCATGGTTTACCAAAGTCGGGGATTGCCGGGTAAGGCTTTAAGCTATTGGCGCAGCATAGCATGGCAAGTAGAAAGAGATTTTGAAGTGCCTGTGCGGATAACCGCCATCTATGCTCAGTTTGGGTTTTTTCCACAGATGTTGGCGTTACTGGTGGAACTGCTAGAGATGCCCAACCCCCCCGTTGAGGCGCTGATGCCGCTGCGGAATTTTATGGTGGAGATCTGCTGTGAACAGCGCCATACCCGTGGGGCGGAACTGCTACTTGAACACTTTACCACGATTGCAGCAGAACAAAGACAAAAGTTGCAAGCGCTCTGTTAGGGCGGTGTGTGGGCCGAGGCCGCAACCGGGTCAGGTTTAAACGGCGCAAGGGGGCGTTGGTTGCCGATGGTTTGGCACAATGGGCCACATTAATAAGGCTTGGGTTTAGGTGTGAAAAATAGGATAACCATTTATTAACACATATAAAAAAATTTATATAAGGGTTTCTTTTGAAAGGGGTGATAGGGATGTTTTCAATGTTGCTACACAATTGTAACATTCGGATCGTATGAATAGCGGTAATTTTCCAGTATCCTAGTAGGCATGGGTATGCAGGTTTGGCCTCTAAACGTTGATCAACCCCTGGAGAACAGGTCATGTGGCAAAATCTTGGGCTGGCCAAAAAAATTGGTATGGGTATCGGCGTTGTGCTGCTGCTGTTGTCGGTGGTGGGGGTGGTCGCCCACCAAGGTATCTCGCATATGGTGGCGGATGGTTTAGAGGTGGTGGGGGGCAACCGGCTGCGGGGCGCGATTCTACAGCGAGAGATTGACCATCTTAACTGGGCAGGCAAAGTAAGCGCTTTCATTAATGATGAGCATGCCGGTGAACTCAAAGTGCAGCTTGACCCCACCCAATGCGCCTTCGGCCAATGGTACTACGGCCAGGGTCGCAAAGATGCCGAAAAGTTGGTTCCCGCCTTAACGCCCCTGCTGGGCGAGATTGAAGAGCCCCACCAGCGTTTGCATGCCTCTGCGGCTGAAATTAAAGCCAAACACCGCCCGGTAGACAGCGGTTTACCCCGGTTTTTGGCAGAAAAAGAGACCGACCATGTGGTGTGGTCCGATCAAGTACTCACCGATTTGGTGGACCAAAAAACCAGCCTCTCTGTACAGTTAGATTATACCAAGTGCGGCTTGGGACAATTTATCTATGGTGGCGAGGGTAAGAAGATGGCCCAGGATAACCAACTGGGGGTGCTGCTTAACCGCATGGAGCCAGCCCACAAACGTCTACATACCCTAGGAGGGCAGATTAATGCCGCCCTTGCGCAGGGCGAGCGTGATCGGGCCATGCAGATTTACCGCCATGAGGTTAAAAAAGTGCTGCACGAGGTCCGTACCTACCTCAAGGAGATGCAACTGCGTGCCCAGGGCAACCTTAAAGTGCGGGATGAGGTCAATGCGATTTTTGTGCAACAGACCCAAAAATATCTGAGCCATCTTCAAGCGCTGTTCCATAAAATGGATCAGGCGGTAGCGGATAATGTGATGTCCGAGGATGTGATGGTCGCCGGCGGGCAGCAGACCCGTGCATCGGTGGCAACCCTGTCGATTATTGCGCTGCTGGTAGGGATTGTGTTGGCGGTGCTTATTGCCCGCTCCATTGTGCGGCCAATCCAGGCCGGGGTCCAGGTGGTGCAACGCATTGCCAGCGGCGACCTAAGCAGCCGCTGCGCCACCAGCCGCCAAGATGAAGTGGGGCAGATGCTGGGCGCTTTGGATGGTATGGTGGGCAAGTTGCGCGAGGTGGTTACAGATATTGAGGTGGCCGCCAGCCAAGTTAGCCTGGGCAGTAATGAGCTTTCGGTGGGGGCGCAAGTGCTCTCTGACGGAGCCTCTCAGCAGGCGGCTTCGATAGAAGAGACCTCCTCGGCAATGGAGGAGATCTCCTCCAATATTCAGCAAAGCGCTGAAAATGCCCAAGAGACCGAAAGGATCGCCAATAAAGCTTCCCAAGATGCCCAGCAGGGTGGTGAAGCGGTGACGCTGGCTGTAAAAGCCATGCATGAAGTGGCCAGTAAAATTTCCATTATCGAGGAGATCGCGCGGCAAACCAACCTGCTGGCACTCAATGCCGCCATTGAAGCGGCCCGGGCTGGCGAGCATGGCAAGGGTTTCGCGGTGGTGGCTTCCGAGGTGCGCAAACTGGCCGAGCGCAGTCAAACGGCTGCGGGCGAGATTAGCCAAATGTCGTCCAGTAATGTGCAACTGGCGGGGCGTACTGAGCAGATTATTGATGCCTTGGTGCCCGATATTCAACGCACCGCTAAGCTGGTACGGGGCATCGCGCTATCGGCGCAGGAGCAGACGCAAGGGGTGGGGCAGGTCAACAGTGCCATTCAACAACTGGATCAGGTGATCCAGCAAAACGCAGGGGCTGCTGAGCAGATGGCCGCCACCGCCGAGCAGTTGTCTGCTCAGTCAGAGGTTATGCAAGCCTCCATCGCCTTTTTTAAATTGGCCTCGGATGCCGCACCAAACCGCGCTGGGGTGATGGCTGTGGCCCAACACCTGCCAACCGGTTCGGCTGGCCAAACCAAACCAGCGCTACCCCGTCGCGTGGATGGAGCTAAGGGTGGGCAACGAGCTGATGCCGGAGATCGGGACTATGAGCGTTTTTAAGCGAAATATGTTAAGCTGCACAAGCGGGCGATAAGGGGTGGTTTCACAACGTTTGCTTTAACCAGGAATTGAGGCACGCCGATGGCCGAACTAATGGAAGAAGTTGATCAACGTGCCAATCTGGCCCTGAGCAATCAAATGGAGATGCTGACCTTTTTTCTCTCCGATGAGCAGCTCTACGGCATCAACGTGTTTAAAATTATTGAGGTGATTGAGACCCCTAGCGTGATCACGCAGGTGCCGGGTACGCCCGCCGCTGTGGTAGGGACCATGCGCTTTCGAGAAGCAGCCGTGACCGTGCTGGATCTCTCCTTGGCACTGGGTTTGCCCATGCAGCCGCGTAAGGGGTGTATCACCTATATCATTGTCTGTGAATACAGCAATACCACTCAGGGGTTGTTGATCAATCGTCCCAATGCCCTGATTACCCGTAGCTGGGAGCAGGTTAAAGAGCCAGGCTCTCTGTCGTCAGCCACCTATCTAACCGCGACAACCTATACCGATGACGGTGAAACCATCCAGATCTTAGATGTGGAGCGGGTGCTTGAAGAGGTGCTCAAAATTAAACATCGCCTCTCGGACGATCTGGTGGCGCGTACCCGTTCTTTGGATCTTAAAGGGCGTAAAGTGTTGATTGCCGACGACTCTAGCGCGGCTCGCGGCTTGCTGGAACAGGCGATGCAAAGCTTGGGACTGAGCTATGAGAGCTTTACCAATGCGCGGGAGGCCTTCGCCGAACTGGAACGGGATCTTGAGGTGCATGGACAGAGCAGTTATGCCCTCATTCTTTCGGATATTGAAATGCCCGGTATGGATGGTTTTACCTTCTGCCGCCATGTCAAAGAGCATGAGAGCTTGGGGGTAATCCCCTTGGTGTTGCATAGCTCCATGAGCAGCCCCTCTAACCTGAAACTGGCCAAACAGGTGGGGGCCAACGATTTTGTGGGTAAGTTTCAGCCCGACGGTTTGGCCGAGGTGTTGTTAAAACATCTGGGTGAGGCGCTGTAGAGGAGGGTAAAAACCGCGTCATGGCAGGGCCTGGGGAGAAACGCTTGCTCGCCCAGGCCCGCGCATTTCAGGCTTAGCCGTTGGTGCCGGTCATTTCGTGCTGCTCGGCCAGACGCACAATCTTGGAAAGATCAATAATCAGGGCAACGGTGCCATTGCCCAGAATGGTGGCACCAGAAAATTCATCGGGGTGTTTAAACCCTTTGCCCAGGGATTTGATCACGGTCTGGTGTTGACCAATGACATGATCCACCACAAACCCCATCTGCTGCCCTTCGACCTCAGAGATCACAATCTGTTCTACATCCGGTGCCGGCCCACTGATCTCAAAACGATCCCGTAGACGAATGTAGGGCACAATATGGCCCCGCACATTGATCACTTGGCGGCCATGGGTATTGGCAACATCGGTGCGGGTGAGCTCCACGCACTCCTCCACCGCGGCCAGCGGCAGCACAAAGTACTCATCATGAATCTGGACCAATAGCCCCTCAATAATGGCCAAGGTCAACGGAAGTTTGAGGGTAATGGAGGTGCCTTGCCCCAAGGTGCTGTCGACCTCCACCGAACCGCGCAGACTGTCGATGGATTTGCGTACCACATCCATACCCACCCCACGCCCAGAGACGTTGGTGATTTTGGCGGCGGTCGAGAAGCCGGCCCCAAAGATAAGCTGGTAAGCCTCTTTATCGGTCAACTCGTTATCGGCGGGTAGCTGTCCCTTTTCCACCGCTTTGGTACGTAGTTTTTTGGGGTCCAGACCGGCACCATCGTCGGTGATACGAATCAGCACATTGGCACCGCTATGTTCCGCCGAAAGATGCACCGTACCCGCAGCAGGTTTGCCCACCGCCTGACGCTGTTGGGGGCTTTCGACCCCATGGTCAATGCTGTTGCGGATAATGTGAACCAGCGGATCATTGAGCTGATCAATGACGTTTTTATCCAGCTCAGTCTCAGCCCCGGCGGTGGTTAACTCAATCTGTTTGCCCAGCTCTTTAGAGAGATCTCGCACCAGTCGCTTAAACTTATTAAACGTGGTGCCAATGGCTAACATGCGGATGGACATGGTGTTGTCACGCAGTTCAGCGGTGAGGCGCTCAACCTCTTCGGCGATCAATTGAAGATCGTGGTCCCCATGGCTGTGGGCCGTCTGGTTAAGGCGGGCTTGCACCGTCACCAGCTCTCCCACCAGATCCACCAATTGATCCAGCTTGTCCGAAGGTACCCGCACACTGGCGGCTTGCTCTTGTACCTTGTTGGTTTGCTGTTTCTCTTTGACCACCTGTTGTTCAATAAGCGCGGCATCCACCTTGCCTTTGCTGACCAGTCCAGCCTTGACCAGTCGATCTCCGAGGGGGTCGGTGATGCTCTCTAAGGTTTGCTTGTCAATATCGCCGCGTTCAACCAGCAGATCCCCCAGCCGTTTGATCTGGGCTTGATCATCCACATCCTCATCGCGGTCGATGCGGCGAATGTTGAGTTCGCACTCATCTTCAACAAAGATAAAGACATCCTGGATGGCACTTTCGCCCTGATCGGTGGTGAGAAAGATCTCCCAGGAGGTGTGGCACTGCTCGGGGTTTATCTCGCTTAGTGGGGGTAGCGCGTCGGTGATGCCTACCACCTTGCACGAGCCAAGCTCTATGAGCTCTTCAATCAGCAGCAGGGGGTTGGTGCCACTCATAAAAATGTTGGCGTCAGGTTTAAAGCGCACACGGTAGGTGTGCTTGCCTGCGGCGCTCTCGGAGGAGGCTTCAATAGGCTCGGGCTCCTCATTGGCCGGCTGTGGGGCTCTGGCGGTATTGCCGGGAATAAGCGCTCGTAGACCTAAGATGATGCGCTGGGCATTTTGCTTATCCGAGGGTGCGCCACCGCCTGCTTCATCCAGGATAGCGCGAATCTGATCCCGAGCGGCCAGGGTTAAATCAATCAACTCTTTGGTGACGGGGATAGCCCCTTCACGGGCTTTATCGAAAACCGTTTCCACATCGTGGGTGAACTCAGCCACCTCATCAAAGCCAAACATGGCACCCGAGCCCTTAATGGTATGCATGGCGCGAAAGACGCGGCCAATGAGCTCCATATCTTGGGGGTTTTCTTCCAACACTAACAGCGAGTCTTCAAGCTCCGAAAGGAGTTCATAAGCCTCTTCGGTAAATGCGCTGGTATCAATTTCCATGGATTCCAACTCCCCAGTGGTCACACTGTTTTGGAAGGGATCGCCACCTTGGCTTAGGCAGACTAGCCTAGCACCTTTTTGATGACACCCAGCAGTTGATCGGGCTTAAAGGGTTTTACAATCCACCCAGTGGCACCGGCTGCCTTGCCATCTTGTTTGCGGGTCGCCTGGGACTCGGTGGTGAGCATCACAATGGGGGTGAATTTAAAGGCAGGCAACGCCCGTAAATTTTTGATTAAGGTGATACCATCCATGTTGGGCATGTTCAGGTCGGTAATCACCATATCCACGGGAGACGCCTTGAGTTTGTTTAGGGCATCCTGTCCATCGACCCCTTCCACCACCGTGTAACCGGCGCTTTTAAGGGTCATGCTTACCATTTGTCGCACGCTGGACGAGTCGTCCACGGTCATGATTGTCTTAGCCATTTTATTTGCTTTCTTACTTCCACAAGCGGGTTTGATCTGCCGAGAGACACCCTTGGAAACCGGCAATGTGGACTGTTTCTTTAAAGGGTTTGGGAATCTCTCCTTGAAGGGTCAGGCTTTTGCCCTCATCCACGAGGGCGCGGTGCATGGCGCAAAGAATCTGGAGCCCAGCCAGATCAATGCGGGTAACACCGCTTAAATTTAATACTAAGCTATCCCCACTCTGTACCGCTTGCACGCAGCTCTCTTTAAGCTCTGCGGCTTGTTGAATGGTTAGGTCGCCTGTCAGTTGTAAACGGGCCGATGAGCCCTCAACATGCAGTTCGAACATGGTTGTCTCCCATAGCCTGTGCGGTAAGCTAACAGGGGGGTTGCCCCGAGTTAACAGCAAGTGGTTGAGTGCTCCCTGCTGTAGCGTTCAAATCAATGAGGCACGCCCCACAGTGTAACAAAGCTTGAAGGGGGGGGATCAATAAAAAAGTGGTTAGGGTCACTCTTTTGCCCCAATTTCCCGGCCTAGCAACCGTGCCGTCATGGTTTGGGGGTCGCTAACCCCGCAAATGCCACGGATTAAGGCCACACCATAGGCACCAGCGGCCCTGGCGAGGTGGGCATTGTCAGCGGTAATGCCCCCCAATGCCAATACCGGTCCGGGTAGTTGGGCCGCCCACTGCTGCCATTGGGCCACCCCTAAATGGGCGGCCCCAGGGTGGCTGAGGGTGGGAAAAAGAGGGGAGAGGGTAATGTAATCGGCCCCTTGGGCAAAGGCGTGCTGGCCCCCGTGCAGGGTGTGGCAGGAGCGCCCTAACCAGACCTGCGGGCCGATTTGGTGGCGGATGGCGGTTAAGGATGGCGGGCCATCACTCATGTGCAGGCCTGCACCCGGCAGTTTGGGTAAAAGATGGGGGCGGTTGTGCAGCAGCAGCATGGCTCCATGGGGGGTGAGTTGGGCGTGCAGCTGCTGGGCAATCTGGAGATAGCTCGCATCCTCCATGCCGGGTGCCCGGAACAGCAGGTGCCGCGCCCCCCCCGCGAGGGCGGCGGGTAGCCACTGGGACCAGGGCGGGCAGGCTTGGAGATCGGCAATAATGAGCAACCTAGGGGCACGCATGAGGCGTTAGGGCACGCCAATATATTTGTGGGTCTGTAGCGAGAGTCGCCACGCCCCTCCGCTCTCCAACGCCCAGCGGTAACAGAGCGCCACCGCCATAGGGTCAGGTCCGGTGGGCAGGGCACGGGGTTGCAGCCACAAATTGGGGTGGTGGCACTGGGTTAAGCGCTCTTTATCGCTTTGGTCGGCATCGGCCCCCAGGACTAATTTGACCTCATCGGCCCGCTCGTAGAGAGATTGGGGCAGTTGATTTTTTGGGGAGAGCGTGACCCAATCCACCTCTGCTGGAATCTCGCCGCCTTCGCCGCAGGTCTCCATGGCGATCCAATAGCCCTGATCTTTAAAGTAGTCCACCAAACGGTCCAGGTGGGGGGCCATCAGGGGTTCACCCCCGGTGAGCAGTAGGTTAGTGGTATGGGGGGCAAGCTCTAAAATACGGCTGCGCAGCTGTGTTAGAGTCAGGTGTTCCGCTTTGTCCGCTTGTCGGTGCAGCGGTTCGTCGCACCAGCTACAGCGCAGTGGACAGCCGGAAAAACGGATAAAGACCATGGGCAGGCCGGTATGGGTGGCTTCGCCCTGGATGGAGTGGAAAATGTCACAGATGGCATAGGTGTCAGACATGAAAGTTCATCCCTTCGGCATCTTGGCGGTCGGCTTCGGCCCAGGCGTTAATGGTTTCCCACACTCTGACCCGCTCAATTTTTAGATCCCCCAATTGGGGGTGTCCTTCCAGCTCACGCATGCACCAGCCGACAATCCAGGCCGACAGATATTCGGCCGAGGTATAGGGAATGCCTGGTACCGAGGCGTTAAGGTCACGATGGTCAAGATAGCGGTCAATAAGCTGTTCTTTAACCAGATCGTTGACGATGCCAAAATCGGCTACAAAGCCAGATTGAGGATCTTTTTCATCGGGTTGGCGGACGGTTCCTGAGAAGATCATCTCTAATCGATAGGAGTGTCCATGCAGTCGGTGACACTTGCCGTCATGGTAAGGCAGGCGATGGGCGGACTCAAATTTAAACATGCGGGCGATCTTCATGGTCCATCTCGGTATCTAAAAAAATGGTGTGAATAAAGGGGGGTGTTTTTACCCATCAACAGAGCCATTGTAGGGGGGGGATGGGGCAGCGTCAATCAAAGCGCGTTGCCTTTGGCGCGGCGGGGCGTCATCATCACCGTTTCGCCTCTGTAGGCGCGTTATTGGGCTTGTATGGTAACTATGGACGAAATCGAGAGTTGGACCCACGCGCTGTTTGGTCCGCAAAGCGCCTTGGCACAGTGTCTGGAGAGCTACGAACCCCGTGCTGCCCAGGTGCGTATGGCTGAACTGGTCGCCCGTGCGGCCCACCAACAGGATCTTTTGATCGTGGAGGCCGGTACCGGCACGGGCAAAACCCTGGCCTATATGCTGCCGCTGCTGGCCATGGGCAAAAAGGTGGTGGTCTCCACCGCCACCAAAGCGCTGCAAGATCAAATTTTGGAAAAAGATCTGCCCCTGTTGCGGCAGGTGGTGGGTAGCCGATTTAGCGCCACCCTGCTCAAGGGGCGGGCCAACTACCTCTGTCTGCACCGCTTAACCCAGATGCGCGCCAACCGTAGCCTGTTACGCCATGAGGCGCGGGCGTGGTTGGAGGCGATTGAGCAGTGGTCCAGCACCACGGTGCAGGGGGATCGGGATGAGCTCAAGGAGCTGCCCGAGCGGTTGGATATCTGGCCTGAACTCTCCACCAATGGGGATGACTGCCTGGGGCAGGAGTGCCCTGACCTGCAAGCTTGTTATCTGTTTAAGGCCCGCGCACGGGCCAAAGAGGCGCAGTTGGTGGTGGTTAATCATCACCTGTTTTTTGCCGATTTGGCGGTGCGCGAAGGGGGCTTTGGGGAGATCCTGCCCGAGTATCAGGTGGTCGTGTTTGATGAGGCCCACCAGATACCCGATGTGGTGACCCGGTTTTTTGGTTTAGAGGTGAGTAATTTTCAAATGCTGGAGCTGGCCAGGGATTGCCGCCGTGAGATGGATATGGTGGGCATGGATGATCTGGATCTGCTCCACCATTTAACGGTGATCGAAGAGCGGGCCGCACTGTTACGCAGCGCCTTTCCCGTAGAAAATGTGCGGGATGCCCTAGCCCCGCACCATTTGCAAGAGGAGCCGGGCCGGGCGCTGGTCATGGCGGAACAGGCCCTGCATAAACTGGCGGAGTTGTTAGAGCCCCATCTTGAACGCAGCGCTGGTATGGCGAGCTGTGGGCGGCGTCTGGAGAAGCTGTTGATCGCCTCGGGCTCTATCCGCACCCTGGATGATCCCGCGCGGGTCTACTGGTATGAAACCCGCAACCGAGGGGTGTTTTTGCAGGCGTCACCGCTGAATGTGGGCTTGACCATGCAAGAGATGCTCTATCCCCGGGTGCAGTGCGCGGTGTTTACCTCGGCCACCTTGGCCACCGGGCAGGGTGAGAAGGGTTTTCACTATTTTATGCAGCAGTTGGGTTTGGATGCCCAAGTGGCCACCTGTGAGCAACTGCCGCCGGTGTTTGATTATGGAACCCAGGCGCGGCTCTATCTGCCCCGGCGCTTGCCGGAGCCTACCGCGCCGGGTTTTACCGCCATGTTTATGGAAGAGTTGGTGGATCTGCTGCATGCCAGCCGGGGGCGGGCACTCTGTCTGTTTACCAGCTACCGCATGATGGGGCAGGTGCAACAGCTTTTACCCAGCCGCATTCCCTACCCGGTCTATGTACAGGGGGAGCGTCCCAAACGGGCGCTGCTGGAGATGTTTAAAAATCATGAGGCCTCGGTTCTGTTGGGCACCAGTACCTTTTGGGAAGGGGTGGATATCCCCGGTGCGGCCCTCTCCATGGTGGTGATCGATCGGCTGCCCTTTACCCCCCCGGATGATCCCATCAGTGCGGCACGCAACCGGTATTGTGAGAGCGAGGGCGGCAACCCTTTTATGCAACTATCGGTGCCCCAGGCGATTCTTACCCTAAAGCAGGGGGCGGGGCGGCTGTTGCGGCGCCGCAGTGATCGGGGGGTGATTGCGGTGCTGGATACCCGCATCAGTCGGCGTCCCTATGGCAAACGCTTTATCAACGGTCTGCCTCCGGCGACCTGCATTTATGATTTGCAGGAGGTACAACACTTTTTTGCCCAAGAGCCTACGGCAAGCCCCCTAATGGACGAGGTGAATCCATGATTTTAGCCCTACATACGGCAACCCCAGAAGGGTGTGTGGCCCTGGTGGAGCAGGGAGAATTGCTGGCACAGGAACGCTTTGTGGCCAAGGGTGGGCATCTGGAGATTATACCGGGCATGGTACAACGGCTGTTGGCCAGCACCGGGGTGCAGCCGCAGCAGGTGCGCCGCTTGGTGGTGACGGGGGGGCCGGGCTCGTTTGCCGGGGTGCGGATTGCCATGGGGTTTGCCAAGGGGTGGCACATTGCCCACGGCACAGCGCTGGTCTGCTGTTCCACCACGCAGGCCATTGCTGTCTCGGTGGCGCCCAGTGAGCAGCCCTTGCTGGTGGTGATGGATGCCCGCCGGGGTGAGCTGTTTGTGCAGCCCTTCGCTGGGGATGGCACACCCCAACAGCCGCCGCAAAAACAGACGCCTGAAGAGGCGGTGGCGCTGGTGCAAACCGATATGCGTTTGTGCGGTAGCGGCGTGGCGCTGCTCAGCCCGCTGTTGACCGAGCGGAACATAGGTGAGGTTTTGCCGGGCTTGGTGGAGCCCCTGGCACTGGCGCGGTTGGGGGCGCGTCTCGCGGTCAACGAAGATGCCCTGTTAGAGCCGCTCTATTTGCGCCGCAGCGAGGCCGAGGAGAACCTTTTGCAGCGACAGGCCGCGCAGCATGATGCACATTAGTCCCCTGTTGTCACACCATTGTGAGGCTTTGGCGAGGCTGGATTACCATATTTCACCGAGGCCTTGGACCCAGGCGATGTTTGCCGAGGAGTTGGGTGCGCAAAGCGTTGCGCTGGTGGCACAGCAGGATAGGGTCTTGCTTGGTTTTGCCATTGCCCGAGATCAATATGCAAGCTGGCATGTGATGACCTTGGGGGTCGACCCGCAACAGCGCCGCCAAGGTTATGGTGGGCAGTTGATGCGGGCTTTAATCCAAGGGGTTGCCAAGCGTGGCGGTGCGGAGTTGGAGCTGGAGGTGCGGGCTTCTAACGGTGCAGCCATTGGTCTGTATGAGCAGCTCGGTTTTAAACATCTGGGGGTGCGGCCCCGCTACTACCCTTTGGGCCAACATGGCCGCGAAGATGCCGTATTGATGGGATTAGCGCTGGGGGCCGATACCATCAATCAGTGACCCCTGGGATGGATTTGCTTTAGAGTGCGGGGGAAATATGTGTAAGGTTGCCAAAGGGGGTGTTAAACCATGCCAAGACCACAAGCCATATTGTTGATGGGGCCGGGGTGTCCCCACTGTAGCAGCATGCTTAAAGCCCTCAATGAACTGTTGGAGCAGGGTGAATTGGCTAAATTGGAGATCTATAATGTGCATTTTTTCCCCGAAGAGGCGGCCTCGCGGGGGGTGCGCAGTGTGCCGTGGTTAAGTTTGGGCCCCTTTGTGTTTAGTGGTGCCATGAGCCTGGGTGAGCTGCGCCATTGGTTGGCGCAACGCCGTGACCCCAAGGGGATGGCGCTTTACTTTGATCATCTCTTTTCGTCGGGGCAGCGGCAACTGGTAGAGACCATGGTGCGCAACCAACCCAAACATCTGGCAGCCTTTGTGGATCTGCTGGGGGATGATAAAGTGGGTATCAACACCCGCTTGGGGGTTGGCGTGGTGCTGGAAGAGTTACAAGACAGCGGGTTGGCACAAACCATTACCCAGGGGTTGTGCCGGTTGACGGAGCATCGGGATCCCCGCATTCGGGGGGATGCCTGTCACTATCTCCCATTAACCAAGGATCGCAGCGCGGTACCCTATCTGGAAGCTCGCCTGGATGATGAAAATCAAGATGTGCGGGAGATTGCGCGAGAGGCGTTGGATGAGCTGGATGAAAACTCCGGTGGTGTGCCGACGGTACACTAAATGAGGGGTTTAACACAATAGAGCGCGATAGGAGAGATCCATGCGTGTTAAAGATGTCATGACCACCCATGTACGGACGGCCCGTCGGCACGATGATCTTAAAAGTGTGGCCTCGCAAATTTGTGCTTTAAAAGTGAGCGGATTGCCGGTGGTCGAAGAGGGGGGGCGGTTGGTGGGCATTGTTTCGGAGAAGGATATTCTCAATGCGCTGCTACCCAGCTATTCGGACTATCTGGCCGACCCGGTCAAGGGCAACGATTTTGAGGCGATGGAGGCTACCTATCCCGAGGTGATGGGCCGCTCGGTCGAAGAGGTTATGATCGCCTCGGTCATGACCTGCAACCCGGAAGATCCGGTATTGGATGCCGCTTCGCGGATGACCTCCCGCCACTTCCGGCGGCTGCCGGTGGTGGATGACAAGCAGTTGCTGGTGGGCATCGTCAGTCTGAGCGATATTCACCAAGCCATTTTTAAAAAGACCTTTGCCCTATAAGGAGTCAGCACATGGCACGTTTTATCATACTTTCCGGGCCAGCCTGTGTGGGCAAAGGGCCGTTGATGGCGGCCATGGCGAAGTTTTATCCCGAGCTGCTCGCCCATATGCAGCGGGTGGTGCTCTACAGTGAGCGAGCACCGCGCCCCCATGAGCGGGATGGGGTGGATTACCATTTTCGTACCCGTAAGAGAATTGACCAGATCGGTCAGAAAAAGGGCTATCTGAGCTTTGAATCCCGTGGCGAACTTCAGTGTGTGGATCTGGCGGCCATCGATAAAGCGCTGGGGGAGGGGCAGGATGTGTTGTTTGAGGGCAACACCTACCTGGTCAATAAATTGCGGGAGATCGGCCTGTTTGACCGCTATGAAACCCTGAAAATTTTTCTCTCCCCCCTCTCTCAAGCGGAGATTATACACTTGAAGGAGTGTGTGCCTGGGGTGGATCTGAAAAATTTTGTGGCGGATGTGATGCGCCGTAAACTGCTGCATCGGACCTCTAAATGGAAAGGGCCATTGGGGTTGCCCGATTTGCAGGATGTGGAGCGACGCGCTACCCGGGCTTTGGCGGAGATGGCGCAGGCCCACCACTATGACGCGGTAATCGCCAACCATGATGGCGAGGGGCATGATAACTGGGATGCCTTTTATCACCCCATTGGCGACGCCCGCCGCACCATGGAGACCTTTGCCGGACTGTTGCAAGGCAAGCGTCTGCATGGGCGTCTTGAACATTGGGATAAAGCACTGATTACGGGAAAGATGTTGGATGAGCTTTGAGATCGAGCGAAAATTTTTACTGAGCCACGATGGCTGGCGCGGGTTGGCAACAGGCACCCTCTACCGCCAGGGTTTTCTGAGCACCGATAAAGAGCGGGTGGTGCGCGTGCGCATCGCTGGGGATCGGGGCAGTCTGACCATCAAAGGGTTAACCCGGGGGGCAAAACGGCGGGAATTTGAGTATGAAATTCCCTTGGATGAGGCCGCTTTGTTGCTGGACGAACTGTGCCATCAACCCTTGATCGAAAAACATCGCTACTGCATTCCTCATGGCCAACATATGTGGGAAGTTGATGAATTTATCGGTGAAAATGCGGGTCTGCTGATTGCCGAGGTGGAGCTTTCTGCGGAGGATGAGTCGGTGGAGCTGCCCGATTGGGTCGGGCAGGAGGTGACGGAGGATCATCGTTATGCCAATGCCTCGCTGGTGAGCAACCCGTACCGTCGGTGGTCGACAGAGGGGTAGGCGGGTTATGGCGGTCTATGCCATTGGTGATCTGCACGGGTGTTTGGATGAGTTGCAACGGCTGTTAGCGTTGATCCGCTTTGATCCGGCGGCAGACCGTCTCTATTTTACCGGTGATCTGATAAGCCGTGGTCCCCATGGTTTGGATTGCATGCGTTTGGTGCAATCCCTAGGGGCTCAGGCGGTGACGCTGCTGGGCAACCATGAGGTGCGTCTGCTGGCTTTGGAGCATGGGGCGCTACCGGCCAGTGAACACCATTGGCACCGGGATTATTTGCAGGCAGAGGATCGGTCGAGTCTCTATCAGTGGGTGCGGCAGATGCCGTTAATGGTGCAAGAGCCGCTGAGCAGGGCCTATATGGTGCACGCGGGCATACCGGCCCATTGGAGCCTTGCTCAGGCGCAGGCGTTGGCGCAACAGACGGTGGCCTATCTGCGGGATGATGCAGGGATTATAGGGCTGTTTGGGATGTTACGACGGGGTTTGCCCCAGCGCGACCCTGGCCCCGAGGCAGACCCTTTGGAGCGTAGCGCCTTTGTTATGACCGCATTAACGCGCATGCGCCTATGCAACCGCGAGGGGCAGCTGATCTGGCCCAAACAGCTCAAGCAGCAGGGTATTGAGCCTTATGGGTTTCCCGCGCCAGAGTGTGCCTATCAGCCGTGGTTTGCCCAGCGTGGGTGGCAAGCGGGGGAGAAGGTGCTCTACGGTCACTGGGCGATGGCGGGTTTACAGCTCAAACAACATAGCTTGGGGTTGGATTCTGGCTGTGTCTATGGGGGGCAGCTTACCGCCCTGCGTTTGGACGATCCAGAACATCCCATTGCTCAGGTTTGCTGCCCTGGTTATACCCAGGATGAGGCATAACCAGAGTGGCCATTCCGTGCGCGGCTAAGCTTTGAGATAGACAAAAAAGTAGAGGATTAGGTTAAAAAAGATTAAGGCATTGGTAAGACTGAGCATGCCTAAAATATAGTGCTTCATCCCCTCCCGCCGGGCACGCCGGATGAGGGGCACCACAAAGATGAGCTGTCCAAAACCAAAAAAATAGTAGAGCGCAATATGCACAGGCTCCAGCAAGGGGGCCATGTGTGCCACTCGACCCACCAAAATGGCCAGCATAAAGTAGAGTACAAACAGCAACAGATGCACCGCCACGCCGGCGGCATACTGCTTGATCCCCGTCCAGGGTTTGGCCCACAGCACCAGTTTGTCTATAAGGCTGAGTTGCGCTTGGTTCATCCGATAAGCTCCAGCTTGAGGGCAATCACAAGGATATTAAAGACCACCAGGGTGCCCGCCGCTTTTTGCAGTCCACGGGTGGCATTGGGCAGGTCGCGTTCGGCCAATGCCTTGACCACAAAGGGGGTAAACAGAAATTGGCCAAGACCAAAAAAGAGGATCGGCACGCTGATAACGCGGTCGATGACGTGGGCCTCTATCTGGAGCAGCAAGAGCAGGGTAAACAGCAGCAAAATAACACCAAAGTAGAAGCTCATCATCACATAGTGCAGCAGAAAACCACCGACCTGCTGCTGGTTAGGGCTCTTATTGGCAAACAGCTTAGCAACGTAATCCATCATGGGGCAATCTCAGTTTTCCGTCGTTGCAGGGTACGCAATTTTGCGGGGGTGGGTGGTCTGTTGCATCACCATCTCCCGCACCCGGTTGGGTAGGTCGCTGATGATACCGCAGACCCCGGCGTCAATCCAGCGTGCCATGTGCGATTTATCATTACAGGTCCATAAAGTAATGGCAAAACCGGCTTTTTGCCACTGGGCAATGTGGGCTTCGGCGGCATCGCCTAGGGCATCATCGGGTGGGGTGCAGCCCGGGTGGTAGGCATTGGCCCCAAGGGCGCGTAACTGTTCCTCCACATGGGCCTGGGGGCGGTCCGCCAATAGGGCAATGGGCAGTTGAGCATCCCATTTGCGGAGATGCTGGAGCTGCTGGCGGCTAAACGAGGAGATCAGCGTATGGTGAGCCATCCCATGGCGCTGCACCAGCGCCACCACCTGCTGGGCGAGGGTGCCATCGGCGGGTGAGGTGCCCTCTTTTATCTCAATATTAAGCTCAACATGCGCCTGTTGTGCCCACGTTAAAACGCTGGCTAAGGTGGGTAGTGTCACGCTGCCCGAACCGTAGTGGCGCAGATCGTCATCACTGAGATAACAGTGGAGTTCGTCGGCTTGGCGCTGGTGCAGATAGGCCGGTGCGGGGCGGCCTTGCAGGGCATCCTGATGGGCTTTGACAAACCAGCTCCCGGCATCCAACTGGAGCAGTTGGGCGGCGCTGTAGTGGTGCAACGGATAGCCCCCGCCCGGGGCAGCTGGGAGCTTGTGGGCGGCGTTGGTGGTACGGGTTAGGGTATCGTCATGGCATACCATGACAACACCATCGGCACTGAGTTGCACATCCAACTCAATGGCATCGGCCCCGGTCAGGGTAACAGCCTTTTCAAAGGCAGCTTGGGTGTTCTCTGGCGCATAAGCGCGAGCCCCCCGGTGGGCGATCACTCGGGTAGTCTGACAGCGATGCAGTAAGGAGAGCATGGGGCGTTCCTCGCAAACCAAGGGCGGTAGAGTGACCCTAGTGTAACCCAAATGTGCGTATTCGGTACCCCTTTTTGTTTGGGCTTGGTTTTATGGTGTTGGATTGTATTGTGTTAAAATAACGAGGAGAATTTTAAAAAAAAGTATGACATACTGGCAGTGTTGAAAGGGCATGGCTCGTGCTCTAATGGATCGCACACAGGTTGCTGGGCTAGGCTTGCGCCATGCCCATGGGGGGCGGCATGGGGATACAGCGTCGCGTATTGGGGCTCATCGCGTTTTTTCTGTTGGTGGCTTTTAGTGCCGTAGAGGTGCGCTCCTATTATCAGTTAAAGGCGTATGCCGAGGAGAGTTTGCGCACGCAAGCAGAGATTGTGCAGGGTCTTCTAATGTCCATCCGGCGGGTCTACCATCATGCCTTTCTTGATAGCCATATTCCCCTATCGTCCGATACCGTGCCGCTGTTGCCGGCCCATGCGATCAATCGCATCTCCAAAGAGTTCCCGACTTGGTTTAAAGGTGGGGTGAGCTTTAATAATGTGTCCGACAAACCCCGCAATGAGCAGCAAAGGGCCAAGGGTATCGAGCAACAGGCGATGGCCCATTTTCGCCAAAATCCCGAAGAAAAACGCTGGTTCACCCAATATCAAGAGGAAAATGGCGAGGCTTACTACCACTACGCCACCCCCATCTGGATCGAACCTTACTGCATGCAATGTCATGGGGCTAAAGAAAAAGCGCCTGCGGCCATTCAAAAAATGTACAGCACCGGTTTTGACTACAAGATTGGGGATCTGCGTGGCGTGGTGAGTATTAAGCTGCCCGCCGCCCACATCAACCGTTTGGTTAAACAGCAATTTTTGGAAAATAGTTTAATCCATCTGCTGATCTTTGGCTCAGCCTTTTTTGCCATCAGCTTTTTTTTAAGGCGGGATGTGGGCCAGCCCTTGGAGGCCATCTCACATGCGGTGCGCAAATTTGGACAGACTCGGGAGTTGCCCAAGTTTGAAGAGCAACCGGGTGAATTTCAGATATTGCTTCACACCTTGACCGATATGGCCAGTACAGTGGTGCTGCGAGAGAGCGAGGTGCAAGAGCGTCAGTTACAGATCGAGCTGCTGTTGGACTCTGCCGGCGAAGGGATCTATGCTATTGATACCCAGGGTATTTGCATTCAGTGTAACCCTGCGGCGGTCGCGTTGTTGGGGTATGCCAGCAGCACCGAACTGGTGGGTCGGGATATCCATACCCTGTGCCATCGTGCCGATGAACAGGGTACGCATATGCCCCACAGCGATTGCCCCGGCTGCAAGGTCATTGCCAGTGGCGAGCCGGTGCACCTGGCTCAAGAGTATCTACAGCGCCAGGATGGTAGCGTGTTCCCGGTGGAGATGCGCATTCACCCCATGCATCAGGGGGGGAGGGTGGTGGGTGCGGTGGTGCTGTTTGATGATATTTCACGACGCTTGGATGCCGAACAGAAACTGCGCCTGTCCGAGCGGCATTTCCGCACTTTGGTACAAGCGTTACCCGGTACTTTTTATAAGTGTGCCCCAGATCCCTTGTGTACCATGTACAGCTTGGGTGACAACATTGCCGAGCTGACAGGTTATGCAGCTGACAGCTTTATTGAAAATCATGAGCGTAGTTTTAGCAGTGTGGTGCATGCCGAGGATTGGCCCAGGGTGAGAGAAGCCTTGGATCAAGCACTGGCGCAGGGGGTTGTGTATCACCTGGAGTATCGTGTTAACCACACCGACGGCAAACCACGTTGGGTGATGGATCGTGGGCAAGCGGTCTATGATGAAGCGGGTAGGGCCGAGGTGCTCTACGGCGTCTTGCTGGATATGACCGAGCGTAAACAGTATGAGCAGCGCTTGGAGAGTGCCCGCCAGCAGGCCGATGCAGGCAACCGCGCCAAAAGTGAGTTTTTAGCGGTGATGAGCCATGAGATTCGCACTCCGCTTAATGCCATTATGGGGATGGGGGATCTGTTGGGAGAGACCGCGCTCAGTCCGGTACAGCGCCACTATCTGAGCATCAGCCAGCATGCGGGGGAAACCCTGGTGGAGTTGATTGAAGATATTCTGGATCTCTCCCGTATAGAAGTGGGTGAACTGGAGCTGGAGCCTGCACCGTTTGAGGTGGAAGCCTTGGTGGAGGAGGTGTGCGAGGTGGTAACATCCTCGGCCCATGATAAAGGGCTGATTCTACTCATGCGCATCGACCCGCTGTTACCACCGGTATTGATCGGAGATAAAAAACGTCTGCGCCAAATTTTATTTAACCTGTTGTTTAATGCCGTCAAGTTTACCAAGCATGGCGAGGTGATGTTGGATATTCGCCACGATGCTGCCCGTTCGGCGGCGGGGGCTGTTCTGTTACAGGTGCGCGATACCGGGGTGGGTATGGCCGAAGAGATGATCGAGCGGGTCTTTGAACCCTTTACCCAAGGGGACTCCACCATTACCCGGCAGTATGGTGGCAGCGGTTTGGGCTTGACCATTTGCAAGCGCTTGGTGAGCAAAATGGGGGGGGATATTCAACTGGAGAGTGCGTTGGGTCGGGGTACGACCGCGACGGTACAGTTGGTGTTGCCGGTGGGACGCCATGGCATGGTGGCGGCTGTTCGTCAGCAGGTGCCGCTACACGGGGCGAACCTGTTGTTGGTGGATGATAACGCCAACAACCGCGAAATTTATACGGAGCTCTTGCAGCAAGAGGGGGCCCGGGTGGTGGGCTGTGCCACAGGCGAGACGGCCATGCAACAGGTGAGCGAGGCAAACTTTGATCTGGCGGTGTTGGATTTTCATATGCCCTCAGAGGATGGCTTAACCCTGGCCGGGCGTATCCAGGAGATGGTGCCCAACATGCCTCTACTGATGCTGAGTTCCGATCAACAGCCGGCGGCGGCGGCGCGGGCCAACAGCATGGGTGTGACCTTTTTGTTAAAGCCGGTCAAGCGGCAGCTGTTACGTCAAACCATCGCCCAGTTGATGCAGTCAGGCAAGGGTGTCAAGGATGCTCCTGTACTTGGGCAGGGCGTGGAGTCCGGGCCGCAGAAAGGGCTTAAAATTTTGCTGGCCGAGGATGTGCCAGAAAATGCCCTGTTGATTGAAGCCTATTTGGAAGAAACAGGGCACCAAATCAGTGTGGTGGGGGATGGTCAGCAGGCGTTTGAGCGTTTTCAAGAAGAACCGTTTGATCTGGTGCTTATGGATCTACAAATGCCGGTGATGAACGGCTTGCAAGCGACCCGTCATATCCGTGCCTGGGAGCAGGCACAAGGGGTAAAACGCACCCCTATTTTGGCCCTGACTGCCCACGCCATGAAAGAGGACGAGTCTAAATCCTTAGAGGCGGGTTGTGATGGGCACCTAACCAAACCCATACGTAAGCAAGTTTTTTTGCAAAAGTTGCAAGGGTTCCTGGGTTAATTTTGGCTAAATAAGTGTTTCGAGCAATTTAGCTAGGGTGCGGGAAGAGGGCAGATCACGAAACATAAAACCGCGCTGCGCAAACAGCGGACTGCTCTCTAGGGCTTGGGCCACTTGGCTGTTTTTCAACAATGAGCGTTCAACCCCAAGAATAAGGGGTGGCTTGTCTCTCCCCCGTTTGCTGAGGTGTTCCAAGCGGCGCAGCAAGGGGGTGGCGTGCCAGCGGTGAAACAGCTCCAGATAAAAGGGGTGCTCCCCTTTATGAAACGCCATATCCGGGGCGCAGATCTCTTGCTGACCCAAATCCAGTAAGGGGGGGTGTTCATCCACCGTCCAGTCGGGAAATTTTTCGCGAAAATTGGCGGCAAACTGGGCAAATTCCGCATCGGGCCGGTAGGCGCGGGTATGGCTGTTCCAGTAACTTAACGGGGCGCTGGGATCGAGTTTAAGGGTGGCGGCGGGTTTGCCTTGGGGGCGGATGAGCGCCTCTAGGCTCCAACCTTTCTGGAGCAGCAGAATGGGGAAAAATAGCGCCAGTTGCAGCCCATATTTTTGGGTCTGCTCCAAGACGCTGACGGGGCCATCCAGCACCATTTTTACCTGCTCATGGGGCAGTCGGGTGACACGGGCCAAAAGCCGGTGAAAGCGCAGTTGTTGCAGCAGCAGCCGCAGTGTGCCGGGGTCGTTGGCATTAAAGGTGAGGGTTAAGCGCTCCGCCCGCAACAGCAGCCCTTGGACCTGGGCGGCATTGTAGCGGTAGAGCATTTTTTGCGCTTGTAAGGGGCGAAAGGTAAGCAGCGGTTGACGCTCGGGCAAATCATTATAGAGCGCCGCTGCCAACTGCTCAGGATCGCTGTTAAAGGCTTGGCCAATGGCGCTGCGGTAGCGGGGCAACTCTTCCAAATGAGCTTGCTCAAGCAGCTCGGCAGCTTTGGCAAAAATGGCGCTACGCCGCTGCATGGCGCTTTCATCGGGTTCGGCAAACTGGCAACGGTCCAGCAGCAGCTTCTCGATGCCCCTTAATATTTTTGGGTTTTTAAATCCGGTGGCAATGATGGGTTCGCACTGTTCGGCCAGCTCCGCACGGGTTAGACCGGCCCCATGTTGAAAAAGCTCGGTAAGGGCCTCCACGGCATTGAGCAGGGTGCGGTTATTGACATCAATAAAACCCGGTTTCAGGATGCCGCCACGCTGGCTAAAGCGCATATGCTCTTTGGTTAGCATGGATCCAACACCCCTTGCTCTTTTTGGTAAGCCGCATGTTGGCGGCGGCGGGCGCTGGTGTAGGTCTCGGCGGTATCTTCACTCACCAGCTCATAGAGCACCGCCTGTTTACCCTGGCGGGGCCGCAAGATGCGCCCCAGCCGCTGCACATGCTCCCGCACCGAACCGGTGCCCGAGACAATAATACCCACCGCGACATCCGGCACATCCACCCCTTCGTTGAGCACCCGAGAAGTGACCATGTGGCGGATCTGCCCCGCGCGAAAGTGATCCAACAGTGCCTTGCGTTCGGCGAGGCGGGTTTTATGGGTGATAACCGGTAGAAAAAAGGTCTCGCCAATGGCGTAGGCCGTGGCGTTATCGTCGGTAAAAAGAATCGCCTGCTCGCCACGGTGTTCCCGTAATAGGTGCCAGACGGCGCGTAGTTTGGCACGGCTGGCGCGGGCGATGCGCTTTTGTGTGTGGTAGGCTTTAAATGCCTCGCGCCCCTCTTTGGAGCGGGTGCAGAGCATGATAAAGTTGTTCCATCCCCCCGGTGAGCCTAAACGGCAGCCGTTGATTTGGGCAAACTGTTTATAGTGGTGGTAGGCGGTATCGTAGACTTCGCGCTCGTCATCGTCCAAGATAATGGGTACCTGATGCAGATCATAGTTGGCCAGATACTCCCCTTCGAGATGCTGAATCTCGACCCGGTGGACTTGGGCACCCAACAGATCATAGAGGGTGGTTTCGCCGCCATCGCTGCGCTCTGGGGTGGCGGTAAGCCCTAGGCGAAAGGGTGCCATGCACATGGTGGCCACCAGCCGGGTGCTGGGGGTGGGCAGATGGTGGCACTCATCACAGATAAGCAGACCAAATCGGCAGCCGTAACGCTCCATATGAATGGCAGCGGAATCATACGTGCTGACGGTGATGGGGTGTAGGCTGTGTTCACCACCACCCAACATGCCGATCTCTTGGTTAAAAGCCGCATGTAGCTGCTCGACCCATTGATGCATCAGATCCAGGGTCGGGACGGTGATCAGGGTATTGCGGCGGACCCGCTGCATGGCCAGCCGGGCCACCAAGGATTTGCCCGAACCGGTGGGCAGCACCACCACCCCGGTGTGGTTGTTTTCTGCCCACTTTTGAATGGCAATCTGTTGGTGCGGGCGGGGGTGTAGGGGGCTCACCAACTGAAAAGGCTGTTTGTCAAAGGCACGCGCTTGATCGTCAAAAGCGATCTTTGCGCGATGCAGGGCCAGTGCAATCGTGCCATAATAGCGGGCTTCGGCTCGGTAGGCGTGAATGCGGTCATCCCAGGTGACATGCTCGGCCACCAGGGCCAGCTCTTCCGCAGAACCGTGCAGGATCAAGGTTCCCAGATTGAAGGTGATACGCACCATGCTTCCTATTCCAGTTGATTCCCCCTTTCATCCTGATAATGAACAGGGGTATGCCCAGTGGCGTCATGCCAAGTTGGCCGCCTATCCGGCCCTTGAAGATATGATGGTGGAGATTGCCGATCCATTCAACCTTAGCTCTTTGGAGCGGGGCAGAATTGTGGATCTATGCGCCCGCAGCAATATGGCGCTCTATCAGGTAGCCCAGGGCAGGGTGGAGGATACGGCGCTGCCCATGGCGATTCTCAAACAGGTGATGCAGCGCTTGCGGGTGGACCATAATGAGGGGGCCGATGCCCAAGGGGTCAGCGCCCTGACCCTGCGGGATGATGGTCCATTTAAGCACTATATTCCCTATAAAGCCCAGGCCATTCAGTGGCACACCGATGGCTACTATAATGAGCCAGAGCGCACCATTCGGGGCATGGCGCTACACTGCGCCAGACAGGCCGAGCAGGGCGGTGAAAATGATCTGCTGGATCATGAGATCATGTATATAAGGCTGCGGGATCAAAATCCTGAGCATATTCGCGCCTTGATGGCTGAGGATGTGTTGACCATTCCCGCCCGCACCAACCGCGCGGGCGAGGTGGTGCGGGCAGCCTGTGTTGGCCCGGTGTTTAGTGTGGATGCCAACGGCTATCTGCATATGCGCTACACGGCCCGCACGGTTAGCATCGCCTGGCGAGAGGATGCCGCTACGTTGGCCGCAGTGACGGCGTTGGAGGCGATCTTAAAGCATGCGACGGATGAGCCCTATGCCCACCATCTGCGCATGCAGCCTGGCCAGGGTTTGATCTGTAATAATGTGCTACACACCCGGGGCCATTTTGATGCCGCCCCCGAGGGCCAAGCCAACCGCTTGATGTACCGCATTCGTTGCTGGGATCGGGTGGACCCGGCGTAAAGGCTGGTGCGAGGGTGCGGTTCATCACGGTAGTGATGGGGCTACACTTTAAAGGACACAAAAAATGAGGGAAAATGAGACCTCATTCAGAAAGGTGTCCAATGAGCAGAAGAAGTCCTAAAAATTTTGCCCCAGAGTTCAAAGAGCAGGTGCTCAAAATGGTAGAGAGCTCTGACAAGCCCATACCAGTGATTGCTGAGGAGTTTGGCATATCAGCTAAGAATATCTACAACTGGAGAAAGCGATCTCATGAGAAGCTAACATCCAGAGATAAAGATGAAATATTAGAAGTGAAAGAAGAAAATAAGCGCCTTAAAAAGAAGCTGGCTCAGCTTGAGGAGGAGCAGGCGATATTAAAAAAGGCGTGTGCGTACTTCGCGAGATCCCTTCCGTGAGGTACGCCTTTATTCAAGCTCATAGCAAAAGCTACTCTGTCGAGTCTTTATGCCGTGTTCTGGATGTTTCTCGTAGTGGATTTTATGGCTGGCTTAATCGAACCAGTACGAGTAAGGCTGAAGAGAATCAACTGCTTGAAGAGTGGATAGCAGAGATTTTCAAGGTGAGTCGATCAACCTATGGAACACGGCGTATACGCAAAGCGTTAAATGAGCATGGTGTACGAGTGAGTCGCCGACGCGTCTCCAGAATCAAGAGGAAGCTTGGCTTGGTTTGTAAAGCTCAGAAGCGTTATAAGGTTGTAACGACAGATTCAAATCACGCACTGCCTATAGCGCCTAACCTTCTTGATCGTCAATTCGATACGGAACGCCCTGATAACGCCTATGTTGGTGACATCACATATATTCCGACCAAGGAAGGTTGGCTTTATCTGGCTGTTTGGATTGACCTTTATTCCAGAGCTGTTGTCGGTTGGTCTATGGCAGACCCTATGAAAGCAGAACTGGTAACAGACGCTTTACGCATGGCCTTTTTCAAGCGCCGCCCAGAGGCCGGGCTGATTGTTCATAGTGATCGTGGTAGCCAATATGCATCTGAACTCTTGAGAAAATATCTGGATGAAAGAGGCTATACACAGAGTATGAGTCGCCGTGGTAACTGTTGGGACAACGGTGTGCCACGAACTCCTTATAGGAGGTGCTTCATAAAAGATGAGAGTGTGGCCTCTCGGAATCGGGTTGCAGGACCGGGTTTCAAACAGCGTCGAGCTGCTTAGGTAAAGAGCCTTGGTAGTGAGCGTCGGCGAAAAGGCGTTGTGGAAAACGTCATGTGAGAAATGAGAAGACGAACGCAAGTGAACCGTTGATGACGCATCGAAAAGCAATTCAACTGATATCAAAACTGGATAGCGTTGTTGATCCAGGACAAGTTCAGACGGCACCTGTTTACGGGCTGAATGGTATCCGGTGTGGAGACGGCGTGAGCTCATTACAGGCTTTTATGAGGAACGTGGGAACCTGTCGTTCCGATGATAAGGGAGAAATCCAAGAGGGCAGCCCCCTGGCGGAGAAGAGTACCGATGCGGAGCACAGGGACGGAGCAGCCCGTAGTAGTGTTGAAGTGGCCGAAAGGTCATGGAGCAAAGGGGCTGCGTCATTCAGTCAAAGGCATAAGCCAACCCAAAAGGGGAGGAGCTTATGAATGCGACAAAGGCTTTTGATATACCGAAAGAGTTAGTGTGGCAGGCCTATCTGGATGTGAAACGAAGTTCAGGAGGGCCTGGCCTTGATGGTCTAACGATGGAGGCATTTGAAGAAGATTTGAAGAATCAGCTGTATAGGTTATGGAACCGAATGTCGTCGGGCAGCTACTTTCCACCACCTGTCATGCGGGTAGAAATCCCCAAATCAGATGGTGGTGTGCGAGGGCTGGGTATTCCGACGATTGGTGATCGTATCGCGCAAGCGGTTGTGAAACGATATCTGGAGCCATTGGTGGAGCCAAAATTCCATGAAGACTCCTATGGATATCGTCCCAATCGCTCAGCTTTGGATGCCGTTAGACAGGCCCGCCAGCGCTGTTGGCGGGATGACTGGGTGCTTGATCTGGATATCAGCAAGTTTTTCGATAAACTGGATCATGCATTGGTAATGCGTGCGGTGAAGCGGTTTACAGATTGTAAGTGGGTTCTGCTCTACATCGAGAGGTGGTTAAAAGCAGATGTTCAACTACAGGATGAGACCATCCTTCATCGGGAGATGGGAACCCCCCAGGGCGGTGTAATCAGCCCTCTGCTTGCAAACATTTTTCTGCATCTTGGTTTCGATCAGTGGATGAAGGAGAATTATCCTCACATTCATTTTGAGCGTTATGCCGATGATATTGTCGTGCATTGCCGTTCCTTGAAGCAGTTGCAGTGGATCAAGAAGAGGATTGAACAGCGCTTGAAGCTCTGCAAATTGTCTCTCAACGACAAAAAGACGCGAGTTGTCTATTGTAAAGATTCTCGTAGGTCAGGGGAGTGGACGTGTCAGAGCTTTGATTTTCTGGGCTATACCTTTCGTCCAAGGTCATCACGCAACCACCGTGGAGAGCTTTTTGTAAGCTTTAGTCCGGCAATCAGTCGGAAAGCTTCGAAATCTCTACGGCAGACCATTCGGCGGGAGTGGAAGCTCCAAGCGAGGAGCCAGCACTCTATTGAGGAACTGGCAAGACGTTTAAATCCAGTGATCACAGGTTGGATAAACTATTATGGCCGATTCTGTCGATCGGAGATGCACTCTGTATTGGACCGGATAAACACCGCTCTTGCCTTCTGGGCAATGCGTAAGTTCAAGAAACTCCGTGGGCACAAGACCCGAGCGCACAAGTGGCTCAAAGGGGTTGCCCAGAGAGAGCCATCTTTGTTTGCGCATTGGAAATATCAGGGCTGGATGACAAGAGCCGTATGAGCTGAGAGGTTCACGTACGGTTCTGTGAGAGGCTGAGGGTGAAATTCCCTCGGTCTACTCGACCACCAGCGGAAAGCTTTTTCCACACTCTCAAAGTTGAACTGGTTTCATCCTGTGACTTTAAGACACGCGATGAGGCTAAACAGATCATCTTTGAATATATAGAGGTCTTTTATAACCGAAAGCGCAAGCACTCATCCATCGGCTATATGAGTCCTTCTCAGTACGAAATAGAGTGGTTCAAGTCCGCGTAAAACACTGTCCGTTTTAGTGTTGCCACATCACAACGGACTGGCTGCATTGGTGGAGGCAGAACTGGAGTTGAATCCCTTTGATGAGGCTCTGTTCGTGTTTCGCAATCGATCATTGGACAAGGTGAAAATCCTTTACTGGGAACGTAATGGCTTCTGCCTGTGGCAAAAGCGGCTGGAAAAGGACCGATTTCACTGGTTGCGCCAGGGAGGTGCCGCAGAAATCCAAATCACGGGGCGGCAGCTGAATTGGCTACTTGATGGCTACAACCTGGCGGCAATGAAGGGTCACAATAAACTGCATTTTTCTTCGATTGTATAGAGTGTTAAGGCGGTTTTTTTGGTATAATTTCGGCTATGAAAACGCTACCAAAGACACTCCCTGATGACCCTGCCGCTTTGCGGGAAATAATACTTTCCTTGCAGGCTGAAAATGTCCTTTTACAGGACAAAAGCAAGCGTATGGAGCATGAAGCCCAGCTTCTGAGGGAGAAGCTGAATATTCTCATTGCCAAGCGGTTTGGGCGTTCCAGTGAGAAGAGCGATCCCCGTCAGTTGGGTCTGTTCGATGAGGCAGAAGTGACGGCTGCCGAGGAACCTGAAGAGGATGCCGAAGAGATCCAGGTTCCTGCCCATAGCCGCAAAGTGAAGTCCAAAGGGCGCAAGCCATTGCCAGAGTGGCTACCCCGGGTGGATATCATTCATGAGTTGCCTGAGTCGGCATTGGTTTGTGGCCTGGATGGTCACCATTTGGTCGAGATTGGCCGTGAGACCAGCGAGCAACTGGATATTATTCCGGCCAAGGTGCAGGTATTGCGGCACATCCAGATCAAATATGGCTGTCCTCATTGCAAACAGGGCGTGAAGACGGCCCCTACACCCAAACGTCCCATTCCCAAGGCGTTGGCTACAGCTGCTCTATTGGCCCATGTGGCGGTATCCAAGTATGCCGATGGGTTACCGCTCTATCGACAGGGCGCCATTCTGACCCGTGCAGGGATTGATGTCTGTCGAACCACGCTGGCCAATTGGATGATCCAGTGCGGCCAACTGGTGCAGCCGTTGATCAATCTGATGCGGGACAAGATGCTGGATTACGATATCCTGCAGATGGATGAAACTACGATTCAAGTGCTTAAGGAAAAAGATAAAGTTGCAGCCAGCAACTCCTATATGTGGGTACAGCGAGGTGGTCCCCCGGGTAGTCCGGTGATTTTGTTTGATTACGATCCCACACGCGGTGCCGAGGTTCCGAAACGGCTGTTGGCGGGCTATAAAGGCTGGTTGCAAACGGATGGGTATGCAGGTTATCTGGGTGTGGGTGCGCAGGAAGATGTGATCCTGATGGGGTGTTTTGCGCATGCCCGTCGTCAATTCGACGAGGCGATCAAAGCGTTGGGAAAATCCAAAAAAGGCAAGATAGGCAAGGCTGGGCAGGCACTGTCGCTGATCCGGAAACTGTACGCTGTGGAAAAGGATCTGCGTGAGGAAGAGGCTACTCCAGAGCGACGTTACAAGGTGCGCCAGGAGCGTTCCCGCCCCATTATCGATGAGTTGAAAACCTGGCTGGAAGATAATCGAGCAGGGGTGTTACCGAAAAGCAAACTCGGCGAAGCGATGGGATATCTGACCAATCAGTGGTCCTCTCTGATTCGATATCTTGATGATGGACGCCTGGAAATTGACAACAACAGAGCCGAGAACGCCATTCGCCCCTTTGTGATTGGCAGGAAAAATTGGCTCTTCAGCAACTCTGTTCGAGGTGCAAAGGCCTCGGCAAACCTCTACAGTTTGATTGAAACGGCCAAAGCCAATGGTTGGGAGCCCTTCGTCTATCTCACAAAGGTCTTTGAGGGCCTCGCCACAGCGCAAACCGTGGATGAGTTCGACTTGTTGCTCCCGTGGAATTTGAAATCTGCTGCTGAACCGGCAGGGTAGTTGATGGGGATAAATGGGCGCTTACGGTGCAAAGGCCTCGGCAAACCTCTACAGTTTGATTGAAACGGCCAAAGCCAATGGTTGGGAGCCCTTCGTCTATCTCACAAAGGTCTTTGAGGGCCTCGCCACAGCGCAAACCGTGGATGAGTTCGACTTGTTGCTCCCGTGGAATTTGAAATCTGCTGCTGAACCGGCAGGGTAGTTGATGGGGATAAATGGGCGCTTACGTTCTGGACATCAATTTTAAGGCTGCCCGCGATGGTCCCATTAAATGCAAAGAAAGGCTTGGTGGGATCATAAAATCCTACTATAGGGAAGCGGCATAAAGCCCATTACTACCGCTCGCCAAAAAGTGCATCATATGCTTGTATTATAAGCTAAAAGCAGTGTATACACATTTCGGAATCAATCAATATACCTTAAAAATACAACAGGTTAACCATATCAACCATTCAACCTATAATTCTGGATGATAGGTTTCAATGAGATTCCTCGTCAATTGTTCGCCTCGCTTTGTTAGCAGCTCAATGTCTTCCTGAGTCATCGGGTCGAAATTTGTGGGATAATCGAAAGTAGCATCGCGCGACACTAGGTCTTTTGGAGGACAAGTAAGAGCGCTATCATTCTGCCCCAGGTATGGCAGCAGGAATCCTTCAATTTTGCCACTATCTTTTAATTTGTGAAGAAGATCAAAAGTCATTGAATGGGTTCGGCGATGGATGGTATCAAGCGTTGCAATCATCCGAGAAGGCCAGAGATATGGAACACTTGAACCATCGGGAAGCCCTTGTCCAGCGACGCATGCAATGATGAAATCTATTTCCCCGACGTTTGTGCTGTAGTCACTACTCCGGCCTGGAACAAGGCAACTGGTACCAAGATTATCGTAAACCCCTCCATCCGTAACAATTGTTCTATGGATGGATGTCTCGCCTAACTTGTTGATATATCGCCTTTGCTCATCCAATGCCGGCAACAGAACAGGAAATGCCGCGCTTGCCGCCACTGCCTTTGCAACTTTTGTATCATCTGCAAGTATCCCAAAACGCCAGCAGCCAGACTCATCTGAGCCGAACCTATAAGCAGACTGTGTTCTCAACTCAGAAGCATTAATAACAATTCTGAGATTTCTTCGTTTGATGTTTTTTAATATCGTGCCTTTGAAATATTCTCTATCCAAAAATTCAGAAAATGCTGTTGTCATGCTTGCGAAGCGTGGAAGAGGAGCCTGAAGGTGATTTGCTATTCTTCTTAGTGCAGAGGCTGGAACACCTAGAATGCGCAGCAGCTTAGAAAATAGATTGATGGATGAGCATATCGCTGTCAATAATCCTGAAGTCAAGACCGTCGCAATAATCTTTAAGGTGGTGCCTGAGCACAGGGTAAATTTCAGTATCCCACCCCTCAGCCCATTTCGGAGTAGTTCCTGAATTCTTATATCAAACTTTTCGAAACTATCGTCTGAGTAAGCCCAGAGTCCGCCTATAACACTTCCACCTGAAACAGTGGACAGTGTACTAACCTTATCTAAAATACCGCGATCGTTCAGTGCCCGCATACAACCAAGGTGAAATGCTACCGCACGCGATCCCCCTCCAGAAAGTGCCAGCCCGATTTTGCGTGGTTTACCTTCCATCTTTTTCAGCCTCTATCTCAACGGGAATAAACCGGAATTGATTTTTCCGGAATAGATAAAAGCGCCACGTAGGGTTTGTCGTTGCAAAACCAACAATCAACATAACGACGT
The DNA here is from genome assembly GCF_000014865.1 of Magnetococcus marinus MC-1. NCBI lineage: Bacteria > Pseudomonadati > Pseudomonadota > Magnetococcia > Magnetococcales > Magnetococcaceae > Magnetococcus > Magnetococcus marinus. The sequence continues at coordinate 791,442 of NC_008576.1, forward strand.
GGCGGGGTGTTTTTTCTTGCGCATGTAGAATCTGAGCTATTGCTTCAAGATCTACATCGCTCGCATTCGGCATCGAAACTGGGTGGGTATGCCATACACCAACGAATTTAGTGGAATTCCCACTACGGTTCGCATAAAACGAACACTGATCCTTTGTCCCTTCAACACCGCATAGAAAACGCTGTGGTGACTTATGACTATCAGGTGGAGGGCCAGTCGCAATATCGATATAGATACTTTGAAGTGAATCATCAATCTCACCGAGTAATAGGCCACCAGTTTCGTTTGTTCGGTTACCAGACCGAGCATTTGATGCTATCTCGCTTTCCACTCCCTTTCTTGCACTTAGAGAAATAGACACACGATACTGATAGTTTACATCTTCACTCAGATCCTCTACTCCAAGGTCAACTACGCGAGACTCTATTGGTCGGCGATCATTTTGTGCGGACACAAACAGAGCTTTTGCCACATAATCAGTTTCTCTCTGGAGCACGCTTGCTGCAAAATTAAAAAAGGACGATGCGAAGAAAGCGATATCAGCTGCTGATCCAACAAAGGTTGGCTCAGAGCAACCCGGTTCAGGCTGAAACCCCCGCTCCTGTTGCCCTTGCGGCCAGAACGAACCAGCGAAATCACTTAGCCCATCTGTATGGAATGCAGCCAATTTTGTTTTTCGCATTAAGTCGGACGGGCCAAAACCGGCCTTTGGCATTTTAAGGAAGGCCATTCCTAGAGACGCATCATCACTGATGGTGCATCTGAGGGTCGGTGGCGTTGAAATAAGGTAAGCGCCCATTTATCCCCAGGGTTCAGTTTGATCTGAAGGTATGTCACGCTTTCTGAAATTCAAAATTTTAGGAGGCGAACATGGAAGACAAATCAATTGAGGCGTCTGTGCTGAGTGAGAAGCAGCGGTACTGGCTGGATCATTTACGCAGTTGTCGTTCTGAGGTCGGCACCATTAAGGAGTACGCTGAAGTCCATAAGCTGAGCCTTCCATCGTTGTATTTTTGGAAGCGCAAGCTGACGCAAATGGGTTTTCTGGAAGAGTCAGGATCAGGCAAGCGACGTTTTCAGCGATTGGAATTGAGTTCAAAGTCTTCAGCAGGGGTCTGCCGGATTCAGTTCCCAAATGGTATGACGGTGGAGTGGTCAGGGAATGGTGGCGAGAGCTTGCTCTCTGTCCTGCGATCTGTGGCAGCCTTGTGATGATGCGCCCATCGCCGGATATTTCTGTCGTCCATCTTTGTTTGGAGCCGGTGGATTTCAGGAAGGGGATCAACGGACTGGCTGCATTGGTGGAGGCAGAACTGGAGTTGAATCCCTTTGATGAGGCTCTGTTCGTGTTTCGCAATCGATCATTGGACAAGGTGAAAATCCTTTACTGGGAACGTAATGGCTTCTGCCTGTGGCAAAAGCGGCTGGAAAAGGACCGATTTCACTGGTTGCGCCAGGGAGGTGCCGCAGAAATCCAAATCACGGGGCGGCAGCTGAATTGGCTACTTGATGGCTACAACCTGGCGGCAATGAAGGGTCACAATAAACTGCATTTTTCTTCGATTGTATAGAGTGTTAAGGCGGTTTTTTTGGTATAATTTCGGCTATGAAAACGCTACCAAAGACACTCCCTGATGACCCTGCCGCTTTGCGGGAAATAATACTTTCCTTGCAGGCTGAAAATGTCCTTTTACAGGACAAAAGCAAGCGTATGGAGCATGAAGCCCAGCTTCTGAGGGAGAAGCTGAATATTCTCATTGCCAAGCGGTTTGGGCGTTCCAGTGAGAAGAGCGATCCCCGTCAGTTGGGTCTGTTCGATGAGGCAGAAGTGACGGCTGCCGAGGAACCTGAAGAGGATGCCGAAGAGATCCAGGTTCCTGCCCATAGCCGCAAAGTGAAGTCCAAAGGGCGCAAGCCATTGCCAGAGTGGCTACCCCGGGTGGATATCATTCATGAGTTGCCTGAGTCGGCATTGGTTTGTGGCCTGGATGGTCACCATTTGGTCGAGATTGGCCGTGAGACCAGCGAGCAACTGGATATTATTCCGGCCAAGGTGCAGGTATTGCGGCACATCCAGATCAAATATGGCTGTCCTCATTGCAAACAGGGCGTGAAGACGGCCCCTACACCCAAACGTCCCATTCCCAAGGCGTTGGCTACAGCTGCTCTATTGGCCCATGTGGCGGTATCCAAGTATGCCGATGGGTTACCGCTCTATCGACAGGGCGCCATTCTGACCCGTGCAGGGATTGATGTCTGTCGAACCACGCTGGCCAATTGGATGATCCAGTGCGGCCAACTGGTGCAGCCGTTGATCAATCTGATGCGGGACAAGATGCTGGATTACGATATCCTGCAGATGGATGAAACTACGATTCAAGTGCTTAAGGAAAAAGATAAAGTTGCAGCCAGCAACTCCTATATGTGGGTACAGCGAGGTGGTCCCCCGGGTAGTCCGGTGATTTTGTTTGATTACGATCCCACACGCGGTGCCGAGGTTCCGAAACGGCTGTTGGCGGGCTATAAAGGCTGGTTGCAAACGGATGGGTATGCAGGTTATCTGGGTGTGGGTGCGCAGGAAGATGTGATCCTGATGGGGTGTTTTGCGCATGCCCGTCGTCAATTCGACGAGGCGATCAAAGCGTTGGGAAAATCCAAAAAAGGCAAGATAGGCAAGGCTGGGCAGGCACTGTCGCTGATCCGGAAACTGTACGCTGTGGAAAAGGATCTGCGTGAGGAAGAGGCTACTCCAGAGCGACGTTACAAGGTGCGCCAGGAGCGTTCCCGCCCCATTATCGATGAGTTGAAAACCTGGCTGGAAGATAATCGAGCAGGGGTGTTACCGAAAAGCAAACTCGGCGAAGCGATGGGATATCTGACCAATCAGTGGTCCTCTCTGATTCGATATCTTGATGATGGACGCCTGGAAATTGACAACAACAGAGCCGAGAACGCCATTCGCCCCTTTGTGATTGGCAGGAAAAATTGGCTCTTCAGCAACTCTGTTCGAGGTGCAAAGGCCTCGGCAAACCTCTACAGTTTGATTGAAACGGCCAAAGCCAATGGTTGGGAGCCCTTCGTCTATCTCACAAAGGTCTTTGAGGGCCTCGCCACAGCGCAAACCGTGGATGAGTTCGACTTGTTGCTCCCGTGGAATTTGAAATCTGCTGCTGAACCGGCAGGGTAGTTGATGGGGATAAATGGGCGCTTACGAAATAAGAGCTATCCAATCTAGTTGGAGGGCAGCAGCAACTCTCCTGGAAGCTGTCGCATCAATCACAAGGTCAAATTCATCTAGAGACAGTGATTCAGGCCAGCCCTGTGTAAGATCGAAAAATTTGTGATCTATATCTGCTTTCGGGTTGATTGATTCAAGTGTCATAGACAGGGCGCTATTTTTTGAATACCCCACTTGCCTATATTTGAATTGCTGCCGGACAAGAATGCCAGGATGGACATTCGAGTAATCTATAAGACGTAGCTTTGTAACTCCTGCACGAATCAAATACTCTCCAAAGTGTGAACCGAGGGCACCACATCCAAGCAAGACGACACTCTTCCCCAAAAACCAACTCGCATTCGTTTCTTGATCACGCCTAAATGTAACTTCAGGGCGGTTGTCATAAACACGGCACCATTCTGTTGTAGCATTGCAAGCCCATTCATTGATGAGCTCCCACGCTTTGTCAGCAGCTTCACTTTCCTTTTCTAATACAATGGTGTGTAAAGCCGTAACATATTCAATATCTATTTTCCAAGCTGTCAGGTGTTGACGTAGCGGCTCGCCTGCCTTTCGGCGGCGCATTGGGGCCCCGATAATAAAATAAAGCGGGTCACCAGAATTCTGGTGCAGGGAAAATAATCTTAAGACAGAAAAAAGCAGACCAAAAGAGATATTGCAGCTTTGAAATGTAGTAATGAGTTTATCTACAGTGTTTGGGAACTCCATTGGCATCGATTGGCCAAGCAAAATTACAGCAGCATATTTCTCACTTCTTGAAAGCGAATTTGGTATCTCAGCCCACTCGAAAACATCAAGACAATGGTCGTTTCGCTTTCTCAGCTTGGCAGTTCCGATCCAGGGAGAAGCCCCATCTGCCAGTTCCGGCGTATCGATTTCAACGGAAAATTTCGTGTCAGAGCTATGATATACAGCTGGCGGATGCAGTGGGGCGTCGTCAGGATCCAACTGATCTTGAGCAGCATCACCTAGCCATTGATCTAGCCGTTTGATGAAGCCAAACATGCCGTCACTTGCAGACCATTCAACGTCGGTCGCAAGATAAAGACAAATCTGATTTCCCCATTGGACATGAGCCTGCCCCATAAAACGTTGATGTGTAAATTTCGCAATAGGGGGCTCTATTGGGAACCGGGATGACACACGTATGTGAAACCCTTCACGCTTCCGGAATTTTAATCCACCTTTTTGAAACGTGTAATCACTTGTATCAATGGATACGCGCAATAACAGAGTGTCGCCTTCAGATGTTGGCGGATCTATTTGCACCAGTTCGACTGTTCCATTGCTAGCTGCGACAATATCCGCAACTTGCTCCAGAGCAAGTTGTTGCCCCCATGATAGACATTCAGTCACCATATCCGACCTGTTCCGAGGGGGGGCTGTCTGAACCACGAGCTTCATCAACAGCCGTGGCCAGTCTGCTGGTTGATCCAGTAAACGCAGCTTCGGCAAGATCTGAGGTAGTTAGCGTTCCACCCTCAGCCTGGAACACAAGGGGTGCACCTTTTCCTCCGTCTTCGTGAGTACATAGAAACCCATTGTCTGCGACCTCTTCATAGCGACTCTTGGCCTTGGCATGCGGCGGATTGTCTCCTGACGAATTCTGAGACGGAATTTTTTCGCTGCTGGCAACAATGACACCACCTTCGACCTGGAATTCAGCAAGGTCGTCCAGCATATCCTGTTTGAGAACCTCCTTGTCGTCCTCAGTTTGATACATGGCCGACTTACTACAATGGTGTGGGGCCAAAAATACCTTCCACTTCAGATACTCTTCATTTCCAGCCTCTCTAGTTGCATCAAATATCCTACGAATGCGTGGATAAGCTATGTCGCCAAAAAGTAAAACTCCCCCTTGAGAGGGATCATTACCGAGCACAATCTGCATACACATGCTTGTGTCATTTCGGTCGCCTACTATTTCTTCCGCAAAAGGAGCGTGGATAAAGGCATTGAACCCACCTTCATAATTATTCCCATCAATCTCTGTGATTGAGTTACCCGGAACAGTTAGCCGATCTTCTGGAAAATTCTTGAATTCTTCCATTTCAAGTAGCGTATTGTAACCGATAAGTTGGACGCGCTCTCCTGCCCCCACATCACCATTTGATTTAATCATTTCTTGGACACGTCGTTCGGCTTCATTTTTGAACGCAACGGCATCGTCACACAAGTCCTGGTCATGCTCAATAAACACCCTTGGTGTAAACCAGATCTCACCAATGGTCACCCTATCGAGCAACTCTTCAAAACCTAGAATGTGGTCCTTGTCAGGGTGTGTAAGAGCAAAAGCAGAGAGATACGGTTTGCCTTCAACCTTCGGCAAGTTTGCTGCCAACGCATCAATCAATGTGGCGTGGTCATCACCGGTTTCATCGGCCATTTTCAGATCGCGCAAGTCTACTTGGAGAACGACCCCTTCTTGGATCACGATACTCGTGCTATCCCCTGTTCCAACGGGCCAAAAGATCACTCCAGACTTATTAAGCATATCTATATATCCCTTTATCACAGAGACCTTGTTGATCCTATATCACGACACACACTGGACCATCCTACCATCTTCAGCCATTTTCATTTTTGTGTTCAGTGAAATTGACTTTCGCATTTCTGAGTCCTGTTTGATTGTATGGGGATGTCCCGAGCTCTGTTGAAATTTAATGCTAGATCCGGGGACATACACTTAATGCGGGGGGAGGAGTTCCGGGGACATACGTTTGGGAGGAGTTCCGGGGACATACGCTTGAGCCCCCCGAAAAAAGCCCGCTTGAGCTTGAGTGTATTCCCTGGCCAGTCGACTGCGTGATAAGAAAATCCTGCAAAACGGCTATGGACCCCCACACGGCCCTTCTCTGATCCCTCTTTACGGAGCCGATTTCAGCGTGAAACGAGGGGTATTCTACCCCATTACGCCGGAACAGGCTCCACTTTTTGCTCTTTCCCGGCCATTTGGACGCACTGGTAGCGCAGGAAGCGCTTCACATTGCTGGCCAGAGCTTTCATTGTGACCGCAAAGGTTACTCGCTGAAGGCGCCGGGTCCAGACCTTCCCCAGGCCATGAGCCGTCTTGAGTGCCGCATTGACCGATTCGCCTCCAGCGCGAATGGCGTATTCCTTCTCGAACTCCTCCGTAATTCCGGAGACAGTTACGTAATTCCAGGTAAATGTGCATCAGCCAACACCTTTCCTGTCTTTTAATCTTTACTTTTGGGGTTTGGCCCAGGCTTCACTCGCCTCAACCTTCTCCCTAAACAGTTTTCAAGTTCCTCAATAAAATCTATAATCAATCGACTTCTCACGCTGTTTTTTCAAACACCTTGCCCGTAGCCGGAGCTTCTTCTCAAATTTATATGAAATCCTTTTAAAATTAGGCAAAAAAGTACTATGCTGGCAGGATATGCGCCCATGTAAATGTCATTTATATTCTTTTCAACACTGGTATGATCGCGTTTAATACGTAGTCATGTATATCGCGCGCGTCCCTAATCGAAATTCTCCACCTGCGGTGCTGTTGTGACGCTGTGGGCGAGGAGGAGGGTTGGGTGCCTATCTGATCAAAGAAGCAAGGCGGCGGTGGGCCGGGGGGGGTTACAGGAACTCTTCGGGCTCGTCGGCGCGAATAGCCTGCGCGTATGGCCACCAAGCGTAGAGATTGCGCATGCCGCGAAATTGCTGATTTTCATCCAGCCCATAGCCCACCAGCCGGGTATCGGGCACCTCAAAACCCACATAGCGGACAGGTATTTTTTCCGCACGCTCAACGGTTTTGTGCAGTAATACCGCAAACTGTATGGAGGTCGGCTGCAACGGCTGTAAGCCCTGCATAAGGCGCATGGCGCTGTGGCCTTGGTCCAACAGGGCGTCCACCACCCATATATCTTTACCCCGCAACAAATCTTCATCTTCGCGGCTAAAAATGGGCAGGTGGGCACAGGGACGGGCATTGGTAAAAGCCACCGGCACCGTATGATCCAGCGCCCGCATTAAGTCGGCGGCAAATACAAAGCCCCCCTTTAAGACCACCAGAAAAACGGGGTCTTTGCCCACCATATCGCCACGTATCTGCACCCCCAGTTCCGCAACCCGCAGTGCAATATGGGCGCGGTCAATAAAGGGTTCCAGATGATCCAGATTGGCTTTGGCTTCGGCGTTTTGGGTCACGGTCATCCCTATTCTAATAAAAAAAACGGGCCTTTGATGCCGTACCAAAGACCCGCTCGTGTGCCGCTGGCTCACTTTCCTAAAAAACGCTCCAGAAAGTGCAGGTCATAGGTGCCACTAATAAAGGTGGCATCCTGCATAATGCGCTGGTGCAGGGGAATGGTGGTGGAAATGCCGCAGATGATATACTCATCCAACGCCCGCCGCATGCGGGTTACGGCCTCTTCACGATTGCGCCCATGCACAATCAACTTGCCGATCATCGAGTCATAATGCGGGGGAATGCGATACCCGGTGTAGCAGTTGGAATCCACCCGCACCCCACCACCACCCGGCGCATGATACTCTGTAATCAGCCCGGGCGAGGGGAGAAAGGTCTCTGAATCCTCGGCATTGATGCGGCACTCGATGGAGTGGCCGCGCATGACAATATCTTCCTGGGTAAAGCTCATGGGCAGATTGGCGGCAATACGGATCTGCTCTTTAACCAGATCCATGCCCGTGACCATCTCCGTAACCGGGTGTTCCACCTGAATACGGGTGTTCATCTCCAAGAAGTAAAAGTTGCCCTTGTCGTAGAGGAACTCAAAGGTGCCCGCCCCTTCATAACCCACAGCATGGGCCGCCTTGGCCGCGAGGGTGCCCAATCTATGGCGCTCTTCTGGTGAGACCGCTGGAGAGGGAGCCTCTTCCAAAATTTTCTGGTGACGCCGCTGCAACGAGCAGTCCCGCTCGCCCAAGTGTACAGCATTGCCGTGACGGTCGCACATAATCTGGATCTCCACATGGCGGGGAGCTTCCAGATATTTTTCAATATAGATGGCGTCGTTGCGGAAAAACTGCCGGGCTTCGTTGCGGGCTACCGTGTAGGCGCGGATCAAGCCCGCCTCGGCATGCACCACCTTCATACCCCGTCCACCGCCGCCGCCAACGGCCTTGATGATGACCGGAAAACCAATTTCACGGGCAATACGCAGGGCATCCTCTTCGCTATTGACGGCACCTTCGCTGCCCTGCACCACCGGTACCCCGGCGGCAATCATGGTTTTACGCGCCTGCACCTTGTTGCCCATCAGCCGGATTACTTCCGGTTCGGGGCCAATAAAGGTCAGGCCAGAGGCTTTGACAATCTCGGCAAACTCTGGATTTTCTGAAAGAAAACCATATCCAGGATGGATCGCTTCGGCATCCGACACCTCAGCCGCCGCCATGATGGAAGAGATGTTGAGGTAGGAGTCCATGGAGGAGGGGGGACCTACACAGACGGACTCGTCGGCCACCTTAACATGCATCGAGTCGGCATCGGCGGTGGAGTGAATGGCCACCGTTTGAATGCCCAACTCTTTACAGGCGCGATGCACCCGCAGGGCGATTTCGCCCCGGTTGGCGATTAATACTTTCTTAAACATGGCGTTACACCGGCTCGATGAGGAATAGCTCTTCACCAAACTCGACCGGGCTGGCATTGTCCACTAAAATTTTCACCAGCCGCCCGGAGTGTTCGGATTCGATCTCATTCATAAGCTTCATCGCTTCGATGATGCAGAGCACCTGGCCTTTTTCCACCATTTCACCCTCTTTAACAAAGGCGGCGGCATCCGGGGAGGGGGATTTGTAGAAAGTGCCCACCATCGGTGAGGTGACCACCACGGCATTGCCCCGATCGCTGCTGGTCTCGGCAGTGGCCAGAGCGGGTGCCGCAGCCGGTGCGCCATGATAGCCCGGTGCTTGGGCCATATAGTGCTGGGGTGGGGCCATATAGTGCTGGGGTGGGGCTGTCATATAGGTGGGTTGTATGCCACGGCTGATACGCACCGTGCTGCCCTCCTGACAAACTTCAATCTCCGACACATCGGTGTCGTCGAGCATTTTGATCAATTGACGAATCTCTTTGAGATCCATATTACGCTTCCTTATGGCTTAGATGCTACCTGACTCTCAAGGTGGGTGATGCCGGCTTCCATGGCGTATGCATAACCACGTATGCCCAGCCCAACCACCTGTCCCAGGGCGATGTCGCTAACGTAAGAGTGGTGTCTGAAGGGTTCCCGTTTGTGGATGTTGCTAATGTGGATCTCCACCACCGGTTTTTCTGCGGCCAACAGGGCATCACGGATGGCTACCGAGGTGTGGGTATAGGCGGCGGGATTAATGACGATCAGATCGGCATCTTCCCGGGCCTGTTGGATGCGCTCCACCAACGCCCCTTCATAATTGGATTGGTAAAAGGCCAGTTGTGCCCCCAGTTGTGCGGCTTTTGCGGCGCACAGCACCTCGACATCGGCCAGCGTTTCGTGGCCGTAGAGGGATGCCTCACGTTTACCCAACATATTTAGGTTGGGGCCGTTGAGCACCAATATGCGCCATGGTTTGGATGGGGACATCGTTTTGCCCTTCCGTTGCTTCACTGTCGGCAGCGAAGTAAAACAGTGCGACCGGCACGTTCCGACACAGGTTATCAAAAAGGGTCTTCACCCCGTCGCCCGGACAGTATAGAGCGGTTCGTCAAAAGGTTCAGGGAAAAATCGCAAAATTTTATGATTTTTTATAAAAAATCTGTAAAAAATGCATTTTTTGGGCAGAAACAGCGAGGAAAAGCTATTTTTCTCAAGCCTTCACCGGTTGGTTAGGGCAATGAGAGGGTTACACAAAAAAAGGCGCAAAATAGGAGAATTTTGCGCCTTTTTTAAATATTTCCTCTAAATATCGGTAAAAGCGGCCAAATGCCCTGGCCTATATGCAGGGCTGTATGTTAAGGCCTGTTTTGTGTCCGATAGCTTTCTACTTGTTGCAGTAGCCCGGTCAGGCGCTGCTTTTGCTGGTTGCGGGTCTTGCTCATAAAGTCATAAACGTAGATGCGTCCAAGCATGCCCTGTAGACGCCATAGTTGCATCTGCTGCTCTTCATCCAGCGGTTGATCCGGCGGTGTGGGCGTTGGCGCCGCTATGGATAAGGGTTCTAAGGGCTGGGCTGCTTGGGGGGCTACCGCCAAGGGTTCGTTAGGTATGGGCAAGGGGCGTTCGTCTATGCTGGTGGTCGCAGGGGGTGTGGGTTGCGCTGCTGTGCTGGGTTCGACCACGGGCTCGATGATAGCAGGCTCTGGGGTGGCGCAGGCAGGGGGTGGCGCTTCCGGCTGGGGCTGTTGGGCCTGCACCGAACGATTGAGGGTTTGCAGGGTAGCGCGGTAGGCCCGCGCTGGGGCGCTGCCAAAGCGCTCTAGTTCTGTGGCAATGCGGTTTTCCCACAGATGATCCTGCCCGGCCAACAGCTTGGAGATTAAAAACCACTGCCCCACCACTTCGGGATAAAGGTTTAAGATCTCGTCAATCTGGGTATTGGCCTCCTCCACACGGTTTTCCCGTGCCATGGCGGCCAACTGTTCAATGCTGCTCTGCCAATCCAAAGCCATGCTCTTCTCCTTGCGAACGGACCGAATCAGTGTGACCCATTTTTAACCACAGGGGAAGTCGTAACCATACGTTCCAGCTTAAAAAAAAAGCGGCAAACTGAGCAAAACGCCAAGAGTGGCTGCTGTGGATGGGGTGGTGGGGCCTAGCTGGGGGGCGCCCACGGTAGGATGGGGCGGTTGGCGTATGGGTGCAAGTTTACCTTGAGTAGGAACTTTTCGCCCTTTATGATCTTCCAAACCCACAACAACGAGCCCGCCTCCTGATAATCGGTTTACAGCCCATGCAGCCGTTTGGTGGCGCAACCCCCTCATGGAGAGGTTGAATATGAAGATTCATTTGAACGGTGAACCCCATAACGCCGAAGCCGGCACAACCCTAGAGGGTCTGCTTATGGGTTTGGGTTTTGCCCCAGAGAAGGTGGCGGTTGAGCGCAATAAAGCGGTGGTGAGTAGGGGCACCTATGGCGCGGTGGTGTTGCAAGAGGATGACCAGATTGAGGTGGTCCACTTTATTGGTGGTGGCCAGCACCCCCCGGCGGATAGCTGGAGCGTGGCGGGTTTGACCTTTAATAGCCGCTTGCTGGTGGGCACCGGTAAGTATAAGGATTTTGAAGAGACCAAGATTGCCATTGAAGCCTCGGGGGCAGAGATTGTGACGGTGGCGGTGCGGCGGGTTAATGTAAGCAACCCTAACGCCCCCATGTTAACCGACTATATCGACCCCAAAAAATATACCTATCTGCCCAACACAGCAGGCTGTTTTACCGCTGAAGATGCGGTGCGCACCCTGCGTCTAGCGCGGGAGGCCGGGGGGTGGGATCTGGTTAAGTTAGAGGTGCTCAGCGATGAAAAATATCTCTGGCCCAATAATCCCGAGACCCTAAAAGCCGCCGAGATATTGGTGCAAGAGGGCTTTAAGGTCATGGTCTATACCACCGACGACCCCCATATGTGCAAACGTTTTGAAGATCTTGGCTGTGTCGCGGTCATGCCCTTGGCAGCTCCCATCGGTTCGGGTTTGGGGGTGCGTAATCCCTACACCACCCGCATTATTGTGGAGCAAGCCAAGGTGCCGGTGCTGGTGGATGCCGGGGTGGGCACCGCCTCGGATGCGGCCATCGCCATGGAGCTGGGCTGTGATGGGGTATTAATGAATACCGCCATTGCTGGGGCTAAAGATCCCATACTCATGGCCCATGCCATGAAACATGCGGTGTTGGCGGGGCGGCAGGCCTATTTGGCCGGGCGTATTCAGAAAAAACTTTATGCAACGGCCTCCAGCCCGCTGGATGGCACCTTCTTTTAGGGGTGGGGGTTATGCCGTCACAGGCGGAGTTTGTGTGGGATTGTCGCTGGCCCGATCCGGTGGCCTTAAAGGTGGCCAATGATCGTCTGGCCGAGGCTTTGGATGGGGAGCGTGCTGGCCTTAACCCCGCCCTGGAGGTGATGGTTGAGATGGAGTCCGCCGCCCGGGATGACGGCTTGGCCTCGGCCCTGCTGATTACCCCATGGGCCATTGAGCGGGTCTATTGGCTGGGGGCGGGGCAGCTTGCCCCGCCGGTGCAGTCGGCCTATCCTCTAGAGGGGGATGCCCAAGGGCGGGTGGCCGCTGGACAGGGGGTGTTGTTGCACACCGCCAAGGGGGCAACGCCGGTGGTGATCGCATGGGAGCCAGAGACCGGCCACCATTTTGCCCAGGTGTTGCTGCCCCAGGTGCAAAACTACATCAACAGTTATGACGCCATGGCCGCTGCTAAAGCGGTGGGGGGGGCGCAGCCCCACCGCACCAAGCAATCCTTGAGCAACCATCTGGATAAACCGGTTTCGCGGCGGGGTTTGTTTAACCTGTTCCGCTCCTAAGAGAGCAGCTTTTGACTCTGCGCCTGGGTAGGCTCGGGGTCAAAAGCTCCTGTCAGGCGGGGCAGTGGTTTACCCCTCAGGCGGCTTATAAGCGGCTTACCAAGGCCATGGTTAAGGGTAGGGTGAGCATGGCTAAAAGGGTCTGCCCGGTAATCACTTTAGCCATCAAGGGGGCGTCACCGCCCATCTGTTTGGCCAGGATATAGGCGGAGGAGGCTGTGGGCATGGCGAAAAACAGCACCGCGATTTGCAAGCCCATGCCCTGCAAGCCAACCAGCCGTCCCACCCCATAGACCAGCAGCGGCATGAGCATAAATTTAATGAGGGCGGACAGCCCCAGATCCCGCAACACCCCCCGGTCGAGGTGCAGGTGCAGCCCCACACCAACCGCCAATAGCCCCAGGGGCAGGGCGGGTTGACCCAGCAGGTTTAGGCTTGGCCCCAACCAGCCCGGCAGACCAATCCCGCTTATGTTCAGCAATAAACCCACGGTGCAGCCTACAATCAGTGGGTTATGGGCCAGATTACGGCCTATACTACGCCAAGAAAAGGCATCTTCCTTAATTTTTAAGGCAAAAACCCCGACGCATAAAATATTGATCAGGGGGATCATCCAGGCGATGGTCATGGCCGCTAGGGCCAAGCCGGCCTCACCAAAAAGCTGCTCGGCGGCGGAGAGTGCCACGTAGGTATTAAAGCGTATGGCCCCTTGATAGACCGAGGTAAAGCCCGCCCCGCGACGGTGGACCAAGGGGCCAGCCAGCAACATGAGCGCTGTGACCAGCAGCAGGGGGACCACCACCGACAGCGCCAAAGGGGTCACCGCCACATCGTTAAAATTGGCTCCGCCTAAGGTGCGGATTAAGAGCGCCGGAAACAGCAGAAAATAGACAAAACGCTCCGCCAGGGGCCAAAAGTCATCCCCTGGAAAACGCAATAGGTTTAAAACGACCCCGGCCAGCACCAGCAGAAAAACCGGCCCTAAAGCAGCAACGATTTCCAGCATGGGCAGACTCCAATGGGCAAAATTTTAGAGCGGGTAAAGATCAAGAGTGGCCGGGTTGGTTAGGGGCGCTTGCGTCGTTTTTTTTGTAAAAGGACCCAATCTTTAAGATCAGAAAGAAAGAAATAGCGGTTTTCGGCATTATTAAAATGTTTCACCGTGGCGGCGTTTCCTCCATTATAGTGGCGAGAAGCCTCTAAAAAGGGGCGCGGCATGGAGATAACAAAGGCCGAACGGGTGGCGAGCAACTGCATGACCTGCCGGAATAGAAAATGGTAGGGGTCCGGTTGGGGGTGCGGCTCCAGGTGATAAAACTGCTCCTCGGGATAGAGTGAGAAGAGTTTCACAAAATCGTCTAGGTTTGGTTCCTCAGTCGCCATGCTAACCCTATTGTATTCTGTTTCATTAACCATACTGCGCCCATGGGTGTGGGTGGCCTGTAGCAGGGGCCACCATGGCGCTGTTGTGTGGCTTGTGGCAGGCCCTCTGTGGGGGGGCGCCGTTTTAATTAAGCTGCATCCAAACGGGGCAGCGTGGGCGGTCGTATGTGCAAACCCGGTTGGTATTTGCACCCATGTTGGTTCAGCGCCAAGGGCTTTTGGCGCGGTAGGGCATAAAACCCCTCTATGCCTATGAGTGCAGGTTGCCCCTTTGGTTGCGCGGGGGTCCAAAAAATTGGCCCTATCCCTTTTACCAACGTTTTCTCAGCTTAGTATGAGGTTTATTTCATGGCAACGCAAACCCAGGAGCCCCAACTATTGATTGTGGGCTGCAAAAAAATAGGCCGTTTAATGGCGCGTACGGCGGCGACCCTGGGTTGGAGTGTCACGGTCATGGACCAAGATACGCCGCAATACCCCTGGCCCCCCAATGTGGAGAGCATCCCCCACCATTTTTTAAAGACCGAGTTGGGTATACCCCCCAACACCCACGCCATTATAAACCGTGGCCATAAAAAGGATGCGGAGGTGGTGCAGGCTTTGGTTAAGCGGGGGGCTAAGCACATCTATTTAATTGCCTCTGCCACGCGCGGGCAGGAGGTGCTGGACGAGGCCATGGCCGGTTTGGATAAAAAGAGCCAAAAAAAGCTGCAAAAAATGATTTCAGTCCCAGCGGGTTTGGATCTGGGCGGTGAGGATACCGCCAGTATCGCGCTCTCTATTTTGGCGGAGATCCAACTACGCCACCAAGGTGGCAGCGGTGGGGTGCTCAACGACCAGCGCCCTGCCAAATTGGCCAAGGCCACCCCCAGCCAAGCCAACCGCCCCTGCCCGGGTAAAGCGTCATAAGTGACCCCTTCAGATGGAATGGATTGAAGTATGGGCTATTTGAATGATACTGAAACGATAGATATTGAACAACTTGGTGCTGCTCAGTTTGCCAAGCCAATTCAAAGCATGATCCTAGAGGTTACCCCTCCTTTCTCCTTTTCAATTGGAGCACGTTGGGGGGGTGGTAAAAGCTCTACGTTGCGTGCCTTGTGGGCCAGTTTAACACATGGATATGCAACGGATACATCCATAGAAGGTAAACTGCCTGCAAGCTTAGAGTTGGATGCCGAGCAGAAGAAAAAAAAGCGGGGCCTATATGTTAAAACGGTGTGGTTTAATCCTTGGCAACATCAACATGAACAAAACCCGCTAGTGCCTTTGTTGCATGAAATTCGTGAACAAATGCGTCACCAAACCCTTCATCAAGGTTTAGCAGGCTGTGCAACCGTGTTTGAAGCAGGGATACACACCATGGGTGCGCTGATTGATGATGCTCAAAACATATCTTATGGGCGTAATCTTGTCTCATCGGGCAAAACTTTTATGACCCAGGTGCAGAGCGTTGCTCAGCGTAAAGAGAAGCAAAACTTCTCTGGTCGTTTGGAGTCGCAGTATTTCCGCTCGGCTTTTGAGGACGCCGTCATTAAGGTTGTTTCACCAAAACTTGCCACCAAAAGCAATAATCAAACGGGTGTTCGACTGGTCGTATTTATTGATGACCTAGATCGCTGTAGTGATCAAACGGTCTTTACTCTGTTGGAATCAATTAAGCTCTACCTAAGCAGTAAATATTGTATCTTTGTTTTTGGTATGGATCGTGGGCATGTCGAAAATGCTGTGGCAAAGGCCGCCATGTTTACCCCGGTTGAAGCAGCCCAATATGTAGAGAAGCTTTTTCAAACCCGCCTAACCTTACCTTCCCCAAGCCATGATCAGATTAAGAAATTTGTGCAGGAGATGCTCAAAAAGACGGAGGAGTTTAAATCACTCGAAGACGAAAAATTGTCACGTTTGGCGGAGCTGCTTTCTGTGCTGTCACCTAATAATCCACGTTTTATAAAGAATTTAATTAATGGTTTGATTTTGTATAAAAAGCTGTTTTTAGAGAAGGAGAATAATGACAAACAGAGTGAGCTAAAGGATCATATTCATCCATTATTGTTGGTTCATTACCTGCGCACGGTTTTTCCCGATGCCTATGAGCTATTGGCGCAACGCCAAACGGGGGCCTTACAGGCTCTGCTGCATGTGTGTGTTGGTGATGATCCTAGTCAGGATGACCGCAAACGCTACTATGCTAAAATTTTAGAAAATCCTTTAATCTCACCAGAAAATAAGCCCCCTGCTTTTGATGCCGCCGTAAAGCCAAGCATGGATACGGAAGAGTTTCGCCATGTGCGAGCATCCGCTTGGCGGGCAAAAGCTATTCAACGCTTTCGGGATGAGTTTGCCAAAGCCTTTAACCCTAACACACAAGGTGCGGATTCTGTAGAGAGCTCTGCAACGGAAACCGTAGCCGATGGTACGCCGAGGGAGAGCACGACAAGTGTTGAGCCAGAATATGCGAAAATTGAACGCTACTTGGTGTAATTAAACCATGAATAAGAAACAACAAGCCCATTTTCACCATATCTTTACCGATAATGCCCGTGCTCACCAGTGGCGGGAACCGGTCTGTTCATCGTTGGAACAGCACAAGTGGTTGATCCGCTACCGGGAGTGGCTGGTTAAAAACTTCAGCGACGCCAACTTCGCCGGTATTGCCGATGCCAGCCAGCGGACCCCCATGGCCATGGCAAAAATCTATGTGGAAGAACGCTTTGCTGAAATGGAGATCCAGGAACGAGCCGCTCCGGACAAGGTTGCTGAGCAGTTACAACAGCAGCCGGGGTTGGGGCTGGAGGAGTTGCTCATCACTTTTGAAGAGGACAAGCCCATTGGGGTGGATGGCAAGGCGGTGTTGATTGGTCAACCCGGTTCGGGTAAATCGGTTTTGGTGCAGATGTTGGCGACCGCCTGCTCCAGTGCCGCTCGTAACCCTATGAATGAATATCTGGGGCGGCGCATGGTGGTGCCCATTATTCTACGGGAACTCACTTTAAGCAAAGACCTTCATACCCCTATGGATCTGCTCAAGGCTTGGCAGACCAAGGTCAAGGGTAAAACGGGGCAGGATCTGGTGGACCTGGACCATGTGGTGGATCTGCTGGACCGAGGCTGGGGTATTCTCTGTCTGGATGGGGTGGATGAGATCGGTCTGGCCATGCGCCGGCGGATCCGCCGCATCTTTCACGCCTTTTGTATGCGTTTTGATAAAAGTGCGGTGCTGGTTACGGGGCGGCCCGTGGGGTTCGAACAGCTGCCCTATGATTTTAAGCCCTCCAAAAAATGGCTGCAAAGGGTTGCTGATTGGGCGAAGCCACAATCATTATCCAAGCGCCTATTGGTCACCCAAGGTGCCCGGTTACATCAGACGCTCTACATGCGTCCCTTTGACGATGGGCAGATAGAACAGTATGTCAGCCGCTGGTTTAAGGCCCGTTTTCCCAATGATTGGGAGAAACAGCGGCGGCAAAGCGGCAAACTGTTGGGGCCTTTGCAGCACTACCCCGCTTTTCAGGCGATCAAACGTCGCCCCATCTTTCTTGCCAGCCTTACCTTTGTTCACGATGTGCGCGGAGCGCTGCCCCACAGCCACGCCCAGGCCTATGAAGAGATGGTCAAGGCCTATCTCTCCGTGCTTGATACCCATAAAGAGCTGATGGAGGCGCGAAACAGCGGCAACAAAGAGCTAAGCTTTGATTTTAGTGACGATGATAAATGGCGGGTGTTGGAGCGTTTGGCCTACGATCTTCACCATGCCAAAATTGGCTCTACCGGTGGTGGTGAGCGTGCCGTTTTGCATTTGGAGATCACCCACGGCCAGTTTAAGCAGTGGTTGTTGGATCTGTTGGCGGGGGGGAATTACCCGTTAAGCTTCGACCAGGGGGGCGATAGGGCGGCTAATGGAAAGCATGTTGAGGATCTATTGCGCTTTTTCCTGATCCGTGCTGGGCTGTTGGTGGAGCCAGAGGAGGGGGTATTGGGTTTTTCGCACCTCTCGTTCCAAGAGTTTTTGGTGGGCAGCTACATCTACCGGCAGATGGGCAACAATAGCTTTGATTTGGTGGATTTTCTGGAAAAGGAGCTGCTGGTACCGATGGTGACCAAGCCCAAGTGGCACCCGGTGGGGTTGGCCTTTTTTGGCCTACAGAGTGCCAAACAGGCGGGATCACTACAGTATGAGCTGATCAAACGTAGCTGGTTAAACAAACAGGAACAAACCAAGCCTAAAGAGGCGCAAACACAACTGCAATTTCTTAATAAGCTGCTCTCGGAAGGGGAGCCCACCCTCACCCCCAGCCAGCGGCGGGAGATTTGGAGCCACTATTGGGAAAGGGCCCTTCAAGATGCGGGGGAGAGTGGAGGAGATCATGATTGGCTGTCCCTATACGATGAGATTTCCCCCTATTGGGCGTCTTGGCAGGATGAGGTCTATGCCTATATGAAGGCGCAGTTTAACCAGGCCCGCCCGGATGATCCCCTGGGAGTGGCACGGCTAAAACTGCTCAGTGTGGCCCCCGATGATTGGTTGGAGCAGCAGTGGCAGCAGGGGGGCGCACCCCTTGTCCAGTGGATGGAAGCCATTCAACAGAATCGGCATCTGTTTGGCCCGCTGGATCTGCATGGACGTTTTGCCGTCGTTGCAGCACCCTTGTATCGCGAGGTGTTAACGGTGCAAGAGATCTTGCTGGCTACAGAGATCTATCCTCCCCCCGTTTCACTGCTACGGGAGTGGCAGGAAAACGACCGTTTATATCTCTATTCCAGTGCGTATGAGACGTTAAATTGCCCTAGGCAGAGTCGATTGAAATTTTTTGTCTATTGTGATCGGGCACAGGCACAGGCACAGGCACAGGCACAGGCTCAGGAGAGGGATTGGGATCGGGCTCGGGCTCGGGCTTGGGCTCGGGATCGGGCTCTGGATCGGGCTCTGGCTCGGGTTCGGGTTCGGGCTCGGGATCAGGCTCTGGCTCGGGCTCAGGCTCGGGCTCGGGCTCGGGCTCAGGCTCGGGCTCGGGATTGGGCTCTGGCTCGGGCTCTGTATTGGGATCGGGCTCTGGATCGGGCTCTGGATCGGGCTCTGGATCGGGATCGGGATCTGGATTGGGCTCTGGATCTGGATTGGGCTCTGGATCGGGCTCTGTTTCGGGTTCAGGCGCACAATGGGGATCAAGATTTGGATCAAACTGTGAATTTATGGCGGCTTACCGTGACCTCTGTCGCCTCCAGCCCCCTCTATTTTGCCAGCTTGGGGCAACAGTTGCAGCTATGGGCGCAGTTGGGGCAGCAGGATCCAGAAATTGCTGCGCTGTTTGAGCTACCATGGTTTCCCTACCATGCCCTGCAACAGGTGGACACCACCCATGAGCAGGTGGAACCGGTGGAGGCGCTCTGCCATAAACTCTACCGCTACCTGTGCCACTGGCTCAAGGAGCGAGGGGAAGATATGCGCGACCTGCCCGAAAACCTAGAGCTACAGCCTGGGGCGCTGTTTGAACGCTGGCACCCAGATAACCCACGCAACCGTAAATTTTTTACCTATCTGCGGGAAGAACGGCAGCTCACCCCCGCCCACACCCCCCTTGAACACTATTTCTTGGCACTCAAAGAGGCCGGCTGGGACAAAGATAAACAACCCTGGCCCCCCGAGGCGCGGGACGCCTGGATAAGCGATCCTCCCCAATTGCGCACACTGGAGCCAGCCAAAAATCGGTGAAACATGGCCCCTCCACCCAACCCCCGTTGCGTTTTTTGTAACAGATGGGCGGGGGTAAAAAGGGGGGTAGGGCAGGGGTGTCGCCGCAGGCTTCCACCAACAGCGTTGCATGCTAAGCCACAGGCTTGTTTCCTTTTAACCAAAATTACGGTAACTTGTCCGCCCCAAAGGGCGCTGGTTTGCCCGCGCCGGAGCGCAAGCCAACAGGGGCAAACCCGAGCCAAAGCCAGCCAACGCTTAGCAAGTGGCTCGGCATATGTAACATTGTTACAAGGTGTTTCAAAATTTGATTTCCCTCATGCAGGGTTTTGGAGTGATACTCATAACCAGCAGAGCAAACACCGGCCCCACAGGCGCTTCTGTTAAACCGGGTTGTTGCTTAATAGCATAGGGATACGTCGCCCCCGTTGGGTGGACGTTCGCTCTGTGACCGCACCTGCGCACCCCCCCTCCCTCTACGCCCCCGCGCGGGTGTGGTCCAGAACCTTAAAAGGGCATCCTCCTTACGGAAGATGCCCTTTTTCGTGCCGTTGTGGTGGCGACTACGCCACCCCCGCTCGGTCTTTATGGCCCACACAAAAGGCCCACAAGGGCGGGGACGAGCAAGGGAGAGAGACTAGGGAGAGTGGCCAAAGGTTGAAAGAGGGGCTTGAAGGGGGGGCGGTAAACCGTAAGCGCCCATTTATCCCCATCAACTACCCTGCCGGTTCAGCAGCAGATTTCAAATTCCACGGGAGCAACAAGTCGAACTCATCCACGGTTTGCGCTGTGGCGAGGCCCTCAAAGACCTTTGTGAGATAGACGAAGGGCTCCCAACCATTGGCTTTGGCCGTTTCAATCAAACTGTAGAGGTTTGCCGAGGCCTTTGCACCTCGAACAGAGTTGCTGAAGAGCCAATTTTTCCTGCCAATCACAAAGGGGCGAATGGCGTTCTCGGCTCTGTTGTTGTCAATTTCCAGGCGTCCATCATCAAGATATCGAATCAGAGAGGACCACTGATTGGTCAGATATCCCATCGCTTCGCCGAGTTTGCTTTTCGGTAACACCCCTGCTCGATTATCTTCCAGCCAGGTTTTCAACTCATCGATAATGGGGCGGGAACGCTCCTGGCGCACCTTGTAACGTCGCTCTGGAGTAGCCTCTTCCTCACGCAGATCCTTTTCCACAGCGTACAGTTTCCGGATCAGCGACAGTGCCTGCCCAGCCTTGCCTATCTTGCCTTTTTTGGATTTTCCCAACGCTTTGATCGCCTCGTCGAATTGACGACGGGCATGCGCAAAACACCCCATCAGGATCACATCTTCCTGCGCACCCACACCCAGATAACCTGCATACCCATCCGTTTGCAACCAGCCTTTATAGCCCGCCAACAGCCGTTTCGGAACCTCGGCACCGCGTGTGGGATCGTAATCAAACAAAATCACCGGACTACCCGGGGGACCACCTCGCTGTACCCACATATAGGAGTTGCTGGCTGCAACTTTATCTTTTTCCTTAAGCACTTGAATCGTAGTTTCATCCATCTGCAGGATATCGTAATCCAGCATCTTGTCCCGCATCAGATTGATCAACGGCTGCACCAGTTGGCCGCACTGGATCATCCAATTGGCCAGCGTGGTTCGACAGACATCAATCCCTGCACGGGTCAGAATGGCGCCCTGTCGATAGAGCGGTAACCCATCGGCATACTTGGATACCGCCACATGGGCCAATAGAGCAGCTGTAGCCAACGCCTTGGGAATGGGACGTTTGGGTGTAGGGGCCGTCTTCACGCCCTGTTTGCAATGAGGACAGCCATATTTGATCTGGATGTGCCGCAATACCTGCACCTTGGCCGGAATAATATCCAGTTGCTCGCTGGTCTCACGGCCAATCTCGACCAAATGGTGACCATCCAGGCCACAAACCAATGCCGACTCAGGCAACTCATGAATGATATCCACCCGGGGTAGCCACTCTGGCAATGGCTTGCGCCCTTTGGACTTCACTTTGCGGCTATGGGCAGGAACCTGGATCTCTTCGGCATCCTCTTCAGGTTCCTCGGCAGCCGTCACTTCTGCCTCATCGAACAGACCCAACTGACGGGGATCGCTCTTCTCACTGGAACGCCCAAACCGCTTGGCAATGAGAATATTCAGCTTCTCCCTCAGAAGCTGGGCTTCATGCTCCATACGCTTGCTTTTGTCCTGTAAAAGGACATTTTCAGCCTGCAAGGAAAGTATTATTTCCCGCAAAGCGGCAGGGTCATCAGGGAGTGTCTTTGGTAGCGTTTTCATAGCCGAAATTATACCAAAAAAACCGCCTTAACACTCTATACAATCGAAGAAAAATGCAGTTTATTGTGACCCTTCATTGCCGCCAGGTTGTAGCCATCAAGTAGCCAATTCAGCTGCCGCCCCGTGATTTGGATTTCTGCGGCACCTCCCTGGCGCAACCAGTGAAATCGGTCCTTTTCCAGCCGCTTTTGCCACAGGCAGAAGCCATTACGTTCCCAGTAAAGGATTTTCACCTTGTCCAATGATCGATTGCGAAACACGAACAGAGCCTCATCAAAGGGATTCAACTCCAGTTCTGCCTCCACCAATGCAGCCAGTCCGTTGATCCCCTTCCTGAAATCCACCGGCTCCAAACAAAGATGGACGACAGAAATATCCGGCGATGGGCGCATCATCACAAGGCTGCCACAGATCGCAGGACAGAGAGCAAGCTCTCGCCACCATTCCCTGACCACTCCACCGTCATACCATTTGGGAACTGAATCCGGCAGACCCCTGCTGAAGACTTTGAACTCAATTCCAATCGCTGAAAACGTCGCTTGCCTGATCCTGACTCTTCCAGAAAACCCATTTGCGTCAGCTTGCGCTTCCAAAAATACAACGATGGAAGGCTCAGCTTATGGACTTCAGCGTACTCCTTAATGGTGCCGACCTCAGAACGACAACTGCGTAAATGATCCAGCCAGTACCGCTGCTTCTCACTCAGCACAGACGCCTCAATTGATTTGTCTTCCATGTTCGCCTCCTAAAATTTTGAATTTCAGAAAGCGTGACATACCTTCAGATCAAACTGAACCCTGGGGATAAATGGGCGCTTACGGTAAACCGCTGGGCTATCACCGCAAGCCCCCGCCTATTGGGTGATGTCACGGTTGGGGCGGTGACACGGGTTGGGGTGGTGGCATCTCCACGGTTAGGGTGTCGGCCCGGCCCAACAGTTTAAACGACAGCGGCGCGGGGGGCGGATCTCGATTGAGCAAACTCGGGTGGATAAGCTGTAACGCAAAGGCATGCTTGCCCAACGCATGTATGCTGCCCGAACCCCGTAGCTGTAGATCCCCCGCCTGAATCTGTAACTGCTTGAAATCCAAATTTCCTTGGTGGTAGAGCAGGTGGGTCTGTAGTGTATCCCAGGCGAAGCTGGCTTGGGGGGCCGCCACCATTTTTTCCCGCAGGCTGCCATCCAGCAGCGCCCGTAAAAACAGCGCCCCATCAATCCCCACCACTTGACCCGGCTCAATACGTAAATCGGCACTGGCCAGCACGTTGGCAGGCGTTAGGGCCGCCCCTTCATCCATCTGCACATGCAACTCGCCCTCGCCAAACAGCAGACCCTCGACCCGCAAAGAGCGTTGGATGGGCGGGCTAGTCGGGCTTATGCGATCCAACAAAGAGACCTGCTCTGCAACCACCTCCTGCAACTTTTCAACCGAGATGCCCGAACCGCTTACAAAAGCGTGTAGCGCTGGTGTGCCATCGGTATGGCGCACATGGGCCAAGCCCGAAAGATGCCCCCCCGCCATGTTTAACTGCATGCGGTTGATGGTAAAATGGCTCTTTAAATCACTATCAAAAAACAGGGTCAGTTTTTCCCACGGCCAGCGCTCTAATTTGCCCTCGGGGGCGCGTATCTGGCCGGTGATCTCAAAGGGGCTCCGCTTACCCTTGCCCTCATTTAAACGCAGCTCAATATGGGCCTGACCTTGGGGGTGCCACCTCTGTAAGGTGGGAAACATCTCCGCCAGCTGTTCCAGCTTCCAGCGCCCCACCGCCCGCAACTGCGGGGTGGGCGAGAGCGCCCCAGAGAGCTTGAAAATGTTGGAGCTGTTGGGTTGGGAGATGGTCAGCGACTCCAACTGGGTACCCAAATCCGTTGCCAGCAGGCGGCTGCGAATGGTCAAGGGTAGATCTTCGGCCTTTTGTACATAGGGCAGGCGCTCCATGGCGGCACCGGTTAAATCCAACTCGGTGGTCAGGGTCAGACGCTGGGGATAACTGCCCTGCACCTTTAACAGCCCCGTAACCTCCCCATCATGCAAGGCTAGGGGTTGACGCAATCCCTGGGGCAGCAAAAAGACTGGTACCGGATTAAGACTTTTGAGCGTCAGGTTGGCACTGGTGCCCCGGTTGACCGTGGCGCGTCCAGAAATCTCCAACAGGGGGCGGCCATTTTGATAGAGGTAAAACTCTTGAATTTTCAGCTCAAGGGCTTGCCGGTGCAGACGCAGGGTCGATTTTTGCCGCAACGTCAGATCCAACGGCGGCATGCGCTCTTCATGATCTTCATGCCCGACGGGGGGCAGGTTTTGCAGATCTTCCAAGCGAAAGTTAATGGTGCTGTTGAGCCCCTTCTCCAAACTGCCATGCACCAGCGCGGTAAAGTTACCCCGGCCTATCTGGGTGGTGTTGGAAAAATTGGGAAGAATATCCGACAGACGCCCCATCTCGATCGTTTTGGCATCGGCATTGAGCAAAATGGGCATGGTCGCCAGATCGTGATTTTTGGGTAATGGCCCCACTCGTCCAGTGATGGTAAAGGGAATATGCTGAAAACGGCCCAGCACACGCAGGGTCGATTCGCGGCTAGGCCCCAGCTCCAACATGTTAATCAGCAGTTGATCTATGCGTAGCGGTGGGCGGCCTGGCTGGGAAGAGTGAATGGCGATGGTGCCATCTCGCACCTCTAAGCGGCCAAGATGAAAGCCGCTCAGATTGTCAAACAGCCCTTGGATCATGCGCTGCGCCCGTTGGGCGTCCTGTTTGAGCAGTTCTAGGGGGTTTTGCTCAGGATCATCACTGACCAAATTAATAAAGGGGCGCACCATAACTACGGAACTAAAGGTGGGGCTCTTGTCCAATAAAAAGTCCAGCCCCACCCCGAGATCCAGCGCTTCTACCTCCATAAGGGGGCGTGGATTGGTGTCATTGTCATAAACTTTAAACTGCTCTAGGCGCAGGGTTACACCGGCGGATGGGGTGAAACTCACCCCACCTACGGAAATTTTTTTGCCGGTCACGGCCTCTAGGGTCTTCACCACCTTGTGCTGATAGGGGGCGGGATCCAGATGGTCGGACAGAAAAAAGAGGGTGGCGCCCAAACCCGCCACCATCACCAATAAAATTCCGTAGAGTAAGCGCCTGGGGCGTTTCATCCGCCGAGCTTTTGCTTGAGCAGTTTGTTTAGTTCCGCTGGATTGGCCTTGCCTTGGGTGGCTTTCATCACCTGACCGATAAAAAAGCCAAACAGTTTCTCTTGGCCACCGCGATATTGCTCAACCTGGGTACTATTGAGGGCCAAAACCTTATCAATGGCGGCCTCAATGGCACCGCTGTCGGTGATCTGTTTAAGCCCCTTCTCTTCAATAATGGTGTCGGGATCACTGCCGCTTTCAAACATGCTGGCAAACACCTCTTTGGCAATTTTGCCCGAGATGGTGTTATCCAGAATACGCACCACCATTTTAGCCAGATTGGTCGCACTCACCGGCGATTGCTCAATCTCTTTATTCTCTTTATTCAGCAGCGCCAACAGCTCAACCGTTACCCAGTTGGCGCAGATTTTGGGGTCATTTTGTCCCCCCGCCTTAACCTGCTCCACCACCGTTTCATAGTAGCGAGAGAGGGCGCGGCTGGTGGTTAACACCGAAGCATCGTAGTGGGAGAGGCCATAGGCCGTTTCAAACCGCTCCCGCTTAGCATCGGGCAGCTCGGGCAGGGTGGCCTTGACGGTGGCAATCTGCTGCTCACTCAATACCAATAGTGGCAGGTCGGGCTCGGGGAAATAGCGGTAGTCGTGGGCATCCTCTTTACTGCGCATGGAGCGGGTTTCGTTGAGGTTGGCGTCATAGAGCCGGGTCTCCTGTACAATGCTACCCCCCTCTTCTAAAATATCAATGTGGCGTTCGGCTTCCAACTCAATGGCGCGCATGACATTGCGGATGGAGTTTAGGTTTTTCAGCTCGCAGCGGGTACCGAGTTTGGGGTCGCCTTTTTTACGCACCGACACGTTGGCGTCGCAGCGGAACGAGCCTTGTTCCATGTTGCCATCGCACACTTCCAGGTAGCGCACGATGGAGCGTAATTTTTTCAGGTAGGCCCCGGCCTCTTCGGGGGTGGACATATCCGGTTCGGAGACAATCTCCATCAGCGGTACGCCGGTACGGTTAAGGTCAACCCAGGTACCCCCAACCACCCCTTCGTGAATGGATTTACCGGCGTCGACCTCCATATGAATACGGGTAATGCCCACCACTTTAGCAGGTACATCCTTATCTTCGATCAACACCTTGCCATGTTCAACAATGGGCAGCTCAAACTGGGTGATCTGATAGCCCGATGGTAGGTCGGGGTAAAAATAGTTTTTACGGCTAAATTCGCTTTGCATGCGAACCTCGCCTTCAATGGCCAAACCGGTTTTGATCGCCATATTGACGGCTTCTTTGTTCAATACCGGAAGCACACCTGGAAAACCACTGCAAACAGGGCAGATTTGGGTATTAGCGGGGGCTCCGAACGCGGTGGAGCAGCCGCAGAAAATTTTGGATTGGGTCAACATCTGGGCATGTACTTCCAGACCAATGACCATTTCATATGCCGGATCGATACTCATGATTTCATCATCCGTTGCGGTTACGTAGGTTGGTGCTGTTAGCCCAAGTGGACGCGGCGTTTGTGCCAGTCGGTCTGGCGCTGGTAGGCGTCGGCACTGCGTAGCAGGGTCTCCTCATCCAGGGGGCGACCGATAAGCTGCATGCCAATGGGTAAGCCTTTGCTGTCAAAGCCGCAGGGCACAGAGATGCCCGGCAGGCCAGCCAAATTGACGTTAATGGTGTAAATATCCGATAGATACATCTGTACCGGATCATCTTTTTCGCCAAACTTAAACGCGGTGGTGGGCGAGGTGGGGGTTAAGATAAGATCCACCTTTTCAAAGGCTGCTTTAAACTCGTCTGCGATCAAGCGGCGGGCTTGTTGGGCTTTGCGATAATAGGCATCGTAGTAACCCGATGAGAGCACATAGGTACCTAGCATGATGCGGCGTTTGACCTCATCCCCAAACCCTTCGGAGCGGCTGCGGAAGTAGAGGTCGCGAATATCTTTGGGTTCCTCGCAGCGGTAGCCAAATTTAACCCCATCATAGCGGGCGAGGTTAGAGCTGCACTCTGCGGGAGAGATGATGTAGTAGGTGGGAATGGCATAACCGCTGTTGGGCAACGAGATGGGCACCAGTTCTGCGCCCATGGCTTGGTATTGCTGTTGGGCGGTTTCGATGGCGGCCCGCACTTCATCGTTGAGCCCGTCGCCAAAATATTCGGCGGCGATACCGATTTTCAGCCCCTTGACGTCGCCGGTCAGGGCTTGGGTAAAATCGGGAGCGGGGCTCTGGATGGAGGTTGAGTCTTTAGGGTCATAGCTAACCATGACGTTGAGCAGCATGGCGGCATCTTCGGCGGTACGGGTCATGGGGCCGGCCTGATCCAGAGATGAGGCAAAGGCGATGATCCCGTAGCGGGAGCAGCGACCGTAGGTGGGTTTAAGCCCGGTTAAGTTGGTTAAAGAGGCGGGCTGTCGGATGGAGCCGCCGGTATCGGTACCGGTGGCGCAGATGGCCATATTGGCGGCGATGGCCGCTGAGCTACCACCGGAGGAGCCGCCGGGGGTGCGTTGGGTATCCCACGGATTGCGGGAGGCACCGAAGTAGCTGGTTTCGGTGGAAGAGCCCATGGCGAACTCGTCCAGGTTGGTTTTGCCCAGGATGACGGCACCGGCTTGGCGCAGGTGGGTGGTGATGGTGGCGTCAAAGGGGGGGATAAAATTTTCCAGCATGCGTGAGGAGCAGGTGGTACGCATGTCGGTGGTATTAAAAATATCCTTATGGGCGATGGGGATGCCGGTTAAGGGTGCGCCATTACCAGCGGCGATGCGGGCATCGGCTGCTTGGGCGGCGGCGAGGGCTTTTTCGGCATCCACGGTGACGAAGGCGTTAATGGTTGGGTTATGCTTGGCGATTTGGTCCAGGCAAGCCTGGGTTAACTCCACCGAGGAGATCTCCTTGGTGGCCAACTTATCGGCAGCTTCCCGTAGGGTTAGTTCATTCAGTGCCACGATATTAGCTCCGATTATTCGATAACTTTGGGAACGCGGAAGTGACCTTTTTCGGCATCAGGGGCATTGGCGAGCATGGTGTCGCGTTGGTTGCCGTTGGTGACCACATCGTCCCGTTGGGGGATAGCCATATCCACGGCGTGGGACATGGGTTTAACCCCTTCAGTAGGGAGTTTGCTGAGGGCATCCATTAGGTCGACAATGCGGGAGATTTGGCCGGAAAAGCGTTCGGTCTCTTCTTCATTGAACTGTAATCGGGCCAGGTTGGCCACGTGTTGTACGGTCTCTTTGGTAACGGACATGTCCGACTCCGAAGGGGGGGTAGGGAAACATAGGCTAAAGAGAGAAAAACTAACACAGCGGGGCTTCTGCATCAATAAGGGTGGATGTTTAGGCGATTGATTTTTGGCTTTGGGCTTGTGCTTGAGGGGGGGGTGTGCTGATTTTTGGGTGTAGTGTGAATAACGGTGTGGGTTTTTATTCTTAAAAAAGGTTGGAGGGGGGGAGAAGTTCTTTGTTTCCCCTCAGGAATTTGCTTTTGATTTTTGAGATGTTGAAAAATTGAGTCTGTAGGGGAGTTGTTTTTAGTATTAAAAAAAGGTTAGAGGGGGGTCTGGGGGGAGAAGTTCTCTGTCTCCCCTCAGGGTTTTGCTTTTGATTTTTTTGAGATGTTGAAAAATTGAGTCTGTAGGGGAGTTGTTTTTAGTATTAAAAAAAGGTTAGAGGGGGGTCTGGGGGGAGAAGTTCTCTGTTTCCCCTCAGGTTTTTGCTTTTGATTTTTTTGAGATGTCGAAAAATTGAGTCTGTAGGGGAGTTGTTTTTAGTATTAAAAAAAGGTTAGAGGGGGGTCTGGGGGGAGAAGTTCTCTGTCTCCCCCCAGGGTTTTGCTTTTGATTTTTTGATTTTTTGATTTTTTTGCTTTTAGGCTCGCCCTTCGCTAGGGGAGCTAAGCGGCGTCTTTTTGCCGCTTAGCGACCAGCGAGCCAGCCTTTTAATTCCCTAAAGGGGGGAACATTGAGTCTTTTTTCAATGTTCCCCCCTTTAGGGAATGCCAAATGCCCCAGCGGGGGTTGGTTCTAGGCTGGGCTTGGGGGGGTGCAGATGTTTCTACCCCAACGCCCGTCTGCCCTTGCATGGTTTCTACCCCAGCGCCCGTCTGCCCTTGCATGGTTTCTACCCCAACGCCCGTCTGCCCTTGCATGGTTTCTACCCCAGCCACCATGTGCCCAACCGCCCGCCACGCTGGCGCGTGACATCGCTACCCCTCGCCCCGTACCGCGCCCCTACAAAATCCCGGCTCTCTTAAAAAAAACCTGCGCCCTTGCTCCATCGGTACGTGGCTAAAAGATCAAAAGATCTCAGGGCTTCGCCCCGAACCCCACTGGGCGCTGCCCAGACCCGGCAGGGCGCCGCCCTGCACCCGCTGGGCGGGCAAGCAGAGCTTCCCCCCAGACCCCCCAATCCCTTTTACTAATGAGACTCCCTGGGTATATGGGCATTCAAAACCCCTCAACAATTCCCGCTACCACCTCCGCCCCTTGCATGGTTTCTACCCCAACGCCCGTCTGCCCTTGCATGGTTTCTACCCCAGCCACCATGTGCCCAACCGCCCGCCACGCTGGCGCGTGACATCGCTACCCCTCGCCCCGTACCGCGCCCCTACAAAATCCCGGCTCTCTTAAAAAAAACCTGCGCCCTTGCTCCATCGGTACGTGGCTAAAAGATCAAAAGATCTCAGGGCTTCGCCCCGAACCCCACTGGGCGCTGCCCAGACCCGGCAGGGCGCCGCCCTGCACCCGCTGGGCGGGCAAGCAGAGCTTCCCCCCAGACCCCCCAATCCCTTTTACTAATGAGACTCCCTGGGTATATGGGCATTCAAAACCCCTCAACAATTCCCGCTACCACCTCCGCCCCTTGCATGGTTTCTACCCCAGCCACCATGTGCCCAACCGCCCGCCACGCTGGCGCGTGACATCGCTACCCCTCGCCCCGTACCGCGCCCCTACAAAATCCCGGCTCTCTTAAAAAAAAACCTGCGCCCTTGCTCCATCGGTACGGGGCTAAAAGATCAAAAGATCTCAGGGCTTCGCCCCGAACCCCACTGGGCGCTGCCCAGACCCGGCAGGGCGCCGCCCTGCACCCGCTGGGCGGGCAAGCAGAGCTTCCCCCCAGACCCCCCAATCCCTTTTAATAATGAGACTCCCTGGGTATATGGGCATTCAAAACCCCTCAACAATTCCCGCTACCACCTCCGCCCCTTGCATGGTTTCTACCCCAGCCACCATGTGCCCAACCGCCCGCCACGCTGGCGCGTGACATCGCTACCCCTCGCCCCGTACCGCGCCCCTACAAAATCCCGGCTCTCTTAAAAAAAAACCTGCGCCCTTGCTCCATCGGTACGGGGCTAAAAGATCAAAAGATCTCAGGGCTTCGCCCCGAACCCCACTGGGCGCTGCCCAGACCCGGCAGGGCGCCGCCCTGCACCCGCTGGGCGGGCAAGCAGAGCTTCCCCCCAGACCCCCCAATCCCTTTTAATAATGAGACTCCCTGGGTATATGGGCATTCAAAACCCCTCAACAATTCCCGCTACCACCTCCGCCCGTGCAAACCCCATAAAAAACCCGCCATCTCCATTACGAGGGCGGGTTTTTTACTCTGCTTGTTCTAACGCTATGCCACAACCCCAACCGCCTCACCAGACGCCCGCTTCTGCTTGGGCTTCTTCGCAGCAGCCAACTCACGACGCTCGTTCAACCACTTAACGCCCATCAAAATAAAGCCCAACGCAATGAACGCTCCCGGCGGTAACACAAACCCCAATGCAGGATGAAAACCAGACCATGACATCACATCATAACCAAAAATCTCACCCGCACCCAAAATCTCACGCACAGCACCCAATACAAACAACGCAAACGTAAACCCTAAACCCGTCGCTATACCATCAATCGCCGACTTCCCCACCGAATTGCGCGATGCAAACGCCTCCGCACGACCCAAAATCGCACAATTCACCACAATCAACGGGATAAACAAACCCAATATCTTGTGCAAATCATGCAACCACGCATTCATGCATAAATCCACAATCGTCACAAACGACGCAATCACCACAATATAACTCGGTATGCGTACCTCCGACGGTATGTAACTACGTACCATCGCCACCACCACATTGGCCCCCAATAATACCACCAATGAAGCTAATCCCATACCAATACCGTTCATCGCCGTCGTCGTCACACCCAATAACGGACACATACCCAGTAACTGCGCAAAAACCGCATTGTTGTTCCAAAAACCATTGGCAACAATCTCTCGATTGGTTATCTCACTCATCACATACGCTCCCTAGAACCTAGTGAGCCGCTTGCGCGGGCTGCACAGCTACCGGCTCAGCTTGAGCAAATATCTGGGCCTGATGCTTAACAAAAAACTCCAAACCATACTTCACAGACTTAACCACCGCCCGCGGCGTAATGGTCGCACCCGCAAATTGATCAAACCCACCACCATCCTTCTTCACACCCCACTTGAAAGTATCAAGACGCTTGCCCCGAAAACTCTCCGCCCAATCCGACTTGCTCGCCTCAATCTTATCCCCCAAGCCAGGCGTCTCCTTGTGGTTCACAACCTGAATACCCGTCACCGTGCCATCCACAGACACCGCCATAATCGTATCAATATCCCCCGAATAACCATCCGGTGCCGTCACCACAAAAGCCGCCGCCATGGCCTGATCACCCTTGCGCGAACGGTAAAACTTAACCGGCGTGCCCTTCTTGTTCAAACCCACATCCGCTAACATCACCGTGTCCTCAACCGGATCATTGTCATACCCAACCGGCAAAACACTGCGTAACGCCTTCAATGTGTCCAAACGTACCGCCTCAGCAATCGCACCTTCTGTAGCAGCGTTGGTCGTCGCCAAAATCGTCGTCGCAATGGCACCCACCGCCATCAACACCAGACCCATGCGAATAAAACTAGGCATTGGCCTTCTCCTTCTTGGACTTACCATAAACCACCGGCTTGGTGTACTGATCAATCAACGGCACCGCCGTGTTCATAATCACCACCGCAAAAGATACCCCCTCAGGATACCCCCCCCAAGTACGAATCACATAGGTCAACACCCCA
Organism: Magnetococcus marinus MC-1; assembly: GCF_000014865.1. NCBI lineage: Bacteria > Pseudomonadati > Pseudomonadota > Magnetococcia > Magnetococcales > Magnetococcaceae > Magnetococcus > Magnetococcus marinus. The sequence continues at coordinate 823,730 of NC_008576.1, forward strand.
CATAACCCGCCAAAAATTAACATACCCCTAGGCGTCACCGGCGATGTCACCATGTCGGTGGCCATAAAAAAAGCCCCCAAAAGCAAACCACCCGTCACCAAATGAAACAGCGGATCTGGATAAACATCACCATTAATCAGCCACATCACCGTCGCCGGAATAACCGTACCCAAAATCATCGAAACCGGTATGTGCCACGTGATCAAACCCTTGCGGATCATCCATATGCCGCCAGCCACCAACGCCAACGCCGACGTCTCACCCAACGAACCACCAATGTCCCCCGCAATCGAGTGAGAAAAACTAAAGCCAAAATCCCCACCCAAAGCCTCCGCAACACTCTTGCCCAACCCCGTCTCAATACGGTAATGCCCCAACGGCGTCGCCGCCGTAATGCTGTCCATCACCACACTGCCGTAATCCCCCGCAAAAATAATCGAAAAGGATTGCGCCAATGAAAAAGAGTCCGCCGCAAAAAGAGGGCTAATCTGTGGCCAAGTGGTCAACTGCACAGGGAACGAAATCAACAAAAATACCCGCGCAATCAACGCAGGGTTAAACATGTTGTAACCCAACCCCCCATACACCGACTTGCCAACCCCAATCGCAAATACCCCCCCCACCACACATATCCACCAGGGCGAATGGGGCGGTAAGGTCAATGCCAATAACAAGCCGGTCAAAATCGCCGAATAATCCCCAATGGTCGAGGGACGCCCCCTTAACATATTGGTCAACCGCTCCATCACCACACACGAAAGCACGGTCAACACAATCACCAACAGCGCAGGCCAGCCAAACAGAAAGATTGATAACAAGGTCGCCGGTGCCAAGGCCTTGATCACATTCAACATCACCTTGTCGACCGAGTCGCCCCCATGCACGTGGGGCGACGAAGAGGTCATAAGAGTCATTAGCTTTCTTCCCAGCATCTCGGGTGGAGCTCCGCGCTCCGCTTCGGTAGAGGTAAACCCTATCCCCCACCTCATCCAACCCCGCCTATAAAAGGCCCAGGGATCGACTACTCACCAGCAGCCTCGCGGGCTGCTTTCGCCGCCTTAGCCGCTGCCGCCGCCGCCTTGGCTTTGGCAATCTTGGCCGCTTTTTCATCCACTTCCGCTGACACAACCGGCTCAGCAGCCACCTCGCCAGCACGACCCGCCTCGCGGGCCGCCTTAGCCGCTGCCGCCGCCGCTTTGGCCTTGGCAATCTTGGCCGCTTTTTCATCCATACCCGCCGCCACAACCGGCTCAGCCCCACCACTCTCAGCCTTAGCCGCCTTAGCCGCCGCTACCGCCGCTTTGGCCTTGGCAATCTTGGCGGCCTTCTCTTCACCAGCTTCGGCACCTTCATCCGTAGCGGCTACAGCAGCTGCGGGCTCTTTGGCTGCCCCGCGATTGGCTTTAAGAGCAGCCTTTTTTGCCTCTCTCGCCGCCTTTTCAGCCGCGACCCGCCTCTCTTTCATCTCCGTACGGACCTTAATCACATCCGAACGGTGCTTGGCCCGCTTCTTACCCTGTATCGCAAATTTGCCATACCGGAAATAGTGCACCAACGGTATCGACGAAGGGCAGACATACGAGCAAGTACCACACTCAATACAATCAAATAGATCATGATCCGCTAAAGCATCAAACTGATCATTCTTAGCCAACCACGCCATCTCGTTGGGCATCAAGCTCATGGGGCAAACATTCACGCACTTGGCACAGCGAATACAGGGACCTTCAGGATTATCCGTGGTCTCCTGCTTCTCCAACACCAACAGCCCCGACGTCCCCTTAACCACCGGTGCAGCCAAACTCTGCAAGGCGACACCCATCATGGGACCACCCATCACCAGCTTAGCCATGCTGGAACGGCTGCCCCCGCACTGCTTGAGCAGGTCCCCAACCGTGGTGCCCAACAGACACTCCACATTGGCCGGACGATTAATCGCCCGCCCCGTCACCGTCACCACCCGCTTGAGCAACGGCATGCCATCCACAATGGCCTCTTTAATGGCAATGGCCGTGGCAATGTTGTGACACACCACCCCAACATCAATGGGCAGTCCACCAGAAGGTACCTGACGCCCCGTCAATACCTCAATCAACTGCTTTTCCGAACCCTGAGGATACATCACCGGCAATACCCGCACCGATATGTTTTTCTCCCCCTCCACCGCACGCTTCATCGCCGCAATGGCACCGGGTTTATTATCCTCAATACCAATCACCGCCTCTTTGCAGTGCAAGGCGTGCAGCATGATGCGCACCCCCGTCACAATTAACCCGCTGCGCTCTTCCATCAAACGCGCATCACAAGTTAAATAGGGCTCGCACTCCACCCCATTAAGCACCAGCAACTCAACCTTCTTCTCCCCCGGCGGCGAAAGCTTGACATGACTCGGAAAAGTCGCCCCACCCAAGCCCACAATGCCCGCATGACGCACCGCATCACGTATCTGCGCCGGTTCCAGGCTAAAGGGATCCGTACAGCCCTGGATCCCATCAATCAGGCGATCCTCGCCATCGGGGTCCAACACCGCACACAGCATGGGCAACCCAGAAGGATGCCCCACCGCATGCTCTACAAAATCCACAATCGTACCCGAGGTCGGCGCATGCACCGGGGCCGATATAAAGCCGTCTGGCTTGCCAATCAACTGCCCCTTGAGCACCTTGTCACCAATACCAACCGCCGGATCACAAGGACGGCCAATATGCTGATGTAACGGCACATAGAGCCTGGCCGGTATGGGCATGCTCTCAATACGGCACGCCGCCGTCAGATCTTTGTTCTCATCGGGGTGTACGCCACCATGAAAGGCACGTAACACCTGCTGCAAAATACCCATGGAATATCCTCACAGAGCGTCCCTTAGGACGTCGGATCGAATGAGGTTAAGCACCAAGAGCCTCGCTCAAAAGCCCTGGAACCATACATAGACGACTTAATGCAGCGCCTTGCTGTTGGGGCCCGCTGGCTTATCCCACGTCCAGTCATAGATATTTTCTGGCACCGGCTGCATGGTAATACAATCCGTCGGGCAGGGCTCCAGACAAAGCTGACAACTGGTACACTCAGCAACAATGACCGTGTGGGACTGCTTGTTGGCCCCCACAATGGCATCCACCGGGCAAACCTTGATGCAGGCCGTGCAACCAATGCAGGCCTCTTCATCAATATAGGCGACCTTAGGACCTTCATCGTCCATGGCTGCGGGAGAAACCCCCAACATGGCGGCAATCGACTCCATAACCGCTTTGCCGCCCGGCGTGCATAGGTTAATGGCCTCACCTTCGGTGATGGCCTGGGCATAGGGTCCACAACCCGGATGCCCACACATGCCGCAGTTGGTCGCTGGTAACAGCGCCTCCAACTTCTCCACAACAGGATCGGCCTCGACATGAAACTTTTTCGCCGCATAGCCCAAACCCAAACCTGCAAAGAGGGCCATGCCCCCTAAACTCATTACAGCGCTAACCGCTTCTAACATTGTTAGCCCTCCAAAAAAACGTCTATTTGACCAGTCCAGCAAAACCCATAAACGCGAGCGACATCAGGCCAGCATTGATCAGGGAAATCGGGGAGCCCTTAAACAATCGTGGTACATCCGACAGATCCACACGCTCCCGCATACCGGCAAACAGAATAAGCACCAGTCCAAAACCCAACCCGGCACCTACCCCATAGAAACTGGCATTGATGAGATTGTTTTCCTGCTGAATGTTAAGCAGGGCCACCCCCAATACCGCACAGTTGGTGGTGATCAGCGGTAAAAAGATCCCCAACGAGGCGTACAGTACCGGCGAGGTCTTGTGTACCACCATCTCCGTCAGCTGCACCAACGAAGCGATGATCAAAATAAAGGAGATGGTTTGTAGATAACCCAGATTGAGCGGGTCCAAAATATAGTGCTGCACCAGCCACGAAATAACCGAGGCCAATGTCATCACAAACATCACCGCTTGGGTCATGCCCACGGCGGTTTCTACTTTTTTGGAAACCCCCAAAAAGGGGCAAATGCCAAGAAACTTCGCCAACACATAGTTGTTAACAAACACGGTGCTGATCAAGATCAACAGGAAATTGGAAAAGGAGACTTCGGTCATAGCCACACTGTCCCGGTTGAGAGGCAAGCGCTGCCTCGCGTTGGAGCCTGCCACCGTTGACGACCCCGTTGGCGCAAGGGCAAATAAACAACGCGCCCCTGCACGATACCCCTGCCTTTTTATATTTTCATAGAATATATAAATTTGGCAGTGCAAAATTTAGCATTCGCTAAATATCGCATAGGCTCGACTGATAACTCTACAAAATGGCCGACATAATGTCCACTGTAAATGGCAAGCGATTATGGGGTGTATTGCTTAAAAAATGCGCATTAACAAGGTATTATTGGGTTAAACCGTTTGCTTATATAGGCTTCACTCAGGTATGCTGTCTCCCCTAATTGCCGGTGGCACAAGAAAATCTAGGCTTGCTCAGGGAATTTCATTCACGCCAATCTGTCTACAGCCTGTAGCGTAAAAAACCAGGACTTGACCTCGGCATTAGGCGCTTTATGCTTTGAACCATGGCCTAAAAGTACCACCGCATAAAAATAAAGCCATTTGTAGGGAGTAGGTGCATGTCGCAGGTGTCAGAACCGCAGGTTAGGGATGCCCTGCGTATGGTGGTCGATCCTGTCGCTGGCCGGGATATTGTTTCCGCAGGTTATGTGAGTGGCATTGAAATCCATGCCGGTGAAGTGGCCTTTCAACTGCAATTTCGTCCCGAAAGTGCGGATTATCTTAAACAGTTACAAGAACAGTGTGCCCAGGTGTTGGGTGCCATTCCTGGAGTGGAGCGTGTTACCGTGAATATGAGTGGAAATCCTCAGCAACAAGCTGAACCGTTGATTCCTGGTGTTAAAAAGGTCATTGCCGTCGCCTCCGGTAAGGGTGGTGTGGGTAAGTCCACCACCACCATGAACCTAGCCCTGGCCCTGCAACAGTTAGGCGCCAAGGTGGGTATTTTGGATGCCGATATCTACGGCCCCAGCCTACCCCGTATGATGGGGGTGCATGGTATCCCTCGCATGGAGGCCGAAAAGGGCCAAAAGGTCACCCCCATGGAAAAGTATGGGGTGAAAATTATGTCCATGGGCTTTTTTATGCCCGAAGATACCCCGATGATCTGGCGCGGTCCCATGGTGGGCATGGCGGTGGAACAGCTGCTGCGTGATATTGATTGGGGCGAGCTGGACTATCTGGTTATTGATCTGCCCCCCGGCACCGGGGATGCCCAGTTGACCCTGACCCAAAAAGTGCCCTTAAGCGGAGTGGTGATTGTCTCCACCCCGCAGGATGTCGCTTTGGCCGATGTGCGCAAGGGCATTAACATGTTTAAAAAAGTCGAGGTGCCGGTATTGGGCATTATCGAAAATATGTCCTACTATCTGTGCACCGAATGTGGACACCGTGCGGAGATTTTCTCCCACGGTGGTGCAGAAAAAGAGGCCGCTAATAGCGGTATGACCTTCCTTGGGCATATTCCCATCAGCGAGGATATCCGTAAGGATTCCGATGCGGGTAAGCCCATTGTGGTGGCCCGTCCCGATTCACCCCAGGCCCAGCAATATTTAGAGATTGCCCGCAATGTGGTAAGCAAACTCCAGGATGGTGCCGGCGCACCAAAAATGCCAAAAATTGTGATTGAATAGAGCGGTATCCGCTGTTGTATCCGCTGTGTAATCTTCAAAACGGGTGGTTCTTACAGGACCGCCCGTTTTGAGTTTAACCCTGATCGGCGTAAGTTCAAGCGCTGCGCCTAGTTGCGTTAGAGCACCCAGGTCAAGCCCCATATGTAGGGTAAATAGAACAGAAATTTGGTCCACTCACTGAGCACCACCTGGCGTGTTGGTAAATCTTGCCACCAAGGGGTTTGCGGGGCGTTCATTTTAAAGTAGGCATTGCTGCTGATGGTGCGCACCTCAATGCCGTGCTGATTGAGTAGATGACGGGCAATCCAGTCGGCGCGACGGGTATGGTAGGGGTCTGTGACCAATAGGATGCGCCGATTAAGTCCCCCTTGGATATGGGGTAAGACCCGCTGTAGATCGTCCAGAGTGCTACGACTTAGCCCTAATAAGGTCACTTCAGGGCGTGCAAAATCACAAGCAGGGCAGTAGCTGTGCCCGACCTGGGTTAAAACATGGGGGCGATCCCCCACAAAAATAAGGCGTTTGGCCCACCCTTGGTGGAGCAGTTGAAAGCCCATCTTGGGCCGGGTGGGAATGCCGCCACCCAATACCACAATGGCATCGGCCACGGCGGGTGGCTGTGTGATAACCAGCCACTGAGCAGCCTGTTTCCAGCCACCTAACCCGATCCACCCAAACAAGGGTACCAGCAGCAAAGTAGTGAGGGTGTATGCTATGGCGCGCCGAGATGATTTAAGGTAAGAGGGCTGTGCTGTGCGCATAAATGACGCTTTCTCAACGGGCGAGCGTGACAGGTGGACTATCATATCTTAATTGGACAGAATGGCGAGCCTAATCCTGCATCGCGTTGTTGAAAGAGGGGCTCAATCGGTTTATGGTGTGCCAATGCCCTGGGGATGGGGGTTCTGTTGCATAAAGAGCATAACAGGCGTGAACAAAGGATCCAAACGATGAACCGTTGGCTAAAAAATATGCTGCATAACGAGGCAGCCAGTGGCGTACTGATTTTTCTAGCGGCAGTGGCTGCGATGTTGATAGAAAACTCTAGCTTAGAGCCCTATTACAACAGCTTTCTCAATATTCCCGTGGCGGTGCAATTTAGCGAATTGAAAATCGCTAAACCGCTGCTGTTGTGGATTAACGATGGTTTGATGGCGGTCTTTTTTCTTTTGGTTGGATTGGAGCTCAAACGGGAATTTTTAGAGGGTCAGTTGGCCCAACCCGCCAACGTTGTTTTGCCGGTGGTGGGGGCTGTGGGGGGGATCGTTGGCCCTGCTTTGATCTATGTTATGTTTAACTACACCAACCCAGTGGCGCTACAGGGTTGGGCGGTTCCTACCGCCACCGACATTGCCTTTGCCATGGGGGTGCTGGCGCTGCTGGGTAAACGCGTACCTGCGGCCATTAAACTGTTTTTGTTGACCCTTGCGATCATTGATGACTTGGTGGCGATTGTTATCATCGCGATCTTTTATACCAGCGACCTTTCGGTAGGTTCGCTCACGGTAGCCGGGGGGGCGATTGCGTTATTGTTTTTGCTTAACCGTATCGGGGTTAAGGGTATTGCCCCCTATGTTCTGGTAGGGATGGTATTGTGGGTGGCGGTGCTTAAATCTGGGGTGCATGCGACCTTGGCGGGGGTGGTGTTGGCCATGGCGATTCCTATAAAAGGGGAAACCCCTGAGCATGGCTCTCCCTTGCATGCCCTGGAACATGATCTGCACCATGTGGTGGGTCTGGTTATCTTGCCCCTGTTTGCCTTTGCCAATGCGGGGGTCTCTTTGGCAGGGCTGGGGCTGAATGTGCTGTTGGAACCTGTGGCGATGGGCATCGGTTTGGGTTTGTTGCTGGGTAAGCAGATTGGGGTCATGGGTGCGGTATGGTTAGCCAATCTACTGGGTGTGGCGAAAAAACCGGAGAGTTTGAGTTGGACCCAACTCTATGGTGTGGCGCTGCTGTGTGGCATTGGTTTTACCATGAGTCTGTTTATCAGCTCCTTGGCCTTTGAGCATTCTGGGGCGCAGGTGGTCGCTGGCGCAGCCGATGCTGGTCATGCGCGTTTGGGTATTTTATCCGGTTCGTTGGTGTCTGGGGTGTTGGGTTATCTGGTGCTGCGTTTTTCCTTGGCCCGCAAAGGCTGAACGATCAAAGACAAAAAAAACGCCCCCGTTTGGGGGCGTTTTTTTTGAGCCAAAATCTGGTCTATGACGGGTGATACACACAAAAATGGACAGACAATAGGGGCCACGCGGATAGAAAAAAATTCTATATAAAATCAATTGCATCATCAAGAAAGGCGGCTGTTTTTGTAAGCTGCTGCCTGCGCAAGGTATCAATAAAATTTTGACTTGTGATTGGCGGATTTTTCAACCTAGCCCGTTGATTTTTAACTGTTCTAATGACTGCTTTCTGATTTAAATCGAGTAGATTACTGATAAAATCATCGGGATGTTCTGCAAAGACACCAAAATTATTAAGTGCATCTGACGGAAAGTCTTTGAGGTTGAAGGTTACAATAACTTCTGCACAAGACCTGATCGCAGCAGCTAAGACATGTCGATCGTCAGCATCCGGAAGTGTTAGGCTTGGAATCAATTTCTCATAGCCCGTTACCAAGCAGTCTGCAACGGCAGCATCCATTAACTCTTTGGTCCGGTTAAGCGCCTCCCTTGTCAGATGCGGCTTATTGATAAGAAGGTTATTTATCCACTCCTCGTGGATCTCATCTGTCCACCTTGCCCGGAATAAACCGGTGGTCGCGAGCCCCACTAATAAATCCCGAAGAGGGGCGGGGTATAATACACAGGCGTCATATATGGCAGTAAAAGTAGCCATTTTAATACCCCATATCGAGTTCCTGTGCCTGCTTAGCCAATTCATCCAAAGCGTTATTGGCTTTAATGTGTATGCGCTCTTTATACGCAACCAAATCTTTGAATGTAACTCTGCGACGAACACCTGCCTTATGGTAAGCGATTTCATTTTTCTCTAACAATTTTACAAAGTAGGGCCGTGATACATTCAGAAAATCGGCGGCCTCTTGAGTGGTTAACTCAGCGTGAACCGGCACCAATGAAACCGCATGACCTTCAGCCATTTGATCAAGAATTTTTGCGAGTATTTGAATCGCAACGAATGGAAGGGTTATTTCCTTTTCACCGTCCACCAAGCGTAGCTGAGCGTGATCACCCTTACCAAGTATGGCTGCTAATTGACGCCTCGCATTGGTGGCCGCATCGACCTCTTGTTCTGAGGGAAGATCGAAGAAATCCATCATTTTTTTTACGGATGATGCCATTATGCGTCTCCATCTCTAGTATCCCAGCTTGGTCACAGCGGCCACATGGAACGAAGGTGTGATAAGGGAAATCTGTTTTCCCTTATCATGCAAAATAAACGAAACAAACGCAACAAAAGAAACAGTTCTCCTGATAGGCGAAAACCAGTACCAAAAGCACTTGAGTAGGAGAGAATTTGAAATTCTAGTAACCGACGCTTCATAGCGGCAACGTGCATGCACATCTATGTAATGGTGCCGAGGCTCATGGGAAAACAGGTTGGCGCACAGCTTTTTGTAGCAGATCAAAGCTGTGCAGGGGGGGCGCTGCTGTGTGGCATTGGTTTTACCATGAGTCTGTTTATCAGCTCCTTGGCCTTTGAGCATTCTGGGGCGCAGGTGGTCGCTGGCGCAGCCGATGCTGGTCATGCGCGTTTGGGTATTTTATCCGGTTCGTTGGTGTCTGGGGTGTTGGGTTATCTGGTGCTGCGTTTTTCCTTGGCCCGCAAAGGCTGAACGATCAAAGACAAAAAAACCATAACCGACAAACCCGCCATGGGAGAGCGATAAGCACCACAGAATAAGGTTGCGTCCGGGCAACATGCCACATGGGTGGGAGGTTGGGTTAGTTGGCGTAAACATCCCCCCACAGATTGACATTCTGACGGGATGCATGCAGGGTGCTGGCTAGCTCATAATAGGTTAGCCAACGTGGGAAATAGAAGTGATCTTGCTCACCAAGCGAGAGGTTGAATTTGGTATAGCCAATCTTGATGAGAGATTGAAGGACGTCGAGTGCGTGATCCATATATTCATTGGTAAACTCATAAGAAATAATGCCGATTCGTTGGCTTAGGCCCTTGATGACTTCACGCTCATAGCCTTCGACGTCGATTTTGCAATAGCGCGGAACCCCAAACTCGTTGACCAAATCATCAAGCAATATAATCTCAACGTTGGTGCTGCTATCCCATTCGCAATTGACAAATCTCCCCGCCTTCCAATGGGGGGCAAAGGTGCTTAACGTCGGTGTTTTGCTGGCGATACTCATTTGAAGCAAGCCCCGCTTGCTCCCCAATCCTACCCCCTTAATGGAGACATTGGGTGTGTTCTGGAAGCGTTCGGTGAGCTGTTTGACCATTTCGGGTTGTGGTTCGACGCAGACAACCTCAAGACCACGCTGTGCAAACCAAGCGGCCTTATCACCAATATGGGCCCCTATGTCGAAGACAATATCACCAGGGAAAAGCCCCTTTGTTACCTCATGTGGATGATTCATCTAAGTGTTCTCCCGCTGGTTGATGACGCAATAGCCTGTGAGTGGGCCGGGGAGGTGGCTTGGTGGCCCATGATCCACAACAAAACACACGCCCCCCTAGGGAGGCGTGTGTGTTAACCGTACCCAAACAGAGCTTAACCGGCGAGCTGCTGCGCAATCTTTTCAATGCGGTCCATGGCCTTAATCAGATCTTCCATGCTGGTGGCGTAGGAGAGACGCAAGTAAGGATCCAGACCAAAAGCAACCCCTGGGACCACCGCGACCCCCTCGGCTTCTAACATGTAAGAGGCCAGATCCACGCTATCTTTCAGGTCGCTGCCATCGGGGGCTTTTTTACCCACCAAGCCCGCGACGTTGGGGTAGACGTAAAAAGCACCCTCAGGAGTCAGACAGCTAATGCCGGGCATGGCGTTCAAACGGGCAACCACATAGTCACGGCGCTCCTTGAATGCCTTGACCATGGGCTCAACGCAATCCTGGGGGCCGGTGATGGCCTCTAAGGCGCCCTTCATGGCAAAAGAGGTGGCGTTGGAGGTGCTCTGTCCCTGAATTTTCGTCATGGCCTTAATCACATCCAGCGGTCCCACCGCATAGCCAATACGCCAACCGGTCATGGAGTAAGCCTTGGCGACGCCATTCAGAATAACGGTGCGATCTTGCAAATCGGGCGCAACCTTAACCATGGTGGCAAACTCAAAGCCATCATAGATGATCTTTTCATAGATATCGTCGCTGATCACCCATACATGGGGGTGCTTGCGCAGCACCTCGGCCAGAGCGTGCAGCTCGGCAATGCTGTAGGCGTTACCCGTAGGGTTGGAGGGCGAATTGAGCACCACAAACTTGGTGCGCGGGGTAATGGCCGCCTCTAACTCAGCAGGTGTGATCTTAAAACCATGGCTCTCCTGGGTATCCACAATCACAGGGGTGCCATCCGCCAGCAGGGTCATGTCAGGATAAGAGACCCAATAAGGCGCAGGAATAATAACCTCATCCCCACTGTTAAGGGTGGCTTGGGCCAAGTTGAAGAACGCCTGTTTGCCACCAACCGTCACCACGGTCTGCTCGGCGGAGTAGTCCAGGCCGGTCTCGCGCTTATATTTATCGGCGATGGCCTGACGCAGCTCTGGCGTACCCGCTACGGCCACATATTTGGTGTAGCCAGCGTTCAGGGCGTCAATGGCGGCTTGTTTAATGTGATCGGGCGTGTCAAAGTCGGGCTCGCCTGAACCCAGCCCGATGACGTCACGTCCGGCTGCCTTTAACTCCTTGGCCTTGGCGGTAACCGCCAGTGTGGCTGAGGGTTTTACTTTGGCAACACGATTTGACAAAATACCCATGATTCACGAAACTCCAAGATGTTATAAGATGATGACCCGCTCTTTATACGCCTCCTGCCCAGCGCTTTCAATACCCTTGTTGGTAACAACAGCGGAGCCCCCCCATGCGCGATGAGAACAGAAAGTTTGAGCTGATTTCTGACTACCAACCCTGTGGGGACCAGCCCCAGGCCATAGAAAAATTGGTGGCAGGATTGCGCGAAGGGCGAAAAGATCAAGTGCTACTCGGGGTTACTGGTTCGGGTAAAACCTTTACCATGGCCAATATCATCCAGCGTTTGGAGCGCCCAGCGGTGATCTTGGCCCATAACAAAACCCTGGCTGGGCAGCTCTATGGCGAGATGAAAAGTTTTTTCCCCAACAATGCGGTGGAATATTTTGTCTCCTATTACGACTACTACCAGCCCGAAGCCTATGTGCCCCGCACCGACACCTTTATCGAAAAAGACTCCTCCATCAATGAGCAGATCGACCGCATGCGCCATGCCGCCACACGGGCGCTACTCACCCGGCAAGATGTGATTATTGTCGCTTCGGTCTCCTGCATTTACGGTTTGGGCTCGCCGGAATCTTATGCGGCCATGTCCCTTAAATTAGAGGTGGAGCAAGAGATTGAGCAGCGGGAGATTATGCGTAAATTGGTCGCCATGCAGTACCAGCGCAACGATATTGACTTTCAACGTGGCACCTTTCGGGTGCGGGGCGATACCCTGGAGATTTTTCCCGCCCATGAGGATGCCCGTGCCATCCGGGTGGAGCTGTTTGGCGATGTGATCGACCGCATTAGCGAGGTTGACCCCCTGACTGGGGAGAATTTTGGCCCAGCCCCCCACGCCTCATTTTTTCCCGCCAGCCACTATGTGACCCAGCGTTCTACCATTGTGCGGGCGGTGGAGGGAATTAAGGCCGAGCTTAAAGAGCGGCTGGAGAGCTTTAACCAACAAGGCTACCTGTTGGAGGCCCAGCGTTTGGAAAACCGCACCCGCCAGGACCTGGAGATGATGCAGGAGTTGGGTTACTGCACCGGCATTGAAAATTACAGCCGCTTTTTAACGGGCCGTCAACCCGGTGAACCGCCACCCACCCTGTTTGAGTATCTGCCCGAGAATGCCCTGCTGTTTGTGGATGAGAGCCATGTGACCGTTTCTCAGGTACGGGCCATGTATCGCGGCGACCGCTCCCGCAAAAGCACCTTGGTGGAGTATGGCTTTCGGTTGCCCTCGGCCATGGATAACCGTCCTTTGCAGTTTGAAGAGTGGGAGCAGATGCGTCCTCAAACCATCTATGTGTCGGCCACCCCCGCCCTGTGGGAGTTGGAACAGGCCCAAGGGCAGGTGGTGGAGCAGATCATCCGTCCTACTGGTTTGATGGATCCCCCGGTGGAGATTCGCCCGGTGGAGCACCAAGTGGATGATCTGATCCACGAGATCAAAAAGGTCATTGCCACCGGCTATCGCGTGTTGGCTACCACCCTGACCAAACGGATGGCCGAGGATTTAACCGACTATCTGGTGGATCTGGATATTAAGGTGCGTTACCTGCACTCGGATATCGACACCCTTGAACGCATGGAGATTATCCGCGATCTGCGGTTGGGGGCGTTTGATGTACTGATTGGCATCAACCTGCTCCGGGAAGGGTTGGATATTCCTGAGGTGGGCCTCGTGGCGATTTTGGATGCCGATAAAGAGGGCTTTTTGCGGTCGGAAACCTCACTGGTACAGACCATTGGCCGGGCCGCCCGCAACGTAGAGGGGCGGGTCATCCTCTATGCGGACAAACGCACTGGCTCCATTGAGCGGGCCTTAGCCGAAACCGATCGACGGCGGGCGATCCAACAGCATTATAATGAGCAGCATAATATTACCCCGCAGTCGGTGGTGCGCGGTGTCGCCGATTTGATGGGGGAGATGACCGGTGGCGATAGCACATCGAAATCAGCGGCCAAAGGACGGGGTAAACAGGTGGCTGCTTTGCAAGAGCCTGTGGTGCCCCTGCACGGCAAGGCGTTAGAAAAACGTATTCGAGCCTTGGAAAAAGAGATGCATGACGCCGCCTCGGCGCTCAATTTTGAGCAGGCTGCCCTGTTCCGCGATCAAATTATCGCGCTGGAGAAGGCCTCCCTGCTCTAAACCGAGGCGGGTGCAGGGAGAGGAAAACGAAAACAACTTTGATGAATCCAGTCGTGCAGGCATGTACTTGTGCAAAAAGTTGAGATATGCTGGTATGCGGTGCGGGTGGTTCATGGCGTGGTGGCGCTCAAGGATGGCTCCACGACCCACAGGGCGGCGGATGAATCCATGGTATATGACGAAGGGGAAGGGTGGCATGCATAAGGTTCAAGCGGTTAATAAGAGATTCGTGCAATTGGGGGTGGCGGTTCTATGTGGCCTGCTAGGGCTGTTGGCGACCCCCCTTGTTCAGGCAGAAGAGGGCCAGCAGGGGGTTATGGATGAGGCGGCCATGCTCTCTTCCATCGCGCGGGGTGGGCGGTTGTACGATAGTTGGTACAAGGAGCTGGATCAAAAGCCGCCCCAAGGCGCCCACACGGCTTACCCCAGCAGCGGCAAGGCCAAGGCTAAAGATAGCTGGCGCTGTAAGGAGTGCCATGGCTGGGACGGTATGGGTAAAGAGGGTGCTTATGCCAAGGGTAAACATTTTACCGGCATCGTGGGTATAACGGCTGCTAAGGGACGGGATCCACAGGCCTTGGTTGCGCTGCTGAAAGAGGCCACTCACGGCTATGGGGACAAGCTGGATGATGCCTCGCTGCTGGATCTGGCCCATTTCGTCAGCCTGGGTCAGGTTGACATGGACGCCGTCATTGAGCGTAAAGATAAAACGATCAAGCAGGCGAACAGGCAACAGGGGGCTAACTACTACCAGACCCTGTGCGCCCAGTGCCATGGCAAACAAGGCATTCAAAAGGGCATGGCGCAGATGGGTGATGCCGCCAGTGGGAATCCTTGGGAAACCCTGCATAAAACCCGCAATGGACAACCAGGCGAAGAGATGCCTGCGTTGCTGGCGCTGGATCCGCAAATTATGTTGGATATCATCGACTATATGCAAACCTTGCCAAAGAAAAAATAGTCCTGGTTTGCTGGATCAATAGGTAGAAAAAGGGGGGAGAGCCACAGCTTTCCCCCCTTTTTTTTCTTAGGGCGAGGGGCGGGCTTAGGTATCGGTGTTTGTGCCGCGCCGCAGTAGAACTTCGCCACTGTGGGTATCGAACAGCAGGGAGCGGCTTTTGTTACCCCCGACGTCTGAACTAATGAGATGTAAATGTTCGCGGTTGATGATCTCCATGGCGGTTTGGATGTTGCGCAAGCCCACGGTCATCATATTACGGTCGGTATCACGATTAAACATGTTGGCACCACCGAACAGCTTGACCTCGATATTTTCATCCCGGCAGCCCATTTCGCGGAAGAGGCGAATCATGAAGGTTAAGGCGCTATCCATATAGTGGCTATCCCCATCCCGGATTAAAATGGCAGGGGCCAAGGGGTGCTCACAGTGGGGTAGGCGGGCATGGCAGATCGCCCCCATGGGACGAGGGCCTTTGTGAAACAGGGTCACAGAGACGCAAGAGCCCAAAATGGTACGCACCTTGGCGGGGTGAAAGCCAATATAGAGCTCCCCAGGGGCAAGGATTAGATCACTTTGGGGGGCTGGCATGGGGGTTAGCCCTCGGCCCGGTTTAGGATGGTCTGATAACGCTGGGTCAGATCGGGTAGGATTGCAGCATCAAACAAAAGGTGAAGGTGTCCCTCCAGAGCAGCGCTGGGCATAGAAAAATGGATCTCTAAACAGAGGCATGGCTTATTCGAAGGGCAGGGTAGGCCCGACTGGCTAAGGTCATGGTTGGTAAAGAGAACACGCTGCTGCTGCATGGTAACAGCCAGCAGATCCGCCACACTCCCCATGCAGGTGGAGACAAACAGATCCATCACGGTTTGGTAAACATCTCGGCTTGGGCCATCGGGTTCGGCGGGCGGGGGCTCCTCTTGATAGAGCCGCCCGATCAGGCGGTTGATCTGCTCTGTGCTGGCCAGCAAAACCACGATGCTGGGGATCTTATGCCCATCAAAATCCAGGGTGTAATGAAAGGTTAGCTGTTGGGTATCGTTGGTGAACGCTGCCCGTTTAAGGGAGGTTACCGATTGTGCGTTATCCATCAGACAAGCGTCATGCAGATGGATGACCACCTCATCATCGACCAAGCGGCTGAGAGTATCGGCCGAGCGTCCAATGCCAATGTTGAACAGCTCTTTAAGCAGGTCCATCTCAAAAGTCCAAGGGGTCGTCATACTCTACCTTGTGCAGGGTGGAAGGGTCTCTCTTGAAAATGGCACACTTGCCAGGATGGATTAAAGATTAATCCGAACACGCACACCATTATTTCAGGTGGGGCATGTCGGTTGGGGTGGTGTGTCATTGGGGCGCAGGTAGAGTAGGCGCGGTAGAGTCTGCCCTTCAATGTGGTCCATCACCAAACGGATGCGGCAGGCGTACGGGATAACAAGGCGAGAGAGATTGTTTAACGGCATGCCCAGTGCCCATGCCGTGGCCAGACGTAAAATGCCACCATGGGCGACGATTAACAGATGCGCCCCCTTTGGGTGGTGTTCAATAAGGTTTTGCAGGGTGGGAATGACCCGTTGTTCAAAATCTTTAAGGGTCTCACCCTCAGGTGGGGGGTTGCGCCAGGGGTCACGCCAGAAGGCAGTTAGCGCCTCGGCTTGGGGCGAGGCGAGGATCTCTGTGGCGGTACGTCCCTCCCAGCGACCAAAACGGAGCTCTTGCAGCGCCGGTTCAATGGTGAGCGGCAACTGGCGCTGTTGGGCCAGCTGTTGGGCAAAGTGCAGACAGCGTTGTAGGGGTGAGCTGATAATATGGGTCCAGGGCTCCTGCGGGGCAACTGCGGCATGCATTTGTTGCCAGCCGGTTTCGCTGAGGGGGTCATCCAGGCGGCCTCGGTAACGCTCACCGCCACAGGGTTCGCCATGGCGTAGCAGGTCAAGGGTGAGGCTGTGGGGTGCCGGGAATTTATTCATGGTACACCTTTTAAGGGATAAAATAGCCCATCTGCCAGCCTGTCAGCGCTGCTTTGGGCTTTAACTTCGTGGCCAACAGGGGTAAGTTATGCGGTTCGATGGCCGGTTGTGCCTGCGGCCCCTCGGGTTGGGTTGGAGCATAGCGGGAATAGGGTTCGTTTAAAAGCATCTATAGGTGGAAAAAACCATGCGGCAGAGTATCGAAGAGTTGATGGAGCACGCCCAAAACACCCTGCTGGCGGAAGGGGTGATTCCTGCCGATGCGAAACTTGGGGGTATTAAGGTGGAGCGTCCCAAGGATAAGAGCCATGGGGATTTTTCCATTAATACCGCCATGGTGCTGGCAAAACAGGCGCGGATGAAGCCACGGGATCTGGCGCAGCGGCTGGTGGATGCCTTGCCCAGTGGGCAGGGTGTGGTGTCGCGCTGTGAGATCGCTGGACCGGGTTTTATTAATTTTTTTGTCACCCCCGAGCGTCTGCGCGGGGTGGTTGCCGATGTGTTGCAGCGTGGCGGCAGTTATGGCCAGGGGAACGTCGGTGCCGGGCAAAAAGTGCTGGTTGAGTTTGTCTCGGCCAACCCCACAGGCCCCATGCACGTAGGCCACGGGCGGGGTGCCGTCACCGGAGATGTTTTGGCACGTATTCTGGAATGTGCCGGGTATGCGGTGCAGCGCGAGTACTATTTGAACGACGCGGGTGTGCAGGTACAAGTGCTGGGGCGCTCCGTGATGCTGCGTTATCGGCAGCTGTTTGGGGATGCCGTTGAGGTGGCGGAGGGATGCTATCCCGGCGACTACGTCGTCGATATTGCCCGCGCACTTAAGGAAAAAGATCAAGATAAATGGCTTGAGGTAGCCCGGGCTGAGCCCGATGAGTATCCCCGTGAGATGCTTGAGTTTGCCATGCAACAGGTACTCACCTGGATTAAGGCCGATTTGGCGCGGTTGAATATTCGTTTTGACCACTGGTTCTCGGAGTTCAGCCTACACAGCGAGGGGCGCATTGAGCATGCCCTGGAGGTGTTAAGCCAAAAGGGGTGCCTCTACGAAGGGGTATTGGAACCACCCAAGGGTAAAAAAAGTGAGGCGTGGGCGTCGCGTCCGCAGTTGCTGTTTAAGGCCACCGATTTTGGGGATGAGGTGGACCGGGCGTTGCGTAAGAGCGACGGCAGCTACACCTATTTTGCCGCTGATGTGGCCTATCACCTCAATAAAGCGGAGCGCGGCTTTGAGCGGTTGGTCAATATCTGGGGGGCTGATCATGGGGGCTATGTGCGCCGGGTGCAGGCTGCGCTGGGTGCCTTGACCGGTAAACAGAACCTGTTGGATGTGGTGCTTATTCAGATGGTAAACCTCACCCGTGGGGGCGAACCAGTGAAGATGTCCAAACGGGCAGGCACCTTTGTAACCCTGGAAGAGGTGGTGGAAGCCACCAGTTCGGATGCGGTGCGTTTTTGGTTTTTAAGCCGGGGCAGTGGTGCCCAGCTGGATTTTGATCTGGATCTGGCGGTGGCCAAGAATAACGATAATCCGGTCTACTATGTTCAATATGCCCATGCGCGCATCTGTTCGATTTGGGATAAAGCCCAGCATGAAGGGGTGGCGTTGCAGGCGCAGGGGTGGTCTGGGGTAGATCTGTCGCCCCTTGGCGAAGGGGCGGAGTGGGATCTTATCCGTAAGTTGGATCTGTTTCCCGATGTGGTGGAGGGCGCGGCGGTGCATCAAGAGCCCCACCGTATCCCCTATTACCTGTTGGATTTGGCGGCGGCGTTTCATACGTTTTACAACAGCCATCGTATTATGGATGTTGATGCGGGCACGCGTGATGCCCGCCTCGTACTGATTTTAGCGGTTAAGCAGGTCATTGCCAATGGCTTGGAGCTGCTGGGTGTTCAACAACCGAGGTCGATGTGAACCCACGTTATCCCACCTCGCGACGTTATCGTCGCCATGCCGAAACCAGCCAACCCAAACCAGCCAGGCTGCTGCTGTTGGGGGTGTGCGTGGTGGTGGCTGGATGGTTAATCTGGCCAAAGGCTGAAAATCCTGGGCAGCCGGGTGAGCAGGCACAACAGCCTGTGGCGCAGGCGCGTGTTGTTGAAGTGAACAAGCCGATTATCGTGGATAAACCGGTTGTGGAAGAGGCCCCTGTGCAAGAGGTGCGTCAAATACAGGCGCCCGCAGCGTTGCAGGTCGAGAAAGTGGCGGTGGTATTGCCGGTGATGGCGGCTAAATCGGCCCCCGCCCCTTCGCCATTGCCTACCCCGGTGCCGGTTAAGCACGATGAAATCGCCGCATCGGCAAAAAAACCGGCGGCCAACAGCGCTGGGGATGCGCACGCCACCGCTGCTCAGCAGGTGGCCCAGTTGGACCCAGCGGACCGTGATGTGGAGTTTCAATTTTATAAAGGCTTGGTGGAGCATCGGGTGGTATTGCCGGGGGATCAAGGGCAAAAGGGCATGCGCACGGCGGTTTCTGAACGTCCCCTTGAGCAGGCCCATGCCCCCGACTTTAGTGCCATTCAGTCTGCGGTTCTCAAAACGGTGAGCAGCGCACGCCCCGCCGATGGTGCCGATGAAAAGGCCAAATTTGCCCCACGTGACGAAGCGCAAAATCATACGGCAGAAGCGTGGAGCCCTGCAAAATCTATGCTCTATGCGCGGAATTTACAGGCGTTGTCGATGGGTAATCGGCAGGGTCCGGTGGCCTCGGTACAGAGCTATCTCAAGCGCCAAGACGATGCCGCACAGCGGCAACGTTACACCCCCCCGCCCACGGGACGGGTGGCTGAGGGTATGTTCGTGGTGCAAGTGGCGGCCTTTAGCCGCTATGAGCCGGCGCAAAAATTGTTGGGAAGGCTTATGCGCCAAGGGGAGCCGGCGCGTATTCTGCCGGGTACGGTCAATGGCGCACCGGTGTTTCGGGTGCGGGTAGGGCCTTTCCAAAACCGTACCGATGCCGACAATACCGCCCATCGTTGGCAGGTTAAGGGGCTTTCGGCCATGGTAACACGGCACGCTCCGGGTTAATCAACAGGGCTGCTCAGGGCACCGACAGGCCCCACCATAGGTAAGGTTTAAGGCGCGTGCAGGGTCGCTCATGGAATAGAAATGTTGTGCCTGTGCGCAACAGATTAAGGTACAAAGGCCCTTTAACTTAAAGGGCCTTTGTCTATTAACAGGGCAAAGGGTGGCCTGTAGGGGGTCTGCATGGGTCTGCATGGTGCCATGCCGGGGTTTGTTAAGGGTAACGGGTGATGGGTAGCGTGGTGGGCTCAAATTAATTGACACAATTGTGAAAAGCCAGCATACTTGTATCCTTTTCGGGGTGTTCCTGTGGGGGTGCTCCGTCCCTTCGGTCTGTTCCTTAGCACGGAAACAGAGCAGACCCACCTAAGAGCATTGAATCGCCATCGAAAACCCGACTATGTTCCACACGGGATCGAAAAGAAGCCGTTTCGGTGCCGCGTTCCCATGCTGTGGGGCTGGCAATGGGGTGGTGGTTGGGGTAGCGTGGTTGTCTCCCTGAGTGGAGACCACGGGTCGTAGACCTGTGCGAGGTGTAAACCTATCAAGTTGGGAAAACAATATGATTCAATCCGGCTTGCCGAAACAGACAGGCTTGTACGATCCAAGCTTCGAGCATGATGCTTGTGGCGTGGGCTTTGTGGCAGATCTTAAAGGCCGCAAAACCCATGAGATCGTCCGTATGGGGCTTAAACTGCTGGTCAACCTTACCCACCGTGGCGCCGCCGGGGCTGATCCCCTGACCGGTGACGGGGCTGGTATTCTGATCCAGATGCCCGATGCCATGTTGCGGCAGGCTTGCCGCACCCTCCATATTGATCTGCCCGAGCTGGGCGCTTACGGTGTGGGCATGGTGTTTTTGCCCAAAGAGACCTCCATCCGTGAATCCATTCAGCGGCATATTGAAAAGCTGATTATGGATGAGGAGCAGGTGGTGCTGGGCTGGCGAGATGTGCCGATTAATAAAGGGGCGCGCATTGGCTACACCGCCAAAGAGACCGAACCCTTGGTGCGCCAAGTAATCGTTGCCGCCCGCAACAAACCTGCCGATGCCGACCCTAACTGGTTGGAGCGCAAGCTTTATATTATTCGTCAGCGCATTGAAAATACGGTGCGTGATTATGGTATGGAGGAGCTTAGCTCCTTTGACGTGCCCAGTTTTTCCAGCCGTACCTTGCTCTACAAGGGTATGTTCCTGGCCGACCAGGTTGAAGATTACTATCTGGATTTGGTTAATCCAGCGGTGGTTTCTGGCTTTTCGTTGGTACACCAACGTTACTCCACCAACACCTTTCCGACCTGGGGTTTGGCGCAGCCTTTCCGGATGATTGCCCATAATGGGGAGATCAACACGGTACGGGGTAATATCAACTGGATGCGTGCCCGTGAAGCGGCCCTGACCCATCCGCATTTTGGGGATGATCTGAAAAAACTGTTCCCAGTCATTCCTGAGGGGCTGTCGGACTCTGCCGCTTTTGACCGTGCGGTGGAGTTTTTGGTGCTCTCAGGCCGTTCGTTGCCCCACGCCATGATGATGCTTATTCCCGAAGCGTGGGAAAACCATAAGCAGATGGGTGACGAGCTAAAAGGCTTTTACGAGTACCATGCCTCCATTATGGAGCCTTGGGATGGCCCGGCTGCGGTGGCCTTTACCGATGGCCGCATTATCGGTGCGACGTTGGACCGTAATGGTCTGCGTCCGGCCCGTTATCAGGTGACCAAAAGCGGCTTGTGTGTGATGGCCTCCGAAGCGGGTACGGTGACGTTCCCCCCTGAAGAGGTGCTCTACAATGGTCGCCTTCAACCAGGACGTATGTTTGTGATCGACCTGGAAGAGGGTCGCATCATTGATGATACCGAGGTTAAAAAACAGATTTTAGAGGGCAAACCTTACCGCCAGTGGGTGGAAGATGGCCTGATCAATCTGGATGATATGGAAGAGGGCGATAGCACCAAAGAGGAGCAGGAAAAGCTGGGTACCCTGCATAAAATCTTTGGCTATACCGAAGAGGATCTGCACCTGCTTATGGGTCCCATGGCACTGGGGGGATCCGAGCCCATTGGTTCCATGGGTAACGATGCCGCTTTGGCGGTGCTCTCCACCAAAAACAAGCCGCTGTTTAGCTACTTTAAACAGCTCTTTGCGCAGGTGACCAATCCCCCCATTGATCCCATTCGTGAAGATCTGGTGATGAGCCTCTACAACCAGCTAGGGCCTGCGGGCAACCTGCTGGAAGAGAGCCCCGAGCATGTAAACCATATTCGCCTGCTGCAACCGGTCATCGACAATAAACAGCTTGAGAAAATTCGTGCCGCCAACGTCAAAGGGTTGCATGCACGTACCTTCTCTACCCTGTTTTTGGTGGAGCGGCAGTGCTCCCTGGATGACATCCTGAGCCGTCTGTTTGATGAGGTCTCTACAGCGGTAGAAGATGGGGTCAATCTGATCATTCTGTCTGACCGGGGGGCCAATAAAAAACAGGCACCACTGCCCATCCTGTTGGCGGCGGCGGGTCTGCATCACCACCTGATCCGTGCGGGTACCCGCAGCAAGGTGAGCATCATTGTGGAGAGCGCCGAGGTGCGCGAGGTATTCCACTTCGCCCTGTTGGTGGGCTATGGCACCAGTGCGGTCAACCCCTATTTGGCCATTAGCACTCTCTCTGATCTGTGCGGAAAAGGGCTCTTTCCACCGGAGATCACGCCGGCGGTGGCCTTTAAAAACTATGCAAAAGCAGTCAATAAAGGGTTGTTAAAGATCTCCTCTAAAATGGGCATCTCCACCCTTAAAAGCTACAGTGGCGCGCAAATTTTTGAGGCGGTGGGTCTGGCTAAAAGTCTGGTTAGCCGCTACTTTACCGGCACCGTCTCCCGTATTGAAGGGGTGGATATGACCACCCTTAAAGAGGAGATTTTGCGTAAACACCGGCTGGCTTATGCGGAGAATGTGATCTCCATAAACCAGCTGGAGGTGGGGGGCGAGTATAAATACCGACATGGTGGCGAGAGCCATCTGTGGACCCCGGAAAATATTGCCAAGCTCCAGCACTCCACCCGTGAAAACAACTACGAAACCTATAAAGCGTTTGCGCGGACCATCAACGAGCAGAGCAAAAACCTCTGCACCCTGCGTAGCCTGTTGCGCCTGAAAAAGGCCGCTCAACCGGTGCCGTTGGATGAGGTGGAACCCGCTTCGGAAATCGTACGTCGTTTTGTGACCGGTGCCATGTCTTATGGCTCGATCTCTAAAGAGGCCCACGAGACCCTGGCCATTGCCATGAACCGTATTGGGGGTATGTCCAATACCGGTGAGGGCGGTGAAGATCCCGAACGCTTTAAGCCGCGTCCCAATGGGGATAACGCCCGCAGTGCCATCAAGCAGGTGGCGTCGGGTCGGTTTGGTGTTTCCAGTCACTATCTGGTCAACTCCGACGAGATGCAGATCAAGATCGCCCAGGGTGCCAAACCCGGTGAGGGAGGGCAGCTACCCGGTCACAAGGTGAACGAGGTGATCGCGCGGACCCGTAACACCACCCCTGGTGTCACCCTGATCTCGCCACCCCCCCACCACGATATTTATTCTATCGAGGATCTGGCGCAGCTGATTTTTGACCTGAAAAATGTCAATCCCGACGGTCGTGTGTCGGTTAAGCTGGTCTCTGAGGTGGGTGTGGGTACGGTTGCTGCGGGGGTCTCTAAGGCCCATGCGGATATGATTTTGATTGCCGGTCATGATGGCGGCACCGGGGCAAGCCCGGTTAGCTCCATCAAACATGCCGGGGTGCCCTGGGAACTGGGCCTGGCCGAGACCCAACAGACCTTGGTGCTCAACGATCTACGTGGGCGTGTGCGCCTGCAAGTCGATGGTCAGCTACGCACCGGGCGTGATGTGATCATTGGGGCGCTATTGGGTGCTGAAGAGTTTGGCTTTGCCACCGGTCCGCTGGTGGTGGAGGGGTGTATCATGATGCGCAAATGCCATCTGGGTACCTGCCCCGTGGGCATTGCCACCCAGGATCTGGAACTGCGTAAAAAGTTTACCGGTCAGCCCCAGCATGTGGTCAACTACTTCTTCTTTATTGCTAATGAAGTCCGTGAGCGCATGGCCGCTATGGGCTTCCGCAAGATGGATGATATGATTGGGCGGGTGGACCGTCTGGAAGCCCGTGAGGCCATCGACCACTTTAAGGCGCAAGGGCTGGATTTTACTAACATCCTGAAACAGCCCGATGTGCCTTCACGCATTGCCACCCGTTATGTGCAGCCTCAGGATCACGGCATTGACAAGGTGCTGGATCATAAATTGTTGGAGCTGGCGGGTATCGCCTTTGAAACCCGTGAGCCGATCCAGATTCATCTACCCATCCATAATACCGACCGTTCGGTGGGGGCTATGCTGGGTGGGGAGATCTCCAAACGCTTTGGTGGTGAGGGCTTGCCGGATAACACCATCCAGTGCCATTTTACCGGGGTGGCGGGGCAAAGCTTTGGGTGCTTTAACGTCGCGGGGGTTTCGCTGCATCTAACCGGCGCGGCCAACGACTATGTGTGTAAGGGTATGTCTGGGGGGCGGGTGGTGGTTAAGCCCCATCCTGGTGCGACCTTTGTAGCCGAGGAAAATATTATTGCCGGTAACACCATCCTCTATGGTGCCATCAAGGGCGAGGCCTATTTCCGGGGTATGGTGGGTGAGCGCTTTGCCGTGCGGAACTCCGGTGCCCAGGCGGTGGTCGAAGGAACGGGGGACCACGGTTGTGAGTATATGACCGGCGGAACCGTGGTGGTGCTCGGCCGTACCGGGCGTAACTTCGCTGCCGGCATGAGCGGTGGTGAGGCTTATGTTTATGATGTCAAAGGAAACTTCGCTGAGTTGTGTAACCAGTCCATGGTGGGGTTGGAGTCGGTGGAGACCGAGGAGGATCAAGCTACGTTGAAAGCTTTGATCGAAAAACATGTTAAATATACCCGCAGCACCGTTGGTAAACAGATCTTAGAAAACTGGACAGAGGCTCTAAGTCGGTTTGTTAAGGTGATGCCCCGCGAATACAAGCGCGTGCTGGAAGAGATGAAGCAGCAGCAGGAGAAGGTGGCCAATGGGTAAGATTACAGGGTTCATGGAGTTCGAACGTGAGCTGCCTGAAAAGCGGCCCGTTGCCGAGCGCATTAAAGACAGCAAAGAGCTTTATAAGGATTTTCCAGAGTCCGCTTTGCGTATCCAGGCTGCCCGCTGTATGGATTGTGGCATTCCCTTTTGCCATAGCGGTTGTACCCTGTGTAACCTGATTCCCCAGTGGAACGATCTGGTCTATCGGGAGCGTTGGGAGGATGCCAGTCAAGCACTGCACCGCACCAATAACTTTCCGGAGTTCACGGGTCGTATCTGCCCTGCTCTGTGCGAAGCCAGTTGTGTGGTGGGCATCAATGGCGAAGCGGTGGCGATTCGTGAAATTGAAAAAACCGTGGCTGAAAAGGGTTGGCAGGAGGGTTATATCAAGCCCCTCAAGCCCTTGAGTCTGACCGGCAAACGGGTGGCGGTGATCGGTTCTGGCCCGGCGGGCATGGCCTGTGCCCAGCAGCTTACGCGGGTGGGCCACAGTGTGACGTTGTATGAAAAAAATGAGTCGGTGGGTGGTTTGTTGCGGTTTGGTATCCCTGATTTCAAGCTGGAAAAAGAGGTGGTGGAACGCCGCGTCAACCAGATGAAAGAAGAGGGTTTGACCATTAAGACGGGTGTGCATGTGGGGGTGGATCTCTCCATTGAGCAGCTACGCCAAGAGAGTGATGCCATTGTGCTCACCGGTGGGGCTGAACAGCCCCGCAATCTGCCCATTCAAGGACGGGAATTTAAGGGCATTCATTTTGCCATGTCCTTTTTGGCCCAGCAAAACCGCCGGGTAGCCGGATCAAAGATTGCGCCGGATGAGGTGATCCATGCGGCGGGCAAACGGGTGGTGGTGATCGGTGGTGGGGATACCGGTTCTGACTGTGTGGGGACCTCAAACCGTCATGGTGCGGTGAGCGTGACCCAACTGGAACTGCTGCCCAAACCGCCACGGGACCGTGCCGATGAGACCCCTTGGCCGACCTGGCCGCATATGTTGCGCACCAGCACCTCTCACGAGGAGGGGTGTGACCGTATGTGGTCCATTTTGACCAAATATTTTGAGGGGGATGAGCAAGGCAACGTTAAGCGCCTGCACTGTGTGAAGCTGCGTTGGATCGAGCAGGAGGATGGCAGCCGTCCACAGATGGAGGAGATCGCGGGCAGCGAGTTTGTGCTGGAAGCGGATCTGGTGTTGCTGGCGATGGGCTTTTTGGGTCCGGTTAAAACCGGCTTGCTGGATGAGTTGGGTGTGGCGCTGGATGCCCGTGGTAACGTGAAGGTGGATCATCAGTTCCAGACCAGTGTTGCGGGTGTTTTTGCGGCAGGGGATATGGCGACGGGTCAATCCTTGGTGCTCAAGTGCATTGATAGCGGGCGCAAGGCTGCCCGTGGTGTGGACGCCTACCTGCGGGGCGGGGAATCCATTCTGGAGCCTTGATCTTGGGGTGTTTCACGGCACACAAAAAAACGGCCTCTACAGAGGCCGTTTTTTTGTGTGCCCAGCGAGGTGCAGGCTGTACTACCCTCTAGATATATGGGACGCTAAAGGGGATGGCGGGTTATCAAACGTGAGCGTTCATCCTACGCGTTTGCGAGGCGTTGGGCGTTGCAGGCGTGGTGTGATGGGTGAAATCAGACTGCAACACGATGGGAAAGATGGGCCATGCGCTTACTGTTATTGATCTTCCTGCTGTTGGGGGTGCCCTTGCCTGGGTATGGGGGCAATGTCACCACCATGCGTGAAGCTTTAATGATGGGTAGTGCCGCTTATAAACGGGGTGAGGTGCAAAAGGCGGACACGCTTTATAGCGCTGCCCTGCGGGATGCCGATCAGGTGTTTGGCGAAACCTCGGAAGAGGCCTTTCATATCCTTAGCCCCCTGGCCAATCTTAAATTTTTGTTGGGCAGAAACCGCGCGGGTGAGGCCCTGATGGTGCGTTATCTAAAGATCTGCAAAATACGCTATGCAGATCGTCCGGTGGCCATGGCCTTTGCCATGACCCGTGCCGCCGAGGTGTTTGTGGTGCGTAAAGATTATGCCCGGGCCGCCCAGCTTAGTGGCAAAGCAGTGCCCCTATTGCTCAAAAAGATTGGCCCAGATCATCCCGACGTGGTGGCGGCAGTTAATCGCTATGCCGGTTATTTGATTGGATTGAAAAAGTATCAAAAAGCAGAAGAGATCGCGGCACCGATGGTTAAACAGGTCATAAAAAAATCGGGCCAGGACTATTTTTTGACCGCCAGTTTATGGATGACCCTAGGGGATGTTGCCCGTGGCAAGGGTGAGCTGGAAATCGCCTTGCGGCACTATCGGCAAGCGCATAAAATCCGCGTTAAGCTCTACGGCCATCGCCATATTGAGACCTTGCAAGCGGTCAGTCGCCTCATTGACGCAGGGCTGGTGATGGGGCAGTGGCAGGCGATGCAGGGCTATCTTGAGCAAGGGTTGGCCATCGCCCGTGAACTCTATAGTGAAGAGAACCCCATGGTACGACAGTTTAAACAGCGTTTGGATTTGGTCAAACGTAAGCAACGCGGTAAAGAGGTGACCATTTAGCCTATGTCCACACCCACGCAGATCCCCGTATGGAGCATTGATACCGGACCAGCAGCGGCTCAGGCGGTGGCCCACGCCGTGCAAAATCGGCAAATTGGGCAGGGTAAGCTGACCCGTCTGTTTGAGCAGCAGTTGGCTCAGCTGCTGGGGGTGCCCCATCTGTTTTGCACCACCAGTGGTACCAACGCCCTGCTCATGGCCCTTATCCAACTGGGGGTCGGCTGTGGGGATGAGGTGATTATTCCCGCGATGAGCTGGGTGGCAACGGCTAACGCCCCCCTGTTGCTGGGGGCCAAGGTGGTGTTGGTGGATGTAGAACCCACCCGCCCCGTCATGGATATAAACAAGCTACAGGCGGCCATTAGCCCAAAAACCAAAGCGATCATTGCGGTGCATCTCAACGGCATTGCCACGCAGATGGAGCCGTTGTTGGCGATAGCCCAAGCGCACGGTATCGGTGTGGTGGAAGATGCCTGTCAAGCCCTGCTCAGCCGCCATCACGGGCGCTGTTTGGGCAGTTTTGGTCGGTTTGGGGCCTTTTCGCTGGGGGTGGCGAAGATGCTTACCACCGGTCAGGGGGGGCTGCTGGTGTGCCAGAGTGCCGAGGATGCCGCAGCCATTGAGTCGATCCGCAACCAGGGCCAATGTGGTGGGGTGCTGGGGGAGAAGATGGAGCGGCTAGGCGGTAACTTTAAATTTAATGATGTGCTGGCCGCCCTTGGTTTGGTGCAGTTGCCGCTGCTGGCGGGTCGGGTACGCCACCATTTGGCCATTCAAGAGGCCTATGCAAGGGGCTTGGCTGGGGTGGCAGGCATGCGTGCAATCTCGGCCAACGCAGCGGCGGGTGAGCATCCTCTCAGGGCCGAATGGCACTGCCAAGACCGGCAGCGTTTTATCCAAAGGATGGCAGAGCAGGGCATTGAGGTAGCGGCGCGCAGCACCGGTTTGCATCGGGTGCCCCACATTGGTGCCCAGTTGGCCGATTGTGAGCAATACCCCCATGCCCAAGCCTACGAGGGGCACTTTATCACTCTGCCTTCGGGGCCTGAGCAGCCGTTGGAAAATGTGCAACGGGTAATCGAAGCGATCCATGCCTTATAAAAAGGGTAGGTGGGCTAAGGGGGGCGAAAGGTAAGGGGCTGGGCTTGGGAAAGATCCAGGGGGTGCCCCTAAGGACACCCCCTGGAGAGAGGCTTTAGGCGTTGACCACCTGCATAAAACGGCCATTTTTATCCAGCAGCCCGTTTTTGGGGATGGCGGGTTTTTTGGCCCCATCGGTATAGTCTTTACCCTCGGCATTGGGGAAGTAGAGCCCTAGGTTGCGGATGGTGTTTTTACGCCATTTGGCCAGCTCTTCTAGGCTAATGCCGGACATTTTGGCAAAACGGGCGCGGCGCTCTGGGGTTTTAAAGTTAATGCGGTCCCACTCCAGGGCGCGTAGCATGTGCAGATCTTGGGGTTGAAACTCGTCGGTGGCGATGGCACCTCGGCCAAAACCAAAAAAGTTGGTGTCGCCAAAATCAAAATTGTCTGGCAGTGCCCCCATCTCCATGGCGCGGGTGTACATCTCGGTTTTGGGCAGCGGGGTGGCGATGTGAAAGGAGACCATATCCACATCCATCTCATCGGCAAAGGTGCAGGTATCACGTATCTGATCCCAGGTCTCGCCGGGTGAACCGATGATAAAGTCTGCGGAGATCTCAAACCCCAGCTCTTTACCCTTTTTCACCAAGGGTGGCACCTTTTTTAGATCCAGCGGCTTTTTGAGCACATGGTCCAGCACATACTGGTTACCCGACTCGATGGGGAGAATCAGTTGGTAGGTCTTGGCCGCCTTCATCATCTCCAGCATATCTTCGGTCAACAAAAAGGTGGCAAGGTTTAGGGATTTCCACCACAAATCATAATCCCGGTCGATGAGGCCCTGCAAAATCTGTTTAAAGCGCTTGCGGTTGATGATGAGATTGTCATCCAAAAACAGGATCTCTTTAACGCCATAGTCGTTGTAGAGAATGTCGATCTCTTGCAGCACATTTTCCGCCGAACGCAGTCGGACCTTGCTGCCATCAATCGAGTGGGTGCTACAGTAGATGCAGTCATAAGGGCAGCCGCGACTGGTGGAGGTGAGCACATAGGGCTCGTAGCGGGCGTTCATGACATTGCCAAAGCTGTTGTTGACGTTAAAATACTCTTTTAAACGCATTTTTTCATAGTCGGGAAAAGGCACCGCATCCAGGGGTTTTACGTAGGCCACCGGTGCGTTGACTTGAAGACGCTCCTGCTCCCAGTAGGCGATGCCGTCAAACTGGCTGAAATCGGTTTCACCACGGTCCAGCATATCCAGTATGAGGGGAAAACGATGCTCGCCCTCTCCCATAACTCCATAGTCGGCCACCCGATCCCGCATGGCCAGATCCACTGAGGTGGTGACATAAACCCCCCCTAACAGCAGGGTGATGCCCGGTGCACGTTCTTTAATCGCCCGCGCTAAAGCATGAAAGCTCTGGGCATACTCCAGGGACATACAGGTTAGGGCCACCACATCGGGGGCAAAGTCCAGGATCTTCTGCAGAGATTGCTCAAGACTCAGGTTGCCCAGGTGGGGGTCGAGTGCTTCCACTTCAAAGCGTTGTTGATCCACCACCGCAGCCAGAATACCCAGGGTGTAAGGGGGGACCACCCACAGACGTTTCCCAAACCATGAAGTGTTGGGCATGGTAATCATAACCCGTTTGACATGAGACATGGTTTTTCTTCCTTAAAGCATGGGCCTTCCGCCAGAAAGGCTATTTTTCCGCCAGGGCAATGGCACATTGCCCCCGTCTTTAACGCATCACACCCAAGGGTGCATTGCAAAGGCTTTGCCACGCTGAGCTGAATTTAAAACATGTGGCTGTTAGAGACTTGATTTTGGCTGATTTAAAAATAAGACCAATTAGGGTTTATATTACACAGTAGTGGGAAATAAAGCTATGTGCAGAACGGAAAGGGTCTCCATTTTGCAGACAGTTCTTGACACAGCGGGCAAACCTACGCCCCACATGATCGTTGCGGCTTGAATAGGAATTGTTTTTATGAATAAGCAGTTAAGCTCATTATTACAGTTGGATGCCCAGCAATTGCAGCAGGCGTTACAGCAGGCCATCGCCCAAGATCCCGACCCTCAACAGGCCGCGCAAGATGTCACTGCATGGTTATGTCGGGATGCCCAGGATGCCCAGAAACAGTATTTACTGGGTTGGCAAAAGTTCCACCAAGGGGATTTTAACGGGGCACTCTATCTGGTGGAGCAGTCCATGGCGTGGGGGGCTGTTTATCCCGATATTCTGCGTTTAAAGGTACTGGTCTATATTGCGCTGGGGCAGGGTAAAAAGGCTTTAGAACAGTGTCAGTTGTTGAGCAAATATCCCTTGCCAGCTGGCATGTTAAACCTTTTAACAGCCTATGGTTATCTGGTGCTTAACCAACTGGATTCCACCGAGGACGCCGCCCGACAGGCACTGCTGCAAGCGCCGCGCTGGAGCCCTCCTTATGTGTTGATGCTACAACTGAGCGAGAAGCTGCAAAAACCACTATTGACCCAATACATCCAGGCCATGTTGCGGCATTTTTTGCCCCATGTGGGGACGGTGCCTGCTACGGAACCGGCGGATACGCTGTTTTTTGATCAACAGCAAGCTCGACAGGTGGCCGCTCAGGCCCTGCTGGTTAACACCCCGTATGGGGGGCGGGCACGGCAGCTCTGCGTGGTATTGGGGGGGGAGGGTGAGGAGCCTGGGCTGTTGGGCGTAAAAGAGAGCGAACTGCTGTCGCGCTGGAGTGAAAGCGCCTTGAGGATGCCGAGCCGCATTGAGCCAGACTGGGATAATCCCGCGCAAATAGAACAAGGTTTTTGGGTGGTTAGGCAGCTCTTTGCCGCGCAACATTTGCGGGACAAGCGGGAACAGGAAATCACCCAGCGCATGCTCGCGGTTGCTCCACGGTGTGCGCCGGACGAGCCTCCCCGGTTGCTCTTGATCTGTGCCCGTCAGCATCCCAGTTATGCGGGGGTCGTGGGGCTGGTGCAGATGCTCGAAGCGCAGGCTCAGGTGGTGTTGTGTGACGAGGCCAGTGACTATGCGCAACTGGATGTGTGCCATATCCTAGAGCAGATAAACCAGTGGCAACCCCACGTCGTGGTGTGGTGGGAGGGTCCGGTGCTGGCGTTGCCCAGTCGCTTGATTATCCCTATGGAAAAGCAGCAAAGCTGGATAGCTGCCCAGCGTACCCAGCAGCCAGAGCAGGTGGTGCTGCTGCCCGCCCAGGCCCTACAGCCGCAAGGGGGGGAGGGCTACCAGGGTTTGCACCCTGAGCAGACAGAGGTGCTGCAACGCTTTGCCCAGTGGCTGCTCAGCCAAGTGCCGAGCGGTGAGCAGGAGGCGGCGGTTGCCACCCATGGGGTGATGCAGGCTGAGCATCAACAACAATTGGCGGTCAGTTACCAAACCCTGTTGGCAGGGCAGGTAGAGCAAGCCGTAGGCGAGTTAGAGGCGCTGCTACGGCTCTATCCTCAGCAAGGCGAGATCCAAGCCATTTTGGCCAATCTGGCGTTGGCGCAAAAAAAACCCGAAGAGGCGCGCAATCGTCTATTGCAGGCGGTAGCGGCCAACCCCCGGCATGAACTCTGTTTGGAGTTGCTGGCGCAAGCCTATGTGCAGATGGGGCAGATTACCGAGGCCGAGGCGGTGCTAAAGCGGTTGTTGGCCTTTGCGCCAGACCATCAGGCGGGGCTGTTGGCGTTGGCCAATCTCTATCTGGACCATGTTAAACCGGTACCGGAGGTTTGTTTGGCCCACCTTAATCATCTGCTGCGCTTGAACCGTCAAGAACCAAGTATTTATGCTGCATTGGTCTGTTATTGGGCCATGACAGAAGATGACGTGCAGAAAAATTGGGCCATGCAGATGATGAATCATTTTGTGCATGACCCGTCCAAGCGGGTGCATGTGGCGACTGAAGATCTGTTTTGTGTCACCCCTGAACTGGCGCTGGCACAGGCGCACAAGGGGTTGTTGGTCAAGCATACGGCGGCAATCGCTTTGCCACAGATCTGCTATTACCAGGGCGAAGCGCTGGATGACCATGGTCTGGAAAATTTGATCGCCATACAAGAAAAAGTGAGCCACTATTTTTCGGTGCCTTTAATCCGGCGGCCCACTCAAGTGCTGTTTGATCCGGCCAATCCTGAGCAGGTTGCCACGGCAAAACAGTATGCGGAGCTGTTTGATCTGATCAATAAAGCACGGCAAAAGCGCGCCAATGCCATTTTGGAGCGCTACCGACAGACCCCGCCGGGGCCCATGCTCAATGGCCGGGTGCGGGTGTTGGCAACCGCCTCGCGTATGACCACGGTGATGCGCTACAGTTCGGCTGGCTTGATCCAGGCGTTCAAAAAAATTGGCTGTGATGTGCGCTTTTTGATGGGGCGCAACAACCGGGAAGATGCCGACGCCCTGGATATTATGACCGCTCACCACGACTTTGATCCCCATTTGGTGGTGAGCATTAATTGGGCGGTCAGTGGTTATTATCATCCAGAGCGGTGGAACGCCGTGTGGTACCAAGACCCCATGCCCGATATTAATAAGGGTAAAAAACAGCCCTGGCGAGAGCGGGATTTGGTCTATTCGGTCCTGCCTTATCTGGATGAAATGATCATAAAGAGCGGCTATAAAAACCCCAGGCGGCAAAGTTTTTGTGTGGACCTGGATCTCTACAAGCGGCACAAATCTGTTGAGAAGCGGCATAAAATCATTTTTGTTGGCAGCGCATATGCGCGGCATTTGACGCCGACTTCGGATGCCGAGCGGGGTTTGGTTGAGCAGTTTGTACAAGCCAGTGAGGCGGGCGAGGCGCTCTCGCCCGCGCAGATTAACCAGATGGCAGAGCAGGTCCATTTAAGTCCGCTGTTTATCCGTGAGTATGTCTATCCCTTTGCGGTGCGGGATCTAAGCGTACGGTGGCTGTGTGAGCTGGCCCCAGAACTACCCTATGCGGTAGAGGTGTATGGTTATGGTTGGGAAAATGATCCCGTGGTGGCTCCCTATTATAAAGGGGTCGCCCAACAAGGCATGCACCTGGTGCAGATCTATAATGAGGCGAAATATGCGCTCTCTCCCCAAGCGCACTTGGTGAACAGTCAACGCACGGTTGAGATTGCCGCTTGCGGTGCGATACCTGTATTAAATGATCATCGGCAGTTTGCTGACCTCCCCCACTGGGATGAGCATATGCTTTTTTATAAGACTAAAGCGGATATGCGACAGCTTTTTAGCCAAAGCCCGCTGCATGATCCCTATGAAATGGCCCTTTCCTACAGTTACGAGAGCTTCGCCCAGCGGATTTTAGAGGATGCCGGGCTCGCTTCAGTGCGTTGAAAAAGGGAGGGGAAAACCCTGAAAAGGGGGCCGATTTAGCTTGACTTTCGCCTTGCATGCAGTTTCGTTGCGAATATACGGAAAAGCGGTACCCTAAAGGGGTTTGGGTGCTTGACAGGGCTTTTTCATAGCGCTTAATATTTGAGTAAGCGTTGATCCCGTGCAGGGGCTTCTAGCGTTGGCGGGTTAAACGGTCAACGGGAAGTGGCCTAGTTTGGTGCCCTCCTAGTTTGGTGCCCTCCTAGTTTGGTGCTCATTGGGTGCCAAATTGAGTAGGTTGTTGGATGGATCGCTTGGATGTTGTCTTTGGAGCATAACTGGCTGGGCAGTCGTGTAGAGCTCAGGGCCCGTTGGGCGTTTGCCATGGGCTGGCTTTGACGATTTAGCATGGCGTCATCTGTGTGGCTCAGTTGGGTGATAGGCTATACCGGTTTTTTTCGGGTTCTGACAGTTTTGGTGGCGACCATGACCGCATGGTGGAGGAAATAGATGGATCAGGAGCTCCTGGGCGCTCTGGAAGAGCGTTGGAACGCGCTGGCCGAAACTGTCCGGACGCTAAAAGGTGAAAACCAAGCCCTGAGAGAGAGGGTGCGGGAACGGGAAGAGCAGCTGGCGCGCGTTGGTGAAGTGACCGCCAAGCTGAAACACAAGGTTGAAGGTTTGCAACAAGATCGCAATCAAACTATGGGCCGTATTGAGGGTCTGCTCTCCCGCTTTGAGGATCATGACTAAACCAGAATGGTTTATTTAAACGTGCTCCAGACAGGCGGAACAGGTAGAATAGAGGGCAAAATCCATGGCAGATATGGTTGAAGTAACGATTCTGGGGCAGCACTTTAAGCTGCGTACCGATACTGGCAACGATTATGTACATGAGCTGGCAGAGTATGTGGAGAGCTTGGTAGAGGAGTTGCGACGTAACTCCCGCTCGGCCTCCACCGACCGGGTGGCTTTGATGGCGGCTTTGCAGATTGCTGACCGCTATTTTCAGCTACGCCAGCGCACGGAAGGCAATAAAGAGTTGGCCAATGGCCGTATCCAGCGTCTCATCGAGGCGACGGATCGGGTGCTGGCTGAGTAATCCAATCCCCTGGGGTATGCGTGAGGAGTACAGTCTTCCTGAGCCGATAATTCTGAACCCGGGTGGCCGGCACTGACCGTGGAGCGAGAACCTCTTGTGGTTCACCAGAAGCGGTTACCAGGCTGCCAATCTAGACGAACGGGTTCAAGAAGCTTGTCTCTAACGGTACTTTGGGGGTATGGGATTGTATCTAAGGCCAACGGGTGCAGGGTGACTCTGTTCACCACCTGCATCGGTATGGGCCTATTGGCGGGTTTGGTTATGCTGCCGCAAAAGTGCTCTGTTGTCTATCATGTCCTGAATATGCCCGCCTTTCTCTCTCCATGGTTATCTCTTTCTCTTTAATTCAGTGGGACTTTGTGGTTCGTGCGTGACGAAAAAAAAGAGGCGCTGCGCAAAACGCTGCTGGCTTGGCGTGGTGCCCTTGATCCAGCGTGGCGTGCATCTGCCAATGCGGCGGCGGTGGCCCATTTGCTGAGCCATGCTTGGCTTGGGCAAGCTGAGCGGGTGGCGCTCTACTGTGCCATACGGGGTGAGTTGGACCCGGCCCCGCTGTTGGCCCCGTTGTGGCAGATGGGTAAAATACTCTATCTACCACGGTTGGAAGCTGGTGCGTCGCAGATTCGTTTTGCACGTCACCAGCAGGGGGAGGTTTGGCAGCGGGGGCCGTTTGGTATACCCCAGCCCGGTCCCGATAGGGCGCAGATAGAGCCTGGGGCGGTGGATCTCATGCTGGTGCCGCTGGTGGGGTTTGACGCACAGGGTGGGCGGTTGGGCTATGGGGGTGGTTTTTATGACCGTACCCTGGCCGGTCAGCGCCCCAAGTTATTGGTGGGGTTGGGTTTTGCGGGGCAACAGGTTGAACATCTGCCACGGGCTGACCATGATATCCCGTTGGATGCGGTGGTGACCGAAACAGGTTGGTGTTTTTTTGGCGAGGGATACGGCACTCGCTAGGCCAAATGGGCCTGATTCTAATGGCCGGTTGATAGTCTTTTAACGATGACCAAGCTCGCTCTGTTGGGGCGTGTTGTTTCTGTGAGATGGGTTGTTTTACCTTTTCGCTAGCGCTTGGCCACGGTACACAAAGTGCGTCTACTGCTTGGGTTATGGGGATGCATGGTGCCGTGTGGGGCGTGTGAGGGGTTACGCCCCAGATCGTGAATTCCGTGAAGTGTACCCGTGGTTTTTGGTACAACAATGGAGGCATGGACGATACCCTCTGGTCAGGGTTGGTTTTGTTTGGAGAGAACGGTTTATGGATATTCTTCTGTTGATGGTCGGCTTGCTGCTGGGGGCGGGCGGTGTCTTTGTGATGCTGCGCAATCAGAGCAATCAGGCCCTGGTTGAGCGGGATGCCCGCATCGATCTGTTGCAGAAACAAGCCCAAGAGCAGGTCAGAAATGCCGCCAAAGAGGTGGAGCTGGCCATGAAGGGTGAACGCATACAGATTCGTGAAGAGTTGGAATCTGAACTCAGAAGCCGCCGGGAAGAGGTGGATAGCCACCAAGTGCGCTTAGATAAACGTGAAAGCCAGTTGGATCGCAAGATTGAGCAGGTGGATAGACGGGATCAGGAGCTGGACCAACGGCGTGGTCAGTTGGATAAAGAGCAGAAAAAGGTTGAAGAACGGCAGCAGCACTTTGAGCGGTTGATTGTGGATGCGGATAAAAAGCTCGAAGAGATTGCTGGGCTTACGCGGGATGAGGCGAAAAGTCGCATTCAAGCTGAACTGGTGGATCGAGCAAGGCATGAGGCGTCGCGCCAGCTCAAGCAAATTGAGGATGATACCCGCGCCCAAGCGCAAAAGAAGGCACAAGAGGTTATTTGTAGTGCCATTCAACGGTTTGCCGGTGAGTTTGTGGTGGATCGCACGGTTTCGGTGGTGCAGTTGCCCACCGATGAGATGAAAGGACGCATCATTGGCCGTGAGGGACGCAACATTCGGGCTTTGGAGGCCGCCACGGGTTGCGACCTGATTATTGATGACACCCCAGAAGCAGTGGTTATCTCTGGTTTTAACCCGGTACGTCGTCAGGTGGCGCGTCGCGCTTTGGAAGAGCTGGTGGGGGATGGACGTATTCACCCGGCCCGCATTGAAGAGGTGGTGCGCAAGGCGCGTAAGGTGGTGAGTCAGGAGATCCGTGAAGCAGGGGAGCAAGCGGTCTACGATGTGGGTATCAGCAATATGCACCCGGAGATTATCAAGCTGCTGGGGACTTTAAAATTTCGCACCTCGTATACGCAAAATGTGCTGGCCCACTCGGTGGAGGTGGCCCACTTTGCCGGGATTATGGCCGAAGAGATGGGTTTGGATGGCAAGTTGGCGCGGCGCTGTGGCCTGTTGCATGACATCGGCAAAGCGGTGGACCATGATAATCCGGGCAGTCACGCGGTGTTGGGTGGTGAGCTGTGTAAAAAATATAAAGAGGATGACACCGTTACTAATGCGGTGTGGTCGCACCATTTTGATATTGAGCCCAACTCGGTGTATGGGCCATTGACCAATGCGGCGGACGCCCTATCGGCGGCCCGCCCAGGGGCGCGTCGTGAGAATGTGGAGACCTATATTCGACGTTTGGAAGAGTTGGAGCGCATTGCCACCGAGTTTAAAGGGGTGGAGAAGGCGTATGCCATTCAGGCCGGGCGTGAGTTGCGGGTGATGGTTGCCTATGATCGGGTGAATGACGAGGGTTCGATGCTGTTAGCCCGTGAGATTGCCCAACAGGTCGAGTCGGAGATGACCTATCCCGGTGAGATCAAGGTAACGGTGATTCGGGAGATGCGGGCCTCGGAGATTGCTCGATAGGGTTGGGTTGGGGTAGAGCCGTGCCGGTTTGCCCCATGTTGATGCCCTGTTGCCGTAGCGTAAATCTAGCAGCACTCTGTTAAGAAGGCCCTCATCATGTGGTGGGGGCCTTTTTTATAGGGTGTGGTGTGCGTCACGTGTAGAGAAGAGCACTTTGCTGTAAAGAGCGCACAGCGTTACCCTGGGGGCTGTGGTGTTGTAGGGCATGTGTGTAGGGCTGCGGTCTGTAGGGTAAACGCAGCTGTAGGGGGTAAGGGCGCGTGCCGGAACAGAAGGCTAAATGGCGGTATGTTCTTTGTGGGCTTTTTGCACCTGTTCACGAAAGCGGGTGATGGTGGCGATGACCTCCTCTTCCATAGGGGGGAGGTCGCCGTAGATCCAGCTCTCTTGCGCGGTGTTAAAGACATATTTTTGGCAAGGGCCGCTAAAGGGACCCTTGGCCGGATCGCCTTCCTGAAAGGTATGCATATAGAGGCGCAGGAAGGGATTTCTTGGGTGATAGCCTAAAATCGTTTGGCAGTTACCAATGGTAATGGCACGGTAGCAACGATCCCGGATGCCACTCTGGATAATGCAGCGGGTAAGCTCGTCGTAATAGTCGAGAAGGTTGAGTTCAACCAGCTGGCGACGCTGGTGGCGACAGAGGCGGTGAATATCCCCGGCGGGGAAAAGGCCTCGATACTGTGTGTAGCGGCGGCAATTACAGCGTAGCGCGTGCAGGTTAATGCTATAGATTTGGTCGGCTTTACTATGGCTGGAAACCGCGATGGTACGGTCAAATTCAGCAGGCAGGGTGGGGATGGTGTAGGGGCGGCAAAGCCCCATGTTTTTGATGACACGCTGGCGCCGATACCAAGGGCGCAGGATCAACTTATAGAGCAAAAACCAGAGGGTCAGGGTTGTTGCTAGGATGGCAAAGGTTTGCATAAGTTCGTGTTCGTCTGGTTTTTAAAAAATGGAACGATGCAGGGCTCGGTAAGGAGGGGCCTTAGGCATCCTTATCTGTAATGAATGGCCGCCCCTGCGGTTTTTTTATTGTCGTCTAGCTTATGTTAGCCGATTGTAGAAGAAGGACATAGGGTTCATGATGCGTGGCACCGCTAGGTTAGTGTCAAAATGGCATATAAAAGTTGCGGAAAGCAAGCCACAGAGTTGTTAAAAAGGGATGGTCGGCGATGAAAAAGCGGTTTGGGGTTGAAGGGTTGTGGCTGGCACTCATGATGTTTGTGGTGCCGGCCTTTGCAGAACCCACTGCCGAGGAGCGTTTGCGGGAGGTGGTTGGTATGTTGCAGCCTTCCCCCTGTGAATATTATTGGAATATTGATACCACCCGTACCCATGAGACCAAAAAGGGGGTCTTTACCGTCGCCTACATGGCCAAGTTAAGCGCGGACCAGTGGGCGGTGTTAATTGCCGCGCCCGATATGCTCAAGGGACGGGCCTTGTTGCGTCAGGGTGCGCACTACTGGACCCGCAATCCAGGGGAGCTGCAAAACCGCGAAATGCGGCCCAACCAAACCTTTTTGGGGGGGATCTTGACCAATAAAGATCTGTTCCCCTTGATTTTGGAACAGAGCCATGCCGAGGTGGTGAGTGATGAGCGGCAAGCGCGAAAAGAAGAGAAACAAAAGGCTCTGTCGGAATATGATAAAATTGTGCAAAATGAGCGATTTGGAATTATGTTAGAGACGGGGCATCTGCGAATTAAAGACCGTTCTGGGGATGGGGTGCTGGCGGTGGGTGAAGCCCCACCACAACTGGTCATGCGGTTGACCCCACGACAGGGCGATAAGGTGGATGGCTATAATTATGCCATGCTGAGTGTGGATGCCGATAGCAACCGTCCCCGCTGGTTAAAGCTGTTTGGTGCGGGGGAGCGGCAGCTAAAATATTTTGTCTACAACGATTTTAAACGGATGTCCGATGGGCGTCCGCACCCAGGTCGGGTGGAGATCTTTAACGGCCTTAATAGTACTTTTAAAAGTGAAATGCTGCTGGGAACGTTGCAGTGCGGCCCACTGCCCGAGGATGCTTTTCAACCCAATCGTCTCTCTCAATTTGGTAAATTGCTGCTCCGTTAGGCCCTTTAAGGGCGCAAATAGCGTTTTTATGGCGGTGCTGTGCGGTGTAAAAAATCTTTAATAGAGGCTGTGAGGGGGTTTCTGACGAAGCACAGATTGACATCCTTGCGTCATATTGTTAGTCTGCCCGTTTCATGCGCAGCAGGCCCTTTTGGCATGTGTCAAAATGGGGCCCAGGGATCGTTCAGAGGAGCACCTCCCTTGAGTAAAGAAGATGTCATTGAAATGGAAGGCACGGTTCTGGAGAACCTGCCCAACGCCATGTTTAAGGTAGAGTTGGAAAATAAGCATAGCTTATTGTGCCATATCTCGGGCCGTATGCGTAAAAACTACATTCGCATTCTGCCCGGCGACAAAGTTACGGTACAGCTAACCCCCTATGACCTGACCAAGGGACGGATCTCCTACCGTCACAAATAAGCTGTGGGGGCCGCAAGGCCCAGGTCATTCCATCTTGATTTATCCGCTCCCATTCCGGTTTTCAGGGCGCTGTGCGCCCACCAGCGTTCGATGGTGCCATGTCCGAGAGCTACGACGCGTCACAGATTGAGGTTCTGGAGGGGCTTGAGGGTATCCGCAAGCGCCCCGGCATGTATATTGGTGGTACCGACCTGCGGGCACTGCATCATCTGGTGGCCGAGGTGCTGGATAATGCCATGGATGAAGCCGGGGAGGGGCATGCCGATAAAATCACCCTAACCCTGCATAAAGATGGCTCTGTGAGCGTGCTGGATAATGGCCGGGGCATTCCGGTGGCCCCCCATCCCCGCTATCCCGGTCAGTCGGCCCTTGAGGTGGTCTTCACCACCCTGCACTCTGGGGGTAAATTTAATAATGATGCCTATGCCACCTCGGCTGGTTTGCATGGGGTAGGGGTGTGTGCCGTCACGGCCCTCTCGGTGTGGACCGATGTGCAGGTTCACCGCGATGGTTATGTCTGGAACGCCCGCTTTAGTCGGGGCAAGGTGGAAACGCCGGTGGTGCGTGGCGATGAAAGTCGTCGGCGCAGCACCCGTGTGCAGTTTCAGCCCGATCCTGAGATTTTTCCCAGTACCATTCTGAACCCAGACCGCTTAATCGAAATGTGCCGCTCTCGCGCCTATCTTCAGCGTGGGGTACGCATGACGGTCAAGCTGGAGGCCAAGGGGGAAGAGCATCTTTTTCATTTTCCCAATGGGCTTTCCGACTTTATCCGTGAGATCTCCAAAGATAGTCGCTTGGTGGTGGAGGACCCCTTCGAGGGGCGCATTACCGGTTTAGGGGATGCGGGCAAAAGCCGGGTAGAGTGGGCGATTTTGTGGGATGAGGTGGATGAGTCACGGTTGCGCTCCCACTGCAATACGGTGCCTACCCCCGATGGCGGCGTGCATGAGGCGGGGTTTCGCGCCGCATTGCTGCGGGGTATGCGGGATTTTGCCGACTCCCGCAACATGATGCCCAAAAACGTGGCCCTCACCGGTGAGGATATTATGGGGGGCATGATGGGGGTCATCTCGCTGTTTATCCCCGATCCGCAATTCTCCGGGCAGACCAAGGATAAGCTCACCAACGGTTATGTTAGCCGTATGGTGGAGAGCGCCATTAAGGATAACCTAGACCACTGGCTGCATGGTCAACCCGAACGCGCGACCCGCTTGGTGGGGGCCATGATTGAGCGGGCTCAAGAGCGCATCAATCGACGCAAAAAAACCCCGCTGGTCAAGCGCAAAAGCCCCACCAGTCGCCTGACCCTGCCGGGCAAATTGACCGACTGTATTAAAACCGATCCCGATTTTACCGAGCTGTTTATTGTGGAGGGTGACTCTGCGGGTGGTTCGGCCAAACAAGCGCGGGACCGGCATACCCAGGCGATTTTGCCGCTGCGGGGTAAAATTCTTAATGTGGAGCAGGCCAACTCGGAAAAATTTGAAAAAAATGCCGAGGTGCAAGCACTGACTACCGCCATCGGCTGTGGTGTGGGGCGGGCGTTTGATATCACCGCCTTGCGCTATGGGCGAGTCATTATCATGACCGATGCGGACGTGGATGGTGCCCATATTGCCTCGCTTTTGCTCACCTTTTTCTACCGTTTTATGCCGGATTTGGTGCACCGTGGGCATCTCTATCTGGCGCAGCCTCCGCTGTTTAAGGTAACGGTGGGGCGCGAGAGTGTGTATGCCCTGGATGAGCACGAAAAAGAGCGTGTCATCAACCGCCTAACCCGCTCCAAACCCAATGCTAAGGTGGAGATCTCACGCTTTAAGGGGCTAGGAGAGATGCCCCCGTCCCAGCTTAAAGAGACCACCATGCAGCCCTCTAGCCGCCGCCTGCTCAGGGTGATGGTGGATGATGACCATGTGACCAGCGATACCTTTGATCGGCTGATGGGGAAACGACCGGCTGAGCGCTTTAAATTTATCCAAGAGCACGCAGATTTTGCCAAGGGTGCTCTGGATATCTAAGTGTACTCGTCTATCGACAGGGGCGGCCTGTGTGGATTGGGTGGCCGCAAGGGGGGTGAGGCCCCATGTTGAAGCGTGTGGGGCTCTGCATGGCCATTGTTTTGCGGGTAGAGCTGCTTTGCCTTGGGGCCAAGGGTCGCCCTGCTGAGGGGGCGGTTGCGACCCAACATCCCACATTATCGAACCAGCCATAACCCCCATGATAAAATAAGCAAAAGCCCATGTGTCAGCCCGCTTGTCTGGTCTAACGGCTTT
Source organism: Magnetococcus marinus MC-1 (assembly GCF_000014865.1). Lineage (NCBI taxonomy): Bacteria > Pseudomonadati > Pseudomonadota > Magnetococcia > Magnetococcales > Magnetococcaceae > Magnetococcus > Magnetococcus marinus. The sequence goes on from NC_008576.1 coordinate 866,146, forward strand.
AAACATGTATTTTGTTTTTGAGTTCTCAAGTCAAACAAGCGTTGCTGCCGTGGTCGGAGCGTCACACCGCCTTGTGGTTGTAGGATCACTATGGGTAAAGTGCCTAAACGCTGGGGGTAACAAGGGGTGATGGGCGGTTTGCCGCTGGTATCCCGTGGTGTAACTGTGCTATGAAGCTGTATGTCGTCGGCTGGGGCGCGTGGCGGCGCAGAGGCGGTTTGTAGAATGCCTGTTGGGGCACAGCCGAGGGTGTTGAGTGCTGTGCAAGGGGTGTTACGATTCACACGGTCTACACATTAAGATGCCTGTCTGTGGTTGAGAAGAGGTGATCCTCATCTCTCCTGCGATGGGCTTTTTGTTCTCCTTGCAAGGGATGGATAGAGCATTGACTACGCAATCAGCACCTGCTACCGCTTGGACCATTGAAGAGAGCATGGAGCTCTACCGCACCCAAGGGTGGGGTTTGGGATATGTGCATGTGGATGCCGAGGGGGATCTAACCATTACCCCGGGCAGCCAACCCCATATTGAGTCCATCAGCCTGCCAAAGTTGGTGGATGATGTGGAGGCGATGGGGTTTCAAGGCCCGATGTTGATCCGTTTTGGCGGGATTTTGCAAGATCGAATCACCCGTTTGAACCGTGCTTTTACAGAATCCCGCAGTCGATTGAATTATGCCGGGCACTATCAGGGTGTTTACCCGGTCAAAGTTAATCAAGATCGCCATGTGGTCTCTGAGGTGGTGGCCAGCGGTACCCCGATGGGGTTGGAGGTGGGCTCTAAACCAGAGCTGGTGCTGGCGATGGCCTATATGGACCGTACCCCGCTGATTATCTGTAATGGCTATAAAGACCGAGACTATATTGAGCTGGCGCTGCGGGCTACAGGGTTGGGTTTTCCCATCTTTGTGGTGGTGGATCGGCTGGAAGAGTTGGCTCCCATCATTGATCTGGCGAAGAGTTTAAATGTCTCACCCAACCTGGGGTTGCGGGCACGATTGCTCACCGAGGGGGTGGGCAAATGGTCAGAGTCGGCAGGGGGCTTTTCCAAATTTGGGTTGACCGCGGGTGAGATCTTGTTGGCGGTTAATCAGTTGGAGCGGGAGGGGCTGAAAGAGAGTCTAAAACTGTTGCACATGCACCAGGGTTCACAGATCTCGCTGCTGGATGTGGTGCGCCAGAGCGCCCAAGAGATTGTACGCTTCTATTTGGAGCTGCGCAAAATGGGCTGCCCCATTGAGTATGTGGATGTGGGCGGTGGTTTGGGTGTGGATTATGAGGGGTTAAGCAGCAGTGCCCCGTGTAGCGTCAACTACTCCTTGGGTCAATATGCCGATGCCCTGTTGGGGGTGTTTGCCGAGCGCTGCCGCGAGGCTGGTGCACCAGAGCCCAATGTGGTCACGGAGAGTGGACGAGCATTGACCGCCCCCCATGCGGTGCTGGTGGTGGAAGTTATGGGCTGGAGTGAGCCGGTTGGGCGAGATCCGGCCCCAGAGACCATCCCCGAACAGGCTCCCGAGGTGCAGACGCTGCACACCTTGGCCATGGAGTTTGATAAAGAGCGCGCCGACCTGATCTGGGAACAGGCGCTGATGTTGTTCGAGTCAATTAAGCAAGGCTTTGTACTGGGCCGTCTGGATTTGACCGCGCGCAGTATTGCCGAGCGGGTGATGGTGCATTTGGGGCGGTTGGTGCATGAGGCAAAAGGGCAGGACCCTAAGCCTGAGTCCCGTTTGCAGGGGTATGTGTCGGAGCGCTATTTGACCAATTTTTCCATGTTTCAATCGCTGCCGGATGCGTGGGCCATTGGTCAGTTGTTTCCCATTATGCCGTTGCAGCGTTTGCATGAAGAGCCCGCCGCTGAGGCTATTTTGCAGGATTTAACCTGTGATTCGGATGGCCAAGTTAAACGGTTTATTGGGGTGCAAGGGGAGAATGCCACACTGCCGGTACATCACCCTGGGCCAACGGAACGCTACCGCTTGGGCTTTTTTCTGGTGGGGGCCTACCAGGAGATATTGGGGGATTACCATAACCTGTTTGGGGATACCCATGTGGTGGAAGTAGGCTTAAAAGCCGATGGTAGTATGGCAAAGCCGGTGGTGCGCCGGGGGCAACGCAGCGTGGACGTGCTGAAAGCGGTCTCGTATGAACCCTCGGAACTGTATGATGCTGTAGGCCGTTTGGCGCGGGGTGCTTGCAAAGATGACCGCGCGGCCCAGTTTATTGAGGCCTATGCCCGCTTGGTGAAGGGATGCCCCTATTTGACCTCACGGTCATGATGGGTCTGGTGGGTCATCTTCTTTTGGGGAAAGAGGTTTTTAAAGATGGCGCGGTTTGTCCCAAGATTTTTACTGGGGATCTGGGTATGATGGCCTAGATAACTTTTGCGGGACCTATGTTAAGAACCTCTTTTGATCGGTGTGGTTGGAGATCTATTGTGTCTGATTCACGTTATGAATTCACGGTTAGCAGTGTGCTAAAACCAGCGCGTTGGGCATTTTTGGCGGCGCTTGTAGTGGGTTTACCGCTTGGTGCGTTACAGGCGCAGGAGCAGCACCCCTTCGCCGCAGCAGTGATGCAGGCTTTGCAGACAAATCCCGATGTTCGCTCCAGTCGAGCCAGTCTGGATAGTGCCAAAGAGAAGCCGGTTGGTACCACGGCGGCATTGCGACCAACCATAACTTTTACCAGTACAGCCACCCACACGGCCAGTTTTTATGGTACCACCAAAAGCAAATCAGACCCACGTGCGTACAAGTTGGATCTCAGTCAGCCCATCTACAACAAACAGCTCTTTGTGGCCGATGAACAGGCGATGCCCTATGTCGAGGCCGCAAAAGAGGATGTGCAAAATACACTGCAAGATACCATCTTGAGTGTGGCCGAGGTTTATGTCGGGTTATTGGAGGCGCAAGAGGTCGCCGCGCTGTCGGTCAATAATTTAAAAGTGACCAGCAGCCAGTTAGAGGCCACCCGAGCCCGTTTTGAGGTGGGTGAAATCACCCGTACCGATGTGCGCCAAGGGGAAGCCCGGGTTGCCAGTGCCGAGGCACAGGTCAAGAGCAATCAAAATGCTGTAAGCGTGAGCGAAGCCAAATATCGTGAAGTGGTGGGCATGCCTCCTCCTCAACAGATGCCTGTTCCCAGTGTTGAGGATGCCCTGATGCATCGGGATTTGGATCAACTCATCGCCCAGGCAGAGGCCCATCGTCCCGATTTATTGGCCGCGCAAGAGCGCTTAAAGGTCGATCAGTTGGGGGTTAATTATGCCCGTGCAGGTCACTACCCAACCCTGACTTTTTCGGCCAATGGTACCTTTACGGATGATGCGGAGATCTCCACCAAGACCCAGGACAGCCGTGCCTATACCTTTGTGTTAACGGCAGAGGTGCCGGTTTATGAGGGGGGTGGAACCCAGTCCACGCTGCGCCAAGCCAAGCATACACTGGCGGCCTCTCGTGCCGATTTGGACAGCCAAGTGTTGCAGATCCGACGTGAGGTTGAAGAGGCCCTGCTTAACTACCGCAGTGCGCTGGCCGTGGTCACTTCGTATGAGTCCGCATTAGCGGCCTCCCAGGACGCCCTAAACGGTGTGGAGCAGGAGTTCCAGGTGGGTACCCGCACCGCTCTGGATCTGTTGGATCAGCAAAATGAAGTGTTTAGAAATCAGACCGAACTGGCTAAACAGCGCTTTAATGTGATTTTGGCCCGTTTCCGTTTGTTAAGTGCAACGGGTGAGTTGACTTTGGCAAATCTGGGGTTGACACAAGAGGTTGCCTCTAAATAATTGGGATTATGGCCTGCTGTATGTTGAAAGGTACTGAAATGAAAGAGAAAATATTGGCAGTGTTGGCAGAGATTCGCCCCATGTTGCAACGAGACGGTGGGGATGTTGAGTTTGTGGACCTTACCGAAGATAACGTTGTGCAGGTGCGTCTGCGTGGTGCGTGTGGTAGCTGTCCCGGCGCGATGATGACGCTCAAGGGCGGTATTGAGCGGCTGATGAAAGAGCGTATTCCAGAGGTTCATTCGGTTGAGAATGTCCCCTTTCAATAGGGGTTGTTTAAGGGTATGACAAGCCTGTTTCGGTATCTGCCCTCTCCCCACTGTGATGAGCGTCCGGTGGGGGAGGTGGTGGAGCTGCTGGTGGTACATGCCATTAGCCTGCCCCCGGGTCAATTTGGGGGTGGCTGGATTGACGACCTGTTCATGGGGGTGTTGGATGCCCAAGCTGACCCCTATTTTGTTGGCATTGCATCGTTGCGGGTGGCCGCGCATTTTTTGATTGGTCGTGATGGCGGCATAACCCAATATGTACCGCTTAGTAAACGCGGCTGGCATGCGGGTGAAAGTGTGTGGCAGGGCCGACCACGCTGCAATGATTTTTCCATCGGTGTTGAGTTGGAAGGGGATGAAGAGCACCCCTTTGCAGCCATTCAATATCAACGTCTGGCCCAGTTAACACGTACGTTACAGCAACGACTGCCCCGTTTGGTGGAGGTTGTAGGCCACCAAGATATCGCCCCGGGTCGCAAGTGGGATCCGGGTCGGCAGTTTGACTGGCCAAGGTTTAGGGCCATGTTGCCCCACGTTGAACCCCTAGATCTGCCCATCATTGCATAGCTTGGGTTTACTTCCCCTTTTTAGCGGTATGCATCGTGCGCAAGGTTTGGATCGCGTAGGGGGTGCAAACTCTGCGCAGCGCCCATATGGGGGCGTTCATAAAAACACATCGTTGTTCATTTTCGCGAAAGTATAAACCGTGCTAGCCCTTGTCAGCTGTGGCTGGGAGCGTCTATGAGGTTGTAAAGGACGTCCTTAACGAGGGCTTGTTTTGTTAATGAGTGGGCTGCATAACAGCACTTTGTCGAATAGGCTAGCTTTTGGGCATCCCAGGCCCCTCGCTGGGTTGCTTGCGTGGAAGAACACGGGGTGTGTGACGCCATAAAAAGGGCTATTATCGTTTTCCTCAGCATACTTTCTGGACCTTTACGAACGGATATACAGTTATGGCACACCTGCACGTTATCGGCATTTGTGGTACCGCAATGGCCAACCTCGCCGCATTGGCAAAGATTGATGGCTGGCATGTTACCGGTTCCGATGCAGGGGTTTACCCGCCCATGAGCACCTTTTTGGAGCAAGAGGGTATTGAGATTATAAATGGTTTTTCAGCCGATAATCTTAAGGAGCGCCCCGATTTGACGCTGGTTGGCAATACGATTTCGCGGGGCAATCCAGAACTCGAAGCGTTGATGGACAGCGACTTGGCCTACATGTCCGGGGCAGAGTGGTTTCAAAAATTTGTGTTGGAGGGGCGTCACCCGATTGTGGCGACAGGCACCCATGGCAAAACCACGACATCCTCTATGCTGGCACGCTTATGGGAAGAGGCCGGATGGGAACCAGGCTTTCTGATCGGTGGTATTCCGGCGGATTTTGGCCGTGGCAGCCGTTTTCCCAAGGGGCCATGGGTGGTTGTAGAGGGAGATGAGTATGATACGGCCTTCTACGATAAACGCCCTAAATTTCTGCATTATCGTCCCCGTACCCTGATTTTGAACAACCTTGAGTTTGACCATGCGGACATCTATGCGGATCTTGAAGCGATTCGGGTGCAGTTTCGCTTGCTGTTGCGCACCGTACCCCGTTCTGGGGTAGTGCTGATTAATGGTGATGATGAAGAGGTGACGAAGCTGGCCGAGTATGCCTGTAGTCCGGTACTCTATTATGGCATCCATGGAGATTATCACTATCGCGCGAGACTTAATCAAAAAGATGGCAGTCACTGGACCCTGATTAAAGAGGAGCAAGAGCTGTTTGATGTGGCGTGGGGACAGGTTGGTATGCATAATATTTACAATGGCTTGGCAGCAGCATCGGCCGCCTTGGAACATGGTATGCCCGCCCATGTGGTGAAAGCTGGGTTAGAGGGCTTTAGTGGGGTTGCGCGTCGTTTACAGGTGCGTGCGCAGCTTGGCGGCGTCACCCTTTATGATGATTTTGCCCACCATCCCACCGCGATTAAGACCACGCTGGAGGGGTTGCGTGCCAAGGTGGGGCAAGCGCGAATTTGGGCGATTATTGAGCCGCGTTCCAACACCATGCGGCGTAAGGTGCATCAGTCCCGTTTGGCTGGGGTATTGGGGCGGGCTGATCGGGTGATTTTTGTGCGGCCCGAGGATAAACGTTTACACAGTGATGAGTTGCTCAATGTGGATGTGGTGGTTGGTGAGATTAACCGGGCCGGTTTAAACTGGGCGCGGGTTGCGGAAAATGTTGAGAACATTGTGCAGATGGTGGGTGAGGATCTGCGTCCTGGGGACCACCTACTGGTTATGAGTAATGGGGGATTTGATGGTTTGCATGGAAAGTTAGAAATGTTGATGCAGCAGAAGTTTGAAGGGTAGATAGATGAAGTTTGCCACATTGGCGGGCAAATTTTTGATCGCGGTACCCAGCTTGGCGGATCCTTTTTTTGAGCGCACGGTGCTCTATCTCTGTGCGCACAATGAGGATGGCGCTTTGGGTTTGGTGATTAACCAGCCGCTGGATACCACCATGAGCCAGATGGCGGGTTATTTAGAGCTAGATTGGCAGCGGCCTGGGGTGGATCGGGTCTATATGGGTGGGCCTGTCTCACCGGAGCAGGGGTTTGTGCTGTTTGAACAAGCCTTGGATCTGCCAGGGATTATGATGTTACCCGACGACCTCTATATGGGCACCAACCCCGACATTATACGACTTATGGGACGTGCAGGGGCTCAAGAGCGTTTTTTATTCGCATTGGGTTATGCTGGTTGGGAGGCGGGGCAACTGGAACATGAGTTGCAGGAAAATAGCTGGTTGGTATGCGATGCGCAGCGTAGTATTTTGTTTGATATGGGTTATGCCCAGCGCTGGGAAGCCGCCATCCGCAGCATGGGTATCGACCCTGCTTTGTTGGTGGATGCCAGTCACGGTTTTGCGAATTAATCGAGTGATTGAGAGAAAATATAGAAAATAGGAAGCAGGGATGTGGTTGTGTGGGGCAAACAACCACAGTACCAAGATTTTTTAAGCGTAAAACCCTGTTGTGTGGGGTGTAAATAATCCATCGTAAACGCTGTTGTTACATGCATTTAGGGATTAGCCCAGCGATTAAGGGGAAAGACCTTATTTGCTGGGGATCAAGAGATGCACATGCGGCCAAACCTAAGCCTATTGGAACACCATGAGCCTGCCTCTTACTGAACTTACCATCCCATTTTTATTGGGCATGATTAGCACCATTCACTGTACAGCCATGTGCGGCGGGATTATGGGTGCCATAGCCTTTGGTATTCCGGGCTGGCAAGAGATGGGCGTGTGGCGCCGCATGGGTTATCTGTTTGCGGCCAATATGGGGCGTATTTTCAGCTACATTAGCATGGGGCTGATTTTATCAACGGTTGGGCAGCAGGTGATGGCATTTGCTCCTGGGGATTGGGGGCATCAGGTTATACGGGGCATGGCTGCGCTGGTATTGGTTTTTATGGGGCTCTATTTGGCGGGCAAGGCCCATTGGTTTGCGGTGGTAGAGCGTTTAGGGCGGCCTTTGTGGAAACGTTTGGAGCCGTCAAGTCGGCGCTTATTACCCATTCGTCATCCGGGGATTGCGCTGTTATTTGGTTTAATTTGGGGTTGGTTGCCGTGTGCCTTGGTCTATGCGGCGCTTTTTTGGAGCTTAGGTGCGGCGACGGTGTGGGAGGGTGGCTTACGCATGGCGTTGTTTGGGCTGGGCACATTACCGGCCATGTTGGGGATTGGTTTGGCGGTCAAGCGCATGCAGCGGGTAAGGATGCGGTGGCAGACACTGGCGGGTTGGGCTTTGGTGGTCATTGGGGTGGCGAGTTACTGGGTTGATCCCCACGGTTTGTTGATGGTACCGCAGGCATTGCAGGCTGATTTACCATGTATTACAGGGCTTTGTGAAGGTAAGTGAAAAAAAACTGGCGGGAAAATAAAAACCGCTTGACCCTGTGACCGATATACGTATAATCAGGCTCCTTAGCACCTATTGCCCAGGTGGCGGAATTGGTAGACGCGCTAGATTCAGGTTCTAGTGTCTTAACAGACGTGGGAGTTCGACTCTCCCCTTGGGCACCACTTAGAAAAAACCCTGATCAGTCAAAAGGTAGCGAGCGGTTTAAAAGTTGCACAGATCGCGATTTTCGACCAAGTTTGTACCAAATCAGGATAAAAATATAGGCCCCCTCAGAGTACGTTGAGGGGGTTTTTTGTTGCCTAGGAGGGCCTCAAAGTTGCGGGATCGCAGGTGTAGAGATTTTGGGAGGTTTTTTGGTAGAGGTTCTCTATGACAAACGCGCGCGTGCCTCGTTTAAGGACCGCTGAGTAAGGCAATAGCCATGAATAAGCGTGGCAGAACACCATAAATACACAACAAGGTTTAGGCTGCGAACCTGAAAGATGCTAACATGGGGGAGATAGAGATCTTTAAAGGCTGCATGGTGGTTTTGCTTCACCATGTGCCCCAACGGGCTTGTGCTTGACATTCCAAGGTTAGAGCGCTATATCACACCCATGGAGGCAAGCAATTTTCTGGGCTATGCCCCGCTTGGGCCGCTCCATCAGCCCTCTCTTTGGTTGCGGTTGTGGCTTCGTCCTTAACCATAAATATTTCGGGTTTCGGTTTGTCGGTCTCACCTTCTGACGGGTAAATGGGAGGTTCCAACATGGCAAAGAAAAAAAAACGGGTTTCCCTTGAGGATACCAAACCCGCCGATGCCTACCTTAAATTGGCGCTGCTCTTCTATGCCCTGTTTTTTGTTTTTATTGGTATACTCAAAAGCCAAGGGTTGGGCAGTCTGTAACGGTTTCGTTTCCCCATAACAATAAAAAGGCCGCGAGATGGGCGTCTCGCGGCCTTTTTATTTTTAACCAGCAACAAGCTTGTTAATCCAGCGGGCCGTCGTCAAGGGGACGCTCAGCCTCACCAATGCGGGCAATGCGGAGAATGTTGGTGGTGCCCTCCTGACCAAACGGCACACCCGCAATCACCACAATACGGTCATCGGTGTTGGCTAACTCCTCACGGCGACAGATACGTGTAGCCTTGCCCACCATCTCAGCAAAGTTGCTCACATCACTGGTATTAACACTGTGCACGCCCCACACCATGGTTAAACGGCGGGCTACCCGTATATCCGGTGTCAAACCCAAAATGGGCACCGAAGCGCGGGTACGCGAGACCCGTAAGGCCGTTGAGCCCGTCTTGGTAAACGCCACAATGGCTTGGCAACCACGGCTCATGGCAACATCCCGCGCGGCCTTGCTTATGGCGTCATTGTCGCTATTGTCAAATGTTAAGGGGGTGTGCAAATTACGCTGTAGACAGTCAGGATCCGCCTCTGTGACCCGGGCAATACGGTCCATCACAGAAACCGCATTACACGCATAAGACCCCACCGCTGTCTCCGCAGAGAGCATCACCGCGTCGGCCCCGTCATAGATGGCGTTGGCCACGTCCGAGGCCTCGGCACGGGTGGGGATGGGGGCGTCAATCATCGACTCCAACATCTGCGTCGCTACAATAACCGGTTTGCACTGCTCTCGGCACATGCGAATAAGCCGCTTTTGTACCGCTGGAACACGCTCGGGAGTGTACTCAACACCCAGATCCCCACGGGCCACCATCACCCCATCGGCGACTTTAACAATCTCCTCCAAATTATCAACAGCCTGGGGCTTTTCAATCTTGGCCAATAGGGCGGCACGACCATGGATCAGCTTACGGGCTTCCCGTAAATCCTCAGGACGCTGTACAAAGCTTAGTGCGCACCAGTCAATGCCCAATTCCAACCCAAATTCCAGATCTTCTAGATCCTTGTCGGTTAGGGCTTTTACCGGCAGCATGGCGGCAGGTACATTCAAGCCCTTGCGATCTGAGAGAATACCCCCCACACGAACCTCACAGCAGACCCCAAAATCCTCAACCTCCATGACCCTTAGATTGATGCGCCCATCGTTGAGCAGCAACTCCAAACCGGGACGCATCACCTGAAACAGCTCATTATGGGGCAGGGTAACACCGTTGATATCCCCCGTGCGCTCCTCTTTATAGAGGGCAAACTTTTGGCCCCGAACAAGCTCCACTTCAGAATTTTCAAAGGTACCGATGCGCAATTTAGGACCTTGTAGATCCATCATAATGCCCAAGGGGCGGCCTAACTCTTCTTCGACAGAGCGGATCCAACCATGCCGACGACGATGATCTTCATGGGAACCATGGCTGAAGTTTAGGCGGAAGGTGTCCACGCCGGTCAGCGCTAAATGTTTGATAAAATCGCGACTTGAAGCGTTAGGGCCAAGTGTGGCGATAATTTTTGTACGACGTATTGATTTCATTGGGGTCTCCTAGGTTAGGTCGTAAGCCGCGCTGTGGACAGGCTTCGCGACGCTGCCTAACATACGCTTTTCCCGTGGTAAGTAAAAGTGACGCTCTGCATTTTTAGAATCAAATGTTGAGAATTCCCCCCTATGTCACGCTTTTGCGACATCTTGGCACAAAAAAAACCGGATGACGTGAAGGTCATCCGGCTCGGTCGGAGTCGCCAGGGGGCAAACGCCCCCTGGCGGTATGTAAGGTTAAGTGTTGCTGATTTACCAGATGATCTGGTCGATGCCGTCGAAGTCGATTTGGGTGCCATCCTCCAAGGTGATGTAACCCGCTGCATCGCCCGCATCGAAGGTGATGGCATCGAAGACATCGCCACCCACATCGATGGTTTGCAAGGTAAAGTCCGAGTTGGTGTCAATGGTCCAGTTACCCACATCCCCCAGATCCAGCACCGGATCACTGGTCATGCCATCCATACGGATCACATCATTATAGTCAGCACCACCGCTGATAAAGTCAGAACCATCGTTCATGCCAAAGATGAACAGGTCATCCCCAGCACCACCGGAGAGGATGTCATCGCCCATGCCACCCTGGAAGATGTCATTGCCGTCACCACCACTCAGATGATCGTTACCATCGGTGCCGGTCATAACATCGTCGCCTGCGGTACCCTGGATCTCATCTTGAGTGACCGCCACATCAAACAGGCCAGCTTCGCTGGTGGCACCTTCTTCGTCAGTAACCTCAACGGAGAGGCTACGGGTACCGGGCTCATCCACATCCAACTGTATGGAGTGCAGAACATTTTCATAGGTATCAGTGCTCTCTACACCAGAGAGTACCAGATCACCCTCTCCACCAAAACCACCGCCACTCACGGTAATGTTGGTGCCATCAATCATAAAGGTGCTCGAACCATCATCGGCCACCAGCTCACTGACTTGGAAGCCATTAAAGCTAAAGCTGTCTCCTGCACCCTCGCCATCGGTAATGGCAATGGTTGCGCCGCTAAAGTTCTGGCTGTCGGTGTCGGTGATGGTGATATGGCTGCCAATATCCACCAAACCATCGCCAATATCGTCATACACCAGCATCTCATCCATGGTCACCACGGGGGTGTCATCCACCTCAATGGTAAAGCCAAGATCCATATCCACCACGTTGACATTGTTCTGGTCACTGCTGACCGACATGGTGACATGGATGGTACCGGTAAACTCTTCCGGTGGGGTCATGGTTAGACCATTCAGCTGGTCGCCGGTCAAGCTCCAGGTACCATCCCCATTGTCGGTCCCTGCGGATAGCTGCGAGCCATCAGGCAAACCATCCAGGATAATGAGCATGGTCTCGGGTGAGGCGTCACTCATATCCAGCGATGCCGCACTCAGGTTAAGGCTAATGGCCGAGTTTTCAATACCCGCTGCATCTTCAGCCGAGGCGTTAAAGATGTCGGCATCAGCCTCAAAGGTCACGGTAAACTCAGCCGAGCTATTGGCCTGAATATCAATCTCACCGGTATCCGGATCACGGTCCACCGAGTAAGAGGTCAATTGCAGATCCATGTTGCCCGAAAAATCCACCGGCGGTTTAACGCTCAGATCATCCAGATCATCGGGGGCGACGCTCCATGTGCCATCGCCATTGTTAAAGCCATGGGAGAAGGTGGTCCCCTCTGGGAAGCCACTGATCACCACATTGATCGACTCTGCTCCGCTGCCATCCAATACCGCCGAGAGACCCTCAAGCTCAAAGCCGGTATCTTCAAGACCCGTGACAACCTGATCTTGTACCGTCAGCAGCACATCATCGGCATCGGCGACCACATTGACATTAACCGTCGCGCTAACGGTAATATCCTCCGCACCATCGACCCCACCTTCACCACCGGTGGCTTTAAAGGTCAGATTAAAGTTGGTGTTTCCATCTTCAGGCGGCGTAAGGGTCAGGCCATCGGTACGCCACGAGGTGGCGGTACCATCCTCGGCACTGCCCGTCACCGTAAGCTCTGCAACAGGGATCTCCCAGTTACCGGTGTCGGGGTTCTGCTCACCCAAGCTCAGGGTGGCACCCTCTGGCACCCCTTCTACAATCACCACACCACTCAGGGTCTCGCTGCCATCCGCATCGGGCATGTTCAGCGTGACTTGGATCTCAATGGCGCTATCCTCCATCCCGCCCACAGGGCTGATATGGATGTTTGGACCGTCGGTTATGGCATTGACATCTACAGTCACGATGTGATCTTGCACCAACTCCTGACCGTTTACATCAATGGTGATCGCTTGCATGGGGATGTTCATCTCACCGCTGAAATCTTCAGGCGGTGTGACCTCCAGGGTTTCAACCTGCTCAGCGGTAAAGACCCAGGTGCCATTGAGTGGATTAAAGATGCCCGCTGATAGAGAGGCTCCCTCTGGCAGGTCGGCATCAGCGATCACAAACGAGGTGATCTCAGAACCCGCAGAACTACTTTGTGCATTACCAGCGTCGGCGGCTGGGGGCGGTTCAATCGCGTTGTTGCCAGAGTTTTGTCCATGTCCACCGGAACATTGGCCACCGTTACCGGAGCCGTGACCGCTGTTACCGGAGGCGTGGTTACCGGAGCCGTGACCGCTGTTACCGGAGGCGTGGTTGCCGGAGCCGTGACCGCTGTTACCGGAGGCGTGGTTGCCGGAGCCGTGACCGCTGTTACCGGAACTGTGGTTGCCGGAGCCGTGACCGCTGTTACCGGAACTGTGGTTGCCGGAGCCGTGACCGCTGTTACCGGAGGCGTGGTTACCGGAGCCGTGACCGCTGTTACCGGAACTGTGGTTGCCGGAGCCGTGACCGCTGTTACCGGAGGCGTGGTTGCCGGAGCCGTGACCGCTGTTACCGGAACTGTGGTTGCCGGAGCCGTGACCGCTGTTACCGGAGGCGTGGTTACCGGAGCCGTGACCGCTGTTACCGGAGGCGTGGTTGCCGGAGCCCTGACCGCTGTTACCGGAACCGTGGTTACCGGAACCGTGGTTACCGGAACCGTGGTTACCGGAACCCTGACCGCTGTTGCCGGAGGCGTGGTTACCGGAGCCCTGACCATCGTTACCGGAACCGTGGTTGCCGGAACCCTGACCCTGGTTATCATTGTCGTCATTGCCACCCGCATTGCCCTGCAAAGAGGTTGCGGTGATACCCATATCTATACTGCTATCTTCGTTACCAACCCCACCACTGCTAATAGAAACGCCGCTTACTTCACCATCCCATGCGACATCACTATTGGGGTGTCCATTACCAGGGCCTGGGTTGTAGCTCTGATCCAGGTCTGTATCAATGTGAATGCTCACCGTGACATGGCTGTCAAAGTTCACATCGCCATCGTTTTCCACGGTTACGGCGGTTACGGTTATATCAAAATGGTCTCCCGTTACCAAACCACCCTGGGGCACAATGTGTAGTGCGCCTAACTGATCCTCTGTAACGATCCACTGGCCCTCGCCCGCATTGATGCCTGCGTGAATCGCATTACCATCACTATCCACACCCGCAGCCAAGAACGCGCCATCGGGTACATCGCTGACAATATAGTAACGTGATTCAGAGCCATCCTGATCAATCATGGTCGATTCAATCTGGATGGGGATCTGATGCACACCGTCACTCGCAATGTCATTATTGAGTGGCATGTCACTAAAGTCCGTACCGCTTAGATCCAGGCTCAACTCTTTGCCATTGCCCGCCATACGCACATAGTCACCACCATCGCCATCACCATTGACCGAAAAATCCCCCGATCCGTTGGTAGGATCATACGTATGTCCCGCAATCTCCACCCCTTTGATCAGAATGTTCGACTGGTTACTGGTGGGTTGGAAGGTGATGCTGTTGGGATCAACCTGACTGAAATCCACATCATTGATGGTCAGGGTGTCCCAAGCATCGTTGCCATTGTTATGGAAGACATCCGTCTGATAGGTGCCAACGCTCTCACCGTCGATGAAAATTTCAAACTCACCGGCATGAGCGCTGTTGGTCCCCTTGGCGATCTGCAATACCAGCGCTGTGGCATCGGCACTCTGACCGGCAACCAGATCATTCACCCCATCGGCCACACCCACCACATCGACTGTGTGAACAACGCTGTTGCTCTCCACATCGCCATTGTTATCCATGGCCGTGGCCGTCACCGTAACCTGAAAATCTTCGTTACTGTGGGTCGGCGTAACCAGGGTCAAACCATCCAGATTGTCCGGCTCAAACACATAGTTGCCATCCGCATCCGGGGTCAACGGCAGGCCATCCTGCATCAACACCACGTTGGCCGGAATGTCAGATACCGTCACCGAAGTGATCACCTCCGCCCCACCATGGGCGTTGCCATCGGTCACACTGGGAGAGATGGTAAAAGGAATACCCCCATCCATATCCTCATGACCCGCCGCTTGTATGCTGATGTGCGGCTCATCCGCGTCCGCAATCACCGTCACATGGAACTGCTCCGTGGTGGTCCACTTATCCCCACCGGTCAACTCAATGCGCTCGCCGTTGCCATCCAACATCAAGTTGCCCTGATCATCCACCTGGAAACCACGCTCCGTCACCGTAATGGCCACATCCACGTTGATCTCACCCGAATAATCCTCCGGCGTCACCAGTCGAATCGAACCCATGGCATCTTCACTAACCACCCAGTTGCCATTGCCCGCATAGCTCAGATCATCCGCCTCCGGTGCCCACAAATAGGTGCCCGCAGGGGCATCATTGGGAATGCTCAACACCACCGACAACTGTTCCGAGTTGTCATCTGCATCCGCACCCAGCGTAATACTGGTCAAATCCAGCAATACCGAACCATTGGGCGCACCCGCAACCACCTGATCCTCCACCATGCTGGCAGAAAGATCCCCAAACTCCGCCGCATCCGCATCCCCAATCACCGTCACACTAAAACTGGCGCTGGTCGAGGCACTGGGGGTATCCACCGTACCCGCATCCTGATCGGTGGTAGGGTTGCTCTCCGTCGAGGTGGCCGTCACCGTAAGATGCATCGCATCATTGCTCTGCGCCGGTGGGGTAATGGTCAACCCTTGCAGATCTCCCGGCTCCAATGTCCACGTGCCATCACCATTGTCCGTACCTGCGCTCAGCATGGCACCACTGGGAACCCCCGCAATCACCACACTCATGCTCTCAGAGCCATCCACATCCACCAGCGCCGCGTTGATGTTAAGGCTAATGGCGGTGTCTTCGGTACCGCCCACGTTGCCCACGCTCAGTTCTGGCGCGTCAGCCACCGCATCCACCTCAACATGGATGCTGCCAGTGGCCATGGCGGTATCTTGCCCGTCATCACTAATGACCAAGGCGAAATCCAACTGGAAATCGGCATCGCTGTTCTCGGGCGGTGTCACCGTCATCGTGTCAAAGGTCCAACCGGTGGTGTTGCCATCTCCATCCACCGTAACCGACAGCAGAGCGGTGGGTACCCGCCATGTGGTGGTGGTCTCGGTGGTGGTCTGCGGCTTGCCATTGTCACCCAGTACCACGTTGCCCGCACCATCAGTCACCGGTGTGGTCACCGTATGGCTGCTGCTCTGAATGGTCACACCATTCACAACCATCGTCGCACCCGCCGCACCAGGATCATCCGAGGTGATAATCACATCCCCCAAAATGGTCTCAGATCCATCAATATCCCCATTCAGGGTGATGGTAGGCTCCAGACTAATGGCATGATCCTCAAGCCCATGGGCATCCACCGTGTTGATGGTCGCCCCATCCGCATCCGCATCCACACGGATCGTAACCGCTTTGCTGGTCAACTGCGTGGCATAACCATTGCCATCATCAGTGGCCTCCACCGTGGTGGTGGTAAAGGTCAGCTTAACATCCGTCGAATCATTCTCCGCCGGGGTAAAGGTCAGTCCAGGAATCTCCCACTTATAGTCGCCATGGGCATTATTGGCCGTGGGGCTCAACGCCTCTTGATCAATGGAGTAGCTGCCATCGCCATTGTCATGAATAAAGCCCGCATTATCCCCAACAATGCTCAGAGTCGCACCCTCAGGCACCCCAGAGATGATCACCGGACCCTGCAAGCTCTCAGAACCATCGGTATCATTAAGCTGGATCGAGTTGTTGATGGTGATCGCCGTATCTTCAACACCCGCACCGCTAAAGGAGATCTTGGTGCCGTCGGCATCAGACTGCACGTTCACCGAAAAACTGGTGGATTGCAGCGAACTGACATCATCCACCGTGCTGCCATCTTCAGCAAAATCCTTGGTGTAGGCGTTGACGTTGACCGTAAAGTCGCTGTCTTCGTTAGAACCGCCATACATGCGCACCTTGCCAGAGTCCACATCCGCCGCCGAGACGTTCCAGTTACCATCGCCATCGGTGGATTGGGTGGTCCAGTTGTTGCCCACTTTAACTTGCAGTTTGACATCGCTGCTGTCGGCGTTGATCTGGTAGAAGATCTGCTCCGAACCATCGGTGTCAATCAAATCACTGGAGATGCCAGGACCGTTGCTGCTGCTGTTCAGATAGAACCAGTTATCCTCACGCACATCCACATCTTGGGCATCGGCCATGTTCTGCACGCCATCGGCCACACCAACCACCTCCACATGCACCGCGTTGGTGCTGGTAATGGTATCGGTGGTTATGCCATTGTCGTCGGTCACTTCAACATTAAGATTCATGTTAAAGTCAACGTTGGAGTCGGCAGGGGCCTGCACTTGCAAACCGACCACTTCAAAGTTCTCATGATCGCTGGTAACCACATACTCAGCCGGAATGGTAAAGCTATCCCCCGTCCCGGTAGAGGTGCCCAGATCAATAATATCCCCGCTATCAGGATCCACAATTTGCAGAGACGCCCCCGCCGGCAGACCCGAGAAGGTAACACTACCCACCGACTCCGAACCATCGTTATCGGTGATGGCAAAGCTGGTGCTCACATCAATCCAGCTATCCTCACTACCCGATGCACTGGACGTAACGCTTACCTCATCGGCATCAGGGTTCACCGTCACCGTAAAGCTGGATGAACCGCTCAGGGCATCATCCACCGTCACGCCATCTTCAGCGTAGTCATTAAGGTTCCAAGAGACATCCAAACCAAACTGACCGCTATAATCCTCGGGCAGATCGGTCAACTGAATGGCGCTAAAGTCAACTGGGGCATCCCCTGTGCTGGTAATGGTCCAAGTGCCATCGCCATTGTCGGTACCCGCAGAGAGCTGCGCCCCAGCGGGCACACCACCGATGGTGACCACCAGGGTCTCAGAACCATCCACATCCGCCAAACCACCGCTGATATCCAGGGTAATGGCCTGATCTTCCGTACCGGTGGTATCGTTAAAGGCAAGGCTTGGATCATCGGCCACGCCGGTTACTTCAACGGAGATGGTGCCATTGGTGCGCGCCGTGTCGTTGGTGACACCATTGCTGTCGGTGGTGGTAACACGGATACCCAGTTCAAAGTCCACGTTGGAATCCGCCGGGGCCTTAATCTCCAGACCATTAATGGTGTAGCTGTTCTCGGCATCGCCCTCCACCACATAATCCATGGGGATGGTGGCGCGGCCATTGTTGACGTTAATGGGGGTGCCATCGCTCATCTGCAATTCCGCACCCGCTGGAATACCGGTAATGACCACCCCCGTGACATGCTCAGATCCGTCTGTATCCAGCAGGGTGAAGACCGGCTCATTGACCGAGATCCACTGATCTTCCAAACCCGAGGCGCTGCCATCCACAATGCTCACACCATCGGAGTCGGGATTCACCGTCAGGGTAAAGCTGGTGCTGCGGCTGGTCGTATCATCCCCCGCCGCGCCGTCCGCGTCGGCATCCAGCACATTAACGGTAA
Organism: Magnetococcus marinus MC-1; assembly: GCF_000014865.1. Taxonomy (NCBI): domain Bacteria; kingdom Pseudomonadati; phylum Pseudomonadota; class Magnetococcia; order Magnetococcales; family Magnetococcaceae; genus Magnetococcus; species Magnetococcus marinus. The sequence goes on from NC_008576.1 coordinate 884,381, forward strand.
CGCCCATGTCAAACACGCCAGAGACATCGCCATCCACGGTGGCGGAGAGGCCATCCAGATCTCCGGCTTCCAGGGTCCAGGTGCCATCGCCATTGTCGGTACCCGCCGACAGGGTGACGGTATCGGGCACACCCGAGATCACCACCGAAGTGATGGACTCGGAGCCATCCATATCGGTGACGGCGGCGGCAATATCCAAGGGGATGGTGGCGGCATCTTCATTGCCGGCCACATTGTTGGCCACCAGATCCGGTGCATCCGCGACCGAAACCACTTCAACATTGATCGCACCACTATCCAGCACCGTATCACTGGTTACACCGTTGCTGTCGGTGGTTTCGACCGTAATGCCCAAGGAGAAGTCCACATTGGAGTCGCTGGGTGCCTTGATCTCCAAACCATCAATGGTAAAGGTTCCCTCGGTGGCGGTTTCAGTCACAGCCCCCATGGGGATAACGGCGGTGCCATCGGCATTAACCGTGATCTCCGTGCCATCAGCCAAGCGGATCTCTGTACCATCGGGAATACCCGTAAGGGTAACGCCCGTTACCGATTCAGACCCATCCGTGTCTTGCAGAGCAAAGGTGGGCTCGTTGACCGAGATCCACTGATCTTCACGACCGGAGGCGCTGCCTGCGGTAATCTCCACCCCATCCGCTTCGGGGTTGACCGTCAGGGTAAACTGCGAAGAGACCGAAGTGGTGTCCGTACCGCCACTGTTGGCACCATCATCCAACACATGTACGGTAACGCCCATATTAAAGACGCCAGAGACATCGCCATCCACCGTGGCAGAAAGACCGTCCAGATCCCCCACAGAGAGGGTCCAGGTACCATCCCCATTGTCGGTGCCCGCCGACAGGGTCACGGTGTCGGGCACATCGGAGATCACCACCGAGGTGATGGATTCCGAACCATCGGTATCGGTGACCGCTGCGGCGATATCCAGAGGAATGCTGGTGGCATCCTCTTGACCCACCACATCCCCCACATTCAGGTCAGGTGCATCGGCGTCGGGGTTAACCGTCACTGTAAAGCTGGACGAACCGTTTAAGGAATCATCCACCGTGACGCCATCGTCACCAACATCATTAAGGTTCCAAGAGACATCCAGATCAAACTTACCGCTATAATCCTCGGGCAGATCGGTCAACTGAATGGCGCTAAAGTCAACTGGGGCATCCCCTGTGCTGGTAATGGTCCAAGTGCCATCGCCATTGTCGGTACCCGCAGAGAGCTGCGCCCCAGCGGGCACACCACCAATGGTGACCACCAGGGTCTCAGAACCATCCACATCTGCCAAACCACCGCTGATATCCAGGGTAATGGCCTGATCTTCCGTACCGGTGGTATCGTTAACGGTCAAGCTCGGATCATCGGCCACGCCGGTTACTTCAACGGAGATGGTGCCATTGGTGATCTCGGTATCGGTGGTCGCACCATTGTCGTCGATGGTGGTGACGCGGATACCCAGTTCAAAGTCCACGTTGGAATCCGCCGGGGCCATCACCTGCAAGCCAGCTAGGCTGTAGCTGCCATCGCCATTGTCGGTGACTTGATCCATGCTCAGGGTGGCGGAACCATCGGTGATCTCAATGGGGGTACCATCGGCCATTTGCAGGGTCGCACCCTCAGGAATGCCGGTAATGGTCACGCCGGTCACCGCCTCGGAGCCGTCGGTATCGGTGACGGCAAAGCTGGAGTTCACATCAATCCAGCTATCCTCGGCACCGCTGGCGCTGCCTGCGGTAAAGGTCACCTCATCGGCATCGGGATTCACCGTCAGGGTAAAGCTGGTGGAGCTGCTGCTGGTATCATCCCCACCGCTGTCACCATCGGCATCCAGCACATTAACCGTAACGCCCATGTCAAACACACCGGAGACGTTGCCATCCACGGTGGCGGAGAGGCCATCCAGATCCCCGGCTTCCAGGGTCCAGGTGCCATCGCCATTGTCGGTACCCGCCGACAGGGTGACGGTATCGGGCACACCCGAGATCACCACCGAGGTGATGGACTCAGAGCCATCCATATCGGTAACCGCAGAGGCGATATCCAAGGGGATGGTGGTGGCATCTTCACCGCCGGTCACATCCCCCGCGCTCAATTCTGGCGCATCAGCCACCGAGGCCACCTCCACGGAGATGGTGCCTGTGGTGATTTCGCTGTCGGTAGTCGCACCATTGTCGTCGGTGGTGGTGACGCGGATGCCTAACTCAAAGTTGTCGTTGGAATCCGCCGGGGCCATCACCTGCAAGCCAGCTAGGCTGTAGCTGCCATCGCCATTGTCGGTGACTTGATCCATGCTCAGGGTGGCGGAACCATCGGTGATCTCAATGGGGGTGCCATCGGCCATTTGCAGGGTCGCACCCTCAGGAATGCCGGTGATGGTCACGCCGGTCACCGCCTCGGAGCCGTCGGTATCGGTGACGGCAAAGCTGGAGTTCACATCAATCCAGCTATCCTCGGCACCGCTGGCGCTGCCTGCGGTAAAGGTCACCTCATCGGCATCGGGATTCACCGTCAGGGTAAAGCTGGTGGAGGCGCTGCTGGTATCATCCCCACCGCTGTCACCATCGGCATCCAGCACATTAACCGTAACGCCCATGTCAAACACACCGGAGACGTTGCCATCCACGGTGGCGGAGAGGCCATCCAGATCCCCGGCTTCCAGGGTCCAGGTGCCATCGCCATTGTCGGTACCCGCCGACAGGGTGACGGTATCGGGCACACCCGAGATCACCACCGAGGTGATGGACTCAGAGCCATCCATATCGGTAACCGCAGAGGCGATATCCAAGGGGATGGTGGTGGCATCTTCACCGCCGGTCACATCCCCCGCGCTCAATTCTGGCGCATCAGCCACCGAGGCCACCTCCACGGAGATGGTGCCATTGGTGATTTCGCTGTCGGTAGTCGCACCATTGTCGTCGGTGGTGGTGACGCGGATGCCTAACTCAAAGTTGTCGTTGGAATCCGCCGGGGCCATCACCTGCAAGCCAGCTAGGCTGTAGCTGCCATCGCCATTGTCGGTGACTTGATCCATGCTCAGGGTGGCGGAACCATCGGTGATCTCAATGGGGGTGCCATCGGCCATTTGCAGGGTCGCACCCTCAGGAATGCCGGTGATGGTCACGCCGGTCACCGCCTCGGAGCCGTCGGTATCGGTGACGGCAAAGCTGGAGTTCACATCAATCCAGCTATCCTCGGCACCGCTGGCGCTGCCTGCGGTAAAGGTCACCTCATCGGCATCGGGATTCACCGTCAGGGTAAAGCTGGTGGAGGCGCTGCTGGTATCATCCCCACCGCTGTCACCATCGGCATCCAGCACATTAACCGTAACGCCCATGTCAAACACACCGGAGACGTTGCCATCCACGGTGGCGGAGAGGCCATCCAGATCCCCGGCTTCCAGGGTCCAGGTGCCATCGCCATTGTCGGTACCCGCCGAGAGGGTGACGGTATCGGGCACACCCGAGATCACCACCGAGGTGATGGACTCAGAACCATCCATATCGGTAACCGCAGAGGCGATATCCAAGGGGATGGTGGTGGCATCTTCACCGCCGGTCACATCCCCCGCGCTCAACTCTGGCGCATCAGCCACCGAGGCCACCTCCACGGAGATGCTGCCATTGGTGATCTCGGTATCGGTGCTCACCCCATTGTCGTCGGTGGTGGTGACGCGGATGCCTAACTCAAAGTTTTCGTTGGAGTCCGCCGGGGCCATCACCTGCAAGCCAGCTAGGCTGTAGCTGCCATCGCCATTGTCGGTGACTTGATCCATGCTCAGGGTGGCGGAACCATCGGTGATCTCAATGGGGGTGCCATCGGCCATTTGCAGGGTCGCACCCTCAGGAATGCCGGTGATGGTCACGCCGGTCACCGCCTCGGAGCCGTCGGTATCGGTGACGGCAAAGCTGGAGTTCACATCAATCCAGCTATCCTCGGCACCGCTGGCGCTGCCTGCGGTAAAGGTCACCTCATCGGCATCGGGATTCACCGTCAGGGTAAAGCTGGTGGAGGCGCTGGTGGTATCATCCCCACCGCTGTCACCATCGGCATCCAGCACATTAACCGTAACGCCCATGTCAAACACACCGGAGACGTTGCCATCCACGGTGGCAGAGAGGCCATCCAGATCCCCGGCTTCCAGGGTCCAGGTGCCATCGCCATTGTCGGTACCCGCCGAGAGGGTGACGGTGTCGGGCACACCCGAGATCACCACCGAGGTGATGGACTCAGAGCCATCCATATCGGTAACCGCAGAGGCGATATCCAAGGGGATGGTGGTGGCATCTTCACCGCCGGTTACATCCCCCGCGCTCAAGTCGGGGGCATCAGCATCGCTGATAACCTCAATGCTGATCGAGCCGCTATCAATGGTGGTGTCGCTGGTAACGCCATTGCTATCTGTGGTTTCAATGTCGATACCCAGGGAGAAATTAGCATTCGAATCCGCCGGGGCTTTGACTTCCAGACCATTGATGGTGAACGTATTATCCCCAAGATCGGTCACATACGACATGGGAATGGTGGCACTACCATCGGTCACTTCAATGGCTGTACCGTCATCCATGCGTACTTCAGCACCTTCAGGAATGCCCGTGATGGTCACGCCCGTTACCGTTTCAGAACCATCGGTATCTTGAATCTCAAACAAGGGCTCATTGACGGAGATCCATTGATCTTCAACCCCAGAGCCACTGCCATCGGTAATGGTGACACCATCGGCATCCGGCGTAACCGTTACGGTAAAGTTGGTGCTGCGGCTGGTCACATCATCCCCAGCGGCACCGTCGGCGTCGGCATCCAGCACATTAACCGTAACCCCAAGGTCCCAACTGCCGGAAAGATCGCCCTCCACACTGGCGGTCAAGCCCTCCAGATCGCCAACCTCCAGGGTCCAGGTGCCATCGCCATTGTCGGTACCGGCACTCAGCGTCATGCTCTCAGGAACATTGGTAATGACCACCGAGCTAATGGATTCAGAACCATCCACATCGGTAACCGCAGTGGCGATATCTAGGTTAATGGTGGCGGCATCTTCATTGCCGGTGACATCGTTGGCCACCAGATCCGGTGCATCCGCGACCGAAACCACTTCAACATTGATCGCACCACTATCCAGCACCGTATCACTGGTTACACCGTTGGTGTCGGTGGTTTCGACCGTAATGCCCAAGGAGAAGTCCACATTGGAGTCGCTGGGTGCCTTGATCTCCAAACCATCAATGGTAAAGGTTCCCTCGGTAGCGGTTTCAGAGACCGCACCCATGGGGATAACGGCAGTGCCATCGGCCTCCACGGTGATCTCAGTGCCATCGGCCAAACGCAGTTCGGTCCCTTCAGGAATACCGGTGATGGTAACCCCCGTGACCGATTCAGACCCGTCACTGTCTTGAATAATAAAGGTGGGCTCATTGACGGAGATCCACTGATCTTCGCTACCGGATGCGCTGCCGGCGGTGATCTCCACCCCATCCGCTTCTGGGTTGACCGTCAGGGTAAACTGTGAAGAGACCGATGTGGTATCATCCCCACCGCTGTCACCATCGACATCCAGCACATTGACCGTAACGCCCATATTAAAGACGCCAGAGACATCACCATCCACCGTGGCAGAAAGACCGTCCAGATCCTCCACCGAGAGGGTCCAAGTGCCATCCCCATTGTCGGTACCCGCCGACAGGGTGACGGTATCGGGCACATCGGAGATCACCACCGAGGTGATGGACTCCGAACCATCGGTATCGGTGACCGCAGCGGCGATATCCAAGGGGATGGTGGTGGCATCTTCATTGCCTGAGGCATCAGCGGCGCTCAATTCTGGCGCATCAGCCACCGAGGCCACCTCCACGGAGATGCTGCCCGTGGTGATTTCGCTGTCGGTGCTCACCCCATTGTCGTCGGTGGTGGTGACGCGGATGCCTAACTCAAAGTTTTCGTTGGAGTCCGCCGGGGCCATCACCTGCAAGCCAGCTAGGCTGTAGCTGCCATCGCCATTGTCGGTGACTTGATCCATGCTCAGGGTGGCGGAACCATCGGTGATCTCAATGGGGGTACCATCGGCCATTTGCAGGGTCGCACCCTCAGGAATGCCGGTAATGGTCACGCCGGTCACCGCCTCGGAGCCGTCGGTATCGGTGACGGCAAAGCTGGAGTTCACATCAATCCAGCTATCCTCGGCACCGCTGGCGCTGCCTGCGGTAAAGGTCACCTCATCGGCATCGGGATTCACCGTCAGGGTAAAGCTGGTGGAGGCGCTGCTGGTATCATCCCCACCGCTGTCACCATCGGCATCCAGCACATTAACCGTAACGCCCATGTCAAACACACCGGAGACGTTGCCATCCACGGTGGCGGAGAGGCCATCCAGATCCCCGGCTTCCAGGGTCCAGGTGCCATCGCCATTGTCGGTACCCGCCGAGAGGGTGACGGTATCGGGCACACCCGAGATCACCACCGAGGTGATGGACTCAGAGCCATCCATATCGGTGATGGCGGTCTCAATGTTCAGAGGGATGGTGGTGGCATCTTCATTGCCTGTGGCATCAGCGGCGCTCAATTCTGGCGCATCAGCCACCGAGGCCACCTCCACGGAGATGCTGCCCGTGGTGATTTCGCTGTCGGTGCTCACCCCATTGTCGTCGGTGGTGGTGACGCGGATGCCTAACTCAAAGTTTTCGTTGGAGTCCGCCGGGGCCATCACCTGCAAGCCAGCTAGGCTGTAGCTGCCATCGCCATTGTCGGTGACTTGATCCATGCTCAGGGTGGCGGAACCATCGGTGATCTCAATGGGGGTGCCATCGGCCATTTGCAAGGTCGCACCCTCAGGAATGCCGGTGATGGTCACGCCGGTCACCGCCTCGGAGCCGTCGGTATCGGTGACGGCAAAGCTGGAGTTCACATCAATCCAGCTATCCTCGGCACCGCTGGCGCTGCCTGCGGTAAAGGTCACCTCATCGGCATCGGGATTCACCGTCAGGGTAAAGCTGGTGGAGGCGCTGCTGGTATCATCCCCACCGCTGTCACCATCGGCATCCAGCACATTAACCGTAACGCCCATGTCAAACACACCGGAGACGTTGCCATCCACGGTGGCGGAGAGGCCATCCAGATCCCCGGCTTCCAGGGTCCAGGTGCCATCGCCATTGTCGGTACCCGCCGAGAGGGTGACGGTATCGGGCACACCCGAGATCACCACCGAGGTGATGGACTCAGAGCCATCCATATCGGTAACCGCAGAGGCGATATCCAAGGGGATGGTGGTGGCATCTTCACCGCCGGTCACATCCCCCGCGCTCAATTCTGGCGCATCGGCCACCGAGGAGACCTCGACGGAGATGCTGCCATTGGTGATTTCGCTGTCGGTGCTCACCCCATTATCGTCGGTGGTGGTGACGCGGATGCCTAACTCAAAGTTTTCGTTGGAGTCCGCCGGGGCCATCACCTGCAAGCCAGCTAGGCTGTAGCTGCCATCGCCATTGTCGGTGACTTGATCCATGCTCAGGGTGGCGGAACCATCGGTGATCTCAATGGGGGTGCCATCGGCCATTTGCAGGGTCGCACCCTCAGGAATGCCGGTGATGGTCACGCCGGTCACCGCCTCGGAGCCGTCGGTATCGGTGACGGCAAAGCTGGAGTTCACATCAATCCAGCTATCCTCGGCACCGCTGGCGCTGCCTGCGGTAAAGGTCACCTCATCGGCATCGGGATTCACCGTCAGGGTAAAGCTGGTGGAGCTGCTGGTGGTATCATCCCCACCGCTGTCACCATCGACATCCAGCACATTAACCGTAACGCCCATGTCAAACACACCGGAGACGTTGCCATCCACGGTGGCAGAGAGGCCATCCAGATCCCCGGCTTCCAGGGTCCAGGTGCCATCGCCATTGTCGGTACCCGCCGACAGGGTGACGGTATCGGGCACACCCGAGATCACCACCGAGGTGATGGACTCAGAGCCATCCATATCGGTAACCGCAGAGGCGATATCCAAGGGGATGGTGGTGGCATCTTCACCGCCGGTCACATCCCCCGCGCTCAACTCAGGGGCATCAGCCACCGAGGCCACCTCGACGGAGATGGTGCCATTGGTGATTTCACTATCGGTGCTCACCCCATTGTCGTCGGTGGTGGTGACGCGGATGCCTAACTCAAAGTTTTCGTTGGAGTCCGCCGGGGCCATCACCTGCAAGCCAGCTAGGCTGTAGCTGCCATCGCCATTGTCGGTGACTTGATCCATGCTCAGGGTGGCGGAACCATCGGTGATCTCAATGGGGGTGCCATCGGCCATTTGCAGGGTCGCACCCTCAGGAATACCGGTGATGGTCACGCCGGTCACCGCCTCGGAGCCATCGGTATCGGTGACGGCAAAGCTGGAGTTCACATCAATCCAGCTATCCTCGGCACCGCTGGCGCTGCCTGCGGTAAAGGTCACCTCATCGGCATCGGGATTCACCGTCAGGGTAAAGCTGGTGGAGGCGCTGCTGGTATCATCCCCACCGCTGTCACCATCGGCATCCAGCACATTAACCGTAACGCCCATGTCAAACACACCGGAGACGTTGCCATCCACGGTGGCGGAGAGGCCATCCAGATCCCCGGCTTCCAGGGTCCAGGTGCCATCGCCATTGTCGGTACCCGCCGACAGGGTGACGGTATCGGGCACACCCGAGATCACCACCGAAGTGATGGACTCAGAGCCATCCATATCGGTAACCGCAGAGGCGATATCCAAGGGGATGGTGGTGGCATCTTCACCGCCGGTCACATCCCCCGCGCTCAATTCTGGCGCATCGGCCACCGAGGAGACCTCTACGGAGATGGTGCCATTGGTGATTTCGCTGTCGGTGCTCACCCCATTGTCGTCGGTGGTGGTGACGCGGATGCCTAACTCAAAGTTTTCGTTGGAGTCCGCCGGGGCCATCACCTGCAAGCCAGCTAGGCTGTAGCTGCCATCGCCATTGTCGGTGACTTGATCCATGCTCAGGGTGGCGGAACCATCGGTGATCTCAATGGGGGTGCCATCGGCCATTTGCAGGGTCGCACCCTCAGGAATACCGGTGATGGTCACGCCGGTCACCGCCTCGGAGCCGTCGGTATCGGTGACGGCAAAGCTGGAATTCACATCAATCCAGCTATCCTCGGCACCGCTGGCGCTGCCTGCGGTAAAGGTCACCTCATCGGCATCGGGATTCACCGTCAGGGTAAAGCTGGTGGAGGCGCTGCTGGTATCATCCCCACCGCTGTCACCATCGGCATCCAGCACATTAACCGTAACGCCCATGTCAAACACACCGGAGACGTTGCCATCCACGGTGGCGGAGAGGCCATCCAGATCTCCGGCTTCCAGGGTCCAGGTGCCATCGCCATTGTCGGTACCCGCCGAGAGGGTGACGGTATCGGGCACACCCGAGATCACCACCGAGGTGATGGACTCAGAACCATCCATATCGGTAACCGCAGAGGCGATATCCAAGGGGATGGTGGTGGCATCTTCACCGCCGGTCACATCCCCCGCGCTCAATTCTGGCGCATCGGCCACCGAGGAGACCTCTACGGAGATGGTGCCATTGGTGATTTCGCTGTCGGTGCTCACCCCATTGTCGTCGGTGGTGGTGACGCGGATGCCTAACTCAAAGTTTTCGTTGGAGTCCGCCGGGGCCATCACCTGCAAGCCAGCTAGGCTGTAGCTGCCATCGCCATTGTCGGTGACTTGATCCATGCTCAGGGTGGCGGAACCATCGGTGATCTCAATGGGGGTGCCATCGGCCATTTGCAGGGTCGCACCCTCAGGAATGCCGGTGATGGTCACGCCGGTCACCGCCTCGGAGCCGTCGGTATCGGTGACGGCAAAGCTGGAGTTCACATCAATCCAGCTATCCTCGGCACCGCTGGCGCTGCCTGCGGTAAAGGTCACCTCATCGGCATCGGGATTCACCGTCAGGGTAAAGCTGGTGGAGGCGCTGCTGGTATCATCCCCACCGCTGTCACCATCGGCATCCAGCACATTAACCGTAACGCCCATGTCAAACACACCGGAGACGTTGCCATCCACGGTGGCGGAGAGGCCATCCAGATCCCCGGCTTCCAGGGTCCAGGTGCCATCGCCATTGTCGGTACCCGCCGACAGGGTGACGGTATCGGGCACACCCGAGATCACCACCGAGGTGATGGACTCAGAGCCATCCATATCGGTAACCGCAGAGGCGATATCCAAGGGGATGGTGGTGGCATCTTCACCGCCGGTCACATCCCCCGCGCTCAATTCTGGCGCATCAGCCACCGAGGCCACCTCCACGGAGATGGTGCCATTGGTGATTTCGCTGTCGGTAGTCGCACCATTGTCGTCGGTGGTGGTGACGCGGATGCCTAACTCAAAGTTGTCGTTGGAATCCGCCGGGGCCATCACCTGCAAGCCAGCTAGGCTGTAGCTGCCATCGCCATTGTCGGTGACTTGATCCATGCTCAGGGTGGCGGAACCATCGGTGATCTCAATGGGGGTGCCATCGGCCATTTGCAGGGTCGCACCCTCAGGAATGCCGGTGATGGTCACGCCGGTCACCGCCTCGGAGCCATCGGTATCGGTGATGGCAAAGCTGGAGTTCACATCAATCCAGCTATCCTCGGCACCGCTGGCGCTGCCTGCGGTAAAGGTCACCTCATCGGCATCGGGATTCACCGTCAGGGTAAAGCTGGTGGAGCTGCTGGTGGTATCATCCCCACCGCTGTCACCATCGACATCCAGCACATTAACCGTAACGCCCATGTCAAACACACCGGAGACGTTGCCATCCACGGTGGCGGAGAGGCCATCCAGATCCCCGGCTTCCAGGGTCCAGGTGCCATCGCCATTGTCGGTACCCGCCGACAGGGTAACGGTATCGGGCACACCCGAGATCACCACCGAGGTGATGGACTCAGAGCCATCCATATCGGTGATGGCGGTCTCAATGTTCAGAGGGATGGTGGTGGCATCTTCATTGCCTGTGGCATCAGCGGCGCTCAAGTCAGGGGCATCGGCCACCGAGGCCACCTCGACGGAGATGCTGCCCGTGGTGATTTCGCTGTCGGTGCTCACCCCATTGTCGTCGGTGGTGGTGACGCGGATGCCTAACTCAAAGTTTTCGTTGGAGTCCGCCGGGGCCATCACCTGCAAGCCAGCTAGGCTGTAGCTGCCATCGCCATTGTCGGTGACTTGATCCATGCTCAGGGTGGCGGAACCATCGGTGATCTCAATGGGGGTGCCATCGGCCATTTGCAGGGTCGCACCCTCAGGAATGCCGGTGATGGTCACGCCGGTCACCGCCTCGGAGCCGTCGGTATCGGTGACGGCAAAGCTGGAGTTCACATCAATCCAGCTATCCTCGGCACCGCTGGCGCTGCCTGCGGTAAAGGTCACCTCATCGGCATCGGGATTCACCGTCAGGGTAAAGCTGGTGGAGCTGCTGGTGGTATCATCCCCACCGCTGTCACCATCGACATCCAGCACATTAACCGTAACGCCCATGTCAAACACACCGGAGACGTTGCCATCCACGGTGGCGGAGAGGCCATCCAGATCCCCGGCTTCCAGGGTCCAGGTGCCATCGCCATTGTCGGTACCCGCCGACAG